>JBGTDX010000162.1:0-129815 GCA_041748075.1 Thermoanaerobaculia bacterium
GCGGTTTTGTGGTTGAGGTGGGAGTTGGGAGGGTGAAGGGTGAAGGGTGATGGGTGAAGGGTGAAGGGTGAAGGGTGAAGGGTGAAGGGTGAAGGGTGAAGGGTGAAGGGTGAAGGGTGAAGGGTGAAGGGTGAAGGGTGAAGGGTGAAGAGTAAAGGATGATCCCCTTCCTATTTGTAAATCTCCACTTTCGCTGCACCCGCGGCGGTGATCGATCCCCGGTACATCCCTTCGCTGTTGAACACCATGGCGAAGTTGCCTTTGCGGTCCAGGACGATGACTCCGCCCTCGCCGCCCAATGCAGTGAGCTTGCCGTGAATCACTTCTGCGGACGCTTTCTCGACGGTCATTCCCTTGTACTCGACCAGGGCGGCTATATCGCGGGCAACGGCAAGGCGGATGAAGTATTCGCCGTCGCCCGTGGCGGAGACGGCGCAGCTGTCATTGTCGGCCCACGTGCCGGCTCCGATGATTGGTGAATCGCCGACGCGCCCGAAGCGCTTGTTGGTCATCCCTCCGGTGGACGTTGCAGCGGCGAGGTTACCCTGGCTGTCGAGCGCGACGGCACCCACCGTTCCGAATCTCGTTTCGTCTTCGGACTTGGCGATCTCCCATGCTGCGCTCGTTTCTTTCTCACGGACGAGAATGTCCTGAAGCGCTTTCCAGCGCCTTTCGGTCCAGAAGTACGACGGATCCACGATCTCGAGACCCGCTGAAGTTGCGAAGAGCTCAGCTCCTCTTCCGGTCATCATGACGTGAGGGGACTTCTCCATGACGGCGCGCGCGGCGGAGATGGGATTTCTGATGATGGTCACACCGCCGACGGCGCCGGCCGACTTCGTCGCGCCGTTCATGATCGATGCATCGAGCTCGTTGCGGCCGTCGTGAGTGAAGACCGCGCCCTTGCCGGCGTTGAACAGGGGAGAGTCCTCCATCACGCGGAGGGTTGCTTCCACCGCATCGAGGCTCGATCCGTTTTTCTCGAGGACGGCGAATCCGGTATTGAGCGCGAGAGTGAGCGCCTCGCGATAGGCCGCTTCCGCCTCGGCGGTCATATTCTTCTTCAGGATGGTCCCGGCCCCTCCGTGGATGACCAGGGTGATTTTTCCGTTCTGGGCGAGGGCAGGTTGCATCGGGATCAGAAGGGCGAGCATCACGACAGCAAGTCCGATGATTCGCAATTTAGAGCTCTCCTCATTGCAGTGTTGTGCTCAGTCTACCCCACCGCCCGCCGTGTCGAGCCGCCCGCGCTTGATTCGCAGCTGTTCGGCGTCGGGGCGATCGTAACGATGGTCGAGGGCTGCCGCCTCCCAATGGCCATAGGCGGGATTGGGGAGCATGATCCAGCGTGTGCCCCACCACGCGCGGTAGCGTTCCGTAGAGGCGAACCGCTCCTCGATCGATGCGCTCTCATCGGCGATGAAATCTCCGATGTTGTCGCCGATCTGAAGAAGGATCCGGTAACTGGAGGCGATGTATGAGCGCCGGGGAGTTTTGTCGCTGGCGCTCCACTCGGGACGCTCTCCGAGCACGAGGATGACGTCAGTCTGTGGAGACATCGGAAAGCCGAGTTTCTGGAGATTGCGCCGAGTCGGCTCCTTCTCGATGGCCTTTCGGTTCGTCACGTAGAAGACAGTGACTCCTTTCCGCTGGGCTGCGAGCGCGAACTCGAGTGCCCCGGGCGTCGCCGTCGCTTGCTCTTCCTCGACCCACCTGGTCCACGTTGCGCTTGAAAAGGATTGACCGCTCCGGACGAGCCTCGCCTGATAGGCGGAATTGTCGAGAACCGTTTCGTCGATGTCGACGATGACGGCAGGGGGCAGGCTGCCGAAGTTACCTGTCTGTTCCGTTGCTGCAGACCATGAGCGATCGGCGAGCGCATGATCCATCATCTGTGCGGCGAGATTGAACGCCTGCAGCGCGAGGGCACGGTACTCCGCGGCAGTCTGTACCCAGAGGACAGCATGCAGTTGCTCGTGAGTGTCCCGAGCGGCCGTCGCGGGAGCGGAAGGAACTCCAGAGGTGTCGACGGTGGCCGTCACGCAACCTTGTGTGAAGAGTGCAACGACAAGCAGAGCGCTGAGGAGTCCGCCGCTGCGGTGTTCCGAAAGACTCATGATTGACCTCCTGAGGACCGAACGTGCGATGACCCGCCACGTTTCTACATTCGTTCAACAGATTGGGCTAAACCACCGAGGAAAACGGCAGAAGCCCTATATGCGCGGATCAGGCCAGAGTCCGACCCAACGATCCCTGTAGTTGATGATCACCAGGAAGCGGGAGAGCAACCGGTTGCCGATTCGTGGTGTCGATGTGTCGGACCACGCGACATCGATCTGCTCGAACGAGCGACCCGCGAGCCTGATGTCTGCACGCGCTCTGGAACTGGGGCGGGAGCCACGAGGAAGCACGAGAGTGTCGGGAAGAGACGTGTCAACGATGGCTCGCCATGTCTGTCCGTCGACTGTTACCGGGACCGTGGGTGGCCCGGCGAACGGGAAGACCTCCATGTCGTTCGGCCTGGGATGCCTGTCGCTGGAAACCGTCAGCATACCGGCCATGTAGTCGATCGAAATTGTGGATTGGCCCCACAAATCTGCGGCCAGCAGCGCGTCCGCCGCAGCCCCGAGCTCAGTACGCAGGGGGTTGATGCCGGCGGTAAACCTCTCCCCGATTGCGAGCTCGACCGTGCCGCCGGCGAGATTCGCATCGGCGTAGGCGGTGTCGACCGTGGTTACCTGATGGCCGGTGGCCAGGACGAACTTTCCGTCGCGCCCGCCGAGCCGCGCGGAAGTCATGACCAGCTGATTGTCCTCGATGGAAAGGGCGAAACTGAATCTATTTTCGAACCGCGGCTGGGCGCGATATTCCCGGACCAGAGTACAGCCGGATGCCGGAATGGCCACAAGTGAGAACAACAGGATGATCCTCGCGGTTGTCGAGAGGCGGGGATTGAGTAACATAGGTGCCCCGTAGGAACGAGTTAGCGGTCGAGGAAAATCCAACTGGAGGAAGCAGGCAATGCTGAGCGAATTCAAGAATGAGCCGTTTACCGATTTCGGCAAAGCAGATAGTCGGACGGCCATGCAGCAGGCGATCGAGCGGGCTCGCGCAGAAATCGGGCGCGAGTATCCGATCGTCATCGATGGAAAGAGAATCGAGACCGGCAAGACATTCGAGTCGAGAAATCCTTCAAATAAAGACGAAGTGCTTGCCCGCTTCCACAAGGCTGGCAAGTCGAACGTGGAGGATGCAATCCAGGCGGCAGTCCGTGCCTTCGAGAGCTGGAAGCGAGCTTCGGTTGAGAAACGTGCGGGTCTGCTACTCCGTACTGCCGAACTGCTCCGCGAGAGAAAACACGACTTCTCGGCCGTCATGGTGCTGGAAGTCGGAAAGACCTGGGCGGAAGCCGACGGGGACACCGCCGAAGCGATCGACTTCCTCGAGTTCTACGCGCGCGAGGCCTATCGCTACAGCGACGACCAGCCGATAGTCCGCATCCCGAACGAGGACAACGAGCTGGTTTACATCCCCCTCGGAGTCGGAGCCATCATTCCCCCGTGGAACTTTCCACTGGCGATCATGGCGGGCATGACCGTAGCTGCCGTCGCCACCGGAAACACGGTCGTCCTGAAGCCCTCGTCCGACGCGCCCTGGATCGCCTGGAAGTTCTTCGAGCTCCTGGAAGAGGCCGGGATGCCCACCGGGGTGGTCAACTTCATGACGGGATCGGGTGGTGAAGTGGGCGACACGCTCGCCACTCACCCCCAGGTCCGCTTCATTGCGTTCACCGGATCGAGAGAGGTCGGACTGCACATCAACGAGGAAGCTGCGAAGCCGCGGAAGGGACAGCTCTGGATCAAGCGTGTGGTCGCGGAGATGGGCGGCAAGGACGCGATCATTGTCGACCGGGATACAGATCTGGATGAAGCGGCGACGGCTGTCGTCTCGTCAGCGTTCGGCTTTCAGGGCCAGAAATGCTCCGCATGCTCGCGCGCGATCGTCGATACGGCGGTCTACGACCGTTTTCTCGATCTCGTCGTCGACAAAACGCAAAAGCTGACCGTTGCAAACCCTGAGAACGCAGATTCGCAGTTTGGCCCTGTGGTGAACCAAGCGGCTTTCAAGACGATTCAGGAGTACATCGAAAAGGGCACGAAGGAAGGTGGACGTCTGCTGACAGGAGGTAAGGGCGACGGTTCGACGGGTTACTTCATCGAGCCGACGGTGATCGCGGATGTCGAGCCCCGCGCAACGATCGCTCAGGAGGAGATCTTCGGCCCGGTGCTCGCGGTGATTCGATCAAAAGGCTTCGACGAATCGATCGCGATTGCGAACGATACCGAGTACGGCCTCACGGGCGCGGTGTTCAGCAATGATCCGGAAAAGCTCACGCAGGCGGAAGAGGAATTTTTCGTGGGGAATCTCTATCTCAATCGCAAGTGCACAGGCGCCCTCGTGGGCGTCCATCCGTTCGGTGGCTTCAACATGTCGGGCACGGATTCGAAAGCGGGAGGACGCGATTATCTGCTGCTCTTTCTCCAGGCGAAACTGATCTCGAGAAAGAGAAAGCCTCAGGTCGAAAAACTCGACGAAGCGATGAAACAGGAAGTCGTCGTCTGACCCGTGCCCCTCCCGGTTTTCAGACGGGATACATAAGAACGCCGGCGGTTATCCGCCGGCGTTTTCATTTTGCGAAGTGATCTGATCAGTCGAGCTGGAAATTGACTGTCAGGTTGAAGATGACATCGACCGGTCGGCCGCCCATCGTTCCGGGCTTGAAGCGCCACTGCTTCACGGCACTCATCGCGGAATCGGTCAGTCCCATCGGAAGACCCTTGATGGACTTGACCTGAGTCACACGTCCGTTGCGGTCGATGATCGCCTCGATGATGACGACGCCGTCGACTCTGGCTTTCCGCGCGATCTCGGTGTACTGAGGGTCGACCCTGGAGACGATTGTCGGAGCCTTTACGTTGCCGCCGACGCGAACAGGACCGGTAGGAAGCTCGTTGCCGCCTGTGCCTTGACCACTGTCGCCGGTACCCGTACCGCCGAGGGTTCCGCCGAGCTTGCCGCCCAGCTCTCCGCCGACGACGCCACCGATCTGACCTCCAATGATGCCTCCTATCTCACCTCCGACCGTTCCTTTCTCGACGCCGCCGGCCACGCCGCCGACCACGCCACCTTCAACTCCACCTTCCGCGGCGGTGACGCCGCCGGGGGCGCCTGACGGTGCAGACGACCCGCTGTCAGCGCGCCTGGTTGTGGTTACCGGCTGGACGACCGTCGGCACCTCGCGAGGCGTCTCTCGAGGAGCTACGAATGTCTCCTGAGGTGTCTGGACGGGCTGCACTTCTACCTTCGGCGTGCTCTGGGGTATCTCGGGAGCACTCGATGCCAGCGGCGGCGGTGGGGGGGGCGGGGGAGGAGGTGGCGGAGCGGCGCCCTGAGAGATGAATACCGGGATCAGGGACTCGTCCGCAACGACCTCCTGGGTTGCCTGAGTCGAAAGGAACAGCACTGCACCCAGAAAGCCTGCATGGAGGACCACGGAGGACGCGGTGCCTTTCCAGCCGCCTTTCTGACGGGTTTTTTGAGATTCGATGAGTGTCTTCCCGAGATCCATGTCGTTCTCCTGGTTCAGTGTTTGAGGTTCATTTCTATCCCTATAGATAGCAAGGATGCTACCAACTATCTTCAACATTAAGTGACTTGTTTTTAATTATTTACGAGCCGAGAAATCGCCTTGTGCGAGCTTGCTGAAGAACTGCACGATTTCGGTTTGCTACACTTGGCGCCCCTGAGACGATTGCCGCGATGACCATCCCACTTCTCGACTTGAAACGGCAGTACCAGACGATCCGGGAAGACGTTCTTCGCGTGACGGAAGAGGTCTATGAGGCACAGGCCTTCATCCTGGGAAAACGGGTCGAAGATTTCGAGCGGGATTTCGCAGCCTATTGCCACGCGAGTCATGCAATCGGCGTTTCGTCGGGCACCGACGCGCTGCTGGTCGCGCTGATGGTTCTCGACATCCAGCCGGGAGACGAGGTCATCGTACCGGCGTACTCTTTTTTCGCAACCGCTGGGGTCGTCGAGCGAATCGGAGCAATTCCAGTCTTCGCAGACATCGAGCCCGAGAGTTTCAACATCGATCCCCGGGAGATCGAAAAGCACCTCACATCGAGGACGAAGGCGATCATTCCCGTACATCTTTACGGGCAGCTCGCGGACATGGATGCGATCGTTGGGATCGCGTCCTCGAACGGAGCGGCCGTCGTCGAGGATTCCGCGCAGGCTGTGGGGGCGGAGATGGACGGCCGCCGAACCGGTGCGCTAGGCATCATGGCCTGCTTCTCTTTTTTTCCCTCGAAGAATCTCGGCGCATTTGGTGATGCAGGGGCGGTGACGACCAACGATGACGAGCTCGCGGCGAGGCTCGTCGACTACCGCGTCCATGGAATGCGTCCGAAGTACTTTCATCACTCGGTGGGAGGAAATTTCCGCATCGACGCATTGCAGGCTGCGATTCTGCACATCAAGCTGGCGCATCTGGATCAATGGACTGACGGACGGCGGCGCAACGCGGCGATTTACCGTAGCGCGTTTCAGGCCGCCGGAACCGGCGAGAGAGTCGTTCTGCCCGTCGAACTGCCGTCACGGCGGCATGTGTACAACCAGTTCGTGATTCGCTTTCCGGAGGGCAGGGACGTCCGCGATTCGGTCATGGGCAGGTTGAAGGATGCCGGAATCGGGTGTGAGATCTACTACCCTTTACCGCTGCCTAATCAGAAGTGTTTTCGTGATCTTCCAGGGGCGAAGGAAAGCTATCCGCATTCGGAGGCGGCGGCCGATCAGAGTCTCGCCATCCCGATTTATCCGGAGCTCACCGAACCGCAGATCGGCGAGGTTGTCGATACCATCGCATCCGCACTGGATCGCTGAGGCCGGACGTACTCGCAGCAGACCTTTGCTCGCGGTTACGAATGCTTCTCGACCGTGTTGCTTAATCCTCATGATCGGAGACGAACCTTGCGCAAACTGAACATCGTCGTGACGGGTGGAGCCGGATTCATCGGGTCTCACATCGTCGATGCCTACCTCGCCCTGGGCCACCGCGTATGGGTGCTGGACGATCTTTCGTCCGGCAGCCGTGAGAACCTCAACGGCGAGGCAGAGCTGATCGAGGGAGACATTCGTGACGGGAACATTCTCGACCGGCTTGGCTCCACGCGTCTGGACGTACTCAACCATCACGCTGCGCAGGCCGACGTCAGAAGATCCGTTTCCGATCCTGCTTTTGATGCAGACGTGAATATCGTCGGGTCTCTGCGCCTGATTCAGCGGGTGATGGAGGCCGGCGCGCATCGTGTCATTTTTTCTTCCAGTGGCGGCGCCATCTACGGCGAGCCTGTCACTTTTCCTCAGACGGAAAACCATCCGCTGCTGCCGGTGTCTCCCTATGGCTGCGCAAAACTCGCTGTCGAGCACTACCTCGACTATTACCGGCTGGTACACGGTCTGCGCTCGGTCTCTCTCCGCTACGCAAACGTATACGGTCCTCGGCAGAACAGCCGGGGGGAGGCTGGCGTAGTCGCGATCTTTTCCGAACGAGTGCTGAAAGGCGATCCTCTCATCGTCAACGGCAGCGGGGAACAAACCCGGGATTTCGTACACGTTTCGGATGTCGTGCGCGCGAATGTGGCGGCACTCGAGCTGGACCTGGATGGAAGCTTCAACGTCGGCACGGGGATCGAGACGACGTTGAATGAGGTCGTCGAGGTTTTCAGAAACGCGAGCGGCCGTGAGATCCGCGTAGAGCATGCCGAGGCGAGGAAAGGGGAACAGCTTCGCAGTGTGCTCGATGGCACGGCGCTGCGCGAGCTGGCCCGCCTTCCTGAGCCGCTGCCCTTCACCAGTGGGCTCTCGGAAACCTTCCGCTGGTTCGAGGAACGCGTCTCCTGAAGCGCGCCTGATGATTCCCCTTTCACCCCGCCTCATTTGGCGGGCATTCTCGAGGTCTCCGTCACGCTCGTCACCTCGCTTTTCTCACTGGCCCTGTGTACTGTACTTCTCCCTCCGTGATACATTCCGGAGCCGGACTCGGACCATGCACACATCTCCACTGTCCGCGGAGCGGCTTCGACTTTGATCGGCGTATGGCTGTTTGCACTGGTCGCTCCATCGATTCTCGATTCGCTCATCCGCGGAATCCTCGTATCGGCCTCACGACTGCCACTCGATCGCGCGGATGATTTCCCGATCGAACGGTGGCTGGTGCTCGTTCCATCGAGAAGCGAAGGCGCGCTCGTTGCCTCGACGGTCGGCTCGATTCGCGCCGCCGCTGGTGACATGGACATCGATGTGCTGGTCGTTCTCGATGGAGTGGACGACGAAGCCGGAGGGCTTGCGCGAGAACTCGGCGCGAACGTCCTGATCAAGCAGCCTGCGGGCCCGACGAAAGGGGCGCTGCTCCGCTGGGTTGCGGAACACCACCGCGAACGTATCGAGCGTGTCGATGCGGTGCTGCTCGTCGATGTCGGCTCAGCGTTGTCGACCACATTTTTCGAACATTTCGCCTGGAAAGCCGGTGTCGACGGGATGCAGGCGATGTTGAGGGGAAAGGGAGAGGGACCGGGGGAGGCGGCGCTGGTCTCGGAGTCGGTGGCTCAGAGCGGGGAGGACGCCGGCCGGGAGAGACTCGGCTGGAACATCCGTCTGCGGGGCACGGGAACGGCTCTGACCCCGGTGGCGTTTCTGGCGCTGGTCCCGAGGCTTCAGACGCAGGTTGAAGACCTGGAGGCCTCGCTGCTTCTCGCGGCCGATGGTTTACGGACGCGACTCGCGCCTGCCGACGCCTTCGTCATCGATCACAAGCCGGCCCTGGTGCGCGATGCAGCTGTGCAGCGAGCGCGTTGGTTTGCCGGGAAACTGGAAGTCTTTGCCCGCCATGGCGACGCCCTGTACCGATTGATCGCGGGGCGCCCGCTCGAAGGTGTGGCTTTCATCTGCGAGATGCTGGGACGTCCTCTATCACTGAGTGTGCTGTTGCGGCTGGTGGTGGGATTGTGGCTTCTCGTCGACGGGGTGCGCGGCGGAGCGTCCTGGGTTTTTCTGCTCGCCGGTGTCACATTCGTGAGTGCACTGGCGGACATCGTTCTGCTGATGCGCGGCGGCACGTCGATCCGCAGCGCAGCCCGGATGGGTTTCGCGTGGGGAGGGGCGCTTCTGCTGTCACCACGTGCTCTGGTCCAGTGGATGAGGGCGAGGCGTTGAAGGTTCTGATCAGTTCGTCACGATTTCCGTGGCCCCCCTACACCGGGGACCGCCTCAGGGCACAGATCTGGATTGAAGCTCTCGTTGAATTCGCGGACGTGACCCTGGTCTCACCACCCGGGCAGCTCCCTGGCGATGCGCGCATGGTCCGTCACATTGCAGCACGCCGCGGCGACTTTGCCGGCTCACTGTTGAAGACCGTGAGGGAGGAGCTTCCGCTGCATGCTCTCGTATCCGCAGGATATCGATGGCGCGAAGCGATCCGACGTGCCGAGAGTGAGCATGGTCCATTTGACGTGTCGATCGTCCTTCTGTCGAGGCTTCATCCATGGATTCCTGCACCCCCACCCGGGCGCCGGACGATTCTGGATGCGATCGACTCGCTCACTCTCAGTGTCGAGGAGAGGGCCAGGGAGGCTCGCGGGCCCATGCGGGCGTTCTGGCGTCGTGAGGTCGAAAAGACACGCACGCTCGAAAATCAACTGGGCAGCCTGTACGATCGCGTCATCGTGGTAAATGAGAATGAGGTAAGTCTCTTCGGGCCGAAGGCAGTCGCAGTGCCGAATGGCGTGGTGATCGAGCCGCCGAACAGCAGTGAACGAGACTACGAGTTCGGGTTCTGGGGACGGCTTGCGTATTTTGCGAACCTCGACGCAGCACGACTGCTCGTTTCGGACATCTGGCCGACGCTTCGCGAGCTCGAGCCGTCATCGCGGATGATTCTCGCCGGTGCCGATGCTCCGCGGGAAATCGCAAATCGAAACGGAAGCGAAAGAATCACTGTGGTCTCTCCGATGGAAAACCGCTCTGAGCTCCTCAGGCGCATCTCCATTGCGCTTTTTCCCGTACGCTACGGAACTGGTCAGTCGAACAAGATTCTCGAAGCGGCCGAGGCGGGATGCGCGATCATCGCAACGCCTGCTGCGATGCGGGGACTGGATCATCTGGCAGAGGCAGCCATCGTGGAGCCGGACATCGGGAAGTTCGCCGGGATTGCATCGAGACTTCTGCGAGACCCCGGCAGGATCGACGTGATGCGCGGCGCAGGCCGCGAGACTGTGGAGCGGCACTATTCTCGCGAGGCAACCGCTGAGCGCCTCAGGAATCTCGTGTTCGGGGAATCACAGTGATCCGGCCGAATTCGATTGAACGCAGCCTGCGGCTCATTCTCCTGGCCGCGGGCGACTTTCTGATAGCAGCCGGCAGCCTTGCCTTCGCGGTGTTCGTCCGGAGAAACATCGACTTCGAGATCACGCGCTCGGTTCTGCCGCCGGAGAACTTTCCCCTCGATATCCAGAATATTCTGCTGCCGGCGGTCGCGCTGGTTCTGACCATGGCCCTCAGCGGGTTCTATAACCCTCGTGTGTCTCGCCGTCACAAACCGCTGATGCTCACAGCGCTCGTGATGCAGATGGGACTCGTCGCTCTCGGGGCCACGCTTCTCACGCGGCCCTATCCCCGCACGATCCTGCTCGCGGTTCCCCTCATCGAGGCCATCCTTCTTCCACTCTGGCGGCGTCTGTTGAAGCACCTGATCCCGATTCGTGCGCGGGAGACGATCATGGTCGGCAGCCCCGAAGACATCGAGCCCTTTGCCCGGGCGCTGGGTGATTATCCCGATCATCGCATCCAGCTCGTGGGAAGCGTCGGGCCCGCGCCCTGCGAATCGCTCAATCTTGCGTATTGGGGCCCACTCGGCGACCCGTCGGTTCACGAACGTATCCGAGATGTCGATGAAGTCATTTATGTTTCTCACGGCGAGGATCCCATTGTGCGTCTCGAACTATTTCGCATTCGCGGCGCACAGGGCTTTCTGATGCTGCCGAGTCAGGCGGACGCACTTCTCACATCGAGGGCCTTCGGCTGGGTGGGTGACCAACCGCTGGTCGAGGTGGCGGCTAAGGGAGGATACGGCGTCGGTGCATTCGTCAAGCGCACGATCGACATTGTCTTCGGTTCTGTATTGCTGCTGCTCTCGATTCCGCTGTGGATCGTCATCGCGGCGGGCATCCTCATCGATGACGGAAGGCCGATTCTCCTGCGGCAGCAGCGCGCCGGCCGCAACGGGTCGGTGTTTCTCATGTGGAAATTCCGGACGATGAAACATCGCGAGGAAGGCCATGAAAGCGATCTTCGGCTCGCGCTGGATCAGGATGATCGAGTCACGCGGGCCGGACTCTGGCTGCGGCGTCACCGGCTCGACGAGATGCCACAGTTCATCAACGTGATCACCGGCGACATGAGCCTGGTCGGGCCCCGTCCCGAACGCCCGGAGATCATCGCCGAGGTGCGCAAGCAGGTGCCGGCGTTCGACCTGAGGTTGATCGTCCGTCCCGGCCTCGCCGGACTGGCGCAGGTCTGGGCCGAGTACGACACCGAGCCAGCAATCAAGATCCGTTACGACCTGACCTACATCTGTTCGTGGTCGCTGGGCCTGGATCTGCGGATTCTGTTCCGTGCGGTGTCGACTGCTTTGTCGGGAAGGGGAGTGTAGAGCTCAGACGTGCCTGCGGGCGCCGAATGCTGCAACGTTGCTTTTGCCGGGAAGCGCCATGCTACGATCGCGCGGCGTGAACTCGATCGTGTCCCGTGTACTGAAGGCTGAGTATGTCTTCCGACCCACGAGGTTGGCTCGACGCGTCACGCGAATGTTCCGTGCACCCGCGCAGCGCGGGGAGCACTCCCTCAGCCTGCCATGGGGGTGGCCTTTTCTCGCCGACCCCACCGAGGAGATTGGACTTGCAGTCAGCACGCTGGGTATCTACGACCTGGTCGTTTGCGAAGCTCTTACACGACTCCTCGAGTCGGGTGATCGCGCGCTCGACGTCGGAGCGAACATCGGTCTGATGACTGCTGTCATGGCCCATGCGGTGGGACCGCACGGCAGCGTGACGGCTCTGGAGCCTCATCCGGAACTGCAGGCTCGCCTGCGGCGAAACGCCCGCATCTGGCGCGAATCCTTTGGATCCCCAAAGATCGAATGCCTTCAGGTCGCTGCCTCGGACAGGAAGGGATCGGCACATCTCAATATACCTGAAGCATTCGAGAGCAACTCCGGTCTCGGAAGCGTGTCGGCGTCGGCCGCTGGCGATCGATCGATCCCGATCCAGCTCGAGCGCCTGGATGACATCGTGCCCGAAGGGACGGCGATCGCAGTCACGAAGATCGATATCGAAGGCCACGAAATCGTCGCGCTTGCAGGTGCGCAGCGGTTGATCGAGTCTCGCGCTTTGAAGCACATCATCTTCGAAGATCACAACGTGGGACGTTCCGAGGTAGTCGCTCACCTTCGTGCGCATGGGTATGTCGTTTTTGCTCTGCGGCGCGCTTTGTTCGGTCCCGTGCTGGATTCTGAGCTGCTGCGTCAGGACTCCGCCCCTGCCTGGGAGGCACCCAGTTTCATCGCTACGCTCGACGCGTCCGGCACACGCACGAAACTGGCTGCCAGGGGCTGGCGCGTACTGCGGGCCATGAACCCTTCGGAGATCTCAGTCCCAACATGAAGTCCCGGATCAGAACTAATGAAAGTCGTTGGCCTTCCGCCGCGGGCTTTCTCTTGCTCGTATGCTTCATTCTTTACTGGCCCGTGGCGGGAGGGAAGATACCGATTCCCTCCGGAATCGTCCTGCAGTTTGCGGCATTGCAGAGTGCCGAACGAGCTCCTGAGGTCGATCCGACTGCCGAGATGGGTGATCTGATCACGCAGGTCTATCCGTGGCGTTCCCTCGCGAGTCAGACTGTGCGTTCCGGCGCTATTCCGCTCTGGAACTTTCATACGATGCTCGGCGCGCCGCTGGCAGCGAATCATCAATCGGCGGTCTTCTACCCGTTCAATTTCACTTACTACGTGCTTCCCGTTCCGTACGCGTGGGCGCTCGGATTTGTGATGCGGTTTCTGATGGCCTCCGGGTTTTGTGCCTGGTATGCGAGATCTCTCGGTGTGTCGCTTCCGGGATCACTCGTGTCGGGCGTGGTGTTCGCCACCTGCGGGTCGATGACGGCATGGAACGGGTGGACGATGGTGGATTCGGCTCTCTGGCTGCCACTGGGTCTGCTCGCCGTCGACCGTCTGAGAGTCAGGAGCGGTCCGGGAGAGTTCGTGCTCGCCGCGGTAGCCTTCTCGATGCCGGTGCTGGCAGGCCATCCGGAAATGGCACTCTTCGTCACGGTAACGACCGTGCTGTACGCTGCCTTCCGGTTGCCTTTCCCTCTGGCGGAGGACGCTTCGGGGAAGCTGCGTTTCATTCGCGATTTCGGGTTGACCGGCGCATTGGCTGTCGCCCTGGCGGCCGTTCAGATCTTTCCGACGATCGAGTGGCTCGGAAATCTCGAGAGGGACGTCGGCGCCGCGGCCCACTGGGGCTCCCGCCCTCTTCATGAGATGACTGCTCTATTTTCACGCGACGCGAGAAGCAATCCCAATTCTGCGGGAATTCTCATCCCGGAAGGCGCAGCGTATGCCGGAATGTTGGCGATCATGCTGGCCTTCCTGTCACCCCTTCTCATCGAGAGAAAAAGAGAACTGGTTTTCTTCGGGCTTCTTCTCCTCGTGACACTTCAGGTCAGTTACGGATGGGGCCCCTTCTACCCACTCGTGACTTCACTTCCGGTGTTCGAAAGCATTCCGAACTGGCGGATGGTGTTGATCGCGAATTTCTGCATCGCAATCCTTGCGGGGTTTGGACTCACTGTTTTCCAGCGTCAGTTGAAGCGAGGCTGGCGCGCGCCGGCATTCTGGTCTCTTCTGATTTCGGGTGGTGTCGTCTGCTCGATCGGGGTGGCCGTGCTGATGCGCCAGACGACGGGTCCGTCGCCGGATGGAGCAGCCTGGAAAGCCGCACTGACGCCCACATGGTCGCTGATTCTGGTGGCAGTGGCCGTCATCGTGCTGCTGCCGGCAGGCGGGATTTCGGTGAAGACACGCGGAGCGATCGTATTGCTCGCGCTCACTCTGGAGATGACTACTTTCGCGTTCGGTCACGTGCCGTACGTCGAGAGCAAAACCGTATTTCCCGAACCGCTGCTGTACAAATGGCTCAAGGAAACGGATCAGTCCACGTACCGCCTCGCGGCATTCGACGGAACGACACCGAGCAATCTCGAGATGATCTTTGGAATCGATTCTCCGGTCGGATACGACTTTGCAACCAGGCGAACCGCTGCGATTCTCGCCCCGCTGAGGCCGGCCCATGCGTCGGGTCATGTCGCCGCCGAACTGTTCCCCTCGATTGATCCGGCGCTTCTGGATCTGATGAACGTGAAGTACATCTTTTCGAACGAATGGGTTGAGCGTCGGCAGCCATCCAACGCCCTGCCGGGAGTCGATCTGCTCAAATCGGACGGCCCTGCGCATCTGTTTCGACGAGCCTCGGCGCTCGAGCGGATCTTCCTCGTTCCGGCATCCGCTGCAGAAGTAGTAGCTACTGATGCGGAGGCGCTCGAACGGGTATTGTCACCGTCTTTTGAGCCGCGAAACGAGGTGATCGTGACGGGTCTCTCCTCGCAGCTGACGGCGGTTCCTCAGGCGAGCGGGGGAGAAGAGCGGATGCGTGTCATCTCGATCCAGCGGAGAGCTGACGCATTCACCGCGCAAGTAGAGACCAGCGTGCCTGCCATCGCCGTCTTTTCCGATATTCATTACCCTGGGTGGAAGGCACGTGTGAACGGCATGCCGGCCGAGTTGCTGCTGGCGGATTATGCTTTCAAAGCGGTGCTCGTCCCTCCGGGATCGAGCGTGGTCACGTTCATGTACGATCCCGCCAGCTTCAGGGTCGGGTTGGTCACCTCTCTCGCCGCACTTTCGATCATCATCCTGCTGACGACGATCGAGGTGCGCAGGAGAAGGGCGCTTCAACCCGACCCGGCGAAGTCACAGGCAGCAACGGAACGGCGACCGAGGCGACGCAGGCAGAAGCACTGAAAGGCACCACGCCGAATCCGGAGTCGAGAAGCCCCGGCTTGTCGTACTGAGCGGCCACTTCCGGTCTTGCGACGCTGGTTTTTGCGCGTACACGCGGTGGGCATCCTCACCTGCTCCGGCCGCCACTCACTCCTCCGGCAGTTGCATCGATAGCGCGGGTCCTGTCTGGCCCGCATCTCTCACGCCGTTTCTGCTGCGGAGCCGGATAGCGGCCGGGGAACGGCTAAAAAAACGAGGATCAGCAGGAGCGACGCTGCGGAGAACCAGATCCCGGCTCGCAGTCCGGGCGTGCGGTACTCGAAGCGAACCGTCGAGATCCCGGCCGGAACTCGAACGGCGCGGAATGCGTAGTTCGCGGGCAGCAGAGTTGCCTGCCGCCCGTTCACGCTCGCCGTCCACCCGTCCGCGATGCTGTCGGAGAGAACGACAATGCCCGGCCCGGTGGATTCGGCCCGGAGCTCGATACGGTCGGGCGTGTAGCGAACCACCGACACCCGCCCTCCTGCGAGTGGAGTCGGAACGCGCTCCTGCCCCTCGATTACGACGGCTCCCACTTTGATCGTGGCGACCGCTTCCAGCGCCGCCTCGGCGTTCGGAACGTGAAGAACACTCCGCGCCATCCACGCCCGGGGCCATACGCGGCGATTTCGAAGAACATGATAGCTGCCGTCGACGAATACCTCGGACAAGCCTGCTGCCTCCAGAGACGCGATCTCGGCGGGAGTGGGGAGGTATGCAATCAGGTACTTCACATTCAGGAGATCGAGGATCCACCGCGGTTCCGGCACGAGGCTCTCGATCTTCGGATAGGGCAGATGCTGTGTCTCGAAAAAGGTGCGTAGAAAACGGTCGACGCGCGGAGGGTTGAACGTTTGCCTCGAGCCGAGAGCGTGGAGGCCGAGGCCCTGGGGCACGTTGGGCGTGAGGGCGATGTCGCGGATGCTGTGTATGCGGAACAACGACCGATCACTCCGAAGAAAGCTCACATATCGGGGCGGATCCTTCCACGGGTCGTACCTGTTCAGGCGGTCGCGTAGAACTCCAGGTACCAGGTCGATGCAGATCAGGGCCAGAATTGCCATTCCGGCCTGTCGGCCCGACAGGCGTGTCCGCCGCAGACACAGCACGACCACCAGACCTCCTCCGACCAGTAGCAGCTTCGAGAGCTCGAGATGGAGCCGTACCGTGTCCGCACCGGGGTTGATTCTATACCGCCCCAGCAGAAGCCCGTAGAGGACGCCGATGGCGACTAGTGAACCCGCGACCGATGCGATGCGCCATTTCGAGGGCCGCTCGCGGATCACGTTGTCGAGCCCGATAGCCGCCAGCCCGGCGAGGGCGAAGTTGAGCGCACCGTTGAAGTAAGGGATGAAGTGAATCTTCTCGAGCACGGGCAGATGGCCAATCCACTGAAAGGGCGGAAGCCCGATGAGCTTGAGCGCGATGATCAGAGCGGCGGAAGCGAAGAACAGAAGCATCCTCGCTTTCCCCCCGTTCAGTCTGGAAGGTGCGAGCACGATCAGAAGCAGCGCACACAGACCGACCCAGGAGAATGACATCGGGTCGCCCGGCAGCACATGCCGTGATGGGTCCTGGATCTGCCAGACGTCGAACGCAATTCTCGGTGAAACGAGCGTGATGAGCCGCTCCACGGGGTAATGATGAAGCCCGGTTCCAACATACCAGGGAGCGAAAGTCGAACTGTTCTGACTGGCCAGATGAACCGGTAGGAGAAGGAACGCTGCCAAACTGAGGCCGATCATCGAGAAACCTGCAAAGGCCAGGGATGCAGCGACTGGCCGGCCGCTCTCAGGCTCGGTTGCAGTGTCGCGAAACAGCCGCGTCCTCGCAACGAGCGTGGCACCAAGCAGGAGGGGGAGCAGGAGGAGCCCTGAGATCGCCGCCGGGAGAAACGCGGCCAGCGTGAGCAGTCCTACGGCAAGCCCGACCGCACCTCCGCGACGCCATGATGGTCTGTCAAGGAACCCGTCTGCGACCAGAACGACCATGGGAATCATCGCGTAGGTTTGGCCGAGCAGGGAGTTGATCGTCAAGGTCAACGCGCCACCGAGCATCCACATCGCTGCCATCGACACCGCCGCGATGTCGTGAAATCCGTTTCTCTGCAAGAGCCGCAAACAGAACAAGCCACTGATCAACGCGAGCGAGAGATGATAGATATCCCGAAGAAGCGGAGTGTTTCCGGCCAGCAGCAGGAGGATATACGGGGGAAAATACTGTCCCTGCGTCACATTCGTGTGAGCATCTGTTCCGGCGGCGCTGGTCGGATCCCAGAGTGGAACGTCGCCCTCCCGATAAGCTCGCGAAAAAAATTGACCGCCGGGCTCCCACTGCCACCAGGTTGCCCCCAGGTCATGCCAGTTCATGAAGGGAGTTCCACGAACCTCCTCGTAGCCCATGTGATCGAAGCGATAGTCGAAGACTGGATAGTTGGCACTTCCGACCAGGCTGTCGCTGAAGAAGACCACGTTCGGATATGAAACGAGAATCAGCGTGAACAGCGCGAGAAGAGGCCAGCGGGAGCGGTTTGGTGACCCCGGGCTCGCCGCATCGGGTGATCCCCTCTCCACGGTTTTCGGAGTTTCCGGACGAGGCTCGGAGATCGAAACGATCTTCGTGGAAGACGATTTCCGGTTCCGAGGGCTCTTGCGATTTCTGCTCACAACACGCCGGGAGTGAAAGCCAAAATGTTCTGATGTCGCATCGCCGAGAGGATGGACCGTTTCCTGTATCTGATCTCGGTCACGATCAGATCGTGAGGTACCAGAATCGCCAGCGCATCAGCACCGCGAGCGGCCGACAGCACCGAGTCGCACGCATACTCCGGGATGAGAGGATCGTAGAGGGAAACATCCGCGCCGCTGGCTCGCAACAGCTCGAATACGCGCAAGGCCGGGCTCTCGCGCGTGTCGCGGACATTCGGTTTGTAGGTTGCGCCCAGACAGACGATCCTTGGGGTGTCGATGCCTTCGACAGAACGGAGTATTTTCTCGACAGTTCTTGCAGGCATCCCGTCATTGAGCAGTCTGGCGGCACGAATCAGCGTCGCTGTTTCCGGGCTGGCACTGGCGAGGAACCAGGGATCGATCGGGATGCAGTGGCCCCCCACGCCGATTCCCGGACTGAGGATATCGACGCGCGGATGCTGGTTTGCCAGATCGATCACCTCGTGCGCGTCGATTTCCAGCTCGTCGCACAGGAGGGCAACCTGGTTGGCGAAGGCGACATTCACGTCGCGGTACGAGTTCTCGATGAGCTTTACGAACTCTGCCGTGCGCGCGTTGGTCAGCAGGAGCTTCCCTTTGACGAAGCTGCTCATCAGTTCTGCCGCTCTCCGCGTAGACTCGTCGTTGATTCCCCCTATGACTCTCGCGTTGAAGACAGCCTCAGCCATGATGTTGCCGGGGAGAAGGCGTTCCGGACAGTGCGCGAGAAAAAGCTCCTGGCCAATCCCGAGGCCGCTCTTTGCCAGAATGGGGGCTACGGTTCGTTCGGTCGTAAACGGAGGAATCGTCGATTCGACCACTACGAGATTTCCGGGCCGGATCCATGGAACAATCGACTCGGTGGCCGCCACCAGCGCCCGCAGATCGGGAGTCTTGTCCTCGTGCATGATCGGGGTGGGCACTGCGATGACGAACGCGTCAGCGAGAACGGGAGTGATCGTCGCTTCCAGGTTCCTCTGCACGTCGGGGTCTTCGAAGAACTTTTCGAAGTCCTCCTTCTCCTCGATTTTCGCCTGGCGGTTTCTGATCTCGTCGACCACGGCCGGATTGACGTCGACCGCGGTGACTTTCCAGCCTGCTTTGGCGAGATGGAGACAGAGGGGAAGCCCGACGTAACCGGCGCCGATGACGGCAACGGATTGCTGGGCAGTCAGGGTCTCAGGTGCCGGCACGGTAGTAGTTCCTCTGCCATTCGATGGTGCGCGCGATCCCGTCGGCGAGCGACACTGTCTCGAGGTGTCCCAGCTCCTCGGCAGCCCGCGCCGCCGAAGTCTTCTTGTCGCGAGTGTTGTGCATCTCGTAATCCACATATTCGACCAGACGGTCGGACTTCCCGCACATCCCGAGAATCATGTCCGAGACGGATTTGATGTCGTGGTAGGCGCTCCCGGCGATGTTGTAGGCGCGTCCCGGAATGAAACGTTCGGAGATGTTCGCGAGCGTACGGCACGTGTCGTCGATGTAGGAAGAGGTGCGGTGGTGGTTGAGGTAGACGGTATACGGCAGGTCATGGAGCGCCGAATAGATGAATTTACAGATCACGCTGCGGTAATCGCTGAAGGGCTCGCCCGGACCATACGTATTGAAAAGCCGGACGATGACTGTTTCCGTACCGTGGACCGCGGTCGAGTTACGGACCTGGAGCTCATTGACCCACTTGGAGATGGCGTAATCGTTCATTTGCCGGATCGGATGCTCGTCCGGAACATCCTCGAGCATCAGATCATCCCAGTCGCCGTAAATCTCCGAGCTGGAGAACACGACCATTCGGTACCCATGCTCCTCCTGAAGCCGGATCATGTTCTTCGTGCCGACGGCATTGGACCTCCAGAGGGTTTCGTAGAAGTGCTCGCCGTTGATCCGGCCGAACTCCGCGGCTGCGTGATAAACGAAGTCGAAAGCCACTTCTTTCATCACGTTCTCGACCTGGCGGAACTCACCGACGTCCGCACGGAAGTAATACCGGCCGTTCAATCCGTGATGATGTGGGCGGTCGAGGACCCAGACCTCATTCCCGCGCTCACGCAACAATGCTACGAGGGAAGTCCCGACAGCCCCGAGACCTCCGGTTACAAGAACTTTCATCGAACCCTCGTTCCCTGGAAATGATTGCCTGCGGCAGATGATCGGCCGCCGGACGCGACTGGCGATTATACGGAAACAACTCTTTGTATGAAAAAAAGATGGAGCTCACCAGTCGAGCGTGAACCAGCGTCCGGTGAGACGATTCACGAACGCCTTGATGAGGATCTTTCCGTAACCCGGGCCAGCCCTCAAAAAGGAGAAGTTGCTCTGTCCGGATGCGCGCTTGAGGTGACGAACATCGACTTCGGCGACCCGTCGGGTCGCGAACCACGCTTTGAACGTGATCTCCGGAGAGATCTCAAATCCCCCGCTTTCCGCTCCGTACCGCTCGAAGATCCTGCGATGGAACATCCGAAATGCGTTGGTATAGTCCTTCAGATGCAAACCCAGCAACAGCCATGTCGTGAATCGGAAACACCTGCTCCAGAACCGATAGAGGAGAGGCACTGTTTCGTAGTTCTCCTTCACCCGGTATCTGCATCCGATCGACAGTCCGTAGCCTTCCGACCGAATTTTGTCGAACATCTCCGGCATCCGGCTCACTTCGTCGGATCCATCACCCATGGTGACAGCGAGGATCGGCGCGTTCGCGTACCCGATGCCGTGGCGGATGGCGTTGCCCATGCCGCGAGGAGGCTTTTTGGTGAGTGCTCGCACTCGCGGCGAGCGCCACATCTGAGCAAGCGCCATGGCGTACGTATCGTCAGGGCTTGCATCGTCCACCAGAAGGATCTCGCCGCGGATCTCGGACCGATCGAGCATCTCTAGCAGACGCGTCGTGACGAGAGAGAGATTTTTCGACTCCTTGTACGCCGGTACGATGATGCTGAGCTCCGGCGCCAGAATTTCGAGCTTTCCGTCCCACCAGCGCTCGAGATTCTCGAGGAGCCGGAGCAGGTTGTGGGCATCCCCGTAACGATGATCCGTCTCAATCCCAGGATCAATCGAGGGAGAACCGGGGGACTGTATCGGAGGACCGGTGGGAAACAGCGTCCGGCCGTATGCAGGATTTTCCAGGGCAGCGGGGAAGAGTTGGGCGTCGGTGATGAAAAACAGATCCGGCCGCGTCTTCGCACGTCTGACGATGTTTGCCAGATCTTCGCTGCTATTCACGAAAGAGAACACTGGGATGGCCAGCAGGTCGGCCGCCGTGCGTACCATTGCGGAGAAGGCAGAGTTACTCAACAGGAGAATCGCGTCCTGGCCCGACTCCTCGAGAACTCCGACGATGGTGCGAAATGACGGAACCACCCTGCCGGTTGAGGTCACCTCTTCGGGAATGGAGTAGGCCGCTGCGCCCGTGGGGAGTTCGAGAGCGGCCAGGCCAGGGGCGTAGAGAACCATGCGCTCCATCCGGTGCTTCGCGAAGTCGACCCCGCCAATCCATTGGCGTTGCTCGACCGTTTCGGCCACGATCAGCAGCCGGAGAGCAGCGCCGTTTTCAGGCATGCAGGTTCAGCCCAGGCGAGGCGGACCACATTTCCCGCAATCCCTCATCCAATGTGTACTCCGGCTCGTATCCAAGCTCGCCTCTGGCCTTCGTAATGTCAGCCACGCTGTGCCGGACCTCACCCGACCTCGAGTCCCTGTAGTGGATCTCCGGATTTTTTCCGGAGATCCGGCAGAGGGTTTGCGCAAGATCTGTAATCGTCGTCGCCCTGCCAGTTCCGATGTTGAAGACCTCGCCGGGCGTTGCGCTTGCGGCCGCTCGCGCCAGCGCCTGCACGACGTCCTGAACGTAAACGAAATCCCGCGACTGCTGGCCGTCCCCATAGATCGTCAGGGCGCCATCTCCCTCCAGCGCTCGCATGAAAATGGAGATCACGCCCGTGTACTCGTTGTCTTCAGCCGGCAATCCGTACACGTTGAAATACCGCAGACACACCGCCGGGACTTGCCACAGCGAATTTGCCAACAGGCTGTACTGCTCTCCGGTTTGCTTGCTCAAGGCGTAAAAACTGGCGGGTCTCTGCGGATGCGTCTCACCAACGGGGAGCGATTCGGCCTCTCCGAAAATCGCCGACGAGCTGGAGTAGACGATCTTTCGCGTATTCCATGTCCTGCAGGCCTGCAGCACACTAACGGTGCCAAGGATATTGTTCCGTGCGTCTACGAGCGGCTTCTCCAGCGATTTGACGTTTCCGACCTGCGCGGCCAGGTGGAACACGTAATCAGCCTGGGTTACCGAGCGCAGTGCTGCCGCCGAGCATATGTCGCGTTCGAAAACCGTGAGGCGCGGGTCTCGTGGAAGATGTGCCGCACTGCCTGTCGCCATGTTGTCGATGACGGCGACGTGCGCACCACAAGCGAGCAGAAACCGGACAAGATTGCTCCCGATGAAACCTGCGCCACCGGTGACCAGGCAGCAGCTGTCTTGAAAAATGCCTTGAGAGGCTTTGATCACGTTCATGATTCTGTCACACGAGAAAGAAAAATCGGCAGGCCCCGATTCTTGGTACGCAGATCGCTCCCGCTGCGGAGGTGGTGGCGATGGCATTCAGGGGGGCGATGAAGCGATTTGCCAAGTGACTGCATCCCTGCGGGGCCGCCCGATGAGCAGCATGAAATCGCTGGGAAGCAGGCCTGAATCGATCAGTCCATCTTCGATCTGGCAGATGCCCTGAATGAGCTCGGTTGCACCAGGCACCTCGGGGCGAAAGTTGTGCATGATTCCGTTGTAAAGCAGGTGTTGAATCGTCCCGCCAAGACGACGAATCTCCACAATCTCGAAGAATTGTTCGAAGAGCGGCACGATGTCGGCTGAGCGGATCGATTCGAACGGCGATGCAGCCACCACGTCCTCCACGGCCGGTCGCGCTTCATGAGTCTTGAGTGTGCCCGGCGCCCATACCCTTCCATGGGGAAGCTCGCGAAAGTTCTCTGGAAGGGCGCCCAGAATCGCGTTCACGAAACTCAGCTGGGCGTCGGTCCACTGGAACTGCGTCGGGCCGGTGAACTCCTCGAGCACGAAGAGTCCATGATCCGTCAGCGCCCTCGACACTTCACCCATGACATGCTCGAGCTCCAGAAAATGGTGAAAGCTATGCGCCGAGAAGATCAGGTCGTATCGATTGCGGGGAAGAACGGATACATTGCTGTCTTCGACGCGAAACGCTCCGGGCATTCCCGAAGCCCGCCGCATCCGCTCAGCCTCCTCGATTCGATCTGCACTCAGATCGGCTCCTTCGACCCGGCTGGTGCTCCCCGCCCTGAACAACGAGAAACTCCGACTTCCGGAACCGCATCCGAGATCAAGGCTGCACTCGGCAGGACGGCCGATCGCAGTGCGTACCCATTTCTCCCATCGCAGCCCATCGATCAGAGAGCGCTCGTCGTAGTGATCATTGATCAGCGGATGGTCCAGCCACGCGTTCCACTCTCCTGAAGCCTCTACGTGGAGATGCTGCCCCCACTTCTTCGCTTCGGAGACGACCCGCTGTTCATAGGTCAGCTCGACGGGTGTATTCTGATCGGTGATCTCTTGTTCTTGCGGCGTGCTCTCGTTCATTTCTTCAGCATATAACGTGCATCCACCTGTTGCAGTTCAGTCATCCTGTATCGTCTGCACGATCTAGATCAGTAGTAAAACCCGCGCGTACTCGATACAGGGTGACAGGGGCTCCGAGCAGGCACAGCAGTGAGAACAGCCACCTGCCGAAACCCGTTTCACCCGGACGTGTGCCCCAGTGGCGAACGAGTGTGGCCTGAGGTTCCATGACATCGCGGAGGTTCACAGATATGGATGGGTCTCGGGGTGCGCCGCCTGAGAAATCCCAGGGGTGGTGCACGGGAGTCCAGCGGGCCTCGGTCGCTTCTCCGGAAGTCAGCCAGACATTGAGAAGCCGTGCATTGAAGCGAACGTGATTCCAGACCAGGTCGGACTGGAACCTCTCGAGCGTCGCCTGACGCGTCTGGCTCGCCACGTACTGGAGCGCGCCGTATGAAAAAAACGCCCCGAGGAAAGACACCATGAATCCTAGAACGAGTGAGGTTACTAGTGGAATCTCGCTTCGAAGACCGAAGGGCCTGTTCCAGCGAGCCGCACCGAGGCAGAGCACCATGGGCGCAATCGCCTCATGAAGATAGCGAGGCCCCCAGTTCTCGTCGCTCCAGATCATCAGCATCGAGAAGCCCAGAAGGGGCGGAGCGAACGCCAGCATCGCAAAGCTGGTGACATCCCTCTCACGCTTCCATGCAGACCGAACCGCGAACAGGGAGACGATGACGATGGGAGCAAAGACGATCATGCCCTTGTTGGCGGACCCCAGAAACGAAACGACATTCAGGTAGAAAGCAACAGGGTCCCGGACGATCCATTGCCGCAGGTAGTCCGATGATCCTCCCCACTCATCCCAGAACATCATCTGAAGGTAGGAGTTGCCTCTGTAGATCAATCCAGTGATGACGATCGTCAAAATGAGCTTTACGATCGTCAGCGGAGCGGTCTTTCGTTCACCCTCGAAGAACTTCCAGATGAGAAAGGCGACGGCGGGGATCAGGACGGTGCCTGCCGTTTTCACGCTGATCGCGAAACCCGCACAGATGGCTACGGCAAGCAGACGGAGAAACGTGGGCTGCCATCTTCGCGCGAGCACGAGATAGCCGGTCAGCATCAGAAAAAACGACTGCTGGACCTCGAGTCCGATATAGGCATACGGCCACAACATGGTGCAGAAGCCGGCGCCGAAAGAAAGGATGAACGCCCATCGCGGGCTGCCGTTGATTCTCCAGATCCATCGGAACAGGATCGTCAGGATGCCCGCGGTGAAGAGGATCGGCTCGAACGACAGGAGCCAGTCCTCGGCACGCTCCGATTCTCCGAGCAGCAGGTGCGACGCGGCGAGAAAGGGCAGATGTGCGACGACCGAGATCACTCCGTTGCGGGGCCAGACCGCTTCGCCCGCACGAGGGGAATAGAGCCCGACGCTCGCCAGAACACGCTTGCCCGCCTCCAGTTCTTCGTTGACGTACCCCATGCTCCGAAATACTCCAGGGGATAGTGCCGCCAGGCATAGCGTTACAGCGATGAAGAAAGTGATACAGGTTCGCCGGATACCGCGAGTCTCGGTTTCATTTCGAACAGCCCCGGTCATCGGTCCTGATCCTGCCGCAGCATGAGCGCAGCGTAGCACGCAACATTCAGCCGTGGAGCCTCGGGGGCGCGTCTGGTGGTTCGATGCGATTCGACGACCAGTCCCGACACCGCGTTCGAACCGGATGCCCTCATGAAGTCAGGCAAGAAAGGGAGCGGACTCGATCGACCCCTGTTGGCAGTGCATGCATCCGGCTGGTACTCTTCGCGGCCGTAATGGCCCTTGCAGACAGCCGGATCGAGCCCTCGGATGCGCCACGCGTTTCCCTCCGGGCTGAATGGCGCTTTCTGATCATCCTCTTTCTGGGTTTCGTTCTTCTCTACGGCTCGTTATCCCCCCTGTACTTCCGGCCGATGGGTTACATGGAAGAGGAGTTCATAGCAGCCAAACAGGTGCTCTCCGGCATCGCGGGGGCTTTCACGCGGCCGGCTCCGGTCATCGACTGGCCGAGGCATGGAGCGCTGCCCGTGTTTACGCACCTTCCGTTCGTCGCAGCGGGCCGCATCCTGTTCGGACCCTCACTGGATTGGCAGGACAAGGTGTTCGCTCTCGAGCCAGTCGTCCTGAGCGCAGGGCTGCTGGCCATACTTTTTCTCTGGGCCCGAAGGCTCGGAGTCTCGAGGCGTTTTGCAGCGATTGCGGCGATCGCGACAGGTTTCTGCACGATCTACTGGCCGTATGCGTATTTCGGGATGGAGCCCGCGCAGTCACTCTTTCTTCTACTCGCTGGTTACATAGCCATCCATCATCGGCGGACCACCTGGCCTTCGCTGGTCGCCCTCGGCATTGCGACGGGAATGGCAGCGGCGGTCAAGTCGACCGGTGTGTTTCTGATTCCGGCGCTCATGTACGCGAACTGGGTGTTTTTCAGAGAGCTCGATCTGCGCGACTTCCGGCGGGCACTTCCGAAGATCGCTGCTGCCGGCGTCATCGCCGGCGGAATCATTCTCTTCTCCGCATGGACGCGTGGACTCTTCTGGGCGCCGCGTGGCGGCACCTCGCCCTACCTCGAGCTCTGGCTCGTGCGGGATCCGATCACATACCTGATCAACGTCGTCGCTTTCCTGACATCGCCGAACAAGGGCCTGTTCGTTTTTGTCCCTCTCGCACTGTTTGCGGTTGCGCAACTCCCGCGCCTGATTCGTGATCGCTCCGACCTGGCAGTGTTCGCGTCGCTGATCACGATGGCGGTCGCATTCGGATATACGTTGTTCCTGGTGTGGTCGGATGAGACGTTTGGCCCGCGTTACTTCCACTGCGCCATCGCGCCGCTCGTACTCTGCATCGTGGAAGCCTACCAGCACAGAGAAAAGCGCGCGTTGAAACATCCGGGCCTGCTGGCCTGTGCCGTTCTGGGGTTCGCGATCGCACTACTCGGAGCTCTGTTCGGATACGGTCAGATGCAGACGACGGCGACACAGACCGGGCAGGCAACGCTTGAGAATTTCCAGGGGAATACTGTCTGGAATCATGTGCGGTTCAATGCGCGCTTGCTGCGAGCGTGGATTGATCCCGAAGATGTGGTCTGGACCCCGAAACGGACATGGATCGGTCAACCGCCGGCCTGGGCTCTATCACCGGCGAGTGTCAATCTGACCCGGATTCGCGACGTGAATCAGCGCAGAGCGGCCGTCCCGCAGGCCTGGCTGATCACCACATGGGGTGAAGACCACGGGCGCCTGCTGCGAGTCATCTGCATGTTGTCATTCTTCGCGGGCCTGGCCCTTCTGATCGTCGTGCTCCGCGACTCCCATCGGGTCCATCCTGAAGCAGAGGGCACGGAAGCTCCATGAAGGCTCCTGCAAACCGTGTCCTTTTCCTTCTGGGTCTCGGGGTGGCGCTCAGCTTCTGGGCGCTCTCTCCCGGTTCGCTCACTCCGGCAGGGGAGACGTCGGACGAGATCACCGCTGCGAGAGCCGTCCTCAACGCGCTCCCAGGAAATCTCTTTCCGGACTGGCAGGCAGTCGGCGCGCCGCCGCGGACCGGCTTTCTGGAACTGATCGTCCATCTGCCGTTCCTGATTGCAGCCCGGCTCGTTTCTGCGCTCCCGGACACACAGGAACTGATCCTGGCCATCGAACCGGTCCTGTTGTCCACTCTGATCGTCCTTCTGGTGTTCCTCTGGAGCGAGCGGCTGACCGGCGATCGATTGCGGGCCATCGGCTATGCGCTCGTCGCTGCGTTCTGCACCCTGATCTGGCCCTACGCCTACTTCGGGATGGAAGTCCAGCAGAGCCTTTTTCTCCTGCTCGCTGCCTTCATGGCGCTTGCCGGAACATCCCGCCGGGGCTGGGGATGGTGGGTGCTCTTCGGCCTGTGCTGCGGAATGATCCTGAGCGTCAAGCCGTCATCGATCGTTCTGGCTCCCGCCGTTGCGTTCCTGATCTTCCGAAGCCATGCACGTGACAAGGAGCCAGGCAGGATCGCTCGTATGTGGGCGGCGATCTCCATCACCCTGATGATGTTCCTCGCGAACACCTGGTGGCGCAACGGGGATGGGGGCCTCGTGAATGCCTGGTCGGGCTTCCTCGGCGAGCATTCCGTCGCCGATCCGCTTGCGTGGGCATTCAACGTCGTGGCTCTGATCGGTTCGCCAGGGAAGGGTCTCATCGTTTATGTTCCCGTGGCGATCGTAGCTGCCATCTGTTTCCGGCGGGCATGGGAGAGACAGCGGGATCTCGCGATCTTCACGATGCTCGCTCTCGTCTCGCTTACGGCAGCCCTTGCTACCGTCGATTACTGGTCGGACGAAACCTGGGGCCCGCGCCATCTTCACGCGCTGGCCGCGCCGCTGGTCCTGCTGGTAGCGGCATCCAGCCGTCCCGGGGAGCGAGCGAGAGCTCGAGCGCCTCTGTTCGCTGCGGCATTTCTGGGCTTCTGCGTGTCGTTCTTCGGCGCAACCTACGACTACCGCGTGCATCAGCGCGTCGCCGAGTTGAGCGGACAGTCGACTCTGCAGACACTGCAGATGAATGCTGCATGGAATCACGTGAAGTTCAACGCACGACTGCTGCGCGTCTGGCTGACCACGAGTCCCGGCGATGAGGTTTACTGGAAAGCGGAGCCCGTCTGGTACTACGACATCCCCGACTGGGCCTCGCAGATTCAGGCTGTACGAATCGACCCCTGGTCCACGCCTCAGGCGCTCCTGATCGCTGAGTGGGGAGCCGAGTCGCCCGGACCGGGCTGGCTCTCGGTCTTCGCGAGCCTGTTGGCGGGTCCGGCCCTTCTCTTTATCTGCGTGGTCGCGGGTCTGGCCGATCGCCGAGGTGTTCCGGGTCAATGGACCGAAGCTGAACCTATAGATGATGATGGCGCCATCCTGGCAACAGGGGCAAGGCACAGCCGCTCCAGTCCGAACTCGAACACCACGATACGAGCTTCATCGGACGCATCCATCATTTCTCCTGTTCCTTCAACTCCCGGATCGCCTCCGTCGGGTAACGATGAGGAAACGTTATCTTACAGGCTGCGCGGGGCCGTGTTCCTGTGGAGCCTCGGCGTGACGATCGTCTACGTCTATGTTTGTTTCACAACTCTTTTTAAGCCATTTAATATTGGTCACGAGCAGATCTGGATCATGCCGCTCGTCGTTGTTTCGATACTTACGGTTCTGGCGCACTTCTTAGCTCCTCCGATCGTTCTGAGATTCGTGTTTCCGGGTGTAATGGTCGCCGCAGCAGTCACGGTGGTCGTAACCAGCGGCAGCGTAGGAGCGCTGGGTATTGCGGTCCTGTTGATGGCTGCTGCTCTGGGAGTCGGCGACGGGATCCTGCGGTTGTTGCGCCTCGAAGCAGACTGCGCGCGGAAGCTCGAGAATACGCTCATCAGTATCATGGCTGGCGTCGGAGTGCTCGGGGTCACCGGGTTTTTTCTCGCCGCCGTTCACCTGCTGAGAGCTCCCGTCATAGCGCTGCTGCTCGTCATCGCTGCTCTGTTGTCAGTCCGTCCCCTGCGCGCGCTCCTCCAGAAAACCGACTCTCGAGCGGCTCCGCCGGTGCGTGAGCGGCGAGCGCTCCTCGCACTCGGTGGCTACGTGCTGCTGCTGAACCTCGGATGGGCGGTAGCCCCGGAGGTGCAATTCGACGCACTCAATTATCACCTGCCTGTTGCCGCGGCTTACGCTCAGGCCGGGGGATTGGTGGATCTGCTGTACACCCACTCCTACCTTTCCGGCCTGATGGAAACCTTTTACTCGATGGCACTCGTCTTTGGTGTCGAGGGAGCGGCGAAAATGATTCCGTTCTCCCTTGCCCTCATTGCTGCCGGCTGTGTGTATGCCTTGACCGATCGTATCGCCGGCCGGCGTGCCGCCGCATGGGCGGCTCTTCTTTTCTACGCCATCCCTCTGATCATGTCGGCCTCCAGCACGACGGACGTGGATCTCGCCGTCAGCGGGTTCATCGCCACGCTGGCCATCGGCTTGATGCGCTGGCGAGAGAGCAGACAAACGAAATGGCTGTATCTCTCTGCGATTCTTTTCGGCGGGGGAATCGGCGTGAAACCGACCATGGCGCTTGTCGCACCGGTACTCGGCGGGCTCCTGCTGTGTCACCTGACTTCCCGGAACAGTGAGGCACTGCACAGACGTCTTCGAACAGTGTTCCTCTTCCTGCTCATTACCCTGACGATGAGTGTTCCCTGGTATCTGCTCAGGGCACACTTCACTGGCAATCCCTTCTACCCGGTGCTCAACCAGTGGTTTCCTGTCCATCGTTACGTCCCCGAAGTCGGGCCGCCCCTTGGGGGGGACTTTCGGATTCCTCTGACCCCCGGTTCACTGGTGCAGTTCCCGGCCTCTTTTACCTTCAATACCGTTGCATATTCCGAATCGGGAGTGACTGCGGGTGGCGTTGGACCTTATCTGTTGCTGGCGCTTCCCGCTCTTTTACTATTACGGCGGCGACACTTTGATTTGAACCTTCTTTGTGCCTTTGCGCTTACCTATGTCGCGCTGTGGACGGTAACGTTCAGCTACGCTCGTTTCTACATACCGATCATTCCTCTGGTCGTTCCTCTCGCGGTTGCGGTCTTGATGGCTGCCGCTCGGGGAAAGACCTGGCTCGCACAAGGTATGCTTATCGCGATCTTCGCGGGGCAATCAGTGGTTATGCCAGTTCAGTTCTGGATGACGCCCGAGCGGATCCCTGTTCGGAATGCGCTGGGACTGCAAAGCGATGATGATTTTCTGTCCAAAGTGCATCGGGGAATTCCCGCCGCGAAGTATCTCAATCGTCACGCGACGTCTGGCGAAACCGCCGTTGGGCTCGGCTTCGAAAGGGTGCGCTTCTATCTAGACATACCGTTCGATTCGTGGAGAGACATGCCTGAGGTCAGACAGATCAGCCACATCAGGGACCCGTATCGGTTGGCCGAAGCTCTGAACAAACGCGGATATGACTGGCTGATCATCGATGAGGACGAGCCAGACAATGGCGAGAAGTACCTGGAGCAAGCTTTTCTCGAGTGCTTCGCGGATCTGCGATTTCGGGAGAGGCAGCACGCTGTGTACCGCCTGCGTGAGCACAGCGAATTCTGTCGGTGAGTCGACTCCGCCGTAGGGATGAGCGCGCGGGGCCGGCTAGATGACATCCGCACGACTGTGGTTTGCGGGGGGTGACGATCTTCCAACATTCGCTCGTCGTGCTTTGACTCGGAAACCTGATTGAATCTTTCAGCGTTGATGGGTTGGCCCAGCGGAATCAGCAATCGGCCGTACCCGGAATGCTCCGGCAGGACGTTGTGCACGCCCTCATGGAATGCCTGCACCTGGCTCGACGATCACGATGTCGTACATATTCTGTCGCCTGCTGGTGGACAATGTCTCCAGACGATAAGGAATTCGATTGCGGTCGAGCACTTCGAGCAGGATTCCAGTTCGAGGGAAACTGAATGGTCCGCCGTCACGTTCCTGGGATACGCCGACGAACACTCTGCGCTGGTCCTTCTCGTGAAGTACCTTCTCGACGGTAGCGCGAAAGGTCGCCTCACCATCCCATGAGGTGATGTCCTCTCCACCAAAGCGGTTCGCGGTCATGTACTGCTGATAGATGTGCATCCCGATGTTCGTGAAAAAGACGCGATCTGAAGTGCCGAACTTCCGGAGGTGTCGCTCGAGCTCCACCGGCGCCGATTGATTGAGGATCGTGTCGCGATCCCGCGGCTGTTCCTGCCACTTCTTCCAGCCCATGGCCTGGACCCCCAGGTTTCCACTGAGAGCAGCGACCAGCAGCCCGAGCCGGATCCGCCGCGCCATCTGCGATTTGAATATCTGGCGGATTTTCTGGTGGTCGGACGCTAGGCCGCTCGCGACGAGCAGAGTCGCGAGCACCTGGAACGGGATCATGTGCTCGTGACGAAGAACTCCCGTCGACAGGACCGACAGTGGAATGATCATGATCAGCGAAAGCAGGGGAAACGAGATCCATCCCTTCCGTATCGAGGCCGTCAGCACAATCAGGGCAACCGCGAATGCGAAAGCGTGAAGGTAGTTTGGAGTATGAACCGTGAGAAATGGCATCTGATGCAGAACATCGACCGCGAAGAACTGCTTGAAACGAATCCAGAGACGGTCGCCGAGCGGCGAGGTGGCCCCGCTGAACGTGTAGGCCAGCACAGTATTGTTGACGAACGGCACGAACCTGCCCCAGGGGCAGATGACGTTGTAGAGGATCAGCGGAAGCGCGCCGACGCTGACAGCGGCGAACCCCGCCGGTACGAGCCACCTGCGCTCCCGCAGCATCTTTCCGGCAGGCTCGATCACTGATGCTGGGCGTACGACGAGGAGATAAATCGATACGCAGAGAATCAGCAGTATGAATGCGTCGAGTCTGGTTGTAGAGACGAATCCCAGAACCACACAACCCACGATAAAAAGGGACGCCCGGTTCTTCTCGAACGAGAGACAGAGAAGCGTCATGGCGAGCATCGCGAATGCGACCGGCTCGAGCTCCCACTGCAGATCCGCGATCGCGATAAAGAAGAGATTTGGTGTCGTGAGCCAGAGTACAGCAGCCCACCAGGCGGTTGTGCGATCCCAGAACCGGCCCGCAAGGAAGTAGATCAGCCATCCATCGGCCAGGTATGCCAGGATTCCAACATAACGAAAGAGATAAGGATCATCCGTCCATCCGTGGAACCAGGCTGCAACGACGGGCGCATGCAGGTAGATGAATCCGCCGCCCACATAGGGGACCACAGCCAGGGGAATCTGCCAGTCGCCGACCGTCAGGGCGCAGGCCAAAGGTAACGTTCGGAACCCGAGCAAAGTACTCAGTGCGTCGTGATACTCGGTCATGCCCTCGATCCACAAAGGCACGAAATCGTGATGGAGGCTCAGCCGGACGAATTGAACAAACGTGAGAACTGCCAGCGAAATCAATCCCGCGGGGTGAGCGCGACCTGCGTTGCGCGGATCGCCGGAACCGACCCGTCGAGAGCTGTTCGAGGCTATCTTCAATGTAGCTTAGGTGCGCGTCCGCGCCGCCTGATTAGAGAACTCCAGGGTCCGAAGACCATTTGATCTGTGGTTCGCCCATGCTGCTGGTCAGTGCCTCAGTTCCGGTTTGTCATTCTAACAGCGTATCCCTGAACGGCGCTGCCGTTCCCCGTAGCATGGACCCGTGTGAAATGAGGCCGCGACCCAATGCGAACTTGCGCGCGCAATCTCGTGATCCGGGAAGCAATCCCAACGTCGAAGGATTCGAAGCCCTGAGCGGCGGATAATGCTGTGAGCTTCAGCTGATGACCTGTTAGAATGCCGGTCCGCGTGCCGTGCTGCGCCGTAACTCGACGGAGCAAATCAAGCCGAGGAGAAACCCTAATCGGAGAAAACGTGACTCGAAACCTCGTTCTATGGTTCTGCACAGCGCTGTTCATGGCGAGCTGCGACACCGAGACGAATGAGAAGCCCGCTCTACCAGTTGCCCAGGGGGATAAGCCGGGAATCTTCCGGGCCGCCGAAAGCATCTTTGCTCTGGCGAACAGCCATTCGCCTGAATTTGCCGACGCGACCGTGACCTTCGGAGCGAAAGACGACATCCCGCTGGCCGGCGACTGGAATGGTGACGGCCGGGACACCATCGGTGTATTCCGTCCCTCCGACAATACCTTCCGGCTCCGGAACAGCAACGAGAACGGACCAGCGGATATCGTGCTCCCTTTCGGCCAGGCGGGTGATCTCCCGGTAGTGGGCGACTGGGATGGTGACGGCAGGGATTCCATCGGCGTGTTTCGACCCGCCGATGCAACGTTCTATCTGACGAATGTCCTCGAACCCGATGCGGAGCAGATCGTCGTCGCGTTTGGCGGAGCAGGTGACCTGCCGGTTGCGGGGGATTGGAACGGTGATGGAACTGCCACGATCGGGATCTATCGACCGGTGGACTCGACTTTCCATCTCAGGAACGCCAATGAGCCGGGGGATGCCGACATGGTCATCGCCTACGGCATGGCAAACGACAGGCCGTTGATCGGAGACTGGGACGGCAATGGCACGGACACAATCGGCGTATATCGTCCCGCGGGATCGGCATTCATGCTGCGAAATGAGAACAGCCCGGGAGAAGCTCAGATCGAGTTCACCTTCGGAGTGCCCGGTGACGTCGGTCTGGCCGGCAACTGGACGGGGACACCGGCCGGTTAGCGCCATCCGGTGAAACACGGATGGGCGCGACAGATTCTCCCTCTTCCCCGAAGAGAATCCTGAACCTGGGCTCGGGAAAAAAGATCGTTCCCGACGCGGTGAACGTCGATGTGACGGAGGGTCTGGGGGCAGATCTCGTCCATGACCTCGACCTGCGACCGTGGCCGTTGCCCGATGGACAGTTCGACGAGGTTCTTGCCAACGATGTGGTCGAGCATGTTGCAAACGTCATAGAGACGTTCGAGGAGATTCATCGCGTCTGTCGCGACGGAGCGGTTGTCCGGGTCACGGTGCCCCATTTTTCATGCGCGAATGCCTTCACGGATCCGACGCACCGGCATTACTTCGGATATTTCAGCTTCGACTATCTGACCGGTGGCAACGAGCTCTCGCACTACACCTCGGTCAAGTTCCGGAAGAGATCCGTTCAGATGATTTTCTATCCGTCGCTAATGAACAGAATCGTCTGGCGCCTCGCGAATCGGTTCCCCGAGGCGTACGAGCAGCGGTGGACCTGGATCTTCCCAGCGTGGTTTCTGAGCGTCGAGCTCGAAGTCGTCAAGCCCGGCGGACGGGCGGTCACGACGACCGCAAAGGCCTGAAGAAAGCGCGGATCTCGTCGATGAGCACATCGGGCTGCTCGATCGCGGCGAAGTGTCCCCCCTCGGGCAGATCTCTCCAGCGGTGAATGTCATACACGCGGTCGGCCCACTCACGCGGAACGATCAGCTCCCGCTCTCCAGGAAACATAGCAACACCTGTGGGGACTGTCACGCGACTTCCCGGCTCGACCCGACGGGAAAGGGGGTCGTGACGATGTTCGAAGTAGCGCCGCATCGAGGAATGCATCGTCTCGGTGACCCAGTAGTAGAGCGTGATCGTCGTCAGCAGTTCATCCTTCGAGAAACAGCCGGCCTGGGCTCTCTTCCGGCCTTGCTCCCCGCGGTTCGCGGGTGGTTTAATGTCGCGGCCGTCCCCACCGCAGGCTCTCGCGGACTTCTCCGCCGTGGAACGGGATCGTCCCGATGGAACGATCGCGGTTCAGCCTTTGCATTTTGCAGGCAGAGACGTAGCATCGAGATTTCAGCAGGACAATGAGCGGAACGAGCGACAGCGCAGACCCATTATCGGGCTCCGAGACCACCCGACGATTCCGGGCGGATCAGACTGCGGGCTTCCGCGAGGAAGTGCGCGATCTTCTCAGGCACGGCCATCTGCTGCAGAGCCTCGTCATGCGGGACCTCACGGTTCGCTACAAACGCTCTGTCATCGGATTTCTCTGGACGATGCTCCATCCGCTGCTTCTCACGCTGATCTTCGTGGTGATCTTCTCGACGATTTTCAGATTCGCGATCGAGCACTACGCTGTTTATTTTCTCAGTGCATTTCTCGGCTGGAACTTTTTCTCACAATCGACCTCTTCGGCAATGAGCAGCATCGCCTGGAACGGCATGCTGATGAAGCAGGTCCGAGCCCCGCGGTCCATTTTTCCCCTCTCGACCACGATCTCGGGCCTCGTCAATCTCCTGCTGTCGATGATCCCTCTCGTCGTCATCATGCTCATTCAGGGCATTCCGGTACGTCCCTCGATTCTCTTTCTTCCCGTGAGCTTTCTGATGCTCGCGATGTTCGCGCTTGGAGTATCACTTGCTCTCTACTCGCTGGCGGTGTTTTTCGTCGACGTTCGCGAGATGTACGTCGTTCTGCTGACTGCCCTGATGTATCTGACACCGATCATTTATCCGATCGAGATTGTCCCGCAGAAGTTTCTCTGGATCGTCAAGATCAATCCTCTTCGTTATCTTCTCGAGACGCTGCGGGCGCCGATCTACTACGGCATCATCCCTCCCGTCAGAACCCTGGGCATCTCAGCGGGAGTGGCCGTGTTTGCCCTGGTCGTGGGCTGGCTGGCGTTCCGTCGTCTTTCTCCAAGGTTCTATGCGCATCTCTGAGTCTTCATGAACGCGATCGAGTTTCATGACATCGGAGTCCGTCACCCGCTGGTTCACCGGCGGATTCCGACTCTAAAGGAGTGGTTCATAAGCCGGGCATCGACCGAGACGATCGACAACTGGTTCTGGGCTTTGAAGAACGTCACATTCTCGGTCCAGAAGGGCGACACGCTCGGCATCATTGGAGGAAACGGAGCGGGTAAGTCCACGCTTCTCCGAGTGGCCGCGGGAATCATCACACCGTCGGAAGGGGAGGCGGTGGTCCGCGGAAGTCTGGCGCCGCTCATCGAGCTCGGCACAGGTTTCGATGGAGAGCTCACGGGTCTCGAGAACATCTATTTCAACGGCGCATTGCTGGGCAGATCGAAATCCGAAATCACAGCCCGCATGCCCTACATCGTAGAGTTTGCCGGTATCGGAGCGTTCATCGATGCGCCTCTGCGCACGTACTCGACCGGAATGGTCTCGCGACTGGCCTTCTCGATCGCGACGACCATCGAGCCGGACATCCTTCTGCTCGACGAGATCCTCTCGGTCGGTGATGCGACGTTCAAGAGCAAGTGCACGGATCGGATCCGAAGCTTCCGGGATCGCGGCACGACGATCCTGCTGGTATCTCACGATCTGAAGGGTCTCGCGGAGCTGTGTGCGAAGACGCTCTGGATCGAGCGCGGCACCGTGCGAGAATATGGTCCGTCCGCTGAAGTGATCGAGCACTACCTCGAGGTCTCGGAAGCTGCTGCGGAGTCCGCCGGCAATGTGGAGCTGCCTGAGTTTGACGATGGGACTCCGGAGCCCGGCGGAGGATGAAGTCCGCCCTTCAGAAAGCGCGCAGAGCGGTCCTGCCGCTGCTTCGCGCAATCCTTCCACGACCGGTCAAACGCTATCTCAAGCGATTCTGGGATCCGAATCAGGTGATCACCGAGCAGGAGGCGATGATTCTGGCCGAGAAGCTTTCCGAGGAGGGTTTTTTCGATTCGGCCGGACTGGAGCTGTCCGAGACTGCCGGACGTTCGACGACCTACGACATCGTGTCGTTCTCGATTATCGACTGGGATTTCCGCTGGCAACGGCCGCAGCAGATCATGTCCGCGTTTGCCGATGCGGGACACCGTGTGTTCTACATCTCGACTTCCCGGTTCCTGCCGCCCCGCAAGGGCCCGTTCGCCGCGCGGCAGCTCCGCGAGAACGTCTGGGAGATACTGCTCGCGACTCCGCGTGCATTCGATGTTTACGGAGGAGAGCTGAGGCCGGAGGTCATCGACGCGATCGTATCGGACCTGGCGGGGCTGCGGAAACAGTTCGGTATTCAGTGCGCGGTGTCCATTGCGCAGGTTGCGACTTGGACGGCGGCAGTCCTCGCGGCGCGTGAGCGGTTCGGCTGGCGCGTCGTCTACGACTGCATGGACGAATGGGACAACTTTCCAGGCATGGCGCCTAAGCTCCTCAGCGAAGAGCAGAAGCTGATCAGAAAGGCCGACGTGCTCGTGGTCTCGGGCCAGCAGCTGTGGGACAAGCATTCCCCCCTGAATGCCAACAGCGTTCTCGCCAGAAATGCGACGAACTTCGATCACTTTCACGATGCTCCTCCCAACGAGCTGCTGTCAGATGTCGAAGGCCCTGTGATCGGCTACTTCGGAGCGATCGCCGAGTGGTTCGATCTCGATCTGGTCGCAGAGCTTGCGGCGAGCCGTCCCGGCTGGACGTTCGTCCTCATCGGAGGCATTTTCAGCGTCGACGTACGAGGGCTCGAGGCGATGCCGAACGTCAGGGTACTCGGGCAGAAGCCCTACGAGCTGATGCCTGCCTACCTCCGTCGATTCGATGCCTGCATCATCCCGTTCCAGGTGAACGCGATCACCGAGGCGACCGATCCCGTAAAGTTCTACGAGTATTTGTCTCAGGGTAAGCCTGTCGTGGCGACACGGATGCCGGAGCTCTACCCGTACCGCGAATTCCTCTATGTCGCGGACGACTCGCGCGATTTTCTCGGGAAGCTGGAACTCGCGCTCGAGGAGCGCGATCCCATGCTCGCGGAGAACCGCATCGAGCTCGCGCGTCAAAATACCTGGAAGAACCGTCTCGAGCTGATCAAGGGAGGCATACGCAACGCGCATCCGGAGGCGAGCATCGTGATCGTCTCCTACAACAATCTTCACTACAACAAACTCTGCCTGGCGAGCGTGCTGCGGAACACGATCTATCCCGACTATGAGGTCATCGTGGTCGACAACGCCTCGACGGACGGAACAGCGGAGTATCTGAGTGACCTCGAGCGCGAGCACGAGCAGGTGCGCGTGATCCTCAACCAGGAAAATCGCGGGTTCGCGAAAGCGAACAACCAGGGGCTGGAAATCGCATCGGGTCAGAGACTCGTCCTTCTGAACAACGACACTGTGGTTCCACACGGATGGCTCACCAGACTTCTCCGGCAACTGGAGAAGAAGGAGATCGGACTCGTCAACAGCGTCACGAACTTTTCGGGGAACGAGTCGAAGGTCCCGGTGACGTATACCGACCTGTCTGGGATGGAGAAGTTCGCGGAAGACTACACCAATGCCCATGACGGCAGATTTTTCGACATCAAAGTTGCCGCCATGTATTGCGTAGCGATGAGGCGGGAGACGTTCGAGGAAGTCGGCCCGCTCGACGAGCAGTTCGGGATGGGCATGTTCGAGGATGACGACTATTCGCACAGGATGCGCCTTGCCGGCTATCGCGTAGTCTGTGTCGAAGATGCCTTCGTTCACCACTTCGGTCAGGCATCGTTCAAGAAACTTTCTCAGAGCGAGTATCAGGCGATCTGGGACCGCAATCAGAAAATATATGAAGAGAAATGGGGCACCGCGTGGGAAGCCCACCGGCACCGGAAGTGAGCGGCCCCTCGAGAAGGTGGGGCGTGCTGCGAACATGGCTCGATCTGACGGGATTGCGTAGAATGCTCCGGGCTCCCGCGCTCAATCTCCAATGATCCGCAAAATTAAAGACGAGCCTTCGGCATTGAAGCCGCGACTATTTCTCGAAACCTACGAGAAGGTTTTTCAGCAGCTCGCTGATCGACCGGTAGCTCTGCTCGAGCTCGGCATTCATCAGGGGGGCTCGCTGCGCCAGTGGCGGGAGTTTTTTCCGCACGGCATCATTGCCGGCCTGGATGTTCAGCCGATTCCTCCCTTCGAGGGGGACGAGGGAGTGCATATTTTCCAGGGACGACAGGAAGACACGGACGTGCTCGATCGCATCGCGAAGGAAGTCGCCCCATCCGGTTTCGACATCATCATCGATGACTGCTCGCACATCGCCGAGTTCACTCGTGTGAGCTTCTGGCACCTCTTAGAGCACCATCTCAAGCCAGGTGGTATCTACGTGATCGAGGACTGGGGAACCGGTTTCTGGGCGAGCTGGCCAGATGGCCATCGGTACGAAGGGTCGAATCATTCGGCGGGAATGGTGGGATTCGTCAAAGAGCTCGTCGACGAGTGTGGGCGCTTTGACATGACCGATCCATTTGTTCCGGCGTCAGAAACGCATCCTCCCGCGGCTTCGAGATTCGAAAGCATCAGGATCTCTCTGGGTCAGGTCTTCGTCGTGAAAGCCGGCGCGGAGAACACAGCGCCTCGGGGCGACAACGGAAGCGTGGATGGACGATAAGGTCTCCATCATCCTTCTGAACTACAACGGCGGTGAACACACGGTCACATGTCTCGAGTCGCTCGAACAGCTGAATTATCCAACGGACCGGCTGGAGATCATCGTCGTCGACAACGCCTCGACTGACGGTTCGGCTGAAGCAATCGGTCAGTCATTTCCCCATGTGAAGCTGATCAGAAGCCCCGAGAACGTCGGATTTTCCAAAGGCGCGAACCTCGGTGCCAGCCACGCTTCAGGCGGCTACCTCGCATTTCTGAACAACGACATGAAGGTGGATCCGGAATGGCTCGGTCCGCTGGTCGCGGCGATGGCCGATCCCTCGATCGGGTGCGCGGGGTCGGTGATTCGCAGCTGGGATGGTGCGACGGTCGAATTCGGGGGACGGCGCAGCGATGCGTTTGCGATCTCGTACTCTGCTGCCACGGATGCACCGCCTGCCGAGGAGATCGCCTCGGGATATCAGCTGTTCGTATCCGGCGGTGCGATGCTCGTTCGAGCTTCGCTCTTTCGCCAGGCTGGAGGTTTCGATCCCGGGTACTTCATGTATCAGGAAGATATCGACCTCTGCTGGAGGCTCTGGCTCAACGGCTCGTCATGCATGCTCGTTCCCGACTCGGGGGTGTTCCATCGCGGCGGAGCGAGCTCGAGCCGGCTGAGTCCTCAGGTAGTTCAGGGCATGAGTCAGGCAAACGTACTGGCGACACTCTTCAAGAATCTCGAGGATGAAGCCGTTCGCTCGTCACTGCCGCTGGTAATCGTCTACCTACTCATGCGAAGCGCCGATCAGGTGGAGGGCATTGAAGGGTTCGAGCGCGCCATGAAGGTATTTCGTGACGCCCTGCCGGAGCTGGTTGAAAGAAGGAAAATGGTTCAATCCACGCGGTTGCGAAGCGATGCTAAGTTGTGGGACCTCGTGGAACACCCGCTGAGCTTTCTCGAGGGGGCCGGTTCATTCACGAAGCTGCTGGCGGTCATGATGGGTGACACGGTCCCTGAGTATTCTCTGGAGAAGGCAGAGGGGTTGCAGAATCTGGTCGGGATCTGGGCCGAACGGGCAGCCGACATCATCGGCACATGCGGCGAGGTTTTTGCGATCGAGAAGGGGAGGCAGGATCGGATGCGCCGGCTCGAAATTGCGGCGCGTGACTCCGTCATTGGCCAGCGCGACGAAGGAATTGTCTTTCTTCAGCAGATGCTGAAGACCAGGGAAACCGAACTCACCGCGTTACGCGAGCAGCTCGAGGTGCTGTCGAACCGCACTCGGAAGTACGATTCTTATGTCCGGCTTGCGGAGCTCGTCGCGGAGGTCGCCGAGGAGTTCGGGGTTCCCAATCTTTCGTTCGATCCTCGCAGCACGGCGACATCGGGGCAGTCCGAGCTTCCCGCCCCGATTTCGCACGGGTCGAGATTCGACATCATCTGTTTTTCGATCATCGACTGGGAGTTCCGGTGGCAGAGGCCTCAGCAGCTCATGTCGCAGTTTGCCGACCATGGGCACCGCGTCTTCTACATCAGCATCGCGCGGATTCTCCCGGTCGCCGGTGAGCGATTCCGCGTAATCCCCCTTCGGGAGAACGTCTGGGAAATTCAACTTGCGCTCCCGATGCGGGTGGACGTCTACGGCGGCAATCTGTCGCGTGAGCTCGCAATGCTCGTCACCGAGGATCTCCGTGCGCTGCGCGATGCATTCAGGATTTCAGAAGCCGTATCCATGATCCAGGTTGCGACCTGGGCGGGCGTTGCCTACCAGACCAGGGACTTGTTCGGCTGGCCGGTGGTGTACGACTGCATGGACGAGTGGGACACCTTCCCCGGCATGGCGAATGCGCTCCTGACAGCCGAGCGCCGATTGATCCGGGAAGCCGACCTCGTGGTCGTCACCGCGCAGAAGCTCCTCGAAAAGTATCGGAACGCGAACGAGCATGTCATTCTGGCCCGCAACGCCGCCGACTTCGAACGCTTTTATCGGGCGGAGCCGAGCGATGTTCTCGAGGACATGCCGCGTCCTGTCGTCGGATACTTCGGCGCGATTGCGGAATGGTTCGATCTCGATCTGATGGTCCGGATCGCGCGCGAGCGTCCGAAATACTCGTTCGTTCTCATCGGGGGAGTCTTCGGCCTCGACATGCGTGATCTCGAGGATCTGTCGAACGTCTACATACTCGGACAGCAGCCCTACGAGACGATGCCTTCCTACCTTCGCGGGTTTGATGCCTGCATCATCCCGTTCAAAGTCAATGCGGTGACCGAGGCGACGGATCCGGTCAAGTTCTACGAATTCATCAGCCAGGGCAAAGCGGTCGTATCGACGACGATGCCGGAGCTTTACCCTTATGACGAGCTTCTCTACATCGCGAGAGACCAGGAGGATTTTCTTCAGAAGCTCGACCTTGCGCTGCGCGAGAACGACGACACGCTGGTGGAGCAGCGGATCGAGCTGGCGCGTGCCAACGCATGGCCGGCGCGCTATGAGGCGATTCGAAGCGCAATCTCCGCTGTCGTGCCAAAGGTCAGCATCATCATCGTGACCTTTCATAATCTCGATTTCACGCGGCAATGCATCGACAGTGTGATGGGGAATACCCTCCATCCAGATTTCGAGATCATCATCGTCGATAACGCATCGGCCGACGGAACGCGCGATTACCTTCTCGAGCTGGAAGAAAAGCATGACAACGTCAGAGTGATTCTCAATGACGAGAACGCCGGATTCGCCAGGGCGAACAATCAGGGCCTCAGCGTAGCGACCGGTGAGTATCTGGTTCTGCTCAACAACGATACGGTCGTTCCGCGGGGATGGCTCAACGGTCTGATTCGGCACCTTCGGGATCCCGAGATCGGACTCGTGAACAGCGTGACGAATTTCTCAGGTAACGAGTCTCGGATCGAAGTGCCGTATACCGACATCGACGGCATGGAGGATTTCGCTGCCCGCTATATGGCCGCTCACTTCGACGAGATCTTCGACATCCGCGTTGCGGCCATGTACTGCGTCGCGATGCGGCGCGAGGTGTATGAGCGCGTCGGACCTCTCGATGAGGCCTTTGGCGTCGGGATGTTCGAAGATGACGACTACTCGCACCGCATGCGGCTGGCGAGCTACCGCGTGGTTTGCGCGGAAGACGCTTTCGTCCATCATTTCGGGCAGGCTTCGTTCAAGAAGCTCGACCCCGAGACCTACCAGAAGATCTGGGACGCGAACCAGACGCATTTCCAGACGAAGTGGAACATGCCGTGGAAGGCTCACACAGCCCGGAGGCCTGAGCACAAGCGGTCGAGGCAGCCCGAGCGCGCCGCTCTGGAGATTCTTTTCGCGAAGCTTGCCAGGCAAAGAGAGCTGTCAGAGGCGCAAATGGAGAAAGCCTCGGAAGTAGCCGACTTTCAAGGCCGGATAGCCGCGTCAAAAGAGCGGATCGACATGCTCGAGCACCTCCTTCACGTTACGAAAAACGAGCTCCACTCGATCCAGGAGCTGAAGGTTCTGAAGCTTGCAGGCGTGTACTGGCGAGCGATGAGCTTCCTCCGCGGACGCCGGCCCGACGGCAGTCCCGCGTTGACAACCGAGTCGTTTGCTCCTCTGGTCGAGTCAGCGCCTCCACTTCCGGCCGAGAGTGCCGTCGATGCAGCTCAAACTCCTGCCGTCGTCGATGTGATACCGAAAGTTCCTGCAGCGGAACCTGTAGCGCGAATTGACCGCCTCGACACTGACCGGCCGGTGGTCTATGACGTGATCTGTTTCCCGATCATCGACTGGGACTTTCGATTGCAGCGCCCCCAGCAGATGATGCTTCAGTTCGCCTCGGCCGGTCACCGCGTTTTCTATGTGAGCCACCAGATCAGACTCAAAGGCGACGCCTGCGAAGTCAGACAGGTGGCCGAGAGGGTCTTCGAAGTATCCCTACGCGGCTCTCCGCGTGACGTCTACGTACAATCGATGACGCGGAAGGATGCCGCGCTGCTGGAAGAAGGTATCCGTGTTCTGCGCACTGAGTACGGCATCTCGGAGGCCGCATCGATCGTACAGCTTCCTTTCTGGGCGCCCCTGGTGCTGCGCCTGAACAGCGAATATGGGTGGCCCGTGATCTACGACATGATGGACAACATGGCCGCGTTTGCGACGAGTCCGAAAAGCATTCTGGAAGTCGAGGAACAACTCCTGACCTCGGCTGATCTGGTCGTGGTGACGTCTACGAGTCTCGAGCGCCAGGCGGAGGCGAAGAGCTCGAACGTGGCGCTGATCCGAAACGGAGTCGACTACGAGCATTTCGCGAAGATCTCGACTGCGAGTCCTTTTCACACGCATGGAGGCCGACCCCTGATCGGTTACTACGGAGCGATCGCTGATTGGTTCGATGTCGATCTGGTCGCCGAGCTCGCGCGCCGTCATCCGGAATGGGACTTCGTGCTCGTCGGGTCGACGGTGTCATCGAACGTCAAGCGGTTGCGAAAGCTCAGGAACATGAGTCTCGCAGGCGAGCGTCCGTACGCCGACCTCCCGATGTGGCTGGAACGATTTGACGTCGCGATCATCCCCTTCCGGATTACACCGCTCACCGAAGCGACCAACCCGGTAAAGGCGTACGAGATGCTCGCCGGAGGAAAGCCGGTCGTATCCGTTCCGATGCCCGAAGTCGCGGCGATGGCGCCGTTGATCAGGCTCGCGTCGACTGTCGAAGAGTTTGAGACCCAGATCCTTCAGGCAATCGAATTCGACTACGAGCCATGGATCGTCGAGAAGCGTCGTGCCTTCGCCAGGCAGAACACCTGGCATAGAAGACAGGAGACATTCGACGTCCGGATTCGTGAAACGTACGGAAAAGTCCTGATCGTCATGGACGTTCCGGAACGGAAGAGATCCGTGTTGAGGGATCTGAACGAAATACTCGGCCTGACGCTCTGGCCGAATCTGGAGGTTGTCGTTCTGACGTCCGACACGTTCCTCGCAAGGTCTGACGAGCTGGCGGCGAGGCTGCGTGAACAGAAGAGAAACGTGCGGCTGGAGGCTCTGTCCGGAGAAGCATTCTCGCAGGCTGCCAACCGGCTGTTCTCCGGTTCGGACGCAGACTATCTCGTGATACTCCCGTTCGGGGTGGAGCTCCACGAAGGCTGGCTGAACCGATTGATCCGCCACCTGGATCGCGATGAAGGGATCGGAGTGCTGATGCCTGAGATCGTGGCGAATGACATCGAGGCCGATGCTCTGGCGGATCGAATCGAAGAGAACGACGGCAAGATCGTCGAGGATGGTGGCGAGTCTCCCGTAGTGATACTGCGCCGGGAAATGGTCGACCGGATCGGACCGCTCGGCGAAGACCTGCGATCAGCCCAGGCGGCTGCTCGAAGCTACGGTAGACAGGCGCGTACGTCGATGCTGCGCGTCGTCCGGGCTCGGGACGTCCTGGTGAGGTTCGAAGGGGAATCTCGCTCTGTGCAGACAGAGGAGACCACCTGATGAAAGCGGGGGAGGCGCAGGCGGTGGGCACGCTTGTCGCCGTCGAAGCCCTGGGATATGGTCGTCGGCCTTGAGTCACCCTTCGCGAATTCTCTTCGTCTTCGGAACCCGCCCCGAGGCAATCAAAATGGCTCCGCTGATCCGGCGTCTGAGGAAAGAGCCGGATGCTTTCGAAGTGCTCGTATGTGTAACGGGTCAGCACCGGGAGATGCTGGATCAGGTGCTCCAGATCTTCGAGATCACTCCTGATTTCGATCTCCAGATCATGCGGCCGAACCAGAGCCTCAGCGACATCGTTAGCGGTGTCCTGACCGGCCTCGGACCGGTCCTCGAGCTGGAGCGACCCGACTGGGTGATGGTGCAGGGAGATACGACTTCGACGTTCGCCGCGGCGCTTGCAGCGTTCTATGCGGGTGTGCGTGTGGCGTATGTGGAGGCCGGGCTGCGCACGGGCAATAAATTCGCACCCTGGCCCGAAGAGATCAACCGGGTCCTCACCACACCGCTCGCGGATCTGCATTTCGCCCCCACACCGCTCTCGCGGGAGAATCTGCTGCGTGAGAATGTGAGGGCGGAGGCAATTCACGTTACCGGAAACACGGTCATCGACGCATTGTTCGATGTGTCGACGCAGCTCGATGCGGATGCGGATCTGCGGGCGAGGTTCGATCATCACTTTCGATTTCTGGATCCGGAGCGGAAGCTGATACTCGTGACGGGGCACCGGCGGGAGAATTTCGGGCCGGGCTTCGATTCGATCTGTCACGCACTGGCCGACATCGCCGAGCAGCACCAGGACGTCGAGATCCTCTATCCGGTTCACCTCAACCCGAACGTTCAGGAGCCTGTGAGGCGCATCCTGGGTGACGAGGCGACTCGCGACGGAGGCCGGATTCATCTCGTGGAGCCTGTCGACTACCTTCCCATCGTCTATCTGATGAAGCGTGCCTTCCTGATCCTGACGGATTCCGGCGGGATTCAGGAGGAAGCGCCGAGTCTAGGGAAACCAGTTCTCGTGATGAGGGACACCACCGAGCGTCCCGAGGCAGTGACTGCAGGAACGGTCCTGCTCGTAGGGACAGATCGCAGCCAGATCGTCGCCGAAACAGAGCGGCTCCTGAAGGATTCCGAACACTATGGCGCGATGAGCCGCGCCCACAACCCTTACGGGGATGGAAAGGCTTCGGAAAGGATCGCGGAGGTATTGAAAACTCAGCCGCTCGAGAACGACCAATGAAGCCCTCATCCGCCGTCTCGATGAGCAGCGGGCTGGTCCTATAGCCGGGCGCGCACTTCTTCACGAAGATGAGTCGGCACCTGGTCGATCAGAACAGGGACGAAGCGGCAAGCCCTGACGAAGCTCTCGACCGCTTCGTGGTTCATCCCCATGGCCACACGGCTCAAGCCCAGCTGAAAATAGATTTCGGGACGGCGCTCGAGCGTGAGAGTGGTCTCGTACATCCGAGCGGCGTCTTCGTGGCGTTGGAGGATCCTGTAATTCGCGGCCGCGATCATGTAAAAGTTCGGGACGCGCGGGCAGTCCGCGATCGACTTGAGAACGGCGTCGAGGTTTTTCCGCGCTGTGACGGCGGCCATCCCGCCAGTCTGATTCATTGCCTCGATCGTGGAATTCTGCAGGGCCTGGTTCGCACGGTTGCACCGCAGCGGAATGATCGACGCGTGATAAATCACGACCATCCCCAGAATGAGTGTGACTACCGTCAGCAACCACTTAGTCATCATGTGTGCTCCATGAGATGCACAGGGCTGCGAGAAAGAGAATCATCGTCCGCGTTGCCGCGAGCTGCAGGGGGAACTGGGCGAGTGTGAGCATCGCAAACGCGCTCGCAAGCGGCAGAGCCAAAAGCCTGGCAAGCGCAGATCGGACGTCGCGCTCGCCAGCTGCGATTCTTCTGAACGAATGCGATGCGAGATATCCGAGGGCGGCCATATACAGCAGCCATCCGGGAAATCCCGTCTCCGCGGCAATCTCGAGATGATCGTTGTGTACCTCACCGAAGTTGAAGGACCACTGTGCCCCCTTTTCGCTCAGAGCAAGTCCGGGATGTTTCTCCTGAACCAGCAGCTTGTAATCGTGGTAATGCCAGCCGAAAGTTCCTGGACCGATTCCGGTGAGCGGATAGGCGCGGAACATTTCTTCTGCCGCTCGGAACGAGGTGAGCCGATTTGTCACGAGGGCGTTGTAATCTCCACTGGTGATCAGCTCGCGAAGCTTTTGCGCCCGCTCCGCCATCGGAGCATAAAGCGTCAGGATCAGTGCTCCGATCACCGACAAGGCCACCGCTCCGGCAACCGCTCGTTTCCAGGAGATCACCGCGTTCATGATGAGCACACCCACTGCGGTGGCGATGATGGCGGTGAGAGTCCGGCTTGCGAGAAGCCCCGCAAGCAGCACCAGCAGTGAGGCAATGATCATGAGGCGCTGCGCTCCACGCGTCACAAACGAGCCTGCCAGTGCGAGTAGCACGGGACCCACGAGGAGGGCTCCCACGTCGTTCGGATTTCCCATCAGTCCCGTGGTCATCAGGTGACGGTCGTACTCCAGTTCCGCGAGCTGAATCGGCCGCCACGAAGTCCACTCCTGTATGCCCGCAAGAGCCGCGTTCAGCAACGCGGGAACGACGATCAGATAGATCACGTAGATGGAGCGGGCTGGCAGAAGTTTCAGGGACGTCAGGAACAGAATCACAGAGCCACAGACTACGAAAAGAGCCTCGGCGCTGAGCCTCGGATTGGTCGACGCCATGGTTGCGACGATGGTCCATGCCAGGCAGATCAATGCAATCGAGACTGCGGGTTTGTGGAGATCCTCGCGCCGCCAGAGGACGTGGCGCTGCAACAGTCCGACGATCACGAGCGTGAGAAGAGCGATCCATCCTCCCCGAAATAACAACTCCTTCGGGAGGCGAAACATGTCTTTGCCTGCAGGAGTCATCACGATCGGAGTTGCGAAGACCATCGTGGCGACTACCCACCACAGAACGGTCTCGATCCATACGGGTCGATCTTCGCGAACCGGTCGCGCGCGTGCTCGTTTCGCCGGCTTCATCGCATCAGATGGTAGCTCAAAGGTGGAATGCGGCTATAGAGGGTCGGGTGAACTGAGTCCGCTTCCTCTCGGTGGTAATCTTTTCAAATGGAGTCTGCGTCGGACATCCGGTTTCTGGATCGGGGAGCGCTCGCCGGTTACGTCGAGGAGAACCTCTGGAGGATGTCGGAAGAAGAGGCGCTCGCGGTGCTTGCAAGTCCGCACTGCACGGCTTCGGTTTGTGCAGAGCTCGCCTATAGCTCGAGGCTGACGCTTCATTATCCGATTCGCCTGCGGCTCGTGGAGCACAGGGCGACGCCGCTGGGACAGGCGATGAAGTTCGTCAGCCACCTCTACTGGTCCGATCTGCTCCGACTGTCGGTGTCGATGCAGGTGGCGCCAGCGGTCCGGCGTGCGATCGACGTCAGACTCATAGCGCTGCTGCCGGGACTGACGCTGGGCGAGAGGATCGCGGCAGCGAAACGCTGCAGCCGCGAAGTCATCGGGCATCTGCTGTTCGATCCGGAGCCGCGGGTTTTCAGCGCACTGATGATCAATCCACGGCTCGTCGAAGACGACCTCGTTCGGCTGATCGCATCGGAGAGGGTTCCTCCGGAAAAGCTCGCGATCGTCGGTGGCGATCGCAAGTGGTCCTGCCGCTATGCCATCCGGCTTGCACTCGTACTCAATCAGGCCACGCCGAGGGCGGTAGCCGCCAGCCAGTTGCGATATTTGAGTCGCAGGGATCTCAGCGATCTGGAGGAGCACCCCGCCACGTCCACGTACATCAGGCGATGTATCGAAAAGATCTCCGCCGGCCGCAGCACGGCCTGAACGCGTCATTCTGGCCCTCCGAACCCGGCAGAGGTCATGAATGCCATCTGATGCCGAGTTCGTTCATCGTTCGCCAGCATGGTGTGTAGGCCACAGTCGAGCTTGGGAGACCACATCGTGTGATTCTTCGTAGCGCTCTGAGCGCAGCGAGGGATCATCCGTTGATCATGCGGCGAAGGTCCTCCTGGGAGTTGCTACAATGGCTGCGTGACCAGCGACAATGACGTTCCGCCCGTAAAGCCGGGACCCTCCTTCGGAGAAGAGCTCCGGAAAGAACGCGAAATCCGGGGGATCTCTCTGGCGGAAATCGCCGAGGCGACGAAAGTCAGCAAGCGATTTCTAGGAGCGATCGAGAATGATGATTTCGCCACACTTCCGGCGCCGGTGTTCACGCGCGGATTCGTCCGGGAGTATGCACGCTATCTCGGCCTGAATGCCGAAGAAATGGTTACGCGATATGCGCACTTCCTGGATGCGCAGGGTCACGCTGTTGAGGACGATCCGCTGCCTCTGAAGTCGAGCGACAAGCCGCCCAGACATACAAAAGGCTCTGACTCCAGGAGATCTCTGATCATCGGGGGAATCGTACTGCTCCTGATTGGGCTGGTTGCGACCGGATGGTTCGTCAATAGCAGGGTCAGAAGCCCTGCTCCGGCGATTGCTCCAGTCATCAGTGAACCCGCAGCAGTTGCCGAGAGGTCGCCTTCTCCTGCTGAAACGGGAACAGAGGCTCCGGAACGGATGTCCCTGAACATCGAGGCGGTGCAGGACGTCTGGATCGTGTTGCACGCCGATGGACAACGGGTCCTGAGCGGAACGATGCGAGCCGGAGAGGAACGCTCGTTTGATGCGTCAGAGCAATTCGAGTTCGAGACCATCGGAAATGCCAGAGGCGTGACCCTGTCGATCAATGGGATTGAATTGCCTCCGTTGGGCGAGGGTGGACAGGTTATCAGGAATCGTGTTTTCACTCTGGAGGACGCGGGCACTCTGATGCGAACGCAAGCGACTTCTTCATGACCGATGCCACGGCGCCGGATCATCTCGACGCCCGCAGTGTGATCCAGCGTCTGGATAGCGGCTCGGTTCCGCGGGAGTTCGTGCTTCACGCGGCCCGTGGGTTTCTCCCGATTGCTCAGGACGATCTGGTTGCGGTGCTCGCCCATCTGGCCGCGTCCGCAGACTCCGAAATGTCCGCTATTGCGCGAGAGACTCTCAGCGAGCTACCGCTGTCCGTGACGGTTGGTTTCGCTCGAGGATCGGGTCGCGGAGCCGACCACCTCGACGCATTGGCGTTCGCGACCAGCGATCCCGCGGTGACCGAGGCGATTCTCAGAAACCGGGAAACGTCCGATGAGACCATCAGGCGTCTCGCGTTCGGCGTTTCTCCCTATCTTCAGGAAGTCATCGTCATCAATCAGGAGCGCATCCTGCGTACGCCTGGGATTCTGGACGCTTTGTTCGGCAATCCGGCGCTTTCTGCCGATACACACCGCCGGGCCCTCGAGATACGTGAGGAATTCTTCGTCAAGAAGGAGAGAGCCGAAGCGCTTCGGCAGGACGCGGAGCCGGAACCGGTTGAGGAGACCGAAGAACCGATCGCCGATCTGCTGGAGAAGGCCGCCGCCATGGAACAGGAGGGGCCGCCGCCGCCCAGTCTGCCTATCGAAGGTCATACCGAGGAGCAGCTCCCCGCATACAACCGCATTTTGAAAATGTCGGTTTCCGAGAAAGTGCGCCTCGCATTCAAGGGGGACAAATCCGAGCGGGGGGTCCTGATCCGCGATCGAAACAAGCTGATCTGTACAGCGGTTCTACGAAACGGACGCGTCACCGATGGCGAGGTCGAGACCTACGCTGCTGCGAGAAATGTCGAGGACGAGGTGTTACGGTTGATCGCCCTGAATCGCCAGTGGATGTCGAAATATTCGATCCTTTCTGCGATCGTGCGCAACCCCAAGGCGCCTCCGGGGGTTGTCCTTCCCTTGATCAATCATTTAACCTTGAAGGACCTTCAGACACTGAGCCGGGATCGCAATGTATCCGAGGTCGTGCGAAAATCCTCCTGGAAACTTTTCCAGATACGTACAAAGCGATAGCCTCCGGAATCAGAATTCATGAAACCCAACTATTATGAAATCCTGGGCGTCGAACGCTCAGCCACTGAAACGCAGATACGTCAACGTTTCCGCGAGCTCGCGCGAAAATACCATCCCGATCGCTATAAGTCCCGGAAGGAGGAGGCAGAACGGACCTTTCAGACGCTGACCGAAGCGTTGAACGTACTGACCAATCCGGCGAGACGGCGGCAGCATGATGCGGAAGCGCAGAATCCGTCCGGAAAAGCTGGCGGGGAGCTCGCGCAGGTTTCCAAGGCCTACATGAGCCGGGGAGTCAAGGCGTATAACGACGGAGATTATTCGGGAGCCCGGGAGCATTTCGACATGGCAGTCAAGCACGATCCCGCCGATGCAAAGGGTTTTTATTACCTCGCACTTGCTTCTGCGCGAAATCCGGCGACAATGCGTCAGGCCGTTCAGGCGATTGAGAGTGCCGTACAGCTCGAATCGTACAACCCTCTCTATTTGAAGACGGCCGGCTTACTTTGCAAGCGGGTGGGTCTTGCCGCAAAAGCGGAGAGGTTCCTGGAGCAGGCGCTTCAGTGGGACCAGGAAAATCAGGAGATCCGAGAGGCACTCGAACAGCTGCGGCGAGCGCGTGGTGAATCCAAAGAGGGTGGAAAGGGATTGCTCGATTCCCTTTTCAAAAAGGGTTGAGTGGATGGAAGTGAAGGCGTTTGGCCTTTCAGATGTCGGCCGCCAGCGGCAACATAACGAGGATTATTTTTTGGTCGACGACGAGCTGCAGCTCTTCGTCGTCGCCGACGGTATGGGCGGGCATGCTGCCGGGGAAGTTGCGTCGAGAATCGCAGTGGAAACCATCGCGGAACTGGTCAGTGCTCCCGATGAACCGGACGGAACGTGGCCTCATCCATACGACGAGCAATATGGCCGTTCGACCAACCGTCTGATCGCGGCCCTGAAGCTGGCCAACAGCCGCGTTCTGGAGGCGATGCGGAAGGATGCCCGGCTGCGCGGGATGGGAACGACGGTTGTCGCCTTGCTGGTGCATGAAGATATCGTCTCATTCGCGCACGTCGGCGATTCGCGAGCCTACCTGATCCGAAACGGCGCGATCTCCCGGATGACAAACGACCATTCGTGGGTGTTCGAGCAGGTCGAGGCCGGTCTGCTGACCGAGGCCGAAGCGGAAAAGCACCCTCTCCGCAACGTCATCACACGAGCTCTCGGAGGTGCTCTGACGATCGTTCCCGACGCCCGTGAGCTTCCCGTCGAGCCCTCCGACATCTATCTTCTCTGTTCGGACGGGCTTACAGGCATGATTTCAGAGGATCAGATTCTCGAGATCGTTTCACGGCAGCCCGAGGATCTCGAGGCGGCCGGCAACGCGCTGGTTGCACTCGCGAACGAAAACGGCGGTCTCGACAACATCACGGTCGTTCTCGCCCGGACCATTTGAGGAGGGCGTCAGATGCAGATCCAGATCGAATACTGCGGTGTTTGAAACTACCTTCCCCGAGCCTCCAGTCTGGCGGCTGAGATCAAGAAGCGTTTCGGACTCGAGCCTGTCCTGATACGGGGTAGCGGCGGAATCTTCGACGTCTCCATCGACGGTCGCCTGCTTTTTTCCAAGCACGAGCTCGACCGGTTTCCCAAAGAGAGTGAAGTCCTCGAGAAGATCGCCGAGCTCCGAGGGTAATGCTACGTCGGAGCGCCGGGTCGATTCTCGCTCCCGTTCCCTCCATTTCCGCGCTCAGGATGACACTTCGATGCCCTCTGTGCCGCATGGTTGTACTAACATCGCTCCATGAGAATCGGCTCGGAAGAAGTCCGGCGTGTTGCGGCGCTTGCAGGTCTCGAGTTCGATCAGGCAGGTGTCGATCAGATGGCTGCCGAGTTGTCCAGGGTTCTGGAGTACGTCGACCAGCTCCAGGAGCTGGACGTGAGCGGAATCGTCGACGACCTCGGTGAGGATCCGGTCGCGACGCCTCTTCGCGCGGACGAAGTAACGCAGCCCATCTCACGTGAAGACGTGGCCGCGAACGCCCCCGGGTGGACGAACGGCTTCTTCGTGGTGCCGCAGGTGATCGGCAACGAATGAGCCCCGAAAACTTCAGCGAGATGCCGCTCGACGAAGCTGCCTCCGCGATTCGGGACGGAAGCCTTCCGGCGACGCGATACATGGATTCATGGCTCGACACGATCGAACGTGTCGAGCCGCGCACCAACGCGCTGATCGGCTTTGAGCGGGATTCTGCGCAGACCTCAATGCCTGAGGCCAGCTCTCGGGGACGGCTCGCTGGCATTCCCGTCGCGGCAAAGGACAACATCGTCACGAAGAGCTCGCCTACTACCTGCGGTTCCCGGATGCTGCCGCGGTTCATCTCGCCGTTCGATGCAACCGCGATTGCCAGACTCGAGACGAACGGAGCGCGGGTGATCGCCAAGGCGAACCTCGACGAGTTCGCGATGGGTTCGTCCACGGAACATTCCGCCTTTGGAGTCTGCCGGAATCCCTGGGATCTCGACCGTGTGGCGGGTGGATCCTCGGGAGGATCTGCCGCAGCGGTTGCGGCCAGAATGGTGCCCGTGGCGCTTGGATCGGAGACCGGGGGCTCGGTAAGACAGCCGGCTGCTTTCTGTGGAGTTACGGGACTCAAACCGACGTGGGGACGGGTCAGCCGGTGGGGTCTGGTCGCATTCGCTTCATCGCTCGACCAGATCGGCATCGTCGGCAGGACGGCTGCCGATTGTGCGCTGGTTCTGGAAACGATCGCGGGCGCAGATCCGGCAGACTCCACCGCGAGCCTCGAACCCGTTCCTGCCTACTCTGCAGGCCTCGGGAGTGGAATTGGCGGTCTCCGATTCGGAGTCGTACAGGAGGCAATCGATTCGCTCGAAGGTGAGACTCGCGAGAATTTCGAAAACGCCTCCGCTCTGCTCCGCCGGGAGGGTGCGACGGTCGAAAGGGTGAGCGTTCCCTCGATCCGGTACGCCATCGCAATGTACTACGTGATCGCGAATGCCGAGGCAAGCGCAAACCTTGCGCGCTTTGACGGCGTCCGGTATGGACACCGGTCCGAAGCGGCCGCAACGCTCCAGCAGTTGTACGTCCGCTCGCGGACCGAGGGCTTCGGTGCGGAGGTCAAACGCAGGATCATGCTCGGAACATTCGCGCTTTCGTCGGGTTACTACGATGCCTATTACGGTAGGGCGCAGAAGGCACGAGCGCTGCTGCGTCGGGATTTCGAGCGAGCATTTTCCTCGTGCGACTACCTTCTCACGCCGACCACGCCGGGTCCCGCCTTTCGAGTCGGTGAGAAGGCGGACGATCCCCTCGCCATGTACCTGTCCGACATCTTCACGGCGCCCGCGAATCTGGTCGGGATCCCGGCAATTGCCGTTCCTTCGGGATTCTCAGGAGACGGCTTGCCGCTCTCTCTCCAGATTATGGGGAGACACTTTTCGGAGGGGGGACTGCTGAATGTAGCGGATCACTACGAAAAGATCACGGGATGGGGGCGGGCTGCGGTGTGCCGAATGACGAATGACGAATGACGAATGACGAGTGACGAATGACGAAAGACGAATGACGAATGCGCGCGACCGGATCAGTTGACCCGAAGTTCCGACGGGCCTGGTGCGCTGCGCTCATTTGCCCGCGGGCTACTGAGTTAATGGTTCCAGATAGCCCGGTCTGCCCTTGCACTCGGGGGTGAAGCGGTTATTATGTTCTTTTGGGAGGGGTGGTGGTGCACAGGTGGTGGGCGGCTGTTCTCGTGTTTCTTTTCTTTCCGGCGGCTGGATTTGCGGCTGGCGAGCAGGTGAGTGTTGCCCTGGAAGACCGGACCCGAGCCGTTCTTGACTCCGACCACGCCATCTTTCTCGCCGTGAAACCGCACAAGGGCGACGCCTGGAGCAGGCTTGCGCTGAGAACAACCGGTAAAGCGTCGAACTGGAAGACTCTCGCCGAGCTGAACCGCCAGGGCGAGAACCTGCTAACCGACCGTGAGGTGATGGTGCCGCTGGCCTTGGTGCGTCCCGAGCTTCAGCGGAAGATCCTCCTCGAAATTTTTCCTTCGGATCGCGTAAATGCGGAGGGGTGGGTGCATCTGGTGCTCGCGCGTGAGATGGAGGGCGAATCGCTCTGGCGAATCGCTGAATGGTTCACGGGCGATGGCGCGAACTACTCCGCGATCCGCTCGGCGAACAGCCTGGCCCGATTGTCGACCCGACGCGGCGATCCGATTCTCATTCCCAATCGCCTTCTACTTCCCCATCTTCGTGCGAGCGGCGCGTCCAGGAACATCCGGATCGCCGAAGTCGAAGACGATCCCCTCGAACCTCGTCAAGCGCACTCCGCGACTGCTGCGCTGATTTCTTCGGCTCAGCCGGCCGTGTCGTCCTCCGGGCCGGTGGCGCTCGAATTCGGTTCCGCGGACGGAAGGCCCTACGCGGTGTACCGTCTCCGCAAGGGCGAGGCACTTTACTCTTCGGTAGCCATCCGCTTCACAGGTCGAGTCTACGCGAAGGACGTCAACGAAGTCGTAGACCAGCTCGTGAAGTACAACGGAATCAGCGATGTCTCACGGATTCCGGCAGGGTTTCGGGTTCGGATTCCGATGGAACTGCTGCTTCCCGAGTATCGTCCCCGAAGTGATCCGAGGCGCCTTGCCGAAGAAGAATCGAGGCGCGAGAGCTCGAGGGTTGCCAAGCGGGTAATGGCCATGGATCTGACCGGGGTCCACATCATCCTCGATGCCGGACATGGGGGAAGGGATGTCGGAACGCTTCACGGCGGGATCAACGAATCGGATTATGTGTACGACGTGGCCTGCCGGCTCAAGGCGTTGCTCGAAAAGAACACGAAGGCGAAAGTTTCCATGACGACGCGATCGTCGACGCTTGGGTACAAGGTGCCCAATCGAAACATTCTCGAGCGCAAGAGCGACCATGTGGTGCTGACCTCTCCCGCGTACCAGCTCGACAATCCCGTCGTCGGCGTGCATCTGCGGTGGTATCTCGCCAATTCGATTCTCCGAAAAGCGATGAAATCGTCCGTGCCACCCGAAAAGGTGATCTTCATCTCGATTCACGCGGACTCCCTCCATCCATCTCTGCGAGGAGCGATGGCGTACGTGCCAGGGGAGCGATTCGTTCAGGGGACCTTTTCGAAAACGCAGGGTGTTTATCTGGCGCGTTCCGAAGTCCGGGAGAGCCCGAGCGTGACACATTCTGAAGAGGAAGCGCTCCGAGCAGAGGGGCTGTCGACGGAGCTTGCCCGAGCCATCATCGATGCGTTTGCAACCGCGCGGCTTCACGTGCATCCTTTCAATCCGGTGCGGACGAATGTCGTGCGGGATGGAAAAGAATGGGTGCCCGCGATTATCCGCTACAACAAGGTTCCCACTCGAATTCTCCTCGAGATCGGCAATCTCGGTAACGTCGAGGACCGGAATCTGATCACGACCCGAAAGTATCGTGAGCAGGTTGCGGCAACGATCTCGCGGGGTATCGTCGACTTTTTCTCCAAAGGAGAGGAAGGCCGACGGCCGGACCTGACGGCGAACGCGGCAGGCAGGTGAGTGCCCGCATCGTCGTTCGCGTATAATGCGCGCCCGTCTTTACGATGTTCATGCACGAACCCATCGAAGGAGAATCGAACGCTGAAGGCCTGCGATTTGCAGTGGTCGCCAGTCGATTCAACGACGAGATCGTCAACGGACTACTGGACGGAGCGATGGAGTGTCTGCGCCATCATGGAGCCGGGAGTGAGGCAGTTCGGATATGCCGCGTTCCGGGGGCTTTCGAGATTCCGCTCGCAGCAGCGGCTCTGGCAAAGTCGGGACAGTTCGACGCAATCGTAGCAATCGGGGCTCTGGTGCGTGGGGACACGCCTCACTTCGATTTCATTTCTTTGCAGGTCACCATGGAGCTCTCGCGCGTGTCGCGGAATTCCGGTGTGCCGGTCGCTTACGGTGTGATCACCTGCAATACGATGGAGCAGGCGAAAGCGCGGTCCGGTACCGGAGGCGGGAACAAAGGTTGGGAGGCTGCGCTCGCCGCCATCGAGATGGCAAGCCTGATGAAGCAATTGAATGCGCTCTGAATGAACGGGAACCGCATAAATAACCATGATCTTTCTGTATCACCGGCACCTTCACGCATGACTGGCTCTCGCCGGAAGGCGCGCGAGCTGGCTCTGCAGATGTTGTTTCAGTACGACATCGCGGGAAACGAGCCGTCGACGATCATCCTTACGTTCGAGGAGTTGCAGAAGGCCAGACCGCCGATCCGCGACTTCGCCGTGAAACTGCTCGAGGGAACGGTCCTGCACCTCGAGAAGATCGACGGAATGATTGTTGCCCAGGCGGAGAACTGGCGGATTTCACGTATGGCCGTGGTGGATCGCAACATCATTCGGATGTCGATCTACGAATTTCTTCACGAACCGGAGACTCCCAAGCTCGTCATCATCGACGAGGCGATCGAGATTGCCAAGAGATTCGGCACTCAGAAGTCGTCACAGTTCATCAATGGGATTCTGGACGGCATCCTGAAACGGTACAATCTTCAGGACCCGTGACCCTGATCCCGAAGATACGACCCCGGAGTTTCCGTTGAGTCTCGTCGGCCGTCTGGAAGATCTCTCTCCGTCCGACATCATTCAGATCGTGTTTCTCAGCCGGCGATCTGGGCGGCTCGAAATGCGCGTGACGCCGGGAACGTACTCGATTCACTTCAGCCACGGCCTGATCGCAGGGGTCTCCAGTCCGGCGAGTCCTGACCTGGCTTCTTCGATGCTGGAGGACGAACTCCTCTCAGATGTGCAACTGGCCGAGGCGCGAAGAATTGAATCTCAGGGAATTCCCCTCGGTACGGTTCTCGTCGATTGCAACATTCTCTCACCCGCAGAGCTCGTCGCGGCGCTTGAACGCCGCATCGGGAAAGTTCTCGATCAGATAGCCGGCTTCACCGAAGGTGAGTTTGACTTCGTCCTCGCACCCGGTGTGTCGGCCCCGCCCACGGACTATGACCTGATAGCGCTGATCGGGGCGGAGGGATATTTCCCGCAAAGATTCCTGGGGGTGGGGGAAAAGCTCAAGCCGCTCCAGGGGCTCGAAGACAGCATGCGCGCCGGTAAAGCCTTCTTGCGGGGCATACCGACGAGTCCGGGAGCCGAAGATTCCGTCGCCTCGCAAGACGCACCGGCCTCGGATCCCGACTCTGCGCCGGCAACCCCAGGTCCGGCATTTGATCCGGAGCCGACCCGCCCCGCTCTTCCAGCGAGCCAGTTCCGGATCCGGGATGATGGCGCTGCCGATCGATCCGAATTGCGAGTCGCAGTGCTGGTCTACGAGCCGGAGCCGCTGCTTCGCGTCGCGCTCAAGAGAGCGCTTTCCAGTCATGGGAACGAAATTCTGCAGTCGTACTCGGTTGACGAATGTCGCAGGGAGATGGCCCGCCTGGTGGAGTCCCGGCGCTTCTTCGTGTCGATTGTCGACGTGAGCAGTCACAGCCCCTCAGGAGCAGGTCGCTCTCTCGTTTCTCTGCTCAAGCGAACCAATCCGCAACTCCCGGTTGCCGTTATCGGCGACGCTTCCTCGACCGCGGGCATGATGCAACTTCAGCCAGACGAGGTCATTACACTGCCGGTAGTGATCCCGCCCGAGCGCTACGACATCTCTCCTGCGGTCGAAGCCCTCTCCGCGTTCGTCAGGGAAGAGGTGGATCGCTGGATGATGTCTGTGGCGGCGAGCGGATCGGGTGCGGAAGCAGGGGTGAAATTCTATGAACAGGCCCAGGCAGAGCGGACCTCGCGACGGTTCGAGCTTCTCGAGCTCCTGATCATGGAGCTGAGCGATCCGGAGGACGTTCTCACGCTTGGAAGAACCCTGCTGCGCGCCGGATCAGAGTATGTCGACCGCGGTGCGATCTTCGTGGCGGGTGAGGAAGCGTATATGGGGTTGGCCGGATTTGGCTCCGGCGGAGTGGAAGAAGTGGTCAATGACAGCATCAAAGGCGCTAGAATTCCATTTTCGGAACCGTCAGTGCTGCGAGACGTCGCGGCGGGCAGGCGAGCGCATCGAGGCAAGCTGAGGAAAACGCCGGCGAACGTCGAGCTCGTCCAGAGACTCGGTCAGGATCTGCCATCGGAAGTCGTCGTGCTTCCGATCGCGCGTGGTAACACGGTGGTTGGGGTCTTCTATGGAGACAATGGCGGCAGCAGGACGCCGATCTCCGAGACGGCGGGGCTCGAGATATTTCTGGGCCAGGCCGGCAGGGCACTCGAAGAGGGTCTGAATGCGAGAGCAGCACGGATTCGCCGCGGCGGGGAGGGGTGCTAGATGAAGATTCTGGTGGTCGAGGATTCGACCTCGATGCGTGCGTATCTCACGACGATGATCGAGGGTGGAGGCGACGACGCTCTCGAGATCGTCGAGGCCTGCAGCGGCTTCGAAGCTCTGAAGATTCTTCCCCATCATACGTTTCAGGCCATCCTGACGGACATCAACATGCCCGACATAAACGGTCTCGAACTGGTCAGTTTCCTGAAGAGCCATCCGGTTTATCGCTCGATTCCGATCATGGTGATCTCTACCGAAAGCAGCGAAGAGGACAGAAGGCGGGCGGAAGCTCTGGGAGCCGAGGAGTACCTGGTCAAGCCGTTCGAAGTCTCGGACCTGCTGGCCAAGCTCCGCAAGCTCCTGGGGGTGCAGGCCTGAGAGTATCCGCCTGCACGGCTGGCACGATGCCCGTGGTTCAATAGGACTTCAATGAGTCGCCAGGACGATCGTGCCAGGCAGGAGTTCACTACAGAGGCCGAGGAGTTGCTGGATTCTCTGGCTCGCGATCTGACCGAGCTCGAGACGAAGGGAACTGCCGTACGTCCTGACGTGATCAACAACATCTTCCGGGAAGTCCACTCGCTCAAGGGACTGGCCGGAATGCTGGGCTTCACCGACGTCGCAGAGCTCGCTCATGTCCTGGAGGACCTTCTCGATGGTCTACGGATGGGTCGGGTAGGCATTACGACCGAGCTGACCGAAATTCTCAGCGATGCCCATGAGACGCTGACCCGGTATGTGGGAGCGATGCAGGACGAAGGGCTTTCGGTTCCGGATGCGGCCCCACTTCTGGCGCGCATCCACGAGGCGATGAAGGGTCCGGTCGAAAAGGACCTCGACCCTCTCGCAGAGATCGACGTCGACGATCAGACCCGGCGCTCGCTGACCGAGTACGAAGAGCATCGGCTTCGCGAGAACATTCGGAGAGGTTCGAATCTCTATTCAGTCTCAGTCACGTACGATTTCTCTGATTTCGACGAACGGCTTCGCACTCTCACCGCGGCGCTGAACGACTCGGGCGAGGTCATCTCGACACTTCCAGCCATGGATGTGACCGGAGGGAGCGGCATCTCGTTCCGGCTGCTCTTCGGCACCACGCTCACGGAGTCCGAGCTCATGACGCGCGCAGGCTCCGGAGCTGCGATCAAGTCTCTGCGCAAGATTGCACAGCCGGATGCATCAGCGGGCGGGATGATCGAAGAAGAGGAGCTATCGCTCCGGTCGATGTCGAGCACCGTCCGGGTCGACATCTCCAAGCTCGATCAGGTGATGAACATCGTGGGCGAACTGATCGTCGAGCGCACCAGGATGGAGATGGTTGCCAGGTCCCTCCAGTCCACCGAGGCCAGGCCTGTCGCGAGAGAGCTGACTCGGATTTCGAGAAGTTTCGGCAGGAAGCTCGAAGAACTTCAGAAATCGGTGATCGACACCAGGCTGGTACCCATCAGTCAGCTTTATGCACGGGTGGCTCGGGCAGCGCGGAAGCTGGCCCGTGAGCTCGGCAAGGAAGTCGATCTGGTCACGCGGGGCTCCGATACGGAACTGGATAAACTGACGGTCGAAGAGCTGGCCGATCCGCTCATGCATCTGATACGCAACGCGCTGGATCACGGAATAGAGACCCCCGATGAACGGCGTGCCGCTGACAAGTCGGAGCGGGGAACTCTCACCCTCGATGCCTACCAGCGCGGCAGCTCGGTCGTGATCGATGTCCGGGACGACGGCCGGGGAATCGATCCCGTGCGCGTGCGAACGCGCGCGGTCCGGCGTGGACTGATCGGCGAGAACGAAGAACTGGGAATCGAGCGCGCTATCGAGCTTCTTTTCATGCCCGGATTTTCCACGGCCGACCAGATCAGCGAGATTTCGGGTCGCGGAGTCGGACTCGACGTCGTGCGCAAGAACATTCACGACCTGAAGGGAACCATCGAGGTGCTGTCAGGAGCGAACGGAGGAACAGCATTCCGAATCGTTCTGCCGATCACGCTCGCGATCCTCCAGGCTCTGATCGTCGGCTCTGGCCCGGAAAACTACGCGATCCCCCTCACGTCCGTTGACGAACTGGTGAGAATCGGTGCGTCGGACATCCAGACAGTAGAGGGGCGGGAAGTGTTCTTCCTGAGGGATCAGAACGTTCCCCTGTTGCGCCTGAGCGACGCGTTCGGAGGCGACACGGACGGAAAAGTCTTCGATGATGCCAAACGGAGATGGTTTGTCGTGGTGACCCGATCGGGAGACCGGAAGGCCGGTATCATGGTGGACGAAGTGCTCAGACAGCAGGAGATCGTCATCAAGCCAGTGGGGGAAAGGCTCAGTGCATTGGCGGGAATCGCAGGAGCCACGGAAATCGGTGAGAGCGAAGTCATCCTCGTGGTCGATATAGCGTCGCTGGTTGGCTCTTTCGGAGATAGCGCACGCGCGCGGCGTCGCCAGACGCGACTCGGCAGGAGGCCCTGACGTGTACCGCGCGTTCTTCGGCCTGACCGATCGGCCCTTCGGGAAGACACCGAATCCCGCCTATCTCTACGAGAGCCACCGGCACCGCGAGGCTCTTGCCAGACTGGAGTACGCGGTGGAGGAAAAGGAACTTGCTCTGCTCACAGGTCCGATCGGGTCAGGCAAGACGACACTCTCGCGCGCCCTGATCGACCGGATCGGCGATTCGAGGCCCATTGTTCTGCTGATCAATCCGCGAGTGACCCCGAAACAGCTCCTCTCTGCTGTGGCATCGGGACTGGGGCTGAAGCCGGGGCGCTTCCGGAACGAGATCGTAGACCAGTTGCACACCCGCCTGTACGCGTTGCACGAGGAGGGCCGCGAGCCCGTTCTGATCATCGATGAATCACAGTTGATACCGGGTAAGGCGGTGTTCGACGAGATCCGGCTCCTGACGAATTTTCAGCTCGACGACCAGAATCTGCTGTCGGTCATTCTGATCGGCCAGCCTGAACTCGAGCGGCGGTTGCAACGTGCCGCCTACGAACCGCTGAATCAGCGGGTCGGGATCCGTTATTCGCTCGGTGCCCTGTCGCTCGAGGAGACGCGTGCGTACGTTTCCCATCGAATCCGCGTCGCGGGAGGTGCGCGGAGTCCTTTCTCGGAAGAAGCGGTTGAACAACTGTTCACGCTCAGCGGCGGTGTGCCCAGAATCATCAATACGCTGGCGACGACAGCACTGCTCGGTGCCTTCGGCGACGACGAGAAGCAGATCGAAGCCCACAGGGTGCTCGACGCGGGACGCGAGCATCAGATTGCTGGGGTCTCATGAAACGCACGGGAGAGGGTGTTGCGCCGTGGTAGATCTGGTCAAGATTCGCAGGAAAGCAAAAGAACAGAAGGAACGTGAAGCTGCGGCCGCGGCGGAGCAGTCCTCGCCGCCGGCAACCGGTGAGACCGCCGTTGCAGAGGACGGGTACGCCGGCCCGAGCGCCGCGGAGCGGCTCGAACTGTTCAAGAGCAGGCTATCGACGGAGGCTTCTGAATGGGGCGGCCATGATGACGAGCTCGATGCATCCGAGGAGTCCTCCACATCCGGGATCGAAGTCCTCACACTCACTATGGGCGCCGAAGAATATGCCATTCCAATCGATAGCGTCGTGGAGATCGTGATTCCGGGCGAAATCACTCGCGTTCCGAATGCGCCGAGGAACATCTCCGGGCTCATTTCACTGCGCGGTACAATCGTCACGATTCTCGATGTGAGGGGAAAACTGGGTCATGACCCAATCGCTCCCGATCTGGACACGAGAATCGTGGTAGTGCGCGATGCTGGCGGTAGTGCAGGTTTCATCGTGGACAAGGTTCTTCGGGTCGTCAAAGTGCCGGCCGAAGAGCTCGACAGTGAGCCTGTCGCCTCGCCCGCAGGGCGAAATGACATGATCAAGGGAGTGTTTCGCCGGAACGACAGCCTGTCGATTCTCCTGGACATCGAAGGCCTCGTGGGTGAGGACGCCTCAAATGACTCTTAACTGTAAACATTGCCAGATCTCTCTCGCGTCCGAGGGCGCCGGGGCTTTTTGTCCCGGGTGTGGACGGACGCTGGAAACAGAGAATCGTATCGCCTTTATCGCGGATGCCGACCGGCCTTTTCGAGCCTTCATGGCCGAGGCGCTTAGCACGCTGGGTTTTCACGTCGAGCTCTTCAATTCCGGGGAGGGGCTGCTCGAACGGGTGCGCGCGGAGCGCCCCGCCCTTCTGCTTGCGAACGTCTACCTTTCCGGAATGCTCGGGGTGGAGATCTGCGAGAAGGTCAAGGCTGATGAGACTCTGCCGACAAGAGTGCTCCTGATTGGAGCGATCTTTCGTCCCGATCGATTCAAGGCGCGGCCGACGAGCCACTATGGTGCCGACGGCTACTGCGAAGAAGGACTCTCGTCAGACGCTTTCTGCAAGGTAGTGCGCAACGTGATGGACTCGTCATGCAACTCGAAAGCCGCCGCAGGAGAAGGGAGGGCGCGATGAGCTCGGACTTCCAGCTGCGCGAGCAGGCGCGCTCGGAGAGCGCTGATCTCCGGCAGAAGGCTGCTCAGGTCGTAGCTCAGTCACTCACTGATGATGACCTTCCGCTGATGTTCGAGATGCTCGGGGACCGCGACTGGCGAGTTCGAAAGACGATTGTCGAGGGATTCCTTCGAAGTCCGCGGGACCAGGTCATTCGAAAGCTCATCGCGGCGCTCCGTGATGCAGAAAACGCAGGGAAACGGAACTCGGCTACCGAAGCGCTCGTGAGAATCGGAGAGCCGGCCATCCCGTATCTGATTTACGAGCTCGAGCGCGAGGAAGATCTCGACGTCCGCCTTTCGCTCGTGAATCTTCTCGGGGATCTCCGTAACGACGAGGCCTATGAAGTTCTGCTCGCCGTGCTGACCCGGGAATCGGATGTGAACATTCTTTCGGCGGTGGTCGCCTCGATCGGAAAGTATCGCCGCGCATCGTCGATCCCGATGCTTCTCGACACGCTTCGCAGTGAAGACCTCTGGCTCAAGTTTCACGTGGTCGAGGCGCTCGGAGAAATCGGCGACCGGTCTGCACTGCCCGCGATTCTTCCCCTGTACGCCGAGAAGTCACTCCGAAAGCCCATTCTCGAGGCGATCGGAAAGATTGCCGATGTCGGAACCGTGAATTTTCTACTGAAGCTCGTCGTGCAGGAAGAGAAGCTCAATCTCACGGCTCTGCGCGCGTTGATCCGCATTGCCGAGTCGGATAAACCGCGGGTGATCGAGCGGGCCGAGCGCAGTCTGATCCAGCGCAGGTTCCGCCAGTCTTTTCCATCGGACAAGATCGTTCCCCTGGTCGAACACCTCTACTCGACGCCGAAGCGGGACGTCAGGGCCTTCATCATCAAGATCCTCGGATGGACGGGCGACGAGCGGGCTCTGAAGGTGCTGCTCGAGAGTCTCGAGGATCCGGAAACCGCCGAAGTCGCCGCTCAGGCTCTCGTCGATTTCGGACCGTCCGCCACATCGGCGATTCTCGACAAGCTGCGCTCGACTGACGAGGATGAAGTGACTTCGTTGCTGCTTCGGGTCATCAACGCTTCATCACCCCCGGAATCGGTCGCGACGGTCATGACGTTTCTCGACCATGCGAATCCCATGGTTCGGCGTCTCGCGATCGAGATACTGGGAGGCATCGCCGATCCCTCGACTGTCGATTACCTTCTGGCCAAGCTGGATGATCCGGACGTTGCATGCCAGCAGTCCGCGGTGAACTCCGTGTGCGAGGTGGCGCGCAAAGCGCCGGCGCACAAGACCGGAGTGATCAACAGGATCAGACGGCTTCTGGCGTCGCCGTCCGTTCCGGTGAAGCTGAATTCCCTGTCAATCTATGTAACAACGCTCGGTGAGGGATATCACGAGGAGTTGCTGCTGGCGTCGAAGGCCGAGGATGAGGTGATCCGGCAAAAAGCCGTGATTCTGATGGGAAGCTTCAGCGAAGAACGATTCGCCGATCAGCTGATGCTTTCGCTCACCGACGAATCTCCCGCAGTGCGAGTCTCAGCGATCAACTCGATCGTGGCTATACGGCCGGCAAAGGGTATCGATCCGTTGATCAGCGCATTGGATGACAGCGACATATGGATCCGTACCGCTGCTGCGCAGGCGTTGGGTGAATACAAGGATGAACGGGCGATCGATCCGCTGGTGCGTCATCTCGAAACCGACGTCACGCCGGTGAAGATCGCTGCAATCGAGGCGCTCGGCAAGTCGTCGGCGGCGAGGATCGGGCCCGTGTTACTCCAATGTGTCGAGGATCAGGACCTCGAGATAAGGCGTGCTGCGATCCTGGCGCTGGCTCGAGTCGAAGGCGAGGAAGTCTTTGGCAGACTCATGGAGTCGCTGGGCTCGGAGGATTGGAGACTGCGAGCGGCATCGGCAGTGGCGCTGGGCACCCGCGGGGATCGCCGTGCACTCGACGCGCTGCACCGGCTGCTAACCGCCGATCCTGACAGCTACGTACAGCAGTCGGTCGTTCTCGCCCTCGACCGGATGGGTGACGTCACCTCGTTCCCGTTTCTGCTCTCCTCGTTGGAGAACCCGGCAATCCTGGATGACGTGTCCGATCTGTTCGTCAAACATAGGGAAGAGTTCAGGGAACCGCTGGAGAAGGCCTGGCGCACCGCGGACAGCAGGCACGAATTGATCATCGCTGCGATCCTGCAGGCGATGAAAGATGCGACGGATGACCCCGCTACGAAGTTCGAGGGCTGATCCCGAAATCCGATGAGCTCCCTGAACCTCGCTCTCAACCATCATCTCGAGCTTCCGGACGATGTATTCCGTATGCTGCGGGAGACCATCTATAAACGTAGCGGTCTCTTCTTTTCCGACAGTTCGAAATATCTCCTGCAGAAACGTCTCTCGGCCCGAGCCCGGGAGCTCAACTTCGATTCATTTCAGAAGTACTACTACTTTCTTCAGTACGATCCGCGGGCGGAGCCGGAGTTCGATCATATATTCGATCTCGTAACGACAAACGAGACGTACTTTTTTCGCGAGCCTGCGCAGCTGGATGCCTTCATCGAGGAGATCATCCCGGAGTTGCTCGGGCGGACTCCGAAGCGCAAGATCAGAATCTGGTCCGCCGGCTGCTCGTCGGGCGAAGAGCCGTACACGATTGCAATGTTGCTGGCGGAGAGAGAACTATTCGGCAGTGCGGAATTCGAGATTTTCGCGAGCGACATCAACCAGCAGGTTCTCTCGAAGGCGCGCCGGGGCGTCTACCGCGAGAACTCCTTCCGGGCTACTCCTCCCGAGATCCGCGAGAAGTACTTCGAGCGGCTCCCTGACGGCGCCTGGCGCATCGATGATTCGGTCCGGAATCGTATTTCGTTCGGCCGTCTGAATCTCTACGACGAGGGCCGCGCGTCACTGGTCGGAACGTTCGATGTGATCTTCTGCCGGAACGTGATCATCTATTTCGATGACGCTGCAAAGAAACAGGTCATCAGCAACTTCTACCGCCGCCTCGCGGATGGCGGCTATCTGCTCCTGGGACATTCGGAGTCGTTGATCTCGCTCTCGACACAGTTCAGATTGCGTCATCTGACGCATGACATGGTGTACCAGAAGTGAAAAACATGATCCGCGCTCTGGTCATCGACGACTCCGCCTACAACCGGGTCACTCTGTCACGAATGCTCGAGGCGTCGGGGGAGGTCACGGTCGTGGCGACGGCGGTGGATGGCGAGGATGGAATCAGGCAGACAATCCGTCACCGACCCGAAGTCATCACGCTCGATCTCGAGATGCCGGGGATCGACGGCTTTGCCTTTCTGCGCTGGCTCATGGCCAACCATCCACTTCCTGTGATCGCCGTTTCGTCCCGGGTGAGCGACCGTAGCGTGTTCAAGGCGCTCGAGCTGGGCGCCACCGATTTCATCGGCAAACCCGGTGGCCGCGTGTCGCTGAGGCTCGAGGAGATCCAGGCGGATCTCATTGCGAAAGTGCGCTGCGCGCGCGAGGTAAGTGTCGAGAATCTCACGCGGCGTGCCAGCGAGAATGTTCAGCTTCCCGCACAGAGCGAGCCGGAGGTACAGCCGAGGCCCGCGAACGTCGACGTGATCGTGATCGGCGCATCAACCGGAGGCCCTCCCGCACTCCAGGCGATTTTTCAGCGCACAGCGATGCTCGACGCTCCCTTTGTAGTGGCCCAGCACATGCCACCGACGTTCACCCGCCTGTTCGCCGAGCGTGTCGATCGGCTGTCGAAATACCACGTTCGGGAGGGAAAAGACGGAGAGTTGCTGGAATCAGGAACCGTCTACATTGCACCGGGAGGGATGCAGACCGAGATTGTGCCGATGGATGGAAGGCTCGGATTGAGGGTATCGCCGTCCGAGGAAGGGGACCTGTACTCGCCTTCGGTTAATCGCCTCTTTGAAAGCGCCGCTCGAGCCTCCGATGGCCGGCTCATTGCTGTGGTACTGACGGGAATGGGTGATGACGGATCGGAGGCACTTGCGCGGATCCGGGAGGCCGGAGGCCGGACACTGGCCGAGGCCGAGGATTCGGCGATTATCTTCGGGATGCCGCGGGAGGCTATCCGTACGGGAATGGTGGATGAGGTCGTTCTGCTCTCGGAGATTCCCGAAGTCCTCAGGCGACTTTGTACGGGCTGTTGAAGGTGCCGGACAATCCCGGACGCCACACGGGAGCCGGTTTTGTCGTTTTGTTGACGGTGATTCCGGTATCTTTCGGGCGTTTTCCAATGGGATAGGAGTCAGGTTCAGGGTGAAAGAATTTGATCACGAGAAAGCGGAGAAGTTTCTCGAGCTCTTCAGCGTAGGCCGGGAGTTCACCGAGGAGCTTCTGCGCGAGAACGGGCGGCTTCGGACGCGTCTCGCAGCACTGGAGAGTGCGCAGGAATCGTCACGCTCGGACGAGGAAGTCCACCAGCTGCGGCAGAGAGTCGAGATTCTGGACAGCGAAAAGCGGCTGATTCAGCAGCGATTCGACGATGCCGAGGAGCTCAATCGCGAATTCCTCTCCCGTTATGCCGAGGTCGAGGAGCAGAACAACAACCTGGCCAACCTGTACGTGGCGAGCTATCAGCTGCATTCGACGCTGGATTTCAGGGAAGTGATCGACATCGTTCAGGAGATCATCATCAACCTGATCGGGGCTGAGGCGTATGCGATCCTGCTGCTGGACGAGAAGACGAGCATCTTTCAGACAATCGCCTCGGGCGGAGGTGGCAGCCTGCCCGGGCTCGAGCATCTGGCGGTTCGACAGGGAGAGGGTCTGCTCGGCGAGACGGGTGCGACTGGAGTGAGCTATTACGCCGGGGATGAATTAAACTCAGCGAAGCCTTCGCTTTCCAGGCCAATCGCGGCGGTGCCTCTGAAGATCAACGAGGAAGTGATCGGGATCATCACGATCTTCTCGCTGCTCGAACAGAAAGATGCTTTTACTGCAGTCGACTACGAGCTCTTCTCGCTTCTGGCAGCGCATGCCGCTGCGGCGATCTTCTCGTCCAGGCTTTATTCGCAGTCTGAACGGAAGCTCAACACGATTCAGGGCTTTCTCGACCTGCTGACCACGACATAGATCGGAAAATGTATTGATGGAGAATGCGACTTTCCTCGTTGTAGAAGATTCCCCTACGATGCGGCAGCTCATCTCGTTTTCGCTCAAGCGGTTCAAGAACGCGAAAATCCTCGAGGCTGTCGACGGCGTCGACGCGCTGAAGAAACTCTCGGCGGCGAAGGTGGATCTGATCCTCACGGACATCAACATGCCTGTCATGGATGGGCTCAAGCTCGTGGCCGTCGTTCGAGGCAACGAGGAGTTCAAAGCAGTCCCGATCATCATCATCACCACCGAAGGCGCAGACGAGGATCGCGAGCGCGGCATGGCCCTCGGCGCCAATGCCTATATCGCCAAGCCGATTCAGTCGTCCCATCTGATCCGGACGATCTCCGATCTGCTCGATCCGTAGGCCGGCCGCCCGCACGCCCGGTTCTGAGTTGTGCACGCCCGCCCCGCCGCACGGTTCTGAGTTGTGAGTGGACACTGAACCCCCACCCGCCCGGTTGTGAGTTGTGCCCGCCCGCCCAGCCGCCAGTTGTGAGTTGTGAGTTCCCGACCACCCGGGGACGGGGGTTCCACTCAGAACTCAGAACTCAGAACTCAGAACTGGTTCGCCGATCGTTGCGTTGTGAGTTCCCGCCGACCTGGGCGGGCGTCCACTCACAACTCAGAACTCAGAACTGTTTTACCCGATTGGATGCAGCAGCAGCAGGAGGAACATCGCGGCGATCCCGGCCATGAAGAAGAGTCCGATCCTTGCTCCCTTTGCGGACTGTCGCTGCATCTCCGGCAGCAGTTCATAGGCGCTGATGTAGATGAAGGTTCCCGCCGAGAAGAAGATCAGCTGGCCGATGGTCTGCTCGTGGTTCTCTCCGAACAGGGCGATCACCTGCTGCGAGACCAGCGTTCCTGCTGGAATCGCCAGAAGGGTAACCGTCAGAAATCCCATGATCCTTCGCCTCGAGTAGCCGCCGTGAAGTAGCAGCAGCGACATCGCGAAGATCGTCGGAATCTTGTGAAGAACCAGAGCGACAAAAATCGCCGGGGTGAGGTTCGGAACCTCGTGTCCCGAACCGAGCGCGATCCCGTCGATCAGGTTGTGGATGGTCAAACCGAGGAACGTGAGGAACCCGATTTCGTGAAACTCTCCGGCATCCTCGTCATGAGGATGCCGCAGCGCGAACTGCTCGACAGCGTACAGCGTGAGGAATCCTGCGAGTGCAGCCCACAAGCTCCTCGGTCCCGCAAGCTCGTATCCCTCCGGGATCATGTGGAGGAAGGCGGCCCCGAGGATCGTCCCCGCCCCGAGCGCAATCCACCGGTGGGCCGTCGTGTGCGTCCAGCGGAAGAAGAATGGCAGGACGCCGGCGAGAAAGCCGATGACGACAATCGAGAGACTCAGCAGGATGAGCGTGTTGGACTGCATCTGGCGGGCCCATGAATTATCGCACGGAGCCGAAGCGCCCCGAAGGCCAATCAGCGTCGCGGCGGGATTGCCTGCTGATTCCGACGGGAGACTCTTCAGTCAGCATTCGCTGCTGGGAAAGCGTTACCCCTCGTATAATCCGAACGCCGTTACACTTCGAAGCGGGTATGGCGTCGAAGGCGATTGTCCTGGCGGCTGGACTGGCGTATGTGCTCGCATCGCTCGTCTGGATCTCGCTCACCATAGACGCCCTGAGAAGAAACAGGGGGATCGGCTACTGGTCCGATGCTGTTTACCGACTGGCGGCCGAAGTCGAGGTGCGCGGGGCGGGAAGAGCGGTGAAGGTGGCCGACTGGGGTCCTGGATTCAACCTGAGAGTTCTCCTTGGTGGCAGGGTCGAGCCGATCGACCTCTTCTGGCACCGGTCGCCCGTGCGGACTGACCGCGGCACAACATGGGGCGAGGAAGTAGAAGAAGGGGGTCTATTCATCGCAACCCACGACGACATCCCTCATGATCCGGTGACGTCACACGCGCTGCGTCGAGCAGTCGAGTCGTCGGGCAGGAAATACACGAAAATTCTCGTGCGGCAGCGAAACGGCAAGGGATATGCGGATATCTATGATCTTCCCGAGAGCTCCACTGGAGCGCGCTGATAGGGATTGCCTGGTCCCATACATCCGCTTTCGAAATTCTCACAGGTTGCCCATCGTTAACCATCTTGACCGGCCTCGGCCGCTCTGTTAGCTTGAAAACTCTCAATGAATCCACGGACGCGACGAGCCTGAATGCCACATTTCATTACCGAGCTATGCATAGGATGCGGTGTCTGCGAGATCAAGTGTCCGACCAATACCATCTGGGGTGCGACCAGAGGGCAGTACTTCATCCATCCTGAGCGCTGCATCGACTGCTCGGTCTGCGGCATTTACTGCCCGGTCGATGCGATCCAGAACCAGCACGGCGATCTAATCCCCCGCGTCAAGCCGAAGGACATCCCGAAGGCGGAAGTCATCAAGGATCTCTGCACGGGCTGCGAGTTCTGCGTCGACATCTGTCCGTTCGAGTGCATCAGCATGGTCGAGCCCAACGACGAGACTGTCGCGAATCACTACAAGCTGGCCTACGTCGACCAGAAGAAATGCGTTGCCTGCCGTCTCTGCGAGTCTGTCTGCGACAAGGACGCGATCGTGGTGCCGCTGGCCCCCACGCAGCTCAAGGGCTACCTGCCGGACTTTGTCGTGACGGGAACAGGGCGCTGAGTCTTCCTGATCGTTGCGTCGGTCTGCCGTTTTCCGAAGGATCTGAAGGACTTGTCATCCTGAGGTCGGTCACGCCGTTATGCGAACAAATGACCCCAATTGTCATCCCGAGCATGCGTGGGCGTGCGGGAGGGGCGAGGGACCTCTCGCGATGGTACATATTTGCCTCGAGGCCTCTCGCGCTTCGACTCGCCCGTGACGAATCAACGATGGACTATTGCCGTAGTTCCCTCGCCCCTCCCGCCCGCCCTACCGAGCTCGGGATGACAAGTCGTCACATCTTCGCGCAGACGACAACCGGGGGATCCCTCTGACGTGACGACACCGCCCCAGCCCGATGTACCCCGCGAGTCGGCGCGCACGATCCTGTTTCAATTCGTGCTCTTTCCCCTCGGAGTCGTCGTCGTCGGTGTCGCGATCTTTCTCCTCTTCGGGATGCTTGCGTCCGAAGAACATTCGAACCGCGAGTACCTGCAGGACATCAGTCAGGGAAGCAGGCAGCGGAGATGGCAGGCCGCCTACCAGCTTTCCCAGAGTATCGATCGGGGAGAGGCGCAGCGCGATCCCCAGCTTGCGGGTGAAGTGGCCCGCCTTTACCAGGGAGCGAAAGACGACGATCCGCAGGTCCGGCGCTATCTCGCCTCGGTGCTGGGAAAGCTCGAGCACCGTCCCTCCGTGCCGCTGCTGCTCGAAGGGCTCGAGGACGACGATCCGGAGACGAGGATTTACACGCTGCTGGCTCTCGGCCAGATCGGTGACAGCCGCGCGCTCGAGCCTGTGACGGCGTATGTGAAGCACGATGACGCTGGCCTGAGGAAGACTGCCGTCTATGTCCTCGGCGAGCTGGGCGATCAGCGTGCGAAGCCGGCGCTGACGGCAGCTCTCGCGGACGAGGCCTCCGACGTGCGCTGGAATGCGGCCATCGCCCTGTCGCGGTTCGAAGATCCGGCAGCGGTTCCGGTGCTGCGCGAGATGCTGGATCGGCGCAATCTCGATGGCGTGGGCGGAATGACGGAAGCGCAGAAGGAAGAAGCGATGATCGTCGCGATGGCGCCATACCTTCGCCTGGCAGGGGAGGCCGCGAAGCCGGTCCTCCGGTCGATCGCGAAAGCCGATCCGAACATCCGGGTGCAGGCTGCCGCACGCGAGGCTTTATCGGGGCTTTGAGGCATTGTGATTACATGATGGTGTAGCGTGTTATCATGATGTCATGATCAGGACGCAGATCCAGCTTACCGAAGAGCAGGCGGCGGCTCTCAAAAGGCTGGCGGCATCCAAAAACCGGTCGATGGCGGACCTGATCCGGGAGAGCGTTGAGAGCTATATGGCCTCGGGGACGCCCGGAGAATCGGGGCCGGCCCTGGAGGAAGCTCTCGAGTTGATCGGCAGGTACCGCTCGGGAAGCTCAGACCTCACCAGGAACCACGATCGGTACCTCGCCGAAGACCTCGCGAAATGACCTGCTTCGTGGACACGTCCGCCATGCTTGCGGTGCTCGATGCCTCGGATGCATTGCACCGTCGCGCGGCTGAGGGCTGGACCCGGCTGATCGAGTCAAACGTACCTCTGGTGAGCTCGAGTTGCGTTCTCGTGGAGTTGATTGCACTGGCGCAGAGCCGTCTCGGAATCGGAGCGGTTCGCGACATAGACAGGGTCGTCGTTCCGCTGCTGCAGGTCGTCTGGATTGATGAGCAGCTTCACCAGCGCGGCATGGCAGCCCTGCTGGCGGCCGGACGCAGGAGGCTGAGCTATGTCGACTGCGTGAGCTTCGAGATCATGCGACAGCTCCGGATCAAGGAGTGCTTCGCGTTCGACAACCACTTCGCCGAGCAGGGGTTTCGGAACGTGTGAGGAGTGGCGATCCGCAATCGCTTCAATCGCCTTGACACTATGGAATGAATGTCCGATAGTAGCCCCACTCCAGGATTCCGAGATCATAGGTCGGGATGGCGAACGACACGACACCATATCAAGTGCCTCCAAAAATTCCGCTCGCCGGTAGCGCAGCGGCAGACATCAGGGAGCAAGGTGAGGTCTCACGCCGAGGATTTTTCGGCTGGGCGACCCTCGCCTGGCTCGCACTTGCAGCCGCGCTCGGCGGTCTCGGCAGCATCTTCGGGCGGTTCATGTTCCCGAACGTGCTCTTCGAGCCGATTTCCAAGTTCAAGGCCGGGCAGCCGGGCGACTACACGGTCGGCGAGGTCGACGAGCGCTGGAAGGAAAAGTACGGAATCTGGATCGTGCGCAGCCCTGAGCAGATGTATGCGCTCATCTCGGTTTGTACGCATCTCGGTTGCACTCCGAACTGGCTTCCCTCGCAGAACAAGTTCAAATGCCCGTGTCACGGGAGCGGCTTCTATAACACGGGAATGAACTTCGAGGGTCCTGCCCCCCGGCCTCTCGAGCGGGCGAGAATCTATATTGATCCCGCGGACGGGCAGGTCGTCATCGACAAATCGAAGCAGTTCCTCCAGGAGCGGGGCGAATGGACCGATCCTGAGTCGTACTTGACCGTGTGAGACGAAGTTCTGAGTTGTGAGTTCTGAGTTGTGTTAAGCAAGTTCTGAGTTGTGAGTTCTGAGTTGTGAGTGGACCGGACCGGGATGGGGCGGTCTACTCAGAACTCAGAACTCAGAACTCAGAACTCAGAACTGAAAAAAAGGGGAACATGTCCAAACTGAAGCAAGTCCAGGATGGCATCGTCAACTCGCAGATCTGGAAGTCGATCTTCCGGGTCGGGGTTCCCAACACGAACCGCAAACGTGTTCTTGCGGTGCTGGGATCTCTGTTTCTCCACCTGCATCCCGTAAAGGTGCGTCGCTCTGGCGTGCGGATGAGCTACACCTGGTGCATGGGCGGGACTGCCTTCTTCCTCTTCCTCGTAGAGACGGTCACCGGGCTGCTTCTGATGTTTTATTACCGCCCCACAATCGAATACGCATTCGTCGACATTATCGATCTTCGGGAGCAGGCTCCTTTCGGAATCATGCGGGAGATGCACCGCTGGGGCGCACACGCCATGGTCATCGCGGTGTGGCTCCACATGTTCCGTGTGTTCATGACGGGCTCGTACAAGCCGCCGCGCGAGTTCAACTGGAACGTGGGAGTCATCCTTCTGGTACTCACGCTCCTGTTGTCATTCACTGGCTACCTGCTTCCATGGGATCAGCTGGCGATCTGGGCGATCACCGTCGGTGCGAACATGGCGCGAGCCACTCCCGGCGCAGGACAGGAGGGGCCGCTGTCGGGCCTCATGAAACTGGGCGAGATCCGGCTCATCCATTCCGGAGACGACGCGCGGTTCGCGTTGCTCGGCGGCCGTTTCGTCGGAGCCTCGACGCTGCTCCGCTTCTACGTGCTTCACTGCGTGGCGATCCCGCTCGCAGCCGGCTTCCTCATGGCGATCCATTTCTGGCGCGTCCGCAAGGACGGCGGCATTTCCGGTCCTCTGTAGACAATGCGCGAACTGAAAGGCTGAGGCGACGAGCATGGGAGCGATCAAGGATCTGATCAACGTCCTGTCCGGGGCCGCGGTCTCGTTCATGCTCCTGTCTTTCGTGTTCCTGTTCGTGATGTTTTTCAACCTGCTCGACGGGAAACTCAAGTCGAAGGCGGGGCGGGCACTTCTCGGGATCGGCATCGTCTTCACCATTGCGGGGTTGTTCTACGGGCCGCTGCTGGTTCTCGGGCTGTCCTACCTCGCTTCGATGTTCATGCTCGCGCATCTCGGTCCCCGCCTCTGGGACAAGAAGGTGGGGCTGATCCTGCTGGGAGTTTCGAGCTTCGGATTCATGCTCGCGATGTTCGATTCGGAGTTCTTCAAGATCGCAGCGAAGCCGGACAACGTTCCCATCGCCGCGATGATCTTTCTGCTTGGTTTCTTCACCTGGCTGGCGCTCCGCAAGGCTTATCTCAACGACCAGCAGATTGCCGCCGGCGGCGTGCCGTGGGAGAAAACCGAGTCGGACGAGAAACTCTTCACCTGGCCCGATCTGGTCTACACCGAGATGCTCTGCATGATTCTGCTGACGGTGCTGATGATCGTATGGTCGATCGCGCTGCCGGCTCCACTCGAAGAAGCGGCGAATCCGACGAGCTCGCCGAACCCGGCAAAAGCCCCATGGTACTTCCTGGGACTCCAGGAGATGCTGGTCTACTTCGATCCGTGGCTCGCAGGCGTCGTGCTTCCGACGCTCATCATCGTCGGCCTGATGGCGATTCCCTATATCGACACGAATCCCCGGGGGGCCGGCTACTATTCGTTCCGCGAGCGGAAGTGGGAGCTCGGAATTTTTCTCTACGGATTCCTCGTGCTCTGGTCATTCCTGATCATCACGGGAACTTTCCTGCGCGGGCCGAACTGGAACTTCTTCGGTCCGTTCGAATACTGGGACGTGAACAAGCTCGTTCCGCTCGTGAGCATCAATCTGTCCGAGCTGATCTGGGTCAAATGGTTCGGGATGCCGTTGCCGAAGTTCTGGCTCGTACGGGAGATCTTCGGAATCATACTGGTGCTCGGCTACCTCGGGCTGCCGCCGCTGATGGCGCGCGGACCGTTCCGTCGGTTTTACGTGAAGATGGGTGCACCGAGATTTTACGTTGGAGCGTTCCTGTTCCTTTTCATGATGTCATTGCCGATCAAAATGTTCCTGCGATGGCTGTTCAACCTGAAGTATCTCGTCCAGATTCAGGAGTTCTTCCTGAACATATGAGAGCGGGGCCATGTCATGGTGCAAACGCCAAAGATCCAACGGGTGTGTCATCCTTCGCTTCGCTCAGGATGACACCAGCAACACCAAGCGTGACTGAAAAATGAAACCGCAAGAACCGATTCCGCACAACTACAGCATCGCGAAGCTGAACAAGATCTTCGCGATCTCCAGCATCGCGCTGCTCATGGGCACGGGCGCGATGGTCGTCTACGACTACGTGAGGGGATGGAAGCGATTTCAGCTCACGTTTCTGCAGTTGCAGGAGCAGAAGATCCGCGCGGACCTGCGGGCAGCGCGGGACTCTCAGGATCGGGCGGAATTGGCGCGACTCGACAGCGAGTTCAGGGAGCAGGAAACTGCGATTGCCGCGAGGCGGGAAGAGTTCCGGCGCGCGGAGCAGGATCTGGAGACCTGGGAAGGCCGGCACTACGCCGCGGACCAGAACTACCGGTTCGCGAAAGCGACTCTCGATGCGATGCGCTACGACGCGGAGCTGGCTGCCCAGCAGAGGCGGCGCGGCTGGGAGAACCAGCAGCGCGCGTATCAGGAGCAGGCCGCTCGCGTGGAGGAGTTGAATCTGATCCTTCAGCAGGTCACGCGCGACCGGGATGCCGCGAGGCAGCGGATGGAGCGCTGGCGGAAGGCCATCGCGGACATCGAAGGGCAGCGAGCGGAAATGAATGCCACGATCGAGAGGCTGAGAACCCAGCTCGCGACCGTCGAGGCAAATCCCGCATTCATGCTCCTCAACGCTCCGCTGCTGGACTTCATCAGCCCCACGCTCAAGATCGATCAGATCATCCTGAATGATCTGTTCATCGATCTGAACTACATGCACGCCCCTAGGGTGGACCGCTGCACGACCTGTCACCGCGCGATCGACCGCCCCGGGTTCGAGTCCAGGCAGGAGGCTGCCCGGCTCCAGGCCGAGCTCGAACAGCAGCTGGAGAACTTTCTCGTTCCAGCCGACCGCATCGAGGAGACCCGGCTACGGGTCGAACAGCTCGCTGAGGTCGCCGGTGCGAGACGCAATCTGAAGAATCCTTACAGAACCCATCCCTATCTCGACATGTTCGTCGGGTCTTCCTCGCCGCATCCACTGCTCGAGTTCGGTTGTACGTCCTGCCATCGCGGGCTGGACCGGTCGACGGATTTTGCGCGTGCAGGTCATTCGCCGAGCAACTCCGAGCAAATGCACAGGTGGGAGGAGGAGCATAACTGGAAGCCTCAGCCCTTCCTCGAGACCCCGATGCATCCCCGGCAGCATCTGCAGGGCTCGTGTCTCAAGTGTCACTCGAATCAGGTCACCATTCCCGGCGCGCCCGAAATGACGAGGGCTACCGCGATGGTCGAATTCTACGGATGTTACTCGTGCCACAAGATTGATTCCTGGCGGTTCACCGACCTCCGCAAGCCTGGGCCCGATCTTACGGGCATCGCGGAAAAGACAACCCCGGAATGGGCGGCCCGCTGGATCGCCGCGCCTCACGCTTTCCGCCCCACGACCCGAATGCCGGCCTCGTTTTATCAGCGGAACATCGTCGGTCCGACCGTCGAGCCTTCCGAACGGGCGCGCAACATCCGCAATCAGAATGTCGAGATCCATGCGATCGTCAGCTATCTGTTCAATGCCTCGTCCCGGCGTCAGTGGCAGGCAGGCCCGCAGGGAGATGCCGGACGCGGAATCCAACTGGTCAACAACGTCGGCTGCATGGGCTGCCACATCGTTCAGGACGCCATCAAGGATGAAGAAGGCAACATCCGTGTCGCCCGCCGTGACGACTTTCCACTCGAAAGGCTGATCGGATTCAACCTGGTCGGGATGGGTACCAAGACCAATCCCGAGTGGCTCTTCAACTGGCTCAAGGATCCGAGGCACTACTACGCCGAAGCCCCGATGCCGGATTTGCGGCTCACAGATCAGGAGGCGGCCGACATCACCGCGCTTCTCATGACGTTCGTCAAGCCGAACTTCATGAAGCAGCCCTTGCCGCCCCCCGACCTCGAGTTCCTGTCAAGCCTGACGAAAAGCTACCTGATCAATACCATGTCCGACCGCGACGCCAATGCACGGCTCGCATCGATGCCTGTCAACGATCAGCTGGTCTACCTCGGACAGCGAACCATCGAAAAGTACGGCTGCTACTCTTGTCACACGATCGAAGGCTTCGACGACATGAAGCCGATCGGAACCGAGCTGACAACACAGGGCTCCAAGCATATTCATCTTTTCGACTTTGGTTTCGTCCACGATCACGTTGCGTGGGACGGCAAAGAGGAACATGTCCGTCACACGGTGCCGTCCTGGATCTATAACAAGCTTCGCTCCCCTCGAGTGTTCGACGATAGCCGGGAGCGGAGTTACCACGAAAAGCTGAAGATGCCGAACTACTACCTCTCGCCGGCTGAGGCGGAGGCGATCACCTCGGTGATCACAGGCATGACAAAGGATCGGGTCGCTACCCAGTACCTCGCTTCGATGACTCCTGAAAAGCGCGCCGCCGAAGAGGGACGTAAGCTCATCTCTCAGCACAACTGCCGTGCATGCCACGTGGTGGAGGGCTACGGCCGGGCCATCGGCTTCATGATCGAAGATGCTGCGTACCTGCCCCCGGACCTCACACCGCAGGGAGCTCGTGTTCAGAGCCCGTGGCTGTTCAATTTCCTCAAGGATCCCACGGTGATGTCGATGCGGCCCTGGATGGATGTGCGCATGCCGACTTTCCACTTTAGTGACCGAGAGGCGAGTACGCTCGTGAGCGGGTTCGCCGCAGAGGGTAATGTGCCTCAATTCGATACGGCGCGGTTCAGCGATCCCGTTCCGCGCAACGTCGCAGTCGGACAAGCAGTCTATGAAATGCTTCGCTGTGCCCAGTGCCATCCCGCTTCGGGCGCGCTATCCGTCACCGATGCAAGCTCGCTCGCTCCGCCCCTCGATCTTTCCCGCGCCAGACTCCAGCACGACTGGATTCCAGACTGGATACGGCGGCCCAACGAGATCATTCCCGGCACGAGAATGCCGACGAACTTCCCGCGCAATGCGGAGACAGGGGAGTTCACCTCACCGCTCGGCATGGCGATCAATACCCCGGCCTTTGCATCCTACAAGAGCAGGCTCATGCAGTACTATGCGTCCGAAGAAGAGCTCGTTGCGTCCCTGGAGGACGTCGAAGAGTTGACCAACTACCTCCGGGACTACATCTGGACGATGGGGCCTGCGGAGATGAGGATGGCCAGACCGACAACTCCCGCCGAAGTTCCGCGGGACAGACCCCCGGCGCAGCGGCCGGCCGTTCCGGACGTTCCGTCGTTGCAGACCGGTGCGCCGGCTGCGGCGTCGGAAGCTCCCGGCAGGTGATCGTTTTAAATTCAAAGATCTGACAAACGGCCGCGAATCGCGGCACCGATACAAATACAGGAGCCTTCACTATGACGAGCAGGAAACGATTTCTGACCCTTGTTCTTGCGGTAACGCTTTCGATGGCGCTCGCCTGCGGTGGTGGCGGAGAAAGCGCTTACGAGTACGACGACGAAGAAGTGTCGACGGCGGCCGGTCAGACCGGTGGTACGCAAACCCAGGCAGCCGCAGCGCCGGCCGACGCCGCAACGATCACCGGACTGGTGAAACTCGAAGGCACGCCCCCGGCGATGCCGAACATCCCGATGGGCGCGGATCCGTCGTGCACGGCGGCGCACCCCACGCCCGTCCAGGCTGAGGATGTAGTGGTCGCAGCCGATGGCTCGCTGGCCAATGTGTTCGTTTATGTGAAGGATTACAGCGGTCCGACGCCGTCACCAGCAGGCCCCGCTCTGCTCGACCAGGTCGGCTGTATGTACACACCGCGCGTGAGCGGGGTTCAGGTTGGCCAGACACTCAACATCAAGAACAGCGATCCGACGCTGCATAACGTCCATGCCCTGGCCAAGGAAAACAGGGAGTTCAACATCGGCCAGCCGGTTCAGGGAATGGTCTCGGAAAGAAAGTTCGATAAGCCGGAAGTGATGATTCGCGTCAAGTGCGACGTGCATGGATGGATGACTTCGTACCTCGGCGTACTCTCGCACCCGTTCTTCGGAACCTCGTCCGAGGGCGGAGCCTTCACGATCGCCAATCTCCCTCCCGGCACGTACACGCTCGAGGCATGGCACGAGAAGTTCGGAACGCAGACCCAGCAGGTCACGGTCGGTCCGAGCGAGTCCAAGCCGGTCAATTTCACTTTCAAGGCTTCATAGCGTTTCCTGAGGGGGCGGCCTCGAGACCGCCAACCCCTTTTCTGGTTCGAGGAGGAGTCGACGCGTGACATCGAGACGACAGATCCGAGTTGGCAAAAGCTGGCTGAGTCCTTCCGAGGCGGAAAAAGCTCTCCGCGAGGCGATCCGCGTTCAGAAGGAAGAGGAACGCCAGCACGGGGACGATCATCACCACCAGGGATTCATAAAGACGTACATCTTCTCGACGGATCACAAATGGATCGGGATCCAGTACGCGATCACGGCGCTGCTCTTCCTTCTCTTCGGATTCTGCCTGATGCTGATCATGCGATGGCAGCTTGCGTTTCCGGGCTCCCCGCTGCCGTTTCTCGCGGGACTGCTCGGCGAGGCGAGGGCTCCCGGCGGCATACTGCTGCCTGAGGCATACAACGAGCTCGGTGCCATGCATGGGACGATCATGGTGTTCCTCGCCATCGTTCCACTGGCCGTCGGCGCATTCGGCAACTATCTGGTGCCGCTGCAGATCGGCGCTCCCGATATGGCCTTCCCGAAGCTCAACATGATGAGCTACTGGGTGTACGCCGCCGGCGGCGCGATCATGTTGTTGAGCTTTCTCGTTCCGGCAGGCGCGGCACAGTCCGGGTGGACTTCGTATCCGCCTCTATCGGTCATCGCCAGTGCCGGGCAGACCTGGTGGCTCGTCGGAATGATCTTTTTGATCACCTCGTCGCTTCTGGGCTCTGTGAATTTTCTCGTGACGATCATTCAGCTGCGGGCGCCCGGGCTGACGTTCATGAAGCTGCCTTTCTTCGTGTGGGCGCAGTTCGTCACTGCTTTCCTGCTCCTGCTCGCGTTTCCTCCGCTCGAGGCAGCCGGGATCATGCAGCTGATGGACAGGGTCATGGACACGAGCTTCTTCATGCCCAGTGGTCTGATTGTCGGGGGTCAGATCGTGGAGGCGGCCGGAGGAGGCAGTCCGGTGTTGTGGCAGCACCTCTTCTGGTTCCTTGCGCATCCCGAGGTCTATGTTTTGATTCTTCCCGCGCTCGGCATCGTTGCCGAGGTGATCGCGAATAACACCCGCAAGCCGCTCTGGGGCTACCGCGCGATGGTATACGCGACGATCTTCCTCGGATTCATGTCCTTCGTCGTCTGGGCGCATCACATGTTCCTCACCGGGATGGGCACAACGATCAGCGCCTTTTTCCAGACCACGACGATGATCATCTCGATTCCTTCGGTGATCATTCTGACGTCGCTCTTTTTGTCGCTGTGGGGCTCGTCGATGCGCTTCAACACGCCGATGCTGTTCGCCCTGGCCTTCCTTCCGATGTTCGGCATCGGGGGGCTCACGGGACTGCCGCTCGGTCTCGCTGCGGCGGACATTCATCTTCATGACACCTACTACGTCATCGGTCATTTCCACTACGTAGTGGCTCCCGGAACCATCTTTGCGATGATGGCCGGCATCTATTTCTGGTATCCGAAGGTCACCGGCAGGAAGATGAACGAAAAGCTCGGGAAGATCCACTTCTGGCTTTCTCTGGTGTTCATCAATGTGATCTTCGCGCCGATGTTCATCCAGGGGCTGGCCGGTATTTCCCGCAGACTTTATGACGGCGGCGACCAGTACGCGCATGCTCATCCCGTGCTCAAAACGAACATTCCGATGTCGTACGCAGCGTGGCTGCTGCTGCTCGCCCAGATACCGTTCATCATCAATTTCTTCGGCAGCATCAAGTGGGGCGAAAAGGTGGGGTCGAATCCGTGGGATGCCACGACGATGGAATGGGCGGCCACGACTTCACCGCCGCTCGCCCACGGTAACTTTGCAGAGATTCCTGTCGTACACCGCGGCCCCTACGAGTACAACGCTCCCGGCACGACCGCGGAACGGGATTTCATCCCGCAGCATGCTGCCGATCCGGAGACTCCCGACGGCGGGTTCTTTCCCGAGCAAGCTGTAGCGAAGCAGGAGGCCTGAGTGGAGATCCCGTACACGATTCATGCGCGTCCCGACACCGGCCTATACAACGGCAAGCTCGGAATCTGGCTGTTTCTGGCATCCGAAGTGATGCTGTTCGGGGCCTTGTTCTCATCGCTGATCCTGCTGCGTACCGGCGCTGAGTCCTGGCCCGCCGGATGGGAACGGTTGAACGTGCCGCTGGCGACACTCAACACGTTCATTCTGATCGGCTCGAGTGTCACGGTGATCCTTTCATGGGCGAATCTGCGTCTGGGTGACTTCAGGAAAGCAAAGATCTATCTCGGCATTACTCTTCTCTGCGGCCTCGGCTTCATGGTGATCAAGGCAATCGAATACGGCTCCAAGTTCAGCCATAACTATTACCCGTCGACCGACACGTTTTACTCGGTCTACTACATGATGACCGGTCTTCACGGGCTTCACGTTCTTGGCGGGATGGTCGTGTTTGCCTATCTGCTGGGACCTGGGGCAAAGATGTGGGCGAGCGAGCCGGACCGATATACCAACCGCGTGGAAGTGACCGGTCTCTACTGGCACTTCGTCGATCTGGTCTGGATTTTTCTCTTTCCGATTCTCTATTTGCTGTAGATGGGGGTTTGATGAGCGGCCATAGCGTCGAAGAAATCAAGCGGGAAACAAGGGTTTACCTAATCGTCTTCGCAGCGCTCGCAGCGCTGACGGTGATTACCGTGGCAGTCAGCTACCTTCACCTGACCGGTTGGGTTGCCATTGCGCTCGCCCTGGCGATCGCCTCGGTCAAGGGGTTCCTCGTGGCCGGCTTCTTCATGCATCTTCTGTCCGAGAAAAAACTCGTGATCGCGGTTCTCGTTCTAACCGCTGTTTTCCTGCTCGTACTGCTCTGGGGCCCCTGGCACTCGGCATACGATTCCATCGGAGGATGAGGTGTCCCTGCGTCTGTTCCATGTCATTTTCATCGTAGTGTCCGTCCTGCTCTCGGTATTCGTCGGGGGATGGGGAGTCTGGTTCTTCTCGACGACCGGTCAGGTGAGCGGCCTGGCTCTGTCGGCTGTTTTCGCCCTGATGGGCGTGGCTCTGGTGTGGTACGGGAACCGGTATTTCGAAAAACTCAAGGAGCTCACGTGACGAATCGCCGGGCCGCGGTACTTGTGGCGATCGTGATCGCCGGCATGTTTCCGACGATCGCGGCAGCATGTCCTGTCTGTTTTGGCGACTCCGACTCGGCGATGGCTCAGGGAGCCAACAATGCAATTCTATTTCTCCTGGGAGTTGTCCTTCTCGTGCAGCTTGGATTCGTGGCGCTCTTCTACAACTTCTGGCGGCGAAGCACAGCTCTGCGCAGAAAGCGCGAGAGTTTCAAACTGATTCAGGGAATGAGGTAGCAGGCAAGCAGACAGTAAACAACCTGGGGGAGGGCTACTGTCTCCTGTCTACTGTGTACTGTCTGGTCGTAAATCACTCGCATCAGTCAACGGAGGAATCATGAGAGAGTTTCTGGAGAGCTACATGCCGACGAACGCTTCGGCTCACGGCCCTGCTCTCGACAATCTCACGGTGTTGATTCACTGGGTGATGGCGGTGCTTTTCGTTGGCTGGAGCCTCTATTTCATCTACGTTCTCTACAGATTCAGTGCCAGCCGGAACCCAAGGGCGAGTTACGAGGGCTCGAAGAGCCACGTCCACAGCTACGCCGAGGTCGGGGTGGCCGTGGTGGAAGTCGTGCTGCTGATCGGTTTCTCGATTCCCCTCTGGTCGCGGTGGATCACGCCGGATCAGGGGAGCAAGCCCCCCCTCGAGATCCGGGTGGTGTCCGAACAATTTGCCTGGAATGTTCACTACCCCGGACCCGACGGGCGTTTCGGCAGGACCGACATCAACCTTGTTTCCGCATCGAATCCGCTGGGCATCGATCCGACGGATCCGAACGCTGCGGACGACTTCAACAGCGTCAACCAGCTGCACCTGGAGGTCGACCGTCCCGTGGTGATCCGCCTCACCGCCAAAGACGTCATCCACAGCTTTGCCCTCCCGGTCATGCGGGTGAAACAGGACGCGATTCCGGGGATGGAAATTCCGGTGTACTTTACGCCGGTTAAGACCAACAACGGCGAAGTGTGGGAGATCGCCTGCGCCCAGCTTTGCGGCCTGGGGCACTACCGGATGCGGGGATCGATGACCGTGCACACGGCTGAGGGATTCCAGGAGTGGCTGGCCTCGCAGGCCCCGGTTCCGGAGGTCGATGCGACGACTGCACCGCCGACGGGCGTGACCGAGCCGGTGGTCGAAGCGCCCCCACAGCCGGTTGCTTAGAGAAGTGGATGAATCAGGGGGTCATCATGGCTCCTTCCCCTCTCCACGGGATGGGGGTAGGGTGCATAGCGCTAACCTTGACGCTCGAACGGGGCCAGGAGACCGAATGTTGAATGTTGAAATTGTGAATGCTGAATGTTGAATTGGGCACCCGGTCTTCATTCAACATTCAAAATTCACAATTTCAACATTCAACATTGCTTTCTTTCATCCTCTCCGTGAAACTTTCGATCACTTCAGCACTGCTGCGAAACGACAAATCTCCGATGACCGAGTCCACTCCCGTAGCGCTCCGCCGCTTCACCAAGTTCACCGCTGCCTCCACCCTTTTTCTCATTTTCGCCGGAGCGATGGTCACGAGCACCGGCTCCGGTCTGGCCGTCCCTGACTGGCCGCTCTCCTACGGAATGCTCTTTCCACCGATGGTCGGGGGCATCTTCTACGAGCATGGACACCGGATGATTGCGGCAGCCGTCGGCCTCCTGACCGTGATTCAGGCGTTGTGGCTGCAGTTCCGGGAGCCGAAGCAGTTCGTCAGGAGGCTCGGCTGGATCTCAGTGGTCACCGTCATCGTGCAGGGACTTCTCGGCGGACTGACCGTGATTTTTCTTCTTCCGCTCCCCATTTCTGTCGGGCATGCAGCCCTTGCGGAAGTCTTCTTCTGTCTAAATGTCGCGATCGCGTTTTTCACATCGAGAACGTATGGGACGCTCTCGCAGAGCCATGGGGTCCGGACGGCAGGGGCGGGCGCGTTGGTCAGGCCGACGACTCTCCTGACGGGTATCGTCTTCCTGCAGGTGCTCGTCGGTGCCGTGATGAGGCACCTGGGAGCTGGCCTGGCGATTCCGGACTTTCCGCTCTCGTTCGGAAGGCTGATTCCTGAACTGACCTCGATCGGGGTCGCCGTGAACTATACTCACCGCGTGGGCGCACTGGTCGTTACGATCGTCATTCTCTCGCTAGCGCGACGGATCCTTGCAACCGTCGATGCGCGCGCGATGAGGAGCATCTATCTGGCTCTGCTCGCGATTCTCTCGGTGCAGATCGTGCTCGGTGCCTTCACGGTGTGGAGCGGCAAGAACGAAGTGATTACAAGTGTCCATGTCGCCTTCGGGGCCGCAACCCTCGCCGTTTCGCTACTCCTCTGCCTCTGTGCGCGCGCATTGGCTCCCGCGGTGGAAGGGGAGCGGGCATCGGCGGTCGGCAGTGAGGTGCCCGCATGACGAGTGCGAGCGTTCTTCCTCGACCAGGCTCTGCGGCATCGGTGATCCGTGATTACCTCGAGCTCTCGAAGGCGCGGATCGTCTTGATGGTGCTGCTGACCGCTGCCGCGGGCTTCGCGATCGCGGGGCGGGGACAGTTCGACTGGCTGCTGTTCTTCCACGCGATGGTGGGCACGGCGCTGATCGCGGGGGGGACGAACGCCCTGAACCAGTTCGCTGAGCGGGATCTCGACGCCCGGATGAACCGCACGCGCCACCGGCCGCTTCCCGATGGGCGGATTACACCGGGCGCAGCGCTCACGTTCTCCGTCAGCATATCGATCATGGGCGCGCTCTACCTTGCGGTGCTCGTCAATCCTCTTACCTCGATTCTCGGTGTTTTGACCCTCGGTAGCTACCTGTTCATTTACACGCCGCTGAAGCGAAAGACGAATCTGTCGACGATCGTCGGAGCCGTGCCGGGCGCAATCCCGCCGATGATGGGGTGGGCCGCAGCAACCAACTCCATCGAGTTCGGAGCATGGGTTCTGTTCGCGATTCTTTTCCTCTGGCAGCTTCCGCACTTCCTTGCGATCGGATGGCTCTACCGTGAAGACTATGAGCGGGCGGGCTTTTCGATCCTCTCCGTGACAGACCGCAGCGGACGGATCTCGGGCCAGCAGGCGCTCGTCTGGAGTCTGGTGCTCGTTCCCATCAGCCTGCTGCCTGTTCTGGATCGGATCCCCGGCCCGATCTACGCCGTCGGCGCAATCGCCGCGGGGATGCTGCTGGTAGTAACGTCGATCGGATTTGCCCGGCTGCCGAGCATGCGCTCGGCGAGGCAGCTCTTCCTCGCGTCGATCGTCTACCTTCCGGTCATCATGTCGTTGCTCGTCGTGACGAACGCGTGGGAGTGATCAGGGCGCTACGGAGCCCGGTGAGACCTGCCGCGGCGCTGCTGCTGTTAGTCGTTCTCATCGCGGGATGTGCGCGACAGGAACCGCTTCCGAAACTCTTTCCGGTACCCGATACCGCTCTCGTCGATCAGGACGGCCGGGACGTGCGACTCTCGCAGTACAACGGCAACGTCACGGTCTACACCTTCATCTTCACGAACTGCGCGGGCATCTGCCCGCTGATGACGCAGAAGATGCGCGCACTCGTGAGGGATGTCGATCCCGAACAGCCTGTTCGTTTCGTTTCGATCTCCGTCGATCCTGTGAGAGATACTCCGGAAGCGCTGCGCGCGTACGCGGAGAGAATCGGTCGCGATCCTCGCTGGACCTTTCTCCGGGGAGAAGGGGACACGGTGATCGACCTCTCGCAGAAGGGCTTCAAGCTCGCCGCGGGGATGGAAGTCGAATCAGGAGCAGAGCCGATTCTTCATAGTCCGCGGTTCGTGCTCGTCGACAGGACGGGGATGATACGAGGGTATTACGATTCCCTGATTTCCGGAGAGGTGGAGAAACTCGAGGGCGACATCGCGATGCTGGTGAGGGAGGGATAAGCCATGGAGTGGGTCAGCTCTCTGCCTGCGTTCAATGCAACGATGAATGCCCTGAGCGGCCTGTTGCTGCTGAACGGATACAGACTGGTCAGGGCCCGGCGGCTGCTCGCACATCGACGCAGCATGCTGGCGGCGTGCGCAACGTCGACGATCTTTCTCGCGAGCTACCTCTTCTACCACTACCACGCGGGCTCGACGCGGTTTACCGGAACGGGCGTCGTCAGAACCGTCTACTTCACGATCCTGATCTCGCATACGATTCTCGCTACTGTGATCCTGCCTCTGGCTATCCTCTCGGTGGTTCACGGACTTCGGGACAACCGCCCTCTGCACCGAAAAATCTCGCGCTGGACGTTCCCGATCTGGATGTACGTCTCCGTCACGGGCGTGCTGGTCTACTTCTTTCTCTACCAGTGGTTTCCTTCCCGATAAAAGCGCCACCTCACCAGGCGTATCGCCACGAGTCTCGCCATGGTAAATCGAATGAGACATCGCCGGTGATCAACCTGGTGACAGGGAGAGAACGTCCCGGCGTGACACTCTCGAAACGGCGCCATGAGTCTCAAAACGGAGCCGTGATCGCTCTATATCTGAAACCCAAAGCGGACCCGAAGGGCGGGAAAGTCACCAGGGAGGTAAAGCTCAAGCCCACGTAGCCCATCAATTCCAGGTTGCATTCCGGTGCAGAACAGCACGGAATGAAAGAACGCCAGATTGACCTCGGAGGCCGGACGGTGCAGAGCCCTCTGCATCCCGGCCACCATCAATACGACAGTGGGCCTTCGTTCCGGGATGTCGCCTCACAACGCGCAAGTCCGAACGTACCGACGTGCGGCGGATCGGACTCCGCCGCTACGCCCCAACCGTCAATCGCTGATCGCGGTCGTGTTCGAGATCCTGTCCGAAAGCGAACGCCCCGATGGGAGCAGCGCGAGGGCGAATCCGATGCCTCCGGTTCCGATCGACACGAAGATCGCAATCCAGCGAAGCACGGCTTCGCGTAGTGTCGCCGGTTGTCCCTCAGCCCCGACGATCTTCACGTCGAACAACGTTCCGCCCAGGGTCTTTCCCCAGATCAACCAGCTTCCGACGAAGTAGAAGAACGAGAGAAGCAGCAGGAAACTGGCGAAGGCTGTCCATGGGGCCCAGTGCTCTTCTGCAAATGACGGCAGCAGCGGAGTGAGCGCCAGTCCCAGCGCGACGAAGAGCGTCACGTCGGTCAGGAAAGCCATCGCGCGTTTCCATGCGCTGACTGCTGCGGGATCACGCTCCTCTACCGGTGGTGTTGGCGGGACCTCGGCGGGGTGGAGGAGTATGTCCACCGGAAAGCTGTCCGGGTAAAGCTCGATCTCGTCGAAGCGCCTCGTCATCCCATCCTCCCATCCGCCTCAGGGTGTGCTGTTCAACGCAGTGGTAAGTATTTTACATAAATCCGGAACAGAAGGTCCTTTGGAGCCTCCCTATATCGTAGAGCGATCTCCCGGCTTCGCCTGGCGAGATCGTCGTCCGGATTCCAGGCCAGAACGCTTTCAAACTCTCTGATGGCGTCGTCCAACCGGTCTTCCCGGAGCGCGGTGGCTCCGAGGTTGAAGTGAGCATTCGCGAGAAGTTGCTGGATGTTTCTGTTCTCCGGATCCTGTTCGAGCAGGTCCTCGAGTTGTACGACCGCCTCGGTGTATTTTCCTTCTTTGAACAGAACGAGCGCGCTATCCAGCTTGGCGACCTGAACCGTCGAGTTCTGCAGAATTGCAGTGGCCTCGGGCGAAAGCGGCTGAATCGCTGCCGCGCGCGTGAGGGACTCCTTTGCGGCGACGTAGTCATGTGCGATGAAGGAGGCACGTCCCTGCTCGACGAGCTCAGCGAAAACGACAGTCGCAGGTCTACCGTCGACGGGTGCAGCTCCGGCAGACTTGCGGGTTTTGTATTGTGCGATCAGTGCAACCGCGCGGTCATGCATCGGATCGTCGGCACCGATGGACGAGAGCAGGTCGATGGCCTGGTCGTACCGTTCTGATTTGCCCAGCGCCTGCGCCCTGCTGAGAATCAGAGCGGTCTGGTCGTCGGCTGTGGCCTCAGGCTGGGCTGCGAAGTACGTCCACGCGAACCATCCTGCCACGCCGAGGACGAGCGCCACTGCCAGAATTATCAGCCATGAGCCACGCCGCTTTGCCGGTTTCATGGCAGAGGTTGAAGGCGGTGTGCGTGCGGCCGCGGCCGCGTCCGGCGGGGTGGCCGGTGCAAAGGTGCTGTCTTCGAGTGTTGCCTGCTGAATTCCATACGCCGCGTAGAGATCGTCCTCCGGTTCCGTCATCGGAGGCGGGGGATCGAAATCGATGTTCGCCAGATCCGGTTCCGGGGCGTCGGACGGTATTTTGTGCAGGTACTCGAGCGCTCTCGGCTGCGTGGGATCAAGCCTCAGCGCCTGTTCGAAGCCACTCCTCGCCGCAGGAAACTCTCCCGCCTCGAAAGCCAGAATGGAACTTGTCAGAATCTCGTCAACACGGGAGTCGAGCTCCTGCTGGAGCTGTCGAGCCTTCTCGATTCTCTCAGAGGCCGCTGCATTCGTCACATCGATCAGAAAGATCTTTGACCAGACGTCCGTCGCCTGCCGGTAGTCGACGTTTTCGAACGCCGCATCCCCTTCTTTCAGTAGCCCGTCGATTCGCTGCTGCTCTTCTTCGCTCAACTCCCTCGATGTTGACGAGAAGTCGAACGTCTGCGCCTCGCCAGGCTGAACAGGTGAAACAGGGTTCACCGAGGGCTCGCCAGCGGAGGGAGAATCCTCCTCGAATGAAAATCCGAAGTCCGATGCCTGTGCACTGCGCGCATCCGGGGAGGGCGCTGGCTCATCCAGGACGAACTCCGTATCCGTGTCGGTCGTATCGCTGCCGGCAGCGAAGTCGAATTGAAATGGCGAATCACCGGACAACTCGAAGGTATCTGTGGGCCGTGCCGGCTCTGGCTGAGCAGGAGCGTCAGGAGGCATGTCCTTCGCGAGTTGAAGAAGCGCGGGGTGGGTGGGATCGAGAGAGCGCGCTTTTTCCAGCTCCGCGCGCGCGGCACTGACCTTACCCGAGGCGAGATGACCCTCTGCCTTCTTCACGAACTGATCGACGAACGGGTTTGCTTCGAGACGTTCCTGCGCCTGTCTTCCGATGTCCTGAGCCTGTTGATTCATCAGGTCCGCACGGAGCACCGCATTGCTCAACTCGATCGCACGCTGGAAGTCCCGAGATTCCAGTGCTCGTTTCGCTGCGACCAGCGTCGTCGCGGCGCTGTCCGGTGCGGGGGATCCAGGAGCGACTCCCGAGGCAGCTTTCTGAATCGAGTCGAGCAGTCTCCGGGCCGGCGCGAAGGATCCATCCATTGTCAGGATGAGTTCGCAGCCGGCTCGCGCCTCTTCGTTCCGGCCGTTCTGGTGCAACTCGAGGCTCTGCCGGTACGTTGCAAGGACGCGGTCCTTCACCTCGACAGGAAGATCCCTGGTCCCGGGGTACGAAGATTTCGATTGATCCATGTCTGGGCGGGTGTCCTGTTGCGCCGATTATAACAAACGGGTACAGACAGCGTTGATCCGGCGTCTTCCGGACCGGAGCGTTATACTCGCCGCCATCAGAATCGGAGGTCAGGCAATGCAATACATTCAGACGGACGGCGCTCCAAAAGCGATCGGCCCCTACTCCCAGGCGGTCAAGCTCGGTGAGTTGCTATTCACCTCGGGACAGATCCCGCTCGACCCTTCCACCGGCAAGCTCGTCGAAGGAGATTTCGAGACCATGGCTCGAAGGGTGTTCCAGAATCTCGAAGCGGTACTTTCAGCCTCCGGAGGAACGTTTGCGAATGTGCTCAAGACAACGGTTTTTCTCAAAAATCTGTCCGACTTTCCGGCGCTGAACGCCGTCTACTCCGAGTATTTCGGGGATCATAGGCCGGCGCGTAGCACGGTAGCTGTCGCGCAACTGCCCCTGGATTCCCTCGTCGAGATCGAAGTGATCGCCAGCATTCCCTGAGCGGCAGGCGATGCCTCGGGTCTCGAATTCAGCCATTAGCTGCAAGTTGTTGAGAACAAAGATGACATTAAATCTAAGACGCTCGATAATGGCACCTCGATTGCTTTAAGATAACCGCAAATGAGACCCCTCCTCGGAACGCTGCTGGTAGCTCTGCTTGCTCTTCCCGCCTCTGCGGCAACACAGCTCACGTTTCTGGTGAATGGGAAGCCGACTCCGATCGCCTGGCCGGCGGACGCGTTCCCGATTTCCTATTCGGTGGCCAGTTCGGCAACACAGAAAATCCCGAACGGGGAAGGCGTGATTGGCAGGTCGTTCAGTAGTTGGTCTTCCGTCGAGGGCAGCCGAGTGGACTTCAGTTCCGGAGGCGTTGCCGCACTTCAGGCCGGACGGGATGGTGTCAACAGCATCAGCGTGAACGACGAGTTGTTCTCCTCCGCCGGATTTCTCGCATTCACCACCACGTGGTTTGACGACGCCGGGCTGATTCAGGAATCCGATATCCAGATCGATGGATCGATTCTGGGAAACATCGCGAAGCTCGAGGGCCTGATCGAGCATGAGATCGGTCACCTGCTTGGTCTCGATCACTCCGCGGTCGTTTCTTCGACGATGTATCCCTACATCGCGTCGGATGGGCTCAGCGGCCTCGACAGCGATGATCGCGTTGCCATTGCAACCATGTATCCGAAGCCCGGTTTCATGGCGTCGCGCGGAGAGTTTCGCGGTTCGGTGTTCGGTTCCACTGGTCCGTTATTCGGTGCGCAGGTCGTTGCCGTCAACCATGTGGGTTCGCCAGTTTCCAGTGGGTTGACTAATCGTGATGGCCGGTTCGAAATCCGGGGAGTTCCCGCCGGGAACTACCGGCTCTATGTCGAACCCCTCGACGGCCCGGTAGATCCGAGAAATCTCTCGGGTGTGTGGCGTGATGCCGACGCGTCCGAGTTCCGTACCGAATTTCTCCGTCCTACGGAAATGGTTTCGCTGGAGCCGGGACAGATCCACGAAAACCTCCAGATCAATTCTTCAGGCCCGTCTTCCATGAACCCGAAGTGGATCGGAACGTTCCCGGCCGGAACGCGCGATGTGCAACTCGGGTCGACGGTCAGCAGTGTGCGCGCAGGTGAAACGATCTCGATCGCGGTGGGTGGCGACGGCTTCATCGGAGGGCTGACTGAGATCGAGATCCTCGGTGGCGGGTTCACGCGAATCTCGGATGTCGGTTACGGCCCGAATTATGCCTGGGCGACCTACAGAATCGCACCCGATGCGCCTCCGGGATCGGTAGTGATCCTTGCGCGCAACGGCGAGGAGACTGCTAGTCTGACGGGGGGGATCCGGGTTCAGGCCGCGCAGAATGGCGTCCGCCGGCGACCGGCTCGATAGCGGCTGACAGGCGGTCGAACTGCTCGAGCGACATCTCTTCAGCGCGCGCATCCGGACTGATCCCCGCACTCTCGAAGCGTTTCTGCAACACTTCCCTGGTCAGGCCTTTGAACCCTTTCAGATTATTCATCAGCTTCTTCCGGCGCATTCGAAATCCGGCCGAGATCAAGTCGATGAGGAATGATTCCGACGACTGCAGTTCGAGCGGGTGCGGATCGAGGACGACCACCGCGCTCCGCACCTTCGGGGCCGGGTGGAAGGATCCCGGGCGGAGCGTCATCAGAATCCTGGCCTCGGCGAATATCCGGATATAGAGAGTGAGGAATCCGTAGTCTTCGCCTCCGGGCAGTGCGACGATTCGATCAGCGACTTCCTTCTGGAGCATGAACACGGCCCGGCGACAGTTCGGATGCGATACGACACGTCGGAGAATCGGCGTTCCAACGTTGTACGGTAGATTCCCGGCGGCCCGGAAGGGGACACTCGGAAGCTCCGCAGTGGTTGCGTCACCGAGGACCAGATCGAGCCTGTTGCCGAATTGCTGTTCGAGCCGGCGGGCCAGGTCGGGGTCGATCTCGATCGCCTGCACGGGGTTGGGCAAGGCAAGTAAAGCCTCGGTGAGGGCGCCCTCGCCGGGACCGATTTCGAGAATGAGCTCTCCCGGCTCCGGCTCCAGCGCCCCCGCGATTCGAGCGACGGCCGCTGGATTTCGAAGAAAGTTCTGGCCCCACTTCCTCAGGGGTCGGTGCTTCGCATCCATAACGGCTCCTGAGTCACCCTATACTCGAGGGCTGCGGTCGGCTTCTGGTGAACTCTGCGGCGCGGAGTATCGACACCGTGTCACAGTATCGCAGAATGTCCTGGGCGGCCTTGACATCCCGGTCTGCCGGAATGATTCTCTCGAACTTTGGAGTTTGAGTTGTCGAATTCGGAGGAGAGTGGCGAATGAAAGAAATCTTTGAGAGCGAGTTCGATTCGGCGATATCGAGCGGCCTCGTGCTGGTCGACTTCGGAGCCGAATGGTGCGCTCCCTGTAAGGCGATCCTGCCGGTCCTCGAGAAGTTCAGCGCCGATTATGAGGGCAGGGTCGAAGTGTTCTCGGTCGACATCGATCGTTCGCCGTCGCTTGCGGCGAAGCATGGAGTCATGAGTGTTCCGACGTTGCTTGTCTTCCAGTCGGGCAGCCAGGTCGAAAGGATCGTCGGAGCAGTTTCGGAAGGCCATCTGAGAAAGAAGATCGATCCGTTCGTCGGGGCCGCCTGATGACGGCCGACGAGCGGCTGGTTGGTGAGGAGATTGCGCGGGCTCACGAGCTCATCACGCGACTTCGGTCGGAAATCGGCCGGGCGGTGGTCGGGCAGCAGCTGCTCATCGACCGGTTGATCATCGCCGCGCTGATCCGAGGACACGTTCTGGTCGAGGGTGTGCCCGGACTCGCCAAGACGCTGGTCGTCAAGACGCTGGCTGCGGCGATCGAAGGGTCGTTCAAGCGGGTTCAGTTCACGCCGGATCTGCTGCCTGCGGACGTGACGGGAACGCTGATCTTCGATCCGTCGGGAGGCCGATTCAATCCGCGGCTCGGACCGATCTTCGCAAATCTTCTGCTCGCCGACGAGATCAATCGCGCGCCCGCGAAAGTCCAGAGTGCGCTGCTGGAAGCCATGCAGGAGCGCCAGGTCACAATCGGGGATCATTCGTACCCGCTTCCAGATCCTTTCGTAGTCATCGCCACGCAGAATCCGATCGAGCACGAGGGGACGTACGCTCTGCCGGAAGCGCAGGTAGACCGTTTCGTGATGAAAGTCCATGTGGACTACCCGCTCCGGGATGAAGAGCTGCGGATGCTCGAGCTCTATCTCGATCCGAATGCGGCGGGTCCGGCAATCCAGCCGGTTCTCTCGCTCGAGGAGATCCGGCGAGTCGGCCGTCTCGTCTCCTCGGTTCATCTCGACGAGCGGATTTCACGCTATATCGTCGATCTCGTTTCCGCGACGCGAAGGCCGAAGGAGTTCGGACTGCCGGGTCTCGTGTCCCAGATCGCGTTCGGCGCTTCACCCCGGGCCACACTCGCGTTCGCGCATGTCGCGAGGGGAAACGCGTTTCTTGAAGGACGTCCGTTCGTGATTCCCGAAGACATCAAAGCCGTGGCGCGAGACGTACTGCGTCACCGATTGCTCCTGACCTACGAAGCGGCGGCCGAGCAGGTGTCCCCCGACCATGTGATCGAGCAGATCCTCCGTGCCGTAACGGTGCCCTGAGCGCATGATGAGCTTCTGGAGCGCCAGCCGAGGCAGCACTACAGAAGGATCGTGAGCATGTGGGCAAGCAAGCGAACGGACCCGAAGCCACCCCTCGCTCGCCGTGTGCGGGAGCTCGAGATCATTACTGCCAGGCTCATACGGCTGGGTCTCGCGGGGGAGTATCACGCTGCGTTTCATGGACAGGGGCTGGAGTTTGCTCAGGTCCGCGAGTATCAGGCGGGTGACGACATCAGAACGATCGACTGGAACGTCACGGCTCGCAGCGGCGTGCCGCACGTCAAGCAGTTCGTCGAGGAGCGTGATCTCACGGTCATCCTCGCCATCGATGTCTCCAGCTCGATGATGTTCGGTTCGATCGACCGCAGGAAGATCGATCTGGCATCCGAGCTGAGTGCAGTGCTTGCATTCTCTGCAGAGCAGAATGGTGACCGCATCGGCATGCTGCTTTTCAGTGACACGGTGAAGAACTACCTTCCGCCGAAACGGGGGAAGGTGCATGTGCAGACCATCGTGCGGTCCGCCCTCCTCGCCGGCGAACACGGCGGGGGAGCGACAAGGTTCGATCGCGCCGTCGAGTTCATCGAACGTGTATCGCGAAAGCGGGCGGTGATCATTTTCATTTCCGATTTCCTCGACCCGGAGTTCCCGAAATCCATGCGCCGTCTCTCTTCGCGTCACGACGTCATCTCGTTGCGTATCGAAGATCCGCGGGAGCAGAGATTTCCCCGCAGGGGAATCGTCTGGCTCGTCGACAGCGAGAGCGGACAGCGGGTCGCAGTGGATCTGAGCCAACAGAAGGTCGCGGCGCTCGCTGTCGCCCGCGAGCAGTTCCTGCTCGATGAGTTTCGAAGGATGGGTGTGGATGCCGTGGCATTGTCGACAGCGGCTCCGTACGATCGGACACTGGTGAAGTTTTTCAAACAGCGGATTGCCCGGATGTCATGACCTCCCTTGCCCTCATTCTCGCCGCCTCGGTTTTCTTCCGCTACGAACCCGCAGCTCCGACCGTCGGCGATCCCGTGAGAATCGAATACGAAATCGAGCAGGGAGCCCGGATCGTACCGGAAGAGAGTGGGGAGTATGAGATTGTTTCGGGCGACGACCGTACGATTGTCGTGCGATCTTTCCGGCCCGGTATCTTCACGGTCGCGGGCGTAGTGGAACGGGACGGAGTCAGCGAGCCGTTCCGCGGGCCGGAGATCGAAGTGCGATCCGTTCTCGGAGAGAACGACAGCCTCGAGCCGGCACCGTTGAAACCACCGGTCGTGCCACCGGCGGAACGGCTGCCGCGGATCGCGATCGCGTGCGCGGCTGCTGCAGCGTTTCTGGCGTGGGCCGCTGTGCTGCTCTGGAAGGGGAAGGTCGAGTTGGAATCGGTTCCTGCGCCTGGATTCGACGCCGTGTTCATCAGCAGGCTGGAAGCTCTGAGGCGCCGGCCCTTCGAGCAGCAGGCAGTAGCGGAGGTAGCAGAGCTCACGCGCGATTATCTCGCGCGACGCGATCCGTCGCTCGCTCGCGAGCTCACGACAACCGAACTGATCGCGCGCCTGCAGGAGTCTCCGGATGCACGGCTCATCGCGCCGGTGACCGACGTGCTGCGGGAAGGGGATCTCGCGAAGTTTTCTCCCTGGGGCTCGCATTTTGACAGCATGAGTCCTCTGGTGGACCGTGCGGAGGAACTGGCCAGGTGACCGAGTTCGGCTCGCCGCTGGCTTTCCTTTTGCTGCTCGCGCTGGCGGGCCGCGTTGCGCTCTTGTTGCGCGACCGGCGACGCAGGAGCAGTGAGTTCGTTTATTCATCGACGGCTCTGGCTGCCAGCGCCTCGACGTTCCGGCTTCGCGCCCGCTGGATCCCGTTCGTTCTCGAGTCGATCGGATGGATCCTGCTGGTGGTTGCGCTGGCGCGCCCTCAGAGTGTCATCACGTCCGCCGCCGATGATCGTTTCGGTATCGATCTGGTGATCGCGCTCGACGGCTCGGGCAGTATGGCTGCCGAGGACTTCCGGCCACGCAATCGCTTCGCGGTGGCGAGAGATCTGATCTCGGAATTCATCGCCCGGCGCCAGAACGACAGAATCGGTATCGTGACATTCGGTTCGAGAGCGGCTACGCGCGTTCCGATTACCTTCGACCATGACATGGCGCGCCGGATACTCGACGAGGCACGAATCGGTGACAACGGGGATGGCACCGCCATCGGACACGCGATTGCGACCGGGGTGAACCGGCTGCGTTCGTCCGAGTCGCGAAGCCGCGTGCTCATACTCGTCACCGACGGCGTCAACAACTCAGGCTCGATCGATCCGGTCGCCGCATCGGCGCTCGCGGCGAGGTTCGGTATCCGTATCTACACGATCGGCGTAGGCAGCCGAGGAGAAGTGCCAATCCCCGTCAAGGTGCAGAACCGCTTCACGGGTGAGATCGAGACGGTGTACCACGTCATCCGTGCCGATCTCGATGAGCCGATGCTGTCCGGGATCGCAAAGGAGACGGGAGGTCGATACTTCAGGGCGGTCGACCAGAATGCTCTCGGATCGGTGCTCGATACGATCGACAGACTCGAGAAGAGCCAGTTGACGGCACCGAAGCGACGCAACATAGACGAGCGGTACAAGCCGCCGCTCGCTGCTGGTTTTTTTGCAATTCTGCTCGCTGTCCTGATAGGGGAGACGCTGTGGTTGAAATTGCCGGCGTGAGCTTTCATGAGCCTGTATGGCTGTGGGTTGCGCTCGCGGCAATCCCGTTGACGGCCGGCCTCTGGCGCTTCGAAGGGACCCGACGGAGGCTCGCCGAGCGCTTCGTGTCGGAACGTCTCAGGGGAAGATCCAACCGTTTTCGTGCTGCGCGTCCTTTCCTCCTGGGAAGTGGCTTTCTCCTCGCGGCCGTCGCCCTCGCCGGCCCGCGATTTGGACAGGAGATTGTCTCAGTACCTCAGAGCGATGCGTCGCGTATTCTCGTCCTCGACGTATCGGACAGCATGTCGGCTGAGGATGTCGGAACCTCGAGGCTTTCTGCTGCAAAAGCGATAGGAAAACGGGCGCTGGAAATGCACGATGGGCGTGTGGCACTCGTCATATTCGAAGGGGAGGCCGGTATTCTGTCACCGCTTACGACCGATGTTGAAGCGGTGGCAACACTTCTCGACTCGGTTGCGGCCGGCGAAACCGGTGCACCCGGCTCGAGCCTGGATAGCGCACTCGATGCAGTGCTGCGACTGATGGATTCCTCGACTGGGAAAACGGACGTCATTCTCATCAGTGACGGGGAGCAGCAGGGTTCGACATCGCTCCAGAATCTCCCCCGCGTCGCGGCCAGGAGCGCAGTGGTCCATGCAGTAGTCATCGGGACAACCGAGGGGGGACGGATCCCGGCGGGAAAGCCGGGCGCTTTTCTTCGCGACGAATCGGGGCGGGAAGTCATTACGAAAGCTGAAAGCCAGGCAATGGAGATGATCGCGGGAGAGACCGGAGGCACATTCCTGGTGAACCCGTTTGACGAGGTGTCGCTGTCGACACTCGCGTCCGCCGGGTCTGGCGGGTATGAAACGAAAGGGCGCAGCACCACGACGGTTCCGATTGAACGGTTTCAGTGGCCACTGGGCGCCGCTCTGGTTTTTCTGCTCGCCGGTTCGGTTGCGCATCGAGGCGCCGAATGAAAGGTGTCGCAATCATTGCGCTGGTTCTCGCGACCGGCGGATTGTTCGAGCGACTTACGCGCGATACCAACTCCGCCGCAGCAGCCAGACGCGGTGTCACCAGTTTCGAGCAGGGCGCATTCCCCGCCGCGGTCGACGCCCTGTCCAGAGCTGCTTCGATCGTTCCCGGTCCACGGTCCGCATACAACCTCGGCACGGCCCAGGTCGCCGCGGGACAGAATCAGGAGGGCTCGGCGACACTCGATGAGGCGATGGGCGACCCGGAGATCCGTCCTGATGCATTGTTCAACCGCGGCAATAGCGCTCTCAACGCCAATGCGCTGGAAGCTGCGGTCCGCGACTACAGCGATGTCCTCCGATTGCGCCCCGAAGATGTGGCGGCGAAACGCAATCTCGAGATTGCACTCCGTCGGCAGCAGTCATCACCACAGCAGTCCCCGCAGAATGAGCAGCAGGAGGATCCCGGCCAGGACGGCGACCCGGGTCAGCAGCCGCAGGCGGGATCGTCGGAGGATCGCGAGGCCGAGGCGCTGCTCCGCAGCGTCGAGCAACAGGAGCGGGAAGAGTTGTCCAGGATGCGCCGAAGGAGTCCATCCACCCGCAGGATCGGCTGGTAGCGATGAATCGTGCGTTCGTCGAGCCCTCTGCCCGTCTGATTGCAGTGAGGGGCAGGAGTAAGGAGAACTGTACAGGATCGCGAACCTGCCGTTGGTCCGTGTGGACCATTCACTCCCTGGCCACGATTCTCTTTTTCTTCTTCGCAACCGCTCTCCACGCGGCCTCCATGACGGTCGAGCCACGCACGGCGGCGATGGACGAGCCGATTACCGTCACCATCACGCTCGAGGGCGACCTCGCACGGCTCGATGCGATAGACCTGCCTCTCGAGAATCTCGTCATCCAGAGCGGACCTTCCGTCTCGTCACAGTTCGAGTGGAGAAACCGCGTGACCACGAGGCAGAAGATCTTCCGGTGGGTCGTGTACGCGGGAGAATCCGGCGATGCGTCCGTCGGTCCCGTACCTCTCGATGTGAGCGGCACCTCGGTCGTACTCCCTCGTACCGGCGTTCGAATCCTTCCGGATCCTCTCGCAGGTGCTGCCTCAGCCGAAGACGTCGTGCGGAGGCTTGTCGCGACAGGGCGTGATCGGATTTTCATCTTTCCCGAAATCGATCGCACGGACGTCGTTGTCGGAGAGCAGGTTGTCGTGACCTGGTATCTCTACACCGCCGAATCCATACGGGATCTGAACATCAGCTCGACTCCTTCCCTGAGGGAATTCTGGATCGAAGAGATACCGCTGGCGGATGAGCCGACACGCGAGGTGCAGCTCGCCGGAATCCTGATGCAGCGGCTTCCTGTCCGGCGCGTGGCCCTGTTTCCACTCCAGAGTGGACGGTCAAGCGCCGGGAGGCTCGTCGCGGTCGCCGAAGTCATGAGACCGATCCGCGACCGGCGAGGTTTTTTTTCACCAATTGAGCGGAGGGTTGGCCGCGTGGTATTGCGATCGCAGGCGCCCGAGCTCCGCGTCCGGCCATTGCCCGTCGAAACGAGGGCGGATGCGGTCGGAAGATTCACTCTTCGGTGTACTCCGCCGAGCGTGCCGTCCGAGGGACCGGTGAGCTTTGACGTGACGGTGATGGGGGAAGGAAATCTCAGGTCCGCGCAGCAACCGGAATTCGCCGTGCCGCCGGATGCGCGGGTGGACGTGCAGGACCGGGGAGTATCGGTGAACCGGTCTCAGGGAGGAGTCGTGATGTCGCGGACGTGGCGGTTCATCGTCCTGCCGCGGCGCAGTGGTCCGCTCGAGCTTCCGGCGGTTCATTTCCATGCGTGGGATCCAGGGAAGAAAGAGGAGGTGAGGCTCGAGTGCGCGGGACGGCAGGTGATGGCCAGAGTGTCTTCGGCGATGGCTACTCAGCCGCCCGAGCAGGAGCGGTCGAGTGAGCCACCGGAGTGGCCTCTGCAGCTCATCGCGACGTTTGTCGCGCTGCTACTCGCGGGTGGATCTGTCATTTTCTTCTGGCGTCGACGCAGCAGACGTAGCTCGCCGACTGCGATTGCGCTGATGCAACAGGCGGGAGACCCGGGCGCAATGCGGACGGCGATTCACGAAGTGATCGCCCGTGAGGGACTCAGCCCGGAGGCTCTGTTCAGCGACGCGTCCGAGCTCGGAGAGACATTCCGTGCGTTGCAGTCGCTGATCGACATTCACGAGCGGGAGACGCTCACGGCGGATCGCTCACCCGAAGAGCTCCGGCGAAGGGCTCGCGAGTTCGGACGTGAGCTGGATCGCGTCCTGGCGGACAGGGCACGGGAACGCCGTTCGTGACGTTAGTGCCAGTCCAGAAGTGAGTCGAGCCCGGCAGAGAGCCGGCGGGCGTCTTCCGCGCAATTCGAATGAACATTCCGAATCGAGCGACGATGAAGCCGAAGCCCATGAGCGCCACGGCCGTGCGGACCCAGGAGAGCAGCGTGCGCTCGGCGGCGAAAAACACACGTAAGTCGTGTTCCGGCTTGCGTTCGCCTGATCCCGGAGTTTCGGTCTCCATGCCGTGAGGGTAACCCATCATGCGCTGATCCGGCGTAGCACTGATAGTATCGGGTCGGATTTTCGGAGGTTCGCAACGTCTCGACTGACAATCTTCTTTTGGGTCTGCCTGGGCGGCGCAGCCGGTTCGGGTGCCCGCTATCTTCTGTATATCGCCCTGCCATCGAAGACCTTCCCGGTCGGAACTCTCGCGATCAATGTCATCGGATCGTTTCTGATGGGCTATCTGATGGAGTGGAGTCTGCGATATCACATGCAGCCGCTCCTCACCGCTGCGCTTGCCACGGGTGTTCTCGGCGGGTTCACGACGTACTCGGCGTTCAATCTCGAGATGACGAACTACTTTCAGGCGGGAGCATGGCGGGGTGGGCTGTTGTACATGACGCTTACCCTCATCGGCTGCATGCTCGCCGGTCTCGCCGGCTACGCACTCGGAATGCGGCCTCAGCCCTGACGACCCGGTCCCTGCGTTTTGCCACGACGTCCCTGGGCCTCCTTATCCGGGCATCTCGAGCGGTCTGGCGCAACTTCTGCTCCGTTTCTTCCGCGAAAGGAGAATGACCATGGCTGAAGGCAACTGCAGACATGATGCTTGTCACTGTGGCGGGAGCGAGATCCGCGCGAACGGCTATTGTTCCGATTCCTGCCGGGAAGGGCGGATGAGTGGCGATAAGTGCGGATGTGGACATCCGGACTGCGCGTGAAGTGTAGCTCTCCCCCGAGGCGCTGAAGCTGCCACGGAAGAGATTCCGACATATCTCGTTCATTCGGCAGCTTCGAGCGTTTCCTCTGCGCGGAGGCCCGAGATCCGGAGCCGTCCCTGCTCGAGCTCACGCCGCTTCATGATGAAAAAGATCAGCGGCGTGACCAGCAGCACGTGAATCGTCGAGGTCACCATGCCTCCGATGATGGGCACGGCGATGGGCTTCATCACGTCGGAGCCTGCGCCCGTCGCCCACAACAGCGGTACGAGACCGAAAATGGTCGTGGCGACGGTCATCACTTTCGGGCGGACTCGGAGGAGAGCGCCCTCGACCGTAGCCTCAAAGAGCGCTTCGACGGTCAGCTCACCCTCGCGGATTTTCCGGTCCAGCGCTTCGTGCAGATAGAGGACCATCACGACGCCGGTCTCCACTGCCACGCCGTAGAGCGCGATGAAGCCGATCCAGACGGCCACCGACCAGTTGAACTGGTAGATCCACATCAGATAGACGCCGCCGATGAGCGCGAACGGAACCGAGAGCATGACGAGCCCCGCTTCCATCGGGGAGCGCAGCGTGAGGTAGAGAATCACGAAGATGATCACCAGAACGAGCGGAATGACGATCTGGAGCCGCTTGCGCGCGTGAATCTGGTTTTCGTACTGGCCTGCCCACTGCAGGGAATATCCGGCGGGCAGAACGAGCCGGCTGTCGAGCGCTTCTTTCGCCTCTCCGACGAACGAGCCCATGTCGCGCCCACGTACGTTGAGCTGAACGAGAGAGCGGAGTTGACCGTTCTCGGAGTTGATCATCGCAGGTCCCGGCCTGACATCGATCCGGGCGAGCTGGCCGAGCGGTAACTGAAGTGCATTCGAGCCCATGCCCGTCGAGGCCCCGGGAACCGTGATCAGAAGATTCTCCAGCGTTTGCGGGCTGTCGCGATAGTCGGCGAGATAGCGTACCTGCACCGGGAAGCGGGCTCGCCCTTCGACGGTCGTCGTGACGTTCATGCCGCCGATCGCCGTCTCGATGGCCTCGAGCACCACGCCTACGGGAATCCCGTAGCGGGCGATCGCCTCACGATCCGGTTCGATATCGAGATACTTTCCGCCCGAGATGCGCTCCGAGTAGAGATCGACGGCGCCTGGAATCTCGCGCAGAATCGTTTCTGTCTGCAGGCCGAGTGCTTCGAGCGTGGTCAGGTCGGGTCCGAAGATCTTGACGCCGAGCTGTGTACGTACGCCGGTGTTGAGCATGTCGATGCGATTGATGATCGGCTGCGTCCAGGCATTCGTCACCCCGGGGATCTGCAGCTCCTGGTTGAGCTCCTGAATGATGTCTTCCGTGGTGATTCCGGGGGGCCATTCACGCTTCGGTTTGAGCTGGATGATCGTTTCGAACATCGAAACCGGCGCAGGATCTGTCGCCGTCTCCGCGCGTCCCACTTTTCCCAGAACATACTCGACGGCCGGATGGCGGGCGATGATGGCATCCTGAAGCTGTACCAGTCGCCTTGCTTCGGTGATGCTGACGCCCGGAAGGGTGACCGGCATGTAGAGCAGCGCTCCCTCGTCGAGTGGCGGCATGAACTCGCTCCCGAGGCTCATCATCATCGGAATGGTGAGAAGCAGCGCGATGAGATTGATCGCGAGCATCGTCCGCCGCCGCCGTAGCGACCACTGAAGAAATGGCCGGTAGGCGCGAGTGATGAAGCGGTTCACGGGGTTCTCGGCCTCAGCCCGCATCCGCCCGCGCATGAAGAACGTCATCAGCACGGGGACGAGGGTGATGGCCATGAGCGACGCGCCGATCATGACGAACGTCTTGGTGTAGGCGAGCGGCGCAAACAGCTTGCCCTCCTGACCGGTGAGCAGAAACACCGGGAGGAACGAGACGATCATCACGAGCAGGGATCCAAAAATTGCCGGGCCAACCTGCTTTGCCGAGCGGATGATCGTCTCGATGCGATTCTTCCGCGTCCGCTCCGAGCCCTCCGTCAGGTGGCGGTGCGCGTTCTCCACCATGACGATCGATGCATCGACGATCTCGCCGATCGCCAGCGCCATGCCTCCCAGGGACATGATGTTCGAGGTAATTCCGAAAGTCTGCATCAGCACGAAGCTGAACAGAACCGACAGCGGAAGACCGACGAGCACGGTCACTGCCGAGCCGAAATGCAGCAGGAACACGATCGCTACGATCGAGACGATGATCGCTTCCTCTGTGAGCGCTTTTCTCAAGGTGCCGACTGCCCGTTCGATCAGATCGGAGCGGTCGTAGGCCGTGTGCACCGTGACGCCGGGTGGAAGCCCCCGTTCGAGCTCCGCGAGGCGCGCTTTGACTCGAGCGATCACATCTCTGGCGTTCTCGCCGTGGCGCGCGACGATGATTCCCCCAACCACCTCCCCCGTACCGTTCTCGTCGAGCAGGCCCCGCCTGAGCTCCGGTCCTGTCGAAACCGTACCGAGTGTGGAGAGCGCAATGGGAACTCCCCCCGGCGCATCGACGACGATGTTTGCCAGGTCCTCCACCGATCGCACATAGCCGATGCCGCGCACGATCATCTCGCTCTGTCCCACCTCGATCAGACGCCCGCCGACATCGTTGTTTGACGCCCGAACCGCACCGACGACACTCTCCAGCGAGACTCCCCGCGAGGCCATCTTCACGGGATCCAGGTTGATCTGATACTGCTTGACGAATCCCCCGATCGATGCGACTTCCGCTACGCCGGCCGTCGACTGGAGGCCGAGCTTCAGATACCAGTCCTGAACGGCGCGTAACTGTCCCAGGTCGTGCTGTTCCGATCGCAGCGTGTACCAGAATACGTGGCCGACTCCGGTGCCCTCCGGTCCCAGCCGCGGAATCACTCCCGGAGGCAGCAGCCCGGAAATGTAGTTCAGCCGCTCGAGAACCCGGGTGCGAGCCCAGTAAATGTCGACGTCGTCTTCGAAGATGACGTAGACGAGCGAGAAGCCGAACATTGATTGCGCCCGGACGGTTTTCAGATTGGCCAGACCCTGAAGATTGGAAGCGAGCGGATACGTCACCTGATCTTCAACCAGCTGTGGAGAGCGACCCGGCCAGTCGACGTACACAATCACCTGGTTGTCTGACAGATCGGGAATCGCATCCAGCGGCGCATTGACCATGGCCACAATTCCAGCCCCGATCAGAATTGAGTAAGCGAGCAGAACGAGGAACCGGTTCCGTATCGAGAGCTCGATGATCCTGCTTATCATGGTCAGTGTCCCCCGTGAGGGGCTTGAAGCTGCGACTCGGAATCGAGCAGGAACGCTCCCTCCGCCACCACGCTCTCGCCCTCCCGCAGTCCTGAGAGAATCTCGACGCGATCACCCGAGCGCGTACCCGTCTGCACCTGTCGCAGCGAGAACGCCCCCGGCGCGGTTTCTACCCAGACGAACTGCTGCTGCCCCCGATCGATGATCGCTCCCGGCGGAATCGCAAGGCCCCCGGCGCGCGCTTCACGTGGAAACTTCACGCTCACGAACATGTCGGGCTTGAGCTGAAGGTTCCTGTTCGGCAGATCGATGCGCACGCTCGCGCTGCGCGTCTCGCCCGAGAGTACCGGCTGGATGAACGCCACGGTTCCCGGCAGTTCCGTGCCTGGGAGGGCCGGCGAGGAGATGCTCACGCGCTGGCCGGTACGGATCTCCGGAAGCTGCTGTTCGAAGATGTCGGCCTCGACCCAGACGGTCGACAGATCCGCGACTTCGATCAGAGGTTGGCCCTCCGCGACGTACTGCTGTGGAACGACCATCTTCTGCGTCACGATGCCGGAAACCGGCGAGATGATTGTCGTGGCATAAACCGCCTTCCGATCGGCAACTAGACGCTCGATCTGCGATGCCGGCATTCCCATCAGCAGCAGGCGCCTTCGAGACGATTCCACCAGGTCGTTCGCCGCGTTCGTGGACGATCGATCTCTGTTCGCCAGTGCGACGAGGAATTCATTCTGTGTCGTGTACAGATCAGGCGAGTAGATCGTTGCGACAGCACCGCCCTGCTTCACCGTGTCGCCTGTGAAGTTGGCGTAGAGCCGCTCGATCCTTCCGGCGGTGTACGAAGTCACCTGCGCGACGCGTCTCTCATCGAAGGTGACGCGACCCGTCGTGACCAGCTCCGCGCCGGCCATTCCGGACACGACCCGGACAGTCCTGACGTTCGCCATCACCTGCTGACCCTGCGAAAGTGCGAGGGTCGTGGCGCCATCGATCCTTCCGTCTTCCGCGATCTGCGCCGCAACTGCGGACTCCGGCAATGTGGCGCGTTTCACCAGCTTCATCCCGCAGATCGGACAGCTGCCCGGTCTGTCCGACGTCACGGTCGGGTGCATGGGGCAGAAGTAGATTTCGGATTCCGAAGCGGTGCGTACGTGCGGATCGCTGCGACGCTGCCACAACACGCCGGCAGCCGTGGCGAGAAGGAGCACGGCGATCGAAATGACAATCAGAAGTTGTTTGCGCGTCATGGTAGTCACCTCATCTCCATTCCCGTCGAGGTGCCGGAACGGCCGGAGGCACTGGAGCCCGGGCCGGACGCTCCGCTCCGGGCGCCGGCGCGGATGGCCTGGAAGTCGACGATGGCTTTGATGTGCGCAACGAGGAAGTCGTAATATTCGATGCCGAGGCGGAGCCGGGCAGCTTCGGCTGCCAGAACCGCCTCGAGGCTGGTCCGTCCCGCTTCGTAGGCTGCCCGCGTTGATTCGACGGAGAGTTGCGATTGAGGAACGAGGACCTGGTCGTGAAAGATGAGCTGATCGGTTGCGAGGGCGTGCGCCTCCCAGGCAACTCCGAGGTCGGTGACCAGAGCACGACGGAGCTCGTCGAGACGCCTTTCGGCGGCGTCCCGCATGGCAACCGCCTCACGGGTGCGAGGCTCGATCAGAGTCCTCTTGCGGAATGGCAGTTCGACGCGCGCCAGGACGCTCACCATGTCCGTCTGGCTGGGACGAAGCCCGTACGTGGCCTCGATACTGATGTCCGGTCGTGTCTGAAGTTCAGCGAGGCGAAGGTCGTGCTCGCGGCGCGAGACCTCTGCCTTCAGAGCGGCGAGCGCCGGATGAGATTCGGGAATCTCCCGTGGTTCGTTGATTTCCCGCTGCCCGGTCGCATGCGAGACTGCCATGAACGGCACCTCGGTGGTCACAGGCATGCCGAGGAGCGGAAGCAGGCGTGAAACTGCGCCACGCCGTAGTCCGGTCTCGGTCAGAATCTGGTGTTCGACTTCGCTGCGCTGGAGTTGCGCACGGACGATGTCCGACTGATTGGTCATTCCCGTCTCGTATCGCGCACGGGCAGCATCGATTACAGAGTCGAGCGCCGTGGCGACCTGGCGGAGGGCCTCTAGCCTGCTGTCGGCGCCTGCGATGTCATACCAGATGAAAATCGCTGCGCGCCTGACCTCCTCGCGGACGCTGGCACCTTCGAGCTCGATCCGCCGCAGTTCCGCGTCGGCAGCGGCACGAAGCGCTTCGCGGCGCGAGCCCCGCGGGATCGACTGCGAGACACCGACCATGTACATGGTCATCATCTCGTCATTGCTGAGATCGACCTGGAAGTTCTGAACGCCTCCCATCACCATGGGATTCGGATACGAGCCCGCCTGCGTTGCACGCTCGCGTGCCGCGCGGACCTCGGCGTCGATACGCCGGATCACAGGATCTGCCTCCACGGCCGCCAGAGCCACCGCGTCGGGGTCGTGCCAGTCCGTCACCTGGGCGCCGGCGGTCGTGCAGAGCATGGGAAATAGAACAGCGAACAGGGCGGCTGAAGCGAACCGCATATCGAACCTCCGGAAATGAACCAGTGCGCAGCCGGCGTCAATGCCGGCGCGTGAGGAGCGATCTTGCGGGGATCAAATGAGAAGCGTCGAGAGGGCGGACAGACGGCGTCCGATCGACTGAGGGGGAGAGCTTGCTTCGGACCGGAGAACGACCTGGGGGGTCGCCGGAACGACGAGATTCTGATTGAGGAATAGCGGCAGATTCGTTGTGTGTGCGGAAACAACGGGATCGTTCGGAAGTTTCTGGGCCGGCGGTTTATAGCAGCTCACCGGCGTGCAACAGCTGGAGCCGGCGCGCGTGAGCCTCTGCTCGTCACCTGCCTCGCCGAAGCAGCAGGGTCCCTCGGCGCAGAACATCATCACTGCGCTCAGGGGAGCGAGGCTCGAAATGAGCACAACGACGCCGATTGCCAGAAGTCTTCGTTTCATCAATATGCCCAGTCTACACCTCGAAAGACCCGCGGAGGCGTTCTGAAATTCCAGTGCGTCTCCCGAGCGGTGCTCCGCTCGGCCTGCCGAAAGGAAAAATCCGAGGTATCCTCGGACCTCGAGCTCTGAACGGCGCCGATCCCACTCGATCGCGAAAGCGCAGGTGATGAACAGATTCAGTTGCGGATCTCGTGCACCCGTACTGTCATCTGATGAGACTCGCCCGGACCGAGCGTGAGGGCGTTTTCCGCCGCGTTCGCCGTCTCGATGCAGACCATCCCTCGCCATTCGTCGTCCCCGAAATCAGAGAAGGCCTTCGCCTTCTCCTGCCAGGGGTTCCAGACGACAGTCGACTGTGAGCCTTCTTTCTCGAGGACCAGGCGCCTGCGCAGAACAGGATCGTTGACGACGCACGTGGCCGTCGTATTGACATAGACACTGTCGGTTTCGCCCGTGATCGAGAGTGTTCTTTCGTTCATCCGCTTCCGCTGCATCGCGTCTGTCTTGTCGATGTATTCCGTTCCGGCAAGTCCCTCGACCGAGATCTGATGAATGTCACCGACCGCAAGGTATGTGTGTAAGGCTTCCTCGTACTGAAACGCGGAGTCACCTCGGTTTTCGGTGCGGAGTGTCAGGATGAGATCCTCGCCGATGCGGATCTCGTAGTCGAGAAGGAACTCGTGCGGCCAGATTGCGCGCGTCTCATTCGTCGCAACGAGCCTGAAGGTAAGGACGGTGTCTTCTCCTTCGCGCCGGACGTCTTCGAGAGTCCAGTCCGTGGTGCGCGCAAATCCGTGAGCCGGAAGGGCGGGGTTCGTGGGATGGTTGCCGAACCAGGGAAAGATGAGGGGAATTCCTCCTCGCAGGGCTTTTCCCGGTCGGTAGGCACTCTGCTCACTCATGAACAGGAGCGGTTCTCCTCGTCGCGTCAAACGCGCCAGATGCGCCCCCTGCAGAAACACTTCCGCGTCAGTTCCGCCGGCTGCAACCCGGGCACGAGTCAGGCCGGACGACTCGTCGAAGGTGACGCCCTCGACAGGAAATCTCTGATTCAGCTCTTTCGCATTGCTCATGATTCTCTCCCGGAGTTGGATTCTATGCGTTTCTCGAGCTGCCGGCTGCAGCGAAAAGCAGATGGAATCTTGAATTCACGGCATTGCGGCTTACCTTCGCCCCGCGTGAGGGGAGAGAGTGGCCTCAGAACTTCTAATGAACCCTACCCGCGGAAACGTACCGATGTGTCATCCTGAGCGAAGCGAAGGATCTGCTGAAGAGGATCGAGCACCGCAAGACGAGATCCGTCGCTTCGCTCAGGATGACGTGGCCTCGCTCAGCATGACACGGTGGTTCATCGCCTCTTCACCGGCGCCCACCGCCGCTAGGTTGCTCGGGATGATGTCCCATTGCCGAGAGTGCTGCGAGCCGGGTGAGGGGCGTCGGGCCAGCAGGGCTGTGGGAGGTCGCTCCGGTTGCGGCGCCCCTCACCTCTGGCCCCGCTGCGGGCGGGGAGAGGGGTTTCGCCCGGCATCATCTGCGCTACCATCTCCTGAATGCAGAACGTTCTCTGGTTCGTGCTCGCCGCCGTGAGCGAGATTGCGGGATGCTACGCCGTCTGGATGTGGCTGCGGATCGGCCGGAGTCCATGGTGGCTCGTTCCCGGAACGCTCAGTCTGATGGTCTTTGCCATTCTCCTGACGCGGATCGACGCATTGTTTGCCGGCCGCGCATTCGCCGCGTACGGTGGGGTCTATATCGTCAGCTCGCTGGCATGGCTCGCGCTAGTGGAACGGACGATGCCGCGTGCTCCGGAGCTCATCGGCGGTGCGATCTGCATTGCCGGTGCTGCCATCATCATGCTTGGTGCGCGAACGGCTGCTTGATTACCACTGAAATGGACACGCTGCTTCTTAGCCGGCTGTTGCTTGGCGTACTGATCTTCATCGCCAGCTCCCTGGGAGGATTGGCGGTGGTGGGCGTAATCGTGGTGAAGTTGCCCGCCGACTACTTCAGCCCCTCGCGCAAACGCGAGTTCCTCACGGGAAGGCATCCATCTCTTCGGGTATCGGGCCTGATCCTCAAGAACCTCGCCGGGATCGTCGTTGTCGCGGTCGGGATCGTCCTGTCCACGCCGGGAGTCCCGGGACCGGGAATCCTGACCATCCTGATCGGAATCATGCTGCTCGACTTCCCCGGGAAGCTCCGGCTGGAGCGATGGATGGTCTGCAGGCCGAAAATACACCAATCGATCAACCGTCTCAGGGCAAGGTATGGCAAGCCGCCGCTCGTTCTCGATTCGGATGAGAGCCTCGGGAGTTCCTCGGACAACTGCGATCATTCTCCGTAGCTCCTGCAATCTCCTGCCTGGAATTTGTTGACATATATGAGTACATGGTTATATTCGCGCAATATGTAACCGTAAGGAGACTCGTATGGACCTCGACAGATACGTCCGATTGATCGCCGGCTTCTTCATTCTGCTCTCGCTCGCCCTTGGCTGGTTCGTGAACCCTCTGTTCTATCTCTTCACCGCCTTCGTCGGTCTCAACCTCTTCCAGTCGGCCTTCACCAACTGGTGTCCCGTAACGGCCGTTCTCAGAATGGCGGGCGTCCGAGAGACCGGTTGCCCCGCGCCAGGAGAGCGCCAGGTGAGGACATGACTCCTCGCTTTCCTGGCGGTCGGATTGACCGCCGGAGGGGCTTCCGGCGCTCCCCCGCAAGATCATCCGCCTCTTCGACTCCGGGACGCGGTCAGCGCTGCCGAGCGCAATCCCGCGATGGCGGGAACGCGCGCTCGTCGGGACCTCGCCGAGGCGCAACTGCGTGAGTCCCGCTCGAGATGGTTGCCGCGCGTCGATGCAACGGAGACCTTCATACGAAGCGACAACCCGGTGTTCGTCTTCGGATCCCTTCTCGAGCAGGGGCGCTCAGCCGAACGTGAGCAAGCATGTGAAGATTCTGCTGGAAGCGGGCCTGATTGCCCGGCGTCAGGAAGGCAACACGGTGTACTGCTCGATCGGCGACGACAGCGTTTTCGAGCTGTGTGATGTCGTCTGCTCGAGCATTCGCGACCGCCTCACCGCGCAGTCAGCCGTCCTCGAACGCCCGCGGACTCGGCGGTAGGACATTTCAGCCGATTGCGGCGATGGCCTTCTCGAGTCTTTCCCGGGCATCGCGCGCGACCTCGGCGATGACTGGATTGTCACCGATGATCGTCAGCATCGCCGATTCCCTTCCGGCAGGTGCAGGAGCATTTCGCGATCTGCGCGATCGCCGTATGTGAGATCCGTCACGCAGGCGTGTGCGTTTCGACATCCGAGGCCGGCCCTCGAGTCCTTCAAAGTGTCATTCGTAGCTGCCCGCCGCGTTTCGGAGTGCGGCGGAAGCGGCGTAGAGACGCACTTGAAGCGCAAGACATTCTGGAGAAATCATGTCGAAATACAGATCACCGCTCATCCTGATCCTCTCGATCTTCATGGCGTTCTGCCTGTTCGCTTTCATTGCCCTGTTCCTCGACCGCGGAGCTACGGCCAGGCCACTCGAGGGTGCTGCAAAGACGATCCAGGAAGCTTCTGCGGTAAAAGCGCCGAGGCCGGCGGTTTCGGTACTCCAGGGGGCCCTCGAGTTCCATGACGTCGAGAAGCAATCGCGCGAGTTCATGGGGTACTACCACAGCATTGCCCTCACGCCGGAGCAGGAAGCGATCAAGGCCGAAGTGCTCGAAGCGATGCCGGCGGCATGTTGCAGTAGAGCGAGCGCGTACACGTGTTGCTGTCCCTGCAATCTGTCCAAAACGCTCTGGGGTCTGTCGAACTTCGTGATCGCCGAGAAAGGAGTGAATGCAGTCCAGTTGAAAGAGGTCGTCGACTCATGGCTCGCCTTCACCAACGGCAACGGTTACAGCGGCGACGCCTGTTACCGCGGCGGTTGTGAACGCGGATTTCAGCACGACGGCTGCGGCGGGATGCACGAGTCGAATCTCAGCGTCTGACAGAGACGTTCCGTTAGATGGCGAATAAGTCACTTGGAAAGACGCGTCTGAACATCCCATGCCTCGAGCATCACGGCGGCGCGCCCGCCAGCGGCGTCAGCCCTCCATTCAAGTGCCTTGCAATCTGCAGACTTCCGTCCTGCGTCACATTGTTCACGGTCACGCCGTACACGATCGCCTCACCGCGCCTCACGTGGACGTGAATGCTTCCGTTCTGAGGCAGAGGCACGCCGGTGAACGCTGCGCCATCCACCTGCTCGAACCATGTCGACGGGAAGTGGCGCTCGATTCTCCCGACACGCTCGCCTGTCGAATCGAATGTCGTGACGAGCACCGTCGCTCCCTTGAACAGCGTGCGAATGCCGATGTTCATTCGAAAGCCTTCGAGGTCTGCGGGAGTCGTCAGCACTCCGATTGCTCCTATGCCGAGCAGGCCGTCGCTGTGAAAGCCCCCAGCAAATTGAACCATGCTCTGGGCGAGACCGAACCGTCCCGGCGTTGCGCTGCTGGTTGCATCGATCCGCACGGTGGTGGCCGGAGGCGCTGCCCTGGGAATCGGAGTCGGAGTCGTGAGTGGTTTCGGCCCCGGAGCCTGAATCTCGCTGCTCGCCCCCGAGCCGCTCGCTCTCAGATCCGCGACGATGTCGATCGATCCGATTCCGCTTGCGCCGATCGCTGCAACGATATCGGGAAAATGACGCGTTTCCCCACGACCGAGTGAAAATGCGATCGAGGGGTCATCGAAGCTTCCGATTCTTCCAGCAGGATGAAAGACGAGTCGCCCGTTCACGTTCTCAGCGGGGAAGGGGTTGTGAATCTGCACCGACGTGGTGAACGAAGACCCGAATGCGCCAGGCCCTGAAATTGCGACCGGGATGATTCCCATCAACTGTTCGTGCGCCGTCCCCCAACCTTGCAGCATCAACCGCCCGTACGTGCGCTCGGCGAGTCCGAGCGAGACTCTGCCCGTCACTTCAAAGGGAAAGATCTCGGACCCGGTAAGTCCGTACAGGGGATAGGGCTCGAGCTGGACCGCCGGGCTCCCGCATGGTCTGAGCTGCGTGAGTCCGATCACATCGCTCTGCCGGATTTCTACCGGCGGATTCAGCTGGATTGTCCCGAACCTGCCTGTCCGGGGACCGTCGAACGGGCCCCGCTTTTCAAACACGACTAGCTCATCTCCGAGGTTGCGAAGAAAGATGATGTTTACAACCGACGTGCAGCCGGGTTCCGCCCAGCCGAATGTCAGGAGGTAGATCGACCCCGAAGCGTTCGCTGCGCGTGCGACATCCAGGTAAGTGCGAGGGCCACTGAACGGAGGGCTTGTGAAGTTTGCGAGATCCTCGCGATAGGGGGTACCGACGTAAAAATTCTGGCCGAAAGCATCGAGGGAGAAGGAAACGAGAAGAATTATCAGTGCCAGCCGCATGGTGCGCATCACCACCTCCATCGCGCCGCCTCTCGCGGGGCACAGCCCGATTATAGATGCATGGTTCGGGAGGCTGACGGGCCAATCCTGATTCGGAGCGCGAAATGACTGAAGAGTCGTATGCGCAAGAAGATCCTTTGCTTCTCAGGATGACACTGCTCCGCGTATGTGCGCAGCAGACGCGATCGCACGCCTTCGCGCGCTCTCGCATAGACTGCGAAACGAAGCGCGAAGCGTTCGAACACGTCTGCCGCTAAAGTTGACGCCATTGGGGCAGAGCCCGGGACCAGAACTGTCTGGCGCGCCTGCGCGCGCCGAGAATTCCAGCGATTCACGCTTACACCCCTGCCGAAAGTCATGCCCGCCCGCGCCCCCATCCGGCACGTGTGCGCGATCCTCTTGCAGCCTATCTTCACTGCAGGAGGAAGTACCCATGGAACCATCCATCGTTCGACTCAGCGGCGTCACCAAAGCCTACCGACTCGGGACGGTCCCGGTGCCTGCGATCCGCGGCGTCGATCTCGAGATCGCCCCCGGGGAGTTCGCCGCGATCGCCGGCCCTTCGGGCAGCGGCAAGACGACGCTCCTCAACATCATCGGCTGCATCGATGCAGCGGATTCGGGATCGGTCGAGGTTGCGGGGCAACAGGTGAGCGGCCGTCCGCTCCACAAACTTGCGAAAACGCGACTCCATTCACTCGGCTACATCTTCCAGACGTTCAACCTTCTCCCGGTGCTGAGCGCGTTCGAGAACATCGAATACCCGCTGCTCCTCGCAGGCGTTGCGCGAACGGAGCGCAGGCGCCGGGTGGCCGAGTGGCTCGAGCGCGTCGATCTCTCGTCGCAGGCAGCACATCGACCCGATCAGATGTCGGGCGGCCAGCGGCAGCGCGTCGCCATCGCCCGGGCGATGGTCGGCGCGCCGAAGCTCGTTCTTGCCGACGAGCCCACAGCCAATCTCGATTCGGAAACGGCCTCCCGCATCCTCGACCTTCTCGAGAAGCTCAACGACACGACCGGCTGCACGTTTCTCTTCTCCACACACGACACGGCGCTGATGGCGCGTGCCCGCCGCCAGATCCGGATACGCGACGGCCGCATCGTCGCCGATGAAATTGAATCCAGCTACTTCGAAAGAGAGGCGGTCTGACATGCTCCTCCGCATCGCACTTCGCAACGTTCTCCGCAATCGCCGCCGCTCCGCCATGACGCTGCTCGTCATCGTCTTCGGCGCCGTTGCCCTCATCCTCTTCGGCGGCTACAAAGCCATCACCTTTCACAATCTTCGCGAGAGCACGATCCGCGGCCGGCTGGGACATCTCCAGGTGTATGCCGCCGGCTATGCGGCCGCCGAATCGGCAAAGCCGCTCGAGTACGCAATCGATGATGCGAAGACGATCCGTGACGAGATCGAGCGTCACCCGCACGTGAAGATGACCGCCGCACAGATCGGCCTCATGGGCCTCATCAGCAACGGCGAAAAGTCGGAAACGTTCATCGCCACCGGTGTCGAACCGGAAAAAGAAAAGGAGATGCGAAGTCTCCGCGTCACGGAGGGAACTCAACTCCCGCCGGCCGAGCCCGATGCCGTACTCCTCGGCAAGGGACTCGCCGCCTCGATGAACGCGAAACCGGGCGATTACCTCACGCTCATGACGACGACCACAACCGGTTCGCTGAACGCGATCGACGTCCGGGTTGCCGGAATCTTCACCAGCGGCGTGAAGGAGTTCGACGACCGCGCAGTGCGAATCCCTATTGCCGGAGCGCAGCAGCTCATGCAGACGTTGCGTGTCGAGAAGATTCTCGTCTTCGTCGACGAGACCGATCGCACCGGCGACGTTCGTAGCGATCTTGCCGAAGCGTTCACCGCGAATGGCTGGAAGCTGGAGATGAAGAACTGGTCGGAGCTCGCGCCCTTCTATCACCAGGTTGTCGCCCTCTACAACGGGATCTTCGGCTTTCTCGGCTTCGTCGTCTTCGCGATCGTGATCTTCAGCGTCGCGAACACGGTCTTCATGTCCATCTTCGAGCGCACGCGCGAGATCGGAACCGTCATGGCGATCGGATCGAGCCGCTTCCGCGTCTGGCGCATGTTTTTCCTGGAGGGGCTCGTCATCGGAGGCCTGGGAGGAGTTGCCGGTCTCGTCGCCGGCGCGCTGCTCGCGGGAGCGATCAATCGGGGCAACGTCATGCTTCCCCCACCACCCGGCTACACTGCGGGCTATCGGCTGGAGATCCTGCTCGAGCCTTCCGTGCTGATGACTGCGTTCCTGATTGCAGTCGTCACCGCGACGCTCTCCTCGATCATCCCCGCCATCAAAGCCTCGCGCATGAAGATCGTCGACGCGCTGGGTCACATCTGAATCCAATGGTCAAAGGGTAGGCGAAGCAGGTGTCATCCTGAGCGAAGCGAAGGATCCCCTCGGGACTCGCACGTCATGCAAGCAATCAGGGGATCCTTCGCTTCGCTCAGGATGACAAGCGTTCGCTCGCCTTCAAAAGGAGCTTCACAATGAGACTGTTCGTTCTGGTACTCGCATTGTTCACCTTGCCTCTAAATGCCGAGGATGCCTCGGCGATCCTGACGAAAGTGGATCAGTATCGAAGTCCTCTCGAGAGCTTCGTCATGGATGTCCAGCTGACGAGCCACCGCGGGTCCACCTCGGAGACTTCGCGTTTTCGCGTCTACGGGAAAGGGAACGACCGCAGCCTCGTCGAGTTCACCGCGCCCGGCTCCGAGAAAGGCAAACAGCTGCTGATGCTTCGCGACGCGATGTGGATCTATCTGCCGAATGCGAGCAGGCCGGTTCGCATCTCACCACTTCAGCGGCTGATGGGGCAGGCCTCGAACGGCGATGTGGCGCGGACGAGTTTCAAGGTCGACTACACGGTGAGCGGTCTGACGCAGGAGGAATCGCACCGTGTACTCGACCTCGTTGCAAAGGATCCCTCGGTCTCCTATGCGAAGATCCGTCTGTGGGTGGATCGCGCGACGTACGAGCCGCGGCGCGCGGACTTTTACGTTGCGTCGGGGAAGCTCGTCAAGCGCGCGCGGTACACCGGATTCGACGTCATGGCCGGCCGTCGCATGGTCACACGCGTCGAGATTGAAGATCTGTTGCGCAAGGGTGAGAAGACCGTCATGACGTACTCGGCGCTCACCGCGCGCGACAACCCGGACAAGATGTTCTCCCGCGATTCACTGGGACGATGGTGAGACTTCTTCTCGGCGCACTCTTCGCGATGCTCGCATGTGCGGCATCCGCTGCGGAGTTTCGTTTCAACGGCTCGCTCTCCTCGGAAGTGCGCTCGACGCCTCTCGACAACGGGTCGCCCCTCAATCCAGGCAACGTCGCGGACCTCGAAGAGGAGAGCGCGGCGGGCGACATCAACCTGTTCGCCGGTGCAACTTCCGACTCACGCCGGTGGCAGTTTCACTTCAAAGGGAGGGGAGAGGCGTCGACGACGGACGACGACGGCTTCGAGCTCGGCGAAGCATGGCTCCGGGTGAACGTCACGCCGTGGCTCGACGTCACAGCCGGGCGTGTCATCGAAAAGTGGGGCACCGGATACGCCTGGAACCCTGTCGCATTCATCAGTCCGGAAAAGAACCCCGCCGATCCCTCGGATCGGAGATCGGCATACAAAGGCCGCGAGATGATTCGCGCCGACGTCTTCGTGCGCGACTCCACCCTGTCGCTCTACGCACTGGAAGAAGGAGTATTTGCTGCGCGCGGGTACCGGCTCGTCGGCGGCACCGACGTCGCCCTGCACCTGCGCGTTCAGGACGGCCACACCGACCCCGGCATCAGCCTCGCGCGCGTCTTCGGCGACGCACTCGAGCTACATGCCGAGGTCGCGCGGGATCGCGCGGTCGTCGGGGGACACTACACATTTGCACGCGGTACGAACGTGATGCTGGAGCTCTACAGAAACGGGGAAGGCCCTCGCGATGCCGACTGGAATGCATTCCGCCAGGGCGTCGCGTCCGCCTCTGACGGCCCGTCCCTCGGTCGAGTCGCCGCAACCTACGCGCCCCTCGCGATGGGACGGGAGTACGCATTCGTACGGCTGAGTCATCCCTTCACGCGCTCCTCTATAGATGTAGAGGCGCTCGCAATCGCCAACCTCCACGACGGCTCCATCATGGCGCGGTTCATGGTGTCGCGAACATTCGCGCAGCGTTTCTCGATCTACCTGCTCGACACCGAGTTCACCGGCCGCCAGGGCTCCGAGCTGTCCTACATGCCCATCGAACGCTCCACCGTCATCGGCGCGCGAATCTGGTTCTAATGCATGATCGCGAGGACAAACGCCGTCGTGCTCTCCCTCTCCCCGCGAAGTCGGGGAGAGGGTGGCGCGCGGAATTCGCGGAGACGTTGCGAACTTGCGAGATCGTCGCGCGCCGGGAGAGGGGCGTTGCGAGCTTGCAACGACTTAAACCAATCGGCTGCATTCAAATTGCCTGCACGGCCCCTCTCCCCTTGCCCCTCTCCCCGTTCACACGGGGAGAGGGGAATGCGGCCCCTCGTCGTGCTCCGATGTCTCCTCATTCAAACACCCGGGCTGAGACCCTCCCCACACTACAATTGACCCTCCCATGAAAATCGAAAACCTCACATGGATCGGCCTCCTGACCTGGCTGATCATCGCCGTGCCGAGTATCTATGCGGCGTTCACGAGCGGCCTGATGAACCGCTCCGAGGGATGGATCTGGCTGGGCTCCTTCGTAGCATTCATCGTCCTCTACCTCTTCGCAACGAAAACCAGCAGCACAACAACCCGCCTGATCCTCATCGCCGGCGAGAGCATCGCCGCCCTCATCTGCATCGCACTCGCGGCGTCGGGCTTCCAGCCGATCCTCCTCGTCATCATCGCCGCGCAACTCGGCGTCCACAACTACCGCGCGGCACTGATCGCAACCGTCGTCCAGACCATCGCTCTCGCAACCGTCCTCAAACTCACCGATAACGAAGATGCCATCGCGATCGCGTTCGCATATTTCGCCTTTCAGCTCTTCGGCGCCTACACCGCCTCGGTCGCCCGCGCCGAATCCGAAGCCCGGCTCGCCCTCGCCGCCGTGAATGCCGAGCTCGAAGTCACCTCCGGTCTTCTCGAGATCAGCAGCCGCACCTCGGAGCGGCTGCGCATCGCGCGCGATCTGCACGACCTCGTCGGACACCATCTCGCGGCGCTCACTCTGAACCTCGAAGTTGCAAGTCACCTCACCGAAGGAAAGGCGCGCGAACAGGTGGAGAAAAGCAGAGGGATTGCGAAGACGCTCCTCAGCGACGTGCGCGACGTCGTCAGCCGGATGCGCGAGGATGATCCGGTGGACCTCGGCATCGCCCTTCGCGCGCTCCGCGATGCGATCCCGAGACCGGTGATTCACCTCGACCTTCCGAATGAGTTTCCCGTTCGAAACAGCGCGGTCGCGCAGGTTGCGTTGCGCGCGGTTCAGGAGATCGTCACGAACACCGTGCGGCATGCCGGTGCGAAGAACCTCTGGCTTCGAATGGCGCTGCGCGAGTCCCAGCTCGAGATCGAGGCGCGCGACGACGGGGGAGGAGCGACGGCTGTGCAGTTCGGCAACGGGCTGCGGGGATTGCGTGAGCGCGTCGAAGACGTCGGCGGCCGGCTCGATGTGTCGTCCGCGCCGGGAAGCGGCTTCACCGTGCATGTATCGCTGCCGCTGGAGGTGCGCTCGTGATCCGCGTCGCGCTGATCGAAGATCAGACCATCGTGCGGCAGGGGCTGCGCAGTCTTCTGGAGCTCGTCGACGACATCACGGTCGTGGGTGAGGCGGCTGATGGAGAAGAAGGCATCCGGCTGATCGATTCCGAGCGGCCGGACGTCGTGCTGCTCGACCTGCGGATGCCGAGGCTGGACGGAGTCGGAATGCTCCGGCGACTGCGCGAGCGCGGAACGGTACCTCCCGCATTGATCCTCACGACGTTCGACGATGACGCGATGCTGTTCGATGCCGTGCGGGCCGGCGCCAGGGGCTGGCTGCTCAAAGACGTATCGCTCGAGCGTCTCACCTCGGCGATCCGGACGCTGGCCTCCGGCGGATCGTGCATCGAGCCGGCGATTACGGAGCGGATCCTCCGCTCGCTCGAGAAGACCGACGTCGCGTTCGATTCCGCAGAAGTGACCGAGCCGCTGACCGACCGCGAGAAGACGATGCTGCGCTTTCTCGCAGGCGGCTACAGCAACCGCGAGATCGCCGAGATGCTGCAGATCAGCGACGGCACGGTGAAGAATCACATCTCGAGCGTCCTGTCGAAACTCGGCGTCCGCGACCGCACGCGCGCCGTGCTGAAAGCAATCGACATCGGCCTGCTGTGAGCCTGTGGCCAGATGTAAGCTGCCTGTAGGGGCGGGTTTCCAACCACTACTGTCCAAATTAGGTTTCGAAAGAACAATAAGACGCTGGGGCGGACGACCAGAGGTACGCACTCAGTCCAGCCGGTCGCAATGTCGGTGAGTGTGAGCGTGTGAACGAACTGCCGGCCGCCCGAGTGTCGCAATGCGCGACCAGGTCCCCCTCGACGTAACCTGGCGGCGGAGCATCCCAGTCGGCGAAGGTGCGCACTGGCACCTGACGACGAACCAATGCCGTACCCGGTAGCAAACTTGATGAGGCAACAACCCGGCTTCGGTAACAGTTCCGTTGAGTCAATGCGAGCTCTATACTAATTGGCGTGCGGTTCGCGCCGGTGAACCGCAGGACGTTAGCCGGCTGGGATGCCACGACGATATCGGCGTTTGAACCAAACCGGGAGGTTTAACATCTTCCGCGGCTGAAGGGGCTATGAATTGAAGACGTTTCTCGTCACTTAGTCGGCGTTGATGCTGCTCATTTGCGGGTGTGTACAGTCGCGAATAGGAGAATTCAACTTTCCTGGAGGGACACTTCAACATGTTGTGCTTTCTAATGAGGTTGAATGGAGACCATGTCCCCAAAACTTGCCGTCAGGTTGTGAGATCGCTGTCCTGGAAGGAAATCCTCAGACTCCCGATCTATTTACGGTGCGTTTCAGGCTCGGTGATGGGTTTGTCATGCCAGCGCACACTCACCCCAACGATGAACGCGTGACGGTACTAAAAGGACGGATGTCCGTTGCCTTCGGCGTAGATGGATCGCGTGAAGACGCCAAGCAATTTGGACCAGGCGACTACTATGTAAATGCCCGAGGCGCGGTTCATACGGTTTGGGCAGACGAATTATCGGAACTTCAGATTACCGGGATAGGTCCCTGGGAGGCTCATTTCGTGGAGTAGAAATGTCTCCCTAAGGCCGAAAGCAGGCATTTTAGGGAGCGCATATACCGCCCAACTAGCGGTTGCACCTGACGCGGGCTCGGTCGTGCTACCTTTACTCTCACGTTCTGCGCGTCGCCCGTGCCGGTGAACCGCAGATCCGTTGGGCGTCAGAGGCCGCGGTTGATCACCTACTTCGGTGCAGAGCACGCCCTCGAGACCCACGGGGCGCAGATGACCGCGCTCCACTTCATGAAGGGGTTCCGCATCGGGTATTTCACGTTGCAGCCGGAGCAGACGGCCAATGCCGATGTGCGGCTTCAGAGCGGGCAGATGCCCAATCTGTTCGTGATCACCAAGGGCCGGGGTGTCGGCCACCCCGCCGCGCCCGCGGCTGCTGCGCGAGGCGCCCATCTCGTTCGCCACAAGCCGTGCACGAATGTCGTTCTGTTGGAGCCGGAACTTGCGCGCTTGTTTCGCGATTCAACGACGGTGAACGAAGCACTCCGTCAGTAACTCGTCGACCACGGACGGCCACGGACGGCCACGCTTGTTCCTCTTCATAACGGGCCTGACTAGCGGTTGCACCGGGCGCGAACCGGGTGTTGCTGTGTCTCCAGCTCTATACTATTCTCCGTGCGGTTCGCGCCGGTGAACGCCAAAATCGTTGGCCAGGCTAGGTGGAGCGCCGAGACATGCCGGGTATGAGTGATGCTGGCGATCCGAAATCCACAACCTTACGCATTGAGTTTGTCGATTCGCTCCGTGGCTTCGCCCTTCTCGGCGTGTTCTGGGCCAACTTGCTGATCTTCTCGGGCATCTCGTTTATGTCCCACGAGCACCGGGCGTCGTTGTTCGGCGGTCCTCTCGATGCACTTGCCTACTTCGGCGAACGGTTCTTCATCGAGAACAAGTTCATGGGGCTCTTCTCGTTTCTCTTCGGTATCAGCTTCTGGTTGTTTCTCAGCCGAGCCCAAAGCCGGAGTACGGCGCCAACAGCCCTTTTCTACAGGAGGATCTTCTGGCTGTTCGTGATCGGAGCTGTGCACGGCTGGCTCTTCTGGTGCTTCGACATCCTCCGTTTCTACGCTCTCTGGGCAACGCTGCTTCCGCTCTTCGTGCGAATGCCGTCAAGAAAGCTGCTGGGCATCGCTCTGGCTGCTGGCGTTCTGGTGCCGGCGTTAGTTTCAGGCGTGCAAGCATGGCTCCCCGGCCCGGCCGAGGGTGCAACCGACTACGACGCATTGGCGCTCGCGGCGTTTTCCCAGGGAAGCTATCGTGAAGTCCTCGCCGCCAACTGGCGGTATGACTGGCACCTGACGAACTCGATTTCTCAGATCGCATACCAGGTGGCGGTGTTCGGGCGGCTCCTGCTCGGGCTCTACGTTGCTCGAACGCTCGATCTGGGAAACCTCGGCGCGCATCGCACATTGCTACGACGAGTACTCCTCCTCGGGGGTGTGTGCGGCCTGGTCGGAAGCAGCATCTTCGCCGGAAACCTCCTCTCGAATGCTGGATCCGATCCCTGGTTGGCGTTCATTCGGCGGCTGGTCGTCGAAGGTGGTCAGCTGGGGCTGACGCTGGCCTACGCCTCGGCTCTGGCGCTTACGTTCCTGGTGACATACTGGAGACGCGTGATACTCGTGCTCGCTCCGATTGGCCAGATGGCGCTCACGTGGTACCTGTTCCAGACGGCTCTTGGGATTTGGATGTTCTACGGTTTTTCGGGTGGGCCAGCGCTCATGGGGAAACTCGGCCCCGCGTCGCTCGCTGCGCTGGGACTCGTGGGATTCGGCATGCAGGTTGTGATCGCTCACGGGTGGATGCGGCGACTCCGCTACGGTCCGGCAGAGTGGTGTTGGCGGAGTCTCACCTACGGGAGAGTTCAACCGTTCCTACGCCCCGTTTCAAAGGCTGGCCAACAACAGCATGCAGCGGACGGGGCTGCGCGCCGCCGCTGATGTTGAGCGTTAGGCCACTACAGGAGGGTTCTCGTGAAGTTCATTTCTCTGCGCGTACGCAATGGTCTTACCGTTCACGGATACTCAGACGACAACTCGGAGATTGTAGAAGAGCATCACGACCAGGAGTTCGTGGAGAAGCTCATCTCGACTGACCGCATCCAGTCCGCAACTGAGAAGTACCTGCTCGTAACGTCCTCTCACGGGCGCGTCATGTACTGGGAGTACGACCTGAGCTTGGCCCAGCTCACCGACAAGCTCGCCAAGGCTGGTTACGTAGTGGCTAACTGAACGCTCCACCTGGCCCGGGCACGCGTTGTCGCTGCTCAACCTTGCTACAATCTGGAGCGTGCCCGGGCAGATCAGCTCGGGTCGTTAGGCGACCCGTGCAACACGGAACGCAGTTCTAGTTGACGCCAGACACCCGGTTTCTGCGGCTGGCATTTCTCTCGCGATGCTTCTACGCACGGCAGTTCTTCTTTCAATGGAGACGCCACCAAGAGGTCCCAGTTCATCTGGACCGCCGGCGCAGTCGGAAGCAGAGCCAGTGCGTATTTCGAGCACAGAAGTGCTCCGTCTTACGGATGGCATACCGGACACCGTTCGGTTCCATGTGGAGAACATCTCTGCACACAAGGTTGTCTATGGCGTTTTTCATCTATCACTCGACGACGACCAGGTCATCAGTGGCTGGAAAGTAACTCGCGGATAGTTAGTACCCACCTCTGCCGAATCGGCGAGAAATACTTCTCCCGGAGCCTCCTGGGAGGTGGAGAGCAAGGCGATAAAAAGCTCTCAGGGAGGAATCGACGTGACGGTGGGATTGGACCTCATGGTCTTCGAGGATGGGGTTGCCCTCCCGATTTGAGCGGGTCCGCATTGGTCGCGGGGTTGACGAAGGTCTTCAGCCCAGTTCGCTCTGGGCCCGGAGTAGGGCAGCCACCAGGGCATCGATTTCGAACTTTGTGTTGTAAAAAGCCAAGGAAGGCCGGACCGAGGCTTCTAGTCCATAGTGCCGCAGGACCGGCTGAGCACAGTGGTGGCCAGCCCGGACCGCGATGCCCTGGCGATCCAGAAATCGTCCCAATTCCTGGGTTGGAATTCCCGCCAAGGTGAAGGACACGACACTGACGCGTGTCGGAGAGCTGCCGATCATCCGCAAGCCGGGGATTTTTATGAGCTGATCCAGAGCGTACTGAAGAACTTCATGCTCGTGCCGGGAAGCAGCTTCAAAGCCGATCTTCTCGAGATAGTCGATGGCCGCTCCAAGGCCCGTGGCACCGGCAATGATAGGGGTCCCGGCTTCGAACTTGTAGGGAATGGGGGCGTAGATGGTTTCTTCAAAGCTGACCGTCTTGATCATGCTTCCACCCCCTTGCCAGGGCGGCATCTGATCGAGCAGATCGGCTTTTCCAAAGAGGACTCCAATACCGGTGGGAGCAAACAGCTTATGCCCTGAGAAGACGTAGAAATCGGCGTCGATTTCCTGAACGTTCGCCCGGAAATGGGGCACTGATTGGGCGCCATCGATGAGCACCCGAGCACCATAGCGATGCGCCATTTCGGTCATCTCGCGGACCGGAAGGACAGTTCCCAGGACATTGGAGACATGACTGAGGGCCACGATTCTGGTCCTGGGTCCGAGAAGTTTTTCGTACTCGTCCAGGATGACCTCGCCACGATCATTGATCGGGGCAACCCTGAGCTGGGCTCCTCGCTCCCTGGCCAGCAACTGCCACGGAACGATGTTGGAATGGTGCTCGAGCTCTGAAATCAGAATCTCGTCGCCGCGGTCCACGTGGCGCCGACCGAAGGCCTGCGCAACCAGATTAATGGCTTCCGTAGTCCCGCGGACGAAGATGATCTCATGGGCCGCCTGAGCGCCCAGGAACTGCTGCACTTTCTTGCGCGCGTCTTCGTACGCATTGGTGGCCCTTTCCGCCAGGGTATGGGCGCCCCGATGCACATTCGAATTGTCGTTCTCGTAAAACCGCCGAACCTGATCGATCACCGACTGCGGCTTCTGGCTGGTGGCCGCACTGTCGAGCCAGATCAGTGGCTTGCCGTGGACTTCCTGTTGCAAGGCCGGAAAGTCCCGGCGTACGCTCTCCACATCGAAGCCGCGCTGCACTTCGGGGGTCGCGCCGGCCATCTGATCGCGGTTGAGAAAGTAGAGAGGAGATTCTTGTAACGGCGCGGTTGCAGTAGAGCTTCGGGGAACCGAACCGACCCGAAGCTCTTCAGCGCGGGGTTCCAACACACCCGTCGGCAGCCCGAGTTCGCGCAAGGACCTCTCCATGTAGCGCTGGCTCTCTCCCACGGCTTCCCGAAGCGATTGGCCGTGCGGGAGCTCGGAGAGTGACGGCGTTCTTTCACTCGCTCCCGAAACCACTCCGGTTCCGGGGAACACTGAAGAAACTCCGGAGGGGGATGCCAATCCCGGGTTCGGGTCGACCGGCAGGGGAGGTGTGCGCGCCCCCTGATGGGTGGCCAAAGCTCCAAGGTCCGGGTATTGGAAAGTCCGAGCGGGGTCTACTCCAGGTTCGGATGCCATCTTCCCTCGGCCCGCTTCCGGAGTTTCCGCCGACCGACCCTGGCTCACCGGCGGCTCCGGATGCGGAGAGGTGGTAGGTATCGTCACTGCCGACTGGGTGGGGCTTCCACTCGGATCTGGAATCCGAGCGGTATAGGCGCTGTCGGCTCCATTGGCCTCCGGGACTGCAAGGGAAGGGTCGGGCAGAGCAACGGTGGCCGGCTGTGGCGGTTGCCTGACCGGGCCGCCCAGCAGGGCCGTTAGCTGATTCCCCAACTGCTCGAGGACATCGGGATCGAGTTGCTCTCCGATCTGCCCAGGGCCGGGCGCCACACGGGGCTTAGTCGTAGTCATGGTAGTTGGAAACCTCGACATTCTCGAGCACGCCGAGAGCGTCCTCAACTAGGGCGGCCACATTGAAATAAGCCGTCACCAGGTAGGAAGCGATGGCCTTCGTATTGATGCCCATCATTCGGACGGACACTCCCGGAAGGATCTCACCAGGAATACCTGTCTGCTGCAATTTAACGACGCCCTGTTCCGATTGACCGGTCCTCATCAGCAGAATGTTCGTGGTCGGTCCCTCGGCGCCCGCGGAAATCTCCAGTTTGTCGGAAGGAACGATGGGGACACCACGCCAGGTCAGGACCGGAACCCCATGCAGATTGGTGGTTGGAGGAGGGACTCCTCGTCTGGTGCATTCTCTCCCAAAGGCCGCAATCGCTCGCGGGTGAGCCAGGAAGAAGGCGGGTTTCTTCCAGACTCTGCTGAGCAACTCGTCCAGGTCATCGGGAGTCGGGGGACCGGTTCGAGTGGGACATCTCATGGAAGCCACCGCCACGTTCAACAGCCCAAACTCGGGATTGTTGATCATCTCCCATTCCTGACGTTCCATCATCGTCTCAATGGTCAAGCGCAGTTGTTCCCGCAGCTGATCGATCGGGTCGTTGTAGAGATCGCCAACCCGAGTGTGCAGGCGAACAATGCTCTGCACGAGGCTCAAGGGATACTCAGCCGGCTCATCTGCGTAATCCGCAAAGGTGGGAGCCAACTCGACCTCGCCGGAATGACCCGACTTGACCTCGATCTTTTGTTCTCCGGAAGCATCCACCATGGCGGCTTTCTCTTCCAGGCGTCGCCGCACCGTTTCCTGTAAACTCTTCCGCAAACCAGGGATGCTCGAAAGCAATTCATCGAACTTCCGGCTTTCGAGGGACAGTAGGATGGTCTTGACCGTTGCTCGAACACTGGCCGTGCGGTCGGTGCGGGTGATCAGAGCGACCTCCCCAAAATAGTCGCCTGCGGACAGCACGGAAAGGATCAGATCCCGTCCACGGGCTCCGGTGGTATGAACCTGCGCCTGTCCGCGCACCATGATGAAGAATTGACTGCCCTTATCGCCCTCCTGAACGATCACATCCCCCGGGGCGTACTCCTCGCGAACCAGGTTCGAAGCCAACTTCGAAAGCATTTTGTCGTCCAGTTGAGAGAAGATCCGGATGGCTCGGAGTTCGCCCGGGTTGACGACCTTTCCTCGATCGTTGAGCTCGACCCGCACCTTGCTTCGCGGCGGATCCAGCACCTTGCGGCGGTTCACCCGGTAGGTTCCCGAGGAGACCTCCACCGCGGGAAGCAATTGGAGTAGCCACCTCGGCGTGATCCCGATCATCTGGGGAACCGTTTTCGTGGTCGTCGCCAGGTGGCGAGCCCCATCAGTTGATACGCTCTGCCGATTGTCCTTGATTACTTCTTCAGCCATGTTCTTCTACCTCACTCGTTTTTTTTTAGAGCTGACCTGCGCTCACCGGAAACGATTGCTCCTGGACACGGGTAACCAGCAAGCTGTCCGCTGATTCACCGTCCAGGCAGATTACGCCCACATAGGCAGTAAATCCAGTCCCGATCAAGCAATAAATCCAACGCCTCACAAGCCTTGGTCAAATCGCAATCCATTCGGGTCCGGCAGCCTCCTTGTAATTAGCAAATGTTTGCCAGATACTCCTAAGCCTAGCTGCCAATGCAGTGCTGCGGAAGCTGCCGCGGCGACACTGCAACCGGAACAGCAAGTCAGGCTGAAGGAGAACAAGATGAATCCATCCGAGATGCCGTTGTCCAACGCCGATCGTATTCTGGAGTATTTGCAGGAAGTCGGGGTCGAATTCGTTTTCGGTGTCCCTGGAGGGGGCATTCTTCCTTTATATACGGCTCTGGCACGTAGTGAACAGATGGGGGGGCCGCGCGGTATTCGATGCAATCACGAGTCGGGAGCGGTCTATGCTGCGGATGGCTACACTCGCGAGACCGGTCGATTGAGCGTCTGCACTGCCACCACAGGACCCGGTACAACCAATCTTATCTCCGGAGTCGCCAACGCCTACATGGACGGCACTCCAATTCTGATTCTGACTCCCCAGACTAATATCTCTTCCTTCGGATCCCTCGACTTTCAGGAATCCAGTCCCGATTTCATCGACACCGTGAAGATGTTCGATGGAATCACGCGCTACTCGTCACTGGTTTCGCACGCGAATCAGCTACAGCCGAAACTGCTCCGCGCCCTTCGCTCCACTCATCTGGCCCCCACGGGCCCCGTTCTGCTCAGCGTTCCCAAGGACATCCTGGGAACACCGGCCGATCAGCACTTTCCCCCTCCCAATCGGGCAAGCATGGCTCAGACGGTCCAGCATCACCATCTCGTGAACCCGGAGTCTCTGGAGGATTTCTGTTCGCTGATGATGAGCGGTTCGACCAAGCAGGCGGCGATTCTCGTCGGCTATACCTCCCGGGCGGCGGCAGAGGCTATCGAAAAGTTTGCCGAAGTGATCGATGCGCGCCTGCTGGTCACGCCCGCCGGCAAGTGCTGCATCGACGAGCGCCATCCCAATTACCGCGGGGTGCTCGGTTTCGCGGGCCACGACAGCGCCCTCGAGACCGTCCGGGCCATCGAAACAGATCCCAACAAGATCTTGATCATCGTGGGAGCGACCCTGGATGAATTCAGCCGCGCCGGCTGGAAGCCGAGTGAAATGGAGAACATCGTCCACATCGATGACAATCCCGAGAATTTCAATCGATCACCGATGGGAAGAGTTCATATCCTGGGGGATATCACTTACACCTTCAAGAGAGTTCTCGAAAAAGCTCAGGAAGCGAAGTCGTGTGGAAATTGTCCGGTGCTTCCCTTCACAACCGAAGGTGATCTGGGATCGCCGGTAGATATCCCGCTGCCTTCGGAAATGGACGCTTCTCAAGCCCCGATACACCCGCGGCACCTGATGCGTACTTTGGTTGACATGTTTCCCGCAGACACTCGCTTCGTCATCGATACCGGAAGTTCCTTCACCTGGGCGATTCACGACATGTTCCCGAAGCGGCCGGGGATGTTCCGCACCAACGTCGGTTACGGTTGTCTGGCCTGGGCGCCAGGCGCGGCGGTCGGGACTAAACTCGGTTGTCCCGACAACCCCGTCGTCTGTCTAGTCGGAGACGGCGGCTTCTTTATGAACGGCAGCGAGTTCCACACCGCCGTTCAAGAAGGTTTGAATATCGTCTTCCTGGTCCTCAACGACTCGGCTTACGGAATGGTCAAACACGGGCAGAATCTGTTCGGCCTTCCCAACTCCGGGACTCTCTTTCCACCTGCTGACTTCGCCAAACTGGCGGAGGGCTATGGAGGCCAGGGTTATCGGGTCAAGACCATCGACCAGTTGCTGGACCTTGATGTTCGCGACCTGCTCACCCAAGCCGGGCCGGTCCTGATTGATATCGAAATCGACAAGGACGCCGTGCCTCCCTACGGCATCATCGTGGACGAAATGAAAGCCAAAATGATGGCCGCCTTCCAGGAGGCGATGATGAAACAGCAGCAAGCAGTCTAGGTCTAGAGGCGCCGCTAAGGGCATCTGAGGCGCTCACCAAGAAGGACAAGTAGGCTTCTGCGCCAGACTTTCCGCCGAGAGATCCGGCCGCGATTCGATCTGTCTGAACGTTGCGATCGCCGCGGAACGGGCCAGGCTCGCGAAGGCGAGGCGGGCAATGGCATTCGACCATTTCTTCGGTACGGCCTTTCGTAGGGCTCTTCCAGATGCGCGCGTCGTTCGAGTACGAATTCACTTTGTCATCCCGAACTGTTTCTTCGACCAGCTGAGCATCGTCTCGAAGTACCCCGGAGCGGTGCGCGGAACGTCGCCGGATTTTGCCTCGAGTAAGAATCCGTGGTTCGCGTCGGGAAAGGTCTTCACCGTCAGGCGCTCCTGCGGGATTACGTTCCTTGCTACCTCGACGAGCTCCTTCGCTGGAAAAATCTCGTCCCGCTCGCCCGCCAGGATGAGGACCGGTTGATGAATGCCGCGGTACGCGGCCGCGGCATCGAACGACAACTCCTTTCCGAATTGCTGGACGGCTTTCGAGAGTCCCTTGGCGGGATCCATCGGCGGGAGCTCTAGTGTCCTGTAACGGTGAAATCGCTAGCGGCGCTGATGGAGCTTGCCATGCAAGATCAAGGAACGAGGAGGAGGCGATGCGGTGGCATCGTCGACGACGAGTGACGCAGAGATTGCGTGGCAACCTCCATCAGCCCTAT
>JBGTDX010000163.1:0-12327 GCA_041748075.1 Thermoanaerobaculia bacterium
GCAGAGATCCTTCGCTTCGCTCAGGATGACGTGGACTCGCTCAGCATGACACGGTGGTTCATCACCCCTTCACCGGCGCCCAGCGCCGTTAGGTTGCTTCTAATGAACCACCCATTCATGGCCCGCGGAGCGGGCCTGAGATCACCAGCCCACGGCTTCAGCCGTGGGATGGGACGCACGTTTTGTCCTGTTGCAGCCCGCGAAGCGGGCGACAGGATGACGAACATTCTGTCGCCCTCTTCGCGGGCTGCATACTTCGAAGAATCGGCCCCCTTCCCACGGCTGAAGCCGTGGGCTACAGATCTTACGGCCGCGAGGCGGCCGTGTTCTCGGTTCATCTCCCCTTCACCGGCGCCCCGCGCCGTGAGGTTGCTCGGGATGACACACACTTTGACGTTTTGACACAGTCTCTCGCAGCGAAGGATCCCCTGAAGACTTGCCGTATCGCCTGGAGGAAGGGGATCCTTCGCTTCGCTCAGGATGACACTCGGTCACGCTTCCGCGAGCAGGCTTCATTAGAAAGCTCCACAGTCGCCTCGCGCCCGCACTACGGGATTAGAATGGATGCGTCCGTGTCCGATCTGCGAATGACTCCGGCGAAGAATGCTCTCGCTTCCGGCATCGTGTTTCTCGCGGCGCTGATCTTTCTGCTCGTCTCCGGCAGGGATCGTGGCGGCTATCGGATCGACGAGGCTCACAAGGTCGCCGACACTCATTTCTTCCATCTCGTCCGCAGCGGCGATCTCACGCATCCCGACTGGTTCCGCCACATCGCCGACCGCACTAATCCGCCCGTTGGAAAGTTTCTTTTCGGACTCTCCGCGTGGCTTCACGGGGCGGCGATCCCGGAAGACCTGTCGATGCGCGTCGAAGAGCCGGACGGGACTCTGGGCCAGCGGCTGCGGGGAGGAGAAGACGACTTCGATGACGTGCTGCGCGCTTCGCGGCGTGTGTCGATCCTCGCGACGGCTGCGACAGCGGCAGTCGTCTTCAGCATCGCCGCTTTCGCGGGCGGCCTTCCCGCAGGAATCCTCGGAGCATTCCTTTATCTGGCTCACTACCTCACGCTCACGTTTGCGGGAACGGCCGTGTACGACCCGCTGCTGACCCTCTTCGTCGCGCTCTCCGCACTTCCGCTCATTCATCTCGACCGCATGCCGACGCGGCATCGTTTCATCCTTTCCGCCGTCGCTGCGGGACTCTTTGCCGCGGCCGCATTTCAAACACGCCTGTCCGGCCTTTTGGGATTGCTCGTCCTGGTTCTGATGTTCCTCGTGGCCTGGATAGTGACCCGCCGGCGCGACTTCGGAACCTTCATCGCAGTTGCGGTTCCGGTCTTCGCCGTCGCGGCAATCGCCGTCAACCCGTTCTACTGGTCGGCTTCCCGAACGGCGACCGGACCGCCAGGAGCGCCGCTTCCCGGACGCATCATCGAGCGATTCAGCCTGCAGCTTCGCGAGCTCTCCGAGCTCCTGCGCAGGCAGAGCGAAAACCAGGAAGTGCTCTCGACAGTCGGCGCGAAGGCGGCCTTCGCGGCCGAGATCGTGCTCGGTGACCTGATCGGAATGCTGATGCTGCTGGGATGGGGACTCGCCGCCTTCTTCCTCGTCAGAGCTCCGGGGCGTGGCCTGCGCAACGCGATCGTTCTCGCCTGGAGCGGGCTCATCATCGCTCTGCTGGTGCTCTGGCTGCCTCTGGCATGGCCGCGGTATCTGCTGGTGGCGATCCCCGCCGCAGCCGCAGGCTCCGCGGTCGGTTGGTGGGGGCTGTGGAGCTCGATAGGGACCGCCGTGCGAGGCAAGACCAGCGCGTCATCCTGAGCGAGGTTCGGCCACCTGGCTCAGGTTCATCAGAAGAAACTTTGTACATCCCGGCATTCAACATTCGGGCGTTCCAACCCATAATAGGCAGCCAATGTCGACCCGTTCCTCCGTGACGAGCCCCCGCATTCCGCTCAACGCCAGCACCTTCGATGAAGACGAGATCGAGGCGGCGTGTGCCGTGTTGCGCTCGGGGTTCGTGACAATGGGACGGCTTTGTGGCGAGTTCGAGACGGCGTTCGCGCAGCATCTGGGCGTCCGCCACGCGCTGTTCGTCAACTCGGGATCCTCGGCGAACCTGCTCGCATTCTTCGCCCTCGCCAACCATGCGGCACCGCTGCGTGGCGGCCGGAGACGGCTCGAGCCCGGCGACGAGGTGATCGTTCCCGCAGTGACCTGGTCGACGACGATCTGGCCGATCGTGCAGGCGGGCGGAATCCCTGTGCTCGTCGACAGCGATCCAGAGACACTCCAGATGGATACCAGAGCCGCGGCCGCGGCCGTGAGCGATCGTACGGTGGCGATCTGCCCCGTCCATGTTCTCGGAAACGCCGTACCGATGCAGCCGATCGGAGAGCTTGCAAGGGACGCGGGGCTATGGCTCATCGAGGACACCTGCGAGGCGCTGGGAACCCGTCATGAGGGCAGGCCGGCCGGAACGTTCGGCGATCTCGCGACTTTCAGCTTCTTCTACTCGCATCACATCACCACGATCGAGGGAGGAATGATCACCACCGATGACGATGAGATGGCCGAGCTGCTCCGTTGCCTTCGCGCACACGGCTGGAGCCGTCAGATGGTGAATCGAGCCGGAATCGAAGCGCAATATCCGGAGATCGACCCCCACTACCTCTTCGTGAACACGGGCTTCAATCTGAGGCCGACGGAAGTGAATGCGGCGTTCGGCATCCACCAGCTTCCGAAGCTCGAGCGATTCAACCGGCGGCGCGTCGAGATTGCAGAGTCATGGATTTCCGCCTTCGCGGAGCTGACGGCGCAGGGATTGCTTTCGCCGATGCGCGTGACCGCCGGCACGGAGTCGACATGGTTCGGGTTTCCGGCGCTCTGTGCGGACCGCTCATCACGCGATGCTCTGAAATCACACCTGGAAGAGCAGGGCGTCGAGACACGGCCGATCATCTGCGGCAATCTCGCGCGACAGCCGGCTCTCCAGCACGTGAGACACCGCATCGCCGGCTCGCTCGACGGGGCGGATGCCGTCATGGATCGCGGACTCTACTGGGGCTCGCATCCTTCGATGTCCGAGGCGGACGTGCAGTATGTAGCTGACACAGTGAAAGGATTCTTCTCACGATGAAAAAAGCTTTGATCACGGGAGTTACCGGCCAGGATGGTTCGTATCTCGCCGAGCTCCTCCTCGAGAAAGGCTACGAAGTGCACGGCATCATCCGTCGCTCTTCGTCCTTCAACACGGGAAGGCTCATGCACATCTTCAAAGAAGTGCAGGAGCCGGGAGTGGGCCTGAATCTCCACTACGGTGATCTTGCGGACGCGAGCTGTCTCGAGAAGCTCATCGACGCCGTCGAGCCGGACGAGGTCTACAACCTCGGAGCACAAAGTCACGTTCGCGTCTCATTCGACGAGCCGATCTACACGGCAGACATCGTTGCAATGGGAACGCTTCGCCTGCTCGAAGCGATCAAGAACGTCGGTGCCGCCCGCCACATCCGCTTCTATCAGGCGAGCAGCTCCGAGATGTACGGCATGGTGCAGGAAGTGCCGCAGACCGAATCGACACCGTTCTATCCCCGCAGCCCCTACGGCTGTGCGAAGGTCTACGGATTCTGGCAGACGGTCAACTACCGCGAAGCATACGGACTGTACGCTTCCAACGGCATCCTGTTCAATCACGAGAGCCCTCGACGTGGCGAGACATTCGTCACCCGCAAGATCACTCGTGGCGTCGCCCGCATTTTCAGCGGCGACACAGCGAAACTCTACCTGGGAAATCTCGACGCAAAACGCGACTGGGGCTACGCGAAAGACTACGTAGAGGCGATGTGGCTGATGCTTCAGCAGGACTCGGGGGATGACTACGTAGTCGCGACAGGGCAGACCTGGTCGGTCCGCGATTTTCTCGAGCGGGCGTTCACGCTCGTCGGTCTGAACTGGGAAGACCATGTCGAGATCGACCCGCGCTATTTCAGGCCGACCGAGGTCGAACTGCTGATCGGAAGCCCCGCGAAGGCGAAGGAAAAACTCGGATGGGAACCGAAGACGAGCTTCGACGAACTGGTGCGCATCATGGTGGAGGCGGATGTGGAGGCGGAGGGGTTGACGTTGAAGTAGTCAGTAGTCAGTAGTCAGTAGTCAGTAGCCCCCCACCCTCCTGCGAAAACGACGACTGCTGAACACTCTCTGGCGACTGCGTATACTTTTCCAGTGAACCCCTTCCGCGAACGAGGCATCCGCCAGACTCACGGCACGGCGCTCTACTGACTCCTGACTACTGACTACTAGCTTCCCGACACCATGCCCTCAACCTACACATCCTCCGTCACCGCCGCCGACTTTCATGACGACACGCGGCACTTCTTCGAGGGGCGCACCGTCGCCGTGACCGGAGGCAGCGGTTTCATCGGGAGCCACGTCGTCGAACAGCTTCTCGAGCTGGGAGCGCACCCTGTAGTCCTCACCCGCAACCCACAGCCGCGGTTTCTCTCTCACCTCGGTGATCGTGTCGAGATCCGGCTTGCAGACCTCGCCGACTACAGCCGGACCAGAGAAGCCATGGAAGGCACGACCGCAGTGCTCAGCCTGGCGGCATCCGTTGCAGGCCTCGAATACAACGCCAGCCACCCTGCTTCGATCTTTCAGGCAAACCTTCAGACGTTCTTCAATGCGATCCGATCCGCGCAGGAGCTCGGCGTCGATCGGTTCTGCGTGGTCAGCTCGGCTTGCGTTTATCCGCGCCACTGCTCGATTCCGACGCCGGAATCCGAAGGGTTCCTCGACGAGCCTGAGCCTACGAACTCCGGTTACGGCTGGTCCAAGCGGATGGAAGAGTACCTGGCTGCGCAGTACGCGAAGGAGTTCGGCCTCTCGGTCGCCATCGCACGACCCTACAACGCCTACGGACCGCGGGACAACTTCGATCCTGCGAGCTCTCACGTGATTCCTGCACTGATCATGAAGGCCTTTCGTTCCGAGGATGGCCGGCTCCCGGTGTGGGGGCAGGGATCGCATTCGCGCTCGTTCCTCTACGTCGACGACTTCGCCCGAGGAGTCATCGAGGTTGCGGCCCGGTACGCGAAGGCGGATGCCGTGAACATCGGAGCCGACGAAGAGACCACCATCGCGCGGACGGCCGCGCTCATCGCCGGGTTCGCTTCGGAGATACTCGGTCGCACGATCACCCCTGAGTTCGACCCGGAAGGGCTGACCGGACAGCCGCGCCGTCATTGCGATACCACCAAACTCGAAGCGGTGCTCGGGTTCAGGGCGAAGGTTTCACTCGAAGAAGGCCTGCGAAAAACGGTACAGTGGTTCCACCAGCATGAAAATCACACTCTGTCTTCTCACGCGTAACGAGCTTCCCTGTCTTCAGATCATCTTCCCCACGATCCCTCTTCCCGGACCCGATGCGGGATTCGATCGCGTCGTCGCAATCGATGGCGGTTCGACGGACGGCACAGTCGAATTCTTTCAGGAGCGCAATGTTCCGGTCATCGGACAGAGCCGGCGCGGACGCGGGGATGCGTTCCAGCAGGCTTTCGCGAACGAGCCCGCCGACGCATGGATCTTCTTCTCACCGGACGGCAACGAAGACGTGAAGGACCTTTTCCGGTTCCGGCCGCTGCTCGAGGCGGGAGCGGACGTGGTAATCGCCTCCCGGATGATGAAGGGCGCGGTGAACGAAGAGGACGCGCAGCTGATCAGACCGCGCAAGTGGGCCAACAACGCGTTCAATGCCGCCGCGAATCTGCTCTTCCGGCGAAAAGGCTCCTACATCTCGGATTCCATCAACGGCTATCGCGCAATCACACGGGAGGCGGCGAAAGTGCTGCAGCTCGATGCGCTCGATTACACGATCGAGTATCAGATGACGATCCGTGCACTCAAGAAGAAGCTGAACATCGTGGAGTTTCCCACGCACGAAGGACAGCGCGTCGCAGGCGATACAGGGGCTCCCAGCATCCCGACCGGGATCCGATTCGTGAAGCGATTGTTTGCCGAACTGCGATGACCGGGGGTTCTCGAGAGCTCCACGCCCTCAGAACTCGACCCAGCTCCCCTGTTTGGTTCTTCGCGCTTTTTCGTAGAGGTACTGAGCGGCGGCCAGGTCTTCGATGGCGAGTCCGAGGGACTTGAAGATGGTGATCTCGTCGTCGGAACTTCTCCCCTGGGCGTCGCCCGCGAGCACCTCACCGAGCTCCGCGCGGATCGCGTCGGGTCCGATGGCCCCTTCCCGCAGAGCGAACAGGTAGTCGCCTGACTCGTTGACTGCCGACTCGCGTCGATCGACAAAGAGGAGGCCGGCGCCCATCGTCGCACCGTCGGCCTCTCTCGCGGACGAAACGCTCGAACCGACTAGGTTGATGTGCGTACCGGGCGCGATCCATTCTCGCCGCAACACCGGCTCGTTGGAGCTGGTTACGGTGACCACGATGTCGGCACCCGAGACGGCCTGTTCTGCCGAAGCGCAGGCGATCGCGGTGAGAGACGCCTTCGCTTTCCTGGCAACGGACGCGACGAACTGCTCCGCGTGAGTCCGGGTTCTGCCGGCCACGCGCACCTCCCGGATGTTCCGGACGAGAGGAATCGATTGGTAATGCCCCCTCGCCTGCGCTCCGGTCCCGATGATCGCGAGCACGCCTGCATCCCTGCGGGCGAGCGCTCGCGTTGCGACGGCACTGACAGCCGCCGTGCGGATGCCCGTGATGGCCGACGCGTTCATGACGCCCTGCAACTCGCCCGTGTGCGGGCTGTGAAGGAGGACCGCGCCCACATGAGTGTCGAGACCGATGACCGGATTGCCGGGAAAAACACAGACTTCTTTCAATCCGAAAGCCGAGGCCTGGCCACTTCGATATGCCGGCATCATTCCGAAAAATCCCTTGGCGCCGACCGGACGAAGCACCGTGCGAAGCGGCTGAAAGACTTCTCCTCGCGCCAGCTCGACGAGCGCACGCTCCATCGCTTCGATGCAGTCGGCCATCGGAAGCATCGCGTGTACCTCATCGTGGCTGAGAACGAGTATCGACATGGTTTTCCAGTGTAGCCAGTACGAGTAGACAGCAGCCATCAGGCAGGCGATGGGGCTACTGTTTACTGCCTGACGTGTACTCACTCCCTCAAATCGTGATCTTACGATATCGCGCATTCAGAAATTCGTAGAGGCCGTACGCGATGAGGCCGACTCCGACCGTCGCCAGCGCGATCGGCCCGAAGGGATCGCTACCCAGGGTCCTGAGTGCGCCCCCTACATCCTCGGCCTGCGAGGCGCGCTGGTTGATACCGGCAGCGATGAGCAGGTAACCGATCAGTCCGAAGACCACGCCCCGCGCCGCGATTCCGAACCGCGAGATCCCTGTGATCCATTTCCGACTTTCAAACGGGACCCTCGAGAGCTCGAGGTCGCGATTGAGCTTCGAGCGCCAGGCACGAGTCAACTGATAGATGCCGTACGCGGCGACACCGGCTCCTGCCAACACGACCAGCGCCTGACCGAAAGGCTGGCGGAGAGCCAGGGCGATCCAGTGCTCGGTGGAGTCGCTGGAGTCGCCGCGCGACCCGAGTGCGAGCCGAAACGCCTCGATGCTCAGCCCTCCGTAGATGAGGGCCTTGCCGGCTGAACCGATGCGCACGGCGAGCCCGCGAGACTCGCTGCCACGACGTGAGGTGTCGAGGACAGCTTCGATCAGCCGCCACATCGCGTAGCCGAAAAGTCCGACAGCGATCACGCCCAGCAACACCTTGCCGAACGGTTCGCCGATGATGCTCTGCAACGCGCCGCTCGCGCCGGTTGTGGATCCACCGGTTCCGATGGCCGCGCGCGCGGCGAGAAAGCCGATCAGGATATGGACGACGCCTTTCGCGACAAAACCGATGCGGGCGAGACGTTCGATCCATGGACCGGCGGCGTTGAGCGTCTGTGTTCCAGCGTTCATGTACCACGTGTCTCTGAACGAATCGTGCCAGACTCGAGCGGGTCCCCCGGGCGGAGCCCCAATGGCGTGAACTTGCGGACCGCGGCAACGGGTGTCATCCTGAGCAACCTAACGGCGCGGGGCGCCGGTGAAGGGGCGATGAACCACCGTGTCATGCTGAGCGAGGCCACGTCATCCTGAGCGAAGCGAAGGATCTCGTCTTGCGGTGCTCGATCCTCTTCAGGAGATCCTTCGCTTCGCTCAGGATGACGTTTTTCCGGAATGACACATGGTTCATTCCCATCCTATAAAGATGATTCGTCATTGGCTCCGCTCAGGTAACACTCCCCCGCGGTTTGCACAAACGGCACAGAAGACGCAAATTGTACGGAGAGCGACTGGAGGAATCATGACCCGAGCCAGCATCATCACACCTCCGAATTCTTCGGACGGACTCGATCTTCTTCCTGAAGAAGTGCGGGCAATCCGGTACAAGCTCCGCCAATCGCAGCCCGAGTTTGCCGGAATGATCGGCGTCACGTTGCCGACTTTGCAGAAGTGGGAGGACGGCCGCGCGCATCCCGACGGCCCCGCTCTGGCGCTCCTTCGTGTCGCGTCGAAGAATCCGAAGATCGTGGCGAAAGCGCTCGGGCACTGAGCCAGAGCTCTTTAGAGCTCGGATGACACTGCGGGAGTTACGCGGCGTTGCCGCCATCGCGTCCACGCTTCGCGATCGGATCCCGGAGAACGGCTTCCCATCCGGGACCGAAGCGCTTCAGCAAGGAACCGAAGACCGGCAGAGCCTTCGCCTTCCGGTAGAGACGAACCTGCATCCGCGTCGACGCGGGGAATGCGGCGAGTGCCAGCTCATCGACATCCGGCAGGTAGTAGTCGCGCATTCGGAATGATCGTCTCGCGAGGCCGTCGAGCTCACTGAGCGAAAGCTCACGGATCCGCCACTGGGTACTGCGCCTCCACCCGACATACGCCGCCTGCCAGCGCCGAGGCAGGAAACCGACGAATCGGAGATACGCGTAGGGATCCTCAGCGAGTGAATGACGATTGACAGTGCTGACCAGGTGAGCGCCATCGCTCTTGAGTATCCTCGCGGCTTGGGCGATCTGCGATTCTGCCTCGCTCGCAAACTCGAGGGTGCTGATGGACGTTACGCGGTCGAACGCCTCGTCCCGGAACGGAAGCGACTCCGCGCACGCGCAGACCAGTGCCGGCGGTTCCGTTCCGGCATCCATGAATCTGCGGCGGCTGACCTGAAGCCAGCGCATCGCGATATCGACGCCGGCAACCTGAAATCCACGACGCGCCGCCGCGAGAAGCAACCCGCCCGTTCCCGACCCCACGTCCAGCAGAGAACCGTTCCCGTTCGCCGGTAGCCGGTTCAGAAAGCCCTCGCTTCTGCGTTCGGAGAGCATGGCGCTGCGGATGTAAAGCTTTCTGAGCTCGGGCGGCGTGACGTCGCTGACACTCCAGTACCGCTCGAGCAAAGTTTCCAGCGTGTGAGAGTCGAGCAGCGACGCCACCATCTCCGCCTTCGCAGCATCATCTTCGAAGGCCAGGTACGGATCAGGAAAGAGACGGAAGTCGGGGATCCCCAGCAACACCGGATAGTCGCGAACGCAGGAGTCGCAGTGATATGCATCGGAGGCGACGCTCAATTCTCCGCGGCAGCAGGGACAGACGAAGTCGAGCTGCCGGACGGCCGGAAGAACGCCGTTGGGGTGAGACACGGTCACGCTTTGTCGGGCTGTTTCCAGACGCGCGCGCCTACGGCAGCTTTTGCAAGCTGGACCGGCTGAAAAACGATGCTCGGCCAGAGGAACACTTCGTTCGTGCAGAAGCACTCCCGCGCGCGAATCCGGGCCCGGAGGGCGTTCGCTTCCTCTGAATCCCAGATCTCGAAGAACGTCCTGTCGCGCAGGTTCCCCAGCGGCGGATGATTCTCGCAGAGCGCCACATCACCGTTCGCATGGATCACTCCCGTCATTACGCCGGCGGTACACGGAACGAACTGCGATTCACTGTCGATGGTCTTCCGCTTCGCCCACTGAAGCATCGGCTCGACGACCGAACCGAAACGCCCTTTCTCGCGATCACGCCACAAAGCGGCGACATGACGATAGAGCTCGCCGTATCTGTCCAGTGCCGGCCCCTGGAGCGATGCATTTTTTCGATCGCCCCGGATGACCGCCAGGTTGTGGTGATCCATCGCCGGACAACGCTCGTACAGATAGCCGGTCAGCTCGTGAATCTCCTCGAGGTTCTCATGCGTGGCCGTGCTGATCGCGTGAATGCGCAGGCGGGGATCTTCCTTCTGCAGCTCAGCCAGCAGGTCGTAGGTCTCCATCGCTTTTTCGAACGACCGCTCGTTGCCCCGGAAGCGATTGTGATACTCGGCAGTGCCATCGAGAGAGAGCTCACAGACGAAGAATTGAAGCTCTTTCGACTCGAGCACCCTTCGAAGCTGCTTTCCTGTCTTTTCCGTGTAGTAGCCGTTTGTCGGGACGTAGATTTGTTTCGCCTTGTTGTTCCGGATGAAGAGCTCGCAGATTTCCGCAAAATCGGGCCTGATGAACGGCTCGCCGCCCGAGAGGTTCAAGTTCTCGAACTCGCCGAGCTCGAGGGAAAGGCGCTCGAACTCGTCGAATGTGAGATCGTCCCGCTTGTTCAGGTTACGCCAGTAGAAGCAGTGCTCACAGGTGAGATTGCAGATCGAATTGATGAACACGATCAGGAATGGCGGAGTCTGCCTGGGCGTGTGATGGAGCGCGCGCGCAGTCAATCGGGCATGACGTACTGCTCTGTCGAGGACGGACATTCTATTTCCACCGGGCTGCGCTGTCCCCGCCACCGGCGATCGCGCCGAGGAGCTCTCCCGACGTCCAGCTTGCGGAGATCAGGAGAAAGTGGGGAAGACAGGCAATCCATTCTGCGCGATGCCGCCCTTTTCTCCAAATCAGGAGAGAGGTGCGAACGGGAAAGATGATCATGAGCAGAGGCGTCGACAGGGCGTAGGCGAGACGGGTCACTAAGCTCCGGCCCGCCAGCCGCAGCGCGGCGTAGTTCCGTCCGGCATTCCGCATCGCGAAGCGAGCCCGCGCCATCCCGTATTTTCCGGCATGAAAGACAACCGCGTCGGAGCTCGGCTCGAGCATGACGCCTCGGGCCCTCAACTCACGTCCGAGCACCACTTCGTACAGTCCCTCATCCAGAAGGTCGGAAGTGAGAAGCTCACGATGGAACGCGGCATTCGCTCCACTGAACGACTCGATTCCGCCGGTACCGAGAGGACGCATGTAGCGCCCGTAATCGAAGAAGTACATTGCACGGTCTAACGCGGCAGCCGGCTCCAGGATTTCGATCGCGCCGCAGACGGCCCGGTTTCCTTTCTCGAAGCTCTCCGCCATCGCCCGGGCCCAGGCCGGACCGAATACGAAGTGATCCTCGGTGAAGCCGATGATTCTCCCACGCGCCATGGCGGCGCCGCGTGCGCGAAGTGATGGCACATTGGTCGATGAGTCCAGGCGAAGCCATGCAACATCGGGAAACGCGAGCTCGAGCGGTGCAATCTCCTCAGGTGGCAGATTCGTCGATACGATTGCCTCATCGTCGGACGTCAGCTGTGGAGCCAGAGAGGTCAGGCACGCTCGAAGCGATTCCGCGGAGTTGAATGCCGCGATGACTACGGAAAGTCTCACGGGCTTTCCGATCCAAGGATCCTGTCCCGGGCACGCGAGACGTTCAGAAAGGAGCCGTATGCGATGGGTAGGGGTCCGCCCTGCCCGATGGACTTGTAAAAAGCCCGTATGAGATCGAGGAGGCCGGGGTAAGCGGGCTCACGCCTAAGAGCTCGCATTCCGAGATTCCACGCGGCGGCAGAAAAACGCTTCGAAGATTCCATGAACGGAGCGCGGACTTTCCGTCCACGCGAGACGTTCCCGGGAATCAGCACCCTGAATCCATGAAACAGATCGATGAGCACCGTCGCCGCGGTGCCCGTGAGCTGCATGACGGCTTTCGTCGGCCGCGCGTGCGCGCTGATGCTCACCGAGACTGCGACATTGCCGTGACTTCCCCGCGCGCGCAATTCACCCGCGCGCCGCGATTCGACGACCCATCCATCCAGAGGCAGCACTCCGAATAGCTCGAGCAGGGACAACGGATGCGGAAGCACTTCTCCCATGAGCATGCGCAATCCGTGATCGTCCCGGCCCTCTCCCCCGGCGGTGTGGAGAATCACTTCGACCTCGAGAAGTTCGCCGAGTCGTTCCAGCTCGGACCTGGCACGTCGCACACCTCTCTGAAAGACGAACTGGTGGACGGGAACGATCGAGGCCCCATTTTCACCAGCGAGTGCGATCAGTTTCTCGACGTCGGAGAGG
>JBGTDX010000164.1:0-32862 GCA_041748075.1 Thermoanaerobaculia bacterium
TAATCTCGGCGAAATGGGCGCGCGCCTCGCCCGAAGCTGCAAGCAACTCGCGCAGCGCCGTCTCTTCAGCAGGCGTAGCCTCGCCGTCGACTACCGAATACATCAGCTGGATGCTCGAAGGATCGGTCATGCCTGCCCCACCCTGCCCTTCGCCTCGAGCGTTCGCCGGAGAAGCTGGCGCGCCTCGAAGAGGCGGGACTTGACGGTCTTTTCCGGAATATCGAGCATATCGGCCACCTCACGATACGAACATTGGACGAAGTGTTTGAGGACAACGACGGAACGATACTTCTCCCCGAGGGCGAGCACGGCTTCATGAAGATCGCTCTGCCGCTCCAGGGCCACGAGCCGTTCGGAGGCATCCAGCCCCGGGGCCGGACTCTCCGGATCCAGCGGCTCGAACTGTCGCCGTGCCTCGATGTGATTGATGGCTTCGTTCATCGCGATCCTGTAAATCCAGCTGAAGAACTTCCTGTCCCTGTCGTAACTCGGCAGATGCTCAAACGCCTTGAGGAAGACCTGCTGGCTTAGATCCCGCGCATCGTCATAGTTTCCGATCATCCTGAAGATGATTCGAAAGACCTGTCGCTCATACCGGCGAACCAGAACGCCAAAAGCGTCGAGATCGCCTGAAGCAGCGAGATTCGCCAGAGTGCTGTCCAGCTCTTCTTCAACCATGAAGTACAGGCCGCGGGTCCAGAAGTTGGGTGAGAGCCGGATATGTTACAGGGGAAGGGGGACGAAGGGTTACAAAAGTGTCACGGGCGGAGTGAAAGCTTCCATTATCCTCCGTTCGTAGGCGTCGCCGTTGCGGTTGAGGACGGTTTCTCTCTCTACTCGATTTCGAAGATCTGATCGAAGCCTGAATATCGGAAGATGTCGCGGATATGGGGATTGACGTTGATGAGGCGCAGTCCCTGGCCCCGTTCACTCAGCCGCTTCTGTGCGGCGAGGAGCACACCGAGTCCAGCGCTCGAGATGTACTCGAGCCTCGAGAAATCAACGACCTTCCCTTCGTCGAGAGACAGAAAGACGGTTTTCGCATGTTCCGCCTGCGCAGCATCGAAGCGTCCGATGAGAACGATCTCCAGATTCTCGCCGGCTTTGATCTCAAGCATGGTTGTTCTCTCCCAGCCGCTTGTACAGCGTGACAGTGCTCATGCTCTCTTCGTGCCTGTACTCGACTCGGTCCATGAGATTCTTGACCAGATGGACCCCGAGGCCGCCGGGTGTGCGCTCCTCGAGCGGTTTCCGTATATCGACTTCGGGCGCGTCCCGGCCGAGGTCGAAACGAACCGAATCGTAATCGACCAGCTGGAGAACCAGCTCTCCGTCGCGAACCTTCAGGCTGACCTCGATGTCGCCCGTACCATTCTGATTGTATTTGACGAGATTCGTGAAGATCTCTTCGAGTGCGAAGTCGACCGCAAATCGCTCGGAAGGATCGATGGCCTCGGCTTCGAAGAACGTTCCCACGAAGCGGACGAGCTCGTCGATCGAATCGATCTCCCGCCTGAAACGCGCTCTCAAGGAGCCTTTCCCAGGAACCGGATGCTCATCATCGTCATATCGTCTGCCTGAGGAGCATTTCTCACGAAGCCTTCCACGGCTTTGCTGACGAAACTGACGACCTCGGGCGGCGTGCGCTCGTCACATGCCTCGAGTGCTTCGAGAATCCGTTCGACCGTGAAAAACTCATCCTGCGCATTCGTCGCTTCCGTGATGCCGTCCGTGTAGAGGAAGACTCCGTCGCCCGGTTCGAGGGTTACCTCCTGAAGAACATACTGATACTTCGGAAGTACGCCGAGCACAAGCCCAGGCTCCGATTCGAGCTCGTGAACCTTTCCGTCATGCGTAAGCAGGAACGGACGATCATGACCCGCGTTGCAGTATTGCAGCCGGCCGTCACGCAGATCGAGGAACCCGCAGAAGGCGGTTACGAACATCGTGGCATCAGTGTCCTCGTGAAGACGCTCGTTAACCGACGAGAAAAGTCTCGCGGCATCGTTCTGAAGCGACGCGTTCGCGCGACAGAGCGTTTTGGTCACCGCCATCACGAGCGCGGCCCCTACCCCTTTGCCCGCCACGTCACCCACACAGAAGTAGAGCCTGTCGTCGTCCCAGAAAAAATCATAGAGATCGCCGCCAACCTGACGTGCGGGGTTCATGTGCGCATGGATCTCGAAGCCCGAGCCGGGGTCCGTCTCCACCGTACCTGATGGAAGCATCCGGAGCTGAATCTGATGGGCCAGCTCGAGCGCTTTTTCATATCGCTCATTTTCTACGTACAGCCTCGTGAGCTGTGCCCGCTCGAGCGCAACCGCGACATGAGAGGCAAGCGCCAGCATCAAAGTCTCATCCTGCGCGTCGAAACCGCCATTCCTGGTCTTGTTGATGCTCTGAATGACTCCCAGAAGCCGCCCACCGGAATCGAGTACCGGCGCGGAAAGAATGGAGCGCGTTCGAAAGCCCGACTCGCGATCCCACGCCGGATCGAATCTCGGGTCCGAGTAAGGATCAGGGATGTTGCTCAGGCGCAGCGTCCGGGCTACATCGCCGGCAACTCCCGATCCGACGGCAAGTTCGATGGTTCTTTCTCCCATGCCCTGTGCAACGCGGCTCCAGAGACGGTCCCGGGCCTGATCGTAGACAAAGATGCTGGTTCGCTCAGCCTCCACGACGGACGAGGCCTCTTCCACAATGGTGGCCAGCAGCGCACCGAGGTCGAGCTCCGAGCTCATCGCCTTGGACAACTCGAGCAGCGCGTAGAGAGCGCGGGCCATCCGGCTGTCCGCTATTCCGAGCTCGCCCGAAGAAGAAACGTCTGTTTCCGATCGATCAGCCATATGCACTCCAACCGCAAGGAAGATGCGGATTCTGTTGCAGCATTCCGGGACGGAACGCGATTATAGTCCCAGTCCCCTGCACCAGGGGTAGCCCCTTTTCGAGAGCGGGAGCGGCCAGCTGCCGCATCCCCCGCCAGGAGCCGCTAGCCAGGGTGGCGGCAAGGCAAACCGCGGCCACCGATAAATCGCCCGAATCGTTTAGGATCACACGATGGAATCATGGCGTTGAAATCGCGGGTCGCCGGAGGCTTCGGGCTTCTCCGCTTTCTCTCCCGCCCACTCGAGCATGATGAAGCCCTGTCGCAGGTGACCCGACAGGTCGCCGGTAGAGAGGATCGCTTCCTCGCATCCGCTCGCGATCTGATCTATGCGGATTCCGAGAGCCCGTACCGGCAGCTCCTCGAGTGGAGCGGTTGCCGCGTACGGAGATCTGAGGGCCGCGGTACGACGTCGCGGCATTGAAGGAGCCTTGTCGGAACTCCGCGACGCAGGCGTTCATGTGACGCTCGAGGAGTTCAAAGGCCTCAGGCCCATCATCCGAAAAGGCCTGCTGATCGAGTCCGGACCGGAGGCGTTCGACAGCACCCGAAGTTCCGGGGGCATCGCTGCCTCAACGAGTGGAAGCCGCTCGGCCGGTACGCAGGTGATGTTCGGGTGGGACCTGATCGCCGATGAGGATCTCCCGCAGCGAGGTGATAGCGAACTGATCACCATCGACGTACCTGCCGGCTCGCCGGCGGTCGACCGCCAGATTGTCGAGCTGGGACTTCCCTCTGAGACGCTTGTTCTGCTGGCTTACCGTGGCGAAGGATTCTTCGCGCCGAATGGGTCGACCATCATCCGGCCGGGAGACAAATTGATCGTTCTGACAAATGAGCGGTCCGTCGACGAAACACGGCACATTCTTCAGGGACGGGGACTGTCGTCGTGAGCCTGAACAATGGCCCCGGATATTGGCCTGAGACGCAACCAGCGGGCTGTTTTGTCTAGTGACTCCAGCTCTCCGAGATCGTCTTCCATCGCCCGCCTTCCCGGGTCATCCTGATCGTCCCGCTCGTTCGATCTCCCGTTTCGCGGTCCCGCCCTTCGACCTTCAGCATTGCCCGATCGCCGTCGCTGTAACCCTCGACTACCTGGACCCTTTCAGGACGCATCGCCTTCACCAGCTCCAGCATGAGGTCCGCCTCGGGATCGTCGAACGCCTCTTCTGGAATGTCGAGGCCCAGCTCCTTGAGCTCACGGAGTGAACGCGCACTCTCGACAGCCTGGAACTCTGCCAGCCAGGCCTTCCCGATCGGGCCTCCTCCCTTCGGAAGTACCTTCGCGTTGGAAGCGTCGAGCACGAAGTCGCCCGGCTTGCCGCTCGGCTGCACGGCTGCGTTGAAGGTGACGTCGTAGCTGTACGTCTGCCCCATGAACTCCTTCTCTTCGCGTGTGCGCAGTGTTCCCTCGATCTCCTTTTCGTTGAATCGGATCGCATCGAACGCGGCGAGCCGGTTCCCCGAGACCATCGCTCCGAGCTCTCCGGAAAGGGCGAGGATGACGGTGGGCTCCTCCTGGTCATCGATCTCCACCCGGATGGCGTGAAGCTTCCCACTGTCTGCCAACTCGACGAGGGCGCTCTGATCACTGGCCTGTTCGCTCGTAACAGGGATGTTCGAGAGCAGGACGTGCGTATCCCGCTTCGTGTCATCGAAGGTGTTCCGCTCGGAGTAGGCATAGGCGTGCGCGATGGGATGAGCGACGCCTCCGACGACGAAAGTGCCCTTCGCAGTCCCGGCCGAAAGCCCCGTCGTGCGCGCGGCCAGCGCCGTGTCGGCCGCAGGATTCGCGGCGAATACCTTGTCATGTCCCACTCTGGCCTTGAAGTGGACGTTGAAGGCCCACGTGTGGTCGAAAAATGAATCCGGCTCGTCGAGCCGCGCCTTGTACTCTACGACATCCCCGGCTTCCGAGATCTTCTCGAGCACGATCGCGCCCGATCCCGTTCCGAGGGGAGCCCACTCATGGTTGTAGATCTGGACTCCGGCGACTCGGTCGCCGCTGATCGTGAGAATGAGCGCTTCGATCTCCCCGGCCCTGGCCGGCTCGACCAGCGCGTAGTCATCAGCGAGCTCACGCGGCCGCAGGGGTCGTGAAGCGAGAAGGACGACGAGGTTCTCCCCACCTTCCTCCTCCGCATATTCGTCCGGCTCCATGCGCGCCCATGCGTAGCTGAGCGATTTCTCTTCACCGTCGGTGACGAGAACACCTGTGGCTTCGCCGGTCTCGATCGCCGCCGCCGGGTACGAAAAAACAGCAAGCACCAGAAACAAACCGATGGACACGGGGGACAAACGCATGCGGCCTCCTGAGCGTGAAGAGATGGATGTTTGATGCAGCGTGACGATAGCCCCCATGTAGTGTCGGGTCAATGCCAAAGCCCGCTCGGCAGTCTGCGCTCTCTACATCCGGCCCGATTGGCGATAGCATCGTCCGATGACGAGAAAAACGACGGTCCTGATTCTGCTCTTCCTCGCCGTCCCTGTTGTCGCGGAAACGACCACGGTCCAATCTGTGCGCAAGTGGCGAACGGCAAACGAAGCGAGGATCATCACGGAACTGGCGGAGCTCCTTTCCCTCCCTAACGTCGCATCCGACGCGGTCAACATTGATCGAAACGTAACCGAGCTTCAGTCCATGCTCGAGCATCGCGGGTTCGCGGTCGAGCGACTGGAGGTTACCGGCTCTCCGCCCGCGGTCTTCGGCGAGCGGAAAGCAGCGGACGCGACGCGCACTCTGGTTTTCTATGCGCACTACGACGGGCAGCCGGTGGTCCCTGAGGAGTGGGCGAGCGACCCGTGGACACCGACGTTGCTCGACGCCCCGCGGGACAAGGGCGGTCGTCCGCTCGATCTGGCGCGGCTCACCTCGCCCGTTCCGCCGGAGTCCCGCCTCTACGCCCGGAGCTCGAGCGACGACAAGGCTCCGATCGTCGCATTCCTGTCCGCGATCGATGCGCTCGCAGCAGGCGGCGTTCCGATCCGGACGAACATCAAAATCTTTCTCGAGGGAGAAGAGGAAAACGGTTCGCCGCATCTCGAGACGATGCTTCGAACACATGCGGAGAAACTGAAAGGCGATCTCTGGATCTTCGGAGATGGACCGGTTCATCAGTCACGTGCGATGCAGATCTACTACGGCGTCCGGGGCGTGACGACGATGGAACTGACGACATACGGCCCATCCCGAGCACTGCACAGCGGACACTACGGAAACTGGGCGCCGAATCCGATTGTCACGATGATCTCGGTACTCGCTTCCATGCGGGATACCGAGGGGCGGATCCTCATCGACGACTTTCATGATGACGTACGGCCGCTCACCGGTGCCGAGAAAGAAGCTCTTGCAAGAATCCCGTCGAGCGACGCTCAGATGCGGGACGAGCTTGCACTCGGAAGGTCCGAGGGTGCCGGCCAATCCCTGGCTGAGCGGATCACGATTCCGGCGATGAACATCAGGGGCATCAGCGGTGGCGCCGTCGGCGAACGATCTGCGAACGCAATTCCCACCCACGCCACCGCTTCGCTCGACTTCCGTCTCGTTCCCGACCAAACTCCCGAACGGGTCATCACGCTCGTTCGCGGCCACCTGTTGAAGCAGGGGTTCCACGTAGTCACCGATGAGCCGACTCGCGATGAGCTTCGCAAACATCCGAAAGTGATCCGCATGCGTGCAAGTGGGGACGGTTATCCTTCCGCGCGAACGGACATGGCGCTTCCAATCGTTGGGGAAGCGGCGGAGGCTGTACGGCGTGCGCGTCCGAACCTCATCGAGATGCCGACACTCGGCGGAAGCCTTCCGATCTTTCTGTTCCAGAAAGTCCTCGGAGCACCATTGATCGGTGTGCCGATCGTGAATCACGACAACAGCCAGCATGCCGCAGATGAAAATGTGCGCATTCAAAATCTGTGGGACGGCATTGAGGTGTACGCGGCGATTCTTGCGGAGATGTAGGCGCGGGGAGAGGGGTTCCGATGATCTAGTGGCCTGTATTTCACCAATACAGGCCACTAGGCTCGCGAAATCCTGCCGGCGAAGAGGGAAAGCGCCACGGCGCTGATCGCGGCGACTCCCCACGCAGCAGCCCTCGACGGATCGAACGTCTGATGAAAACCGGCAAAGTCGATAAACGACGCGGCATCATTCACGGCGATGTAGACGGCCATCAGGAGGATCGCGATGAACGAACGGGGGCCGCCCGTGAGAAACCCGAGCAGGTTGGCGATTCCGGCGAGAAGGAGCATTCCACCGGCCAGCCGCAGAGCTCTGACCGGATCTCCCATCCCGAACCGGATCAGCAGCGGCAACATCACAATGAGCAGCACCAGGATCGAGGTCGCGAACTTCCACGCGCCCGACCTTCCCGCGATCACCGGCGAGGGGCCGATGAGCGCGGTCGTACCGCCGATCTTCTCCCGCGCTGCAATTCCCGCAATGAGGAATCCGCCTGCGATGACGACGATCGGGACGGCGCCTTTCCCATCAGCAAGCGCAGCAATCCACGCAACCGCAATCGCAATGATCCCCCGCGGTCGCTCCATGAACGTCAGCCTGGCGTCCCACATGGCAGCGGTGATCAATCCTCTCGGCCGCGGAGGAACGATCCACGTCACGAGCCGCCCGAGGAAAGCGAACCGTTGTGTGCTCGAACCCTCGTTCCTGCTCGGCGTCCGGACCTTCGCGGGATCGAACCTGTGAAACATCATCATCGCGGGCAGAAGAAGCGCGAGTGGGGAAAGTGCATTCGCGGCGCGAGACACCACGGACGCGGAGCTCAAGGGGATCCCGTCGAATGCCAGCGGAGGCTTCGTGACGTCGAAGTTCGAGGCGCCGATGCTGAGCGAATCAGTCCCGGTCTGCTGCTTGATGGAACTGAGAACCCAGCCGAGACCCGAAGGATCGAACCACTGCGCCCTGCCACCCATCGCTGTCGCCGAGTTGATTCCCATGAGCGTCATCCAGAGCACAAAGAATGCGATGTCCCCCGCGCGTGTGCGGAGAAGCGGAGTGACTTCAAAGAGGATCGCAAGAGCCGACACCGTCACCACCGCAGGAATGCAGATGAGAAGGTACTGAGCTCCGAAAGTGAGAGGATCGAATGTACCTTCTCCGCGGATCAGGACCATCACGAAGCTGCCCGCTGCAAATACTGCGAGAAGCGAGCAGAGGAACGCCAGGTTTCCCAGGAATCGCCCGACGATGTACGTGGCGCTCCGAAGTGGAGTCGAGGCGAGCATCTGACCGACCCGGCTTCGCAGATCGCGCGACACGGCGTTCGAGATCGCGTAGAAGCCGAAAAGTCCCACGAAGATCGTGGAGATGGCTGCCGTAGCCAGACCGATCGTTCCTGCGGTATAGAGCGCCCGCTGCCCGTCGACAACGATTACGGCACGGCCTGTCACGGGATCTGGAATCCACATCCAGGCAACCGCAAGCATGATGCCGATGAGCACCAGAGTCGAGAGCCTGCGAAACCGCGTGAGAACGTCCGCGATGACGAACGCTTTCAGGACGCTGAAGCTCACGCCGCCTCCCGCATGACATGAAGAAACGCATCCTCGAGTGACGGCTCCGCCGAGACGGCATCGTCGCTCGGACGCGTTCCCCCCACGATACGGATCTGCACTCCCTCGGCGCGCCGGATCACTGTCGAGATTTGCCACTGCGCGCGGAGTCTCTCGTACTGCTCCGAGGGGACAGTCATCGACCAGACGGCACCCTTCGCCCTCTGCATGAGATTCTCCGGGGTGTCGCAGGCGAGAATCCGTCCCTCATACATAACAGCAATACGCGTGGCGATCGATTCGATGTCGCTCGTGATGTGCGTCGAGAAGATGACCAGCTTCCCGAAACCGATCTCGGACATGATGTTTCGGAAGCGGACGCGTTCCTCGGGATCGAGCCCCGCGGTCGGCTCGTCCACGACGAGAACCTCAGGATCGTTGATGAGTGCCTGAGCGATTCCCAGTCGTTGACGCATGCCTCCCGAGAAACCTCCGACACGGCGCTTTGCGACGCCATGAAGGTTCACGCGTTCGAGCATTTCGTCGATCTTCGCCCGGTCCGTGATGCCTTTCATGGCCGCCAGGTAACGAAGGAACTCACGCGCCGTGAGGTTGTCGTAAACGCCGAAGTCCTGCGGGAGATAGCCAAGAGCGTGGCGAAGTCCGTCGGGCTTCCGTGCGATGTCGTCACCCTTGAAGAGGATTCTTCCCGACGTCGGCTTCGTGATCGTCGCGATCATCTGCATGAGGGAAGTCTTCCCTGCCCCATTGGGACCAACGAGACCGAGGACGCCCGGCTCGAGCTCGAGGTTGACGTCGCGTACGGCCGTGTGGCCGTTCCTGTAGCGCTTGTTGAGGCTTTCGAGTCGTAACATGCTGCGGTATACGCAGCCGCCTTCGCCGGGTTTCGGCTGTCTCATTCCTTTATCCTTCCTCCGCAGCGAGGAAGGAAGCGCAGCCTTCGATTGCCGCAGCGCTAATTCACCGCCCGCAGATCGCCGCCCTGAAGCCTCAGGATCTTGGTGGCGACATCTCCGGAAAGATCGTCACGCACCGCAATCGAAAGCGTTCGACTGTCGGGACGTACCTTGACCTGGAATGCGTACACGATGGTCGCCGGCATATCGGCTTTGGCCACGAATTCCTGTGTGAGCTCTGCAACGGGACTCGCGTCGCCGAGGTTCCTGCCGGCCGCGGCAAACACGGAAAATGAGCCCTTCTTCTTTTCGTCCCTGCCAGCAAGCACGACGAGATCGCTGGCCCTGATCGAGAGCTCCAGATGGATCACCGAATACCTGCCATCGCGAGTGACCCGATTGACACTGGCGACGAACTGCGGCGTCTGAAAGTCCATGTCCACTGGAAGGTAGAGGTTCGACACGATCTCATCGCGAAGCCGCGTTTCATCGGACATACGCATGACCGAGCTCCGAGTGCGGACGCGGTATGAACGATTCTTCGTTCTGACATTGATGCTCCGCAGCTTGTCTTCATTGCCCGGCGAGAAGCGGTATCCGATCGAATAGTAGTTCTCGAGCTCGATCGCTACCCGCTCGAGCACGCGCGTGCTCATCCCCGCGCCGATTGCAGACAGTCCCCCGGTCCGGTTCGCGAGAAGAAGAAGCCCGTCGGACTGCGCCCACGTCATTTGCGCTTCGATCGACTCCTGAGAGGGCGCCGTCATCCCCGGCATCCCGCTGCCGAAACGAGCGGTGTCGGGACCATACCCCACCCGCCGGACGCGCTGTCCCGGCGGATGAAGTGCATGAATCGTGATGCCGTACGCATTCGCCGTCGCGGCAAGATGCTCAACCTCCCTCCGCGTAGAACAAGTCCGGCCCGGCTGCAGCGCGAGATCGTCGCTCGCGAAAACCATCACGTGCTGTCTGTCGACGCGGGCAATCGTCTTCGCGAGTGACTCGAGCTCGTTGACCTTGCGTCTGATAAGGGCGCACCTGTCCTCTACGCTGATGAACTCCTGAAAATCGGCTTCGGCGGATGGGTCGAGCGCGGCATTCAGCTCCAGCCCGCCCCTACCGAGCGATGCAGCGAAATCAGCATCCGACTGGGCCGCCTGAACCTGCGCTTCGGAGGCGAGACGCAATATCTCCGCTTCATTCCAGACGTGCGGGCGGCTGAGAATTTGCATCACCGCGTTCATCTGCTCTCGGTTCTGCGTGGGCGGCAGGATCACTCGAAGCCGCCGGGTCCAGGTCAGCAGCGTCACCAGGTCCCCTTCGTGGAACGACGTGTCGAGAAAGGACGAGAGTGAGTCGAAGAACCGTTGTCTGTCGAACGGATCGATGTCGCCGATGTCGATGAACACCGCGAACAGCCGCGGACGGCGCGGTACAGGGGGAGAGGATTCGGGATCGTTACTCCCTGCCGGGGATGACCCGACCGCGGATGAGGACGAGGACGAGTCATACGCGGAGAAATTCGTGATCGTCTGACTCTTACCGTTCTCAAGGACCTCGAAGTCATCGCGTGTGAGACCGCGCACCGGATTTCCCTCGCGGTCGGTCACCACCACGTCGACGTTCGCGATGGAGACGTCCACCCGCTCGATGTACTGGGCGCCCGCAGAAAAACTCGAAGTGAGGACCAAGGCCGAGACGAGGAACAGTAACCGGCGCCGGAGTCGACTCATGACTGTCTCTTCTTCAGGACGGCTTTCATGGAAAGAGGACACCCCGGAGATTGCGCAAGCCGGGATGTTAACGGCCACAAGCGGCTGATGATTGTTCAACTTGGCCTCCACGATCGCTTCGGATGTGGAGATTGGGAACGCAAGTGGTGGACCAGCGTGCGCGCAAGCCCTGCTCCGCCTACTCTTCCTTCGAGGGGTATCCGGTCAGGTGACCGTCGCGGCAGCCGGCGGCGATCGGGGCAGGTCCCGGCGGGTCGCTGTCGCCGAGCTCTTCACGCAGGTTCGCCATTCGAATGCGCAACGTCTCCATCGTTTTTCGATGCGCCGGATTCCCTGCAAGGTTGTTTCTCTCGTAGGGATCAGACGCGAGATCGTAGAGCTCCCACTCCTCAGGCTGCTCGAAGAAGTGGATCAGCTTCCATCGCTCCGTCCTTATCCCGCGATGCTTCTTCGCGCAGTGGCCGGCGGGATATTCGAAGTACTCGTAGAGGAACGCATCGCGCCAGGGGACTTTGGCGCCGAAGAGCAGCGGCACCATGCTTCGGCCGTGAAGGCCGAGTGGAACCGGGACGCCTGCGAGTTGGAGCAACGTTGGCGCGATGTCGACATTGAGTACCATGTCATCGCGATTCACCACGCCCGCCTTCACACGATCCGGATAACGGATCAGGAGCGGAACACGGATCGACGGCTCGTACATCAGGCGCTTGTCGTACAGCCCGTGCTCACCGAGGAAGAATCCGTTGTCCGATGTGTAGACGACGATCGTGTTCTCCGCGAGCCCCTGTTTGTCGAGCACGTCGAGCACTCGACCAACGTTCTCGTCGACGCTCATGAGCACGCGGTAGTAGTTCTTCACCATCAGTTCGTAATTGAGACGCTTGCGCTCCTCTCGCGAAAGATCCGGAGGCAGCTGATCGCGATAATCGGGCAGTTCGGCAAGCGCCATGTCCGCCGCGCGCACTGCCTCCGGCTTTCCTTCAAGCCTGTCCTCGTAAGTCCTCGGCAGAGGAATCTCCACGTCCGCCAGCGCATTCTCGAACCGCTTCGCAGGAAACCACGACCGGTGCGGCGACTTGAACTGATAGAGCAGGCAGAAGGGCCGGCCCTTCGGACGATGATTGAGAAACTCGATCGCCTGATCGCCGACGACGTCATCGGCGTGACCTCGCATGCGCAGGTGCGTGCCGTTCGAGATCATATCTGGGTCGTGATACTCCCCCTGCCACGGAAAGATCACCCATTCGTCGAATCCTGTGGGCATCGACTTGAGGTGCCACTTGCCGACCAGGCCCGTGTAATAGCCTGCTTCCCGAAGGTGCTGTACGAACGTCCGCTGGTCCTTCCGGATCCCCGGGCCGTTGTAGAATTGCGGCCCGTCGCCATTCGTCACGACTGCATGTGCATGTGAGTAGAGCCCCGTGAGAATGGAAACGCGGCTCGGCGCGCAGAGCGAGTTCGTCACGAACGCCTCGGTGAAGCGCATGCCACCCGCGGCGATCCGATCCATCTGCGGCGTCTTCAGAACGGTGTTGCCATAGACCCCCATCGAGTCCTGACGCTGATCGTCCGTCATGATGAACACGATGTTCGGGTTCGACACGTCGCGTGCGAAGGCCGAGCCTCCGAGGAACGGGATCGTGAGTGCCGCTCCACCCATCAGCCGGAGCACGTCACGGCGGTTCATGCCGTTCGGCGCTCGAGGATCTGAGATGTCGAAAGCTGGAGATTCCGTCGTCCATGGCTTCATCGTCTGGTCCGTCTGATCGTAAACTCGCTTCAGTAGCAGGATGCCGGATTCAGTTCAACAGTCCGCGACTTTTCATCCGTTCGAGGGCCCGTTCCGCTAGTTGCAGTCCCCACTGCCTTCCTACCTCCATGCTGTCGGCGAGGATGGCCGGCTGGATGCTGACGAATCTCCGTCCGGATGATGAGGAGAAGAACTGAATCAGCTCTTCGATATCCTCTCTCGAAAAGTGCTTCTGATAGACGGGCACGAGGAGAGTGACGATCTCACCAGGCTTCATTTCGGCCCGGAACTCTTTCCAGAACTCAGAGGGAACCGTCGGGAAGCCGTCTTCGAAATCTGTCATCATCGCGTCCATCATCTGGAGACCGATCTGCTCGGCGCCGGTCAGTTCCAGAAGCAGGCGAACCCGCTCGTCCGCGGGGATCTCCGGTTCGACTCCCGACGCAGGAACAGCGTTCAGCAGCACGAGCGCTCCGAGAAGGCATCCGAGAAGACGTTTCATTTTCGTTCTCCCTGTTTGAGATCGACAAAACTTCGCTTCGATCCCACATACTGTTTCCTTGATTCTACCTCGTGCGGAGGACCTGATCTCCCAGGACGGTCATGCAGCAGCGAGCGACGCCTTTGCAGCCTGAACCCGATCGATGACCTCTTGCCGTGCGTACGCCGGCACCATCGTACGCTGTGCGGTCTCTTCGATCATGTCGACATGCCGGGCGAGGACACGCCTGCGCCGGGCGATCGTGGTGTAGGTCGAGATCACCTCGATCGACCGCAGCATCCTGATCAGAACCGCCGCATTGCCCTCGGCAGATTCTCGGATCTGATTGAACGCTATGTCGACGAAGTCCTCGAATGTCGTGGCCTTGAGGATCAGGCGGGAGCCGGCGCCAGTTCCGGCATCCTCGCGGCTCCTTCGTCGCGGAGCCAGTTCCGCGAGGATGGCACCAAGGTAATCGACGCAGTTCACTGCCGTTGTGCTGTCGTTGAGACTCGGCGAGAGCGCCTTCATCGCGATGTCGACGAGCTGCCTCACACCGAAGGCCGCATCCTGGTCTACTGTACGAAAGTTTCCGATCCCGAAAGCGCTTCTGACATCCTTGCAGATCGTCTCGTTCGGCGGCCCCGCCGCCTGAACCGACAACACGGGAGAGTCCTTGACGACAAAGTCTCCAGAAGAGCGCTCCACTCGGAAAACCGCATCCTGTTCTTTCGCCAGTTTAGTGAGAGCCTCTTCGTCGATGAGCTGAATGTACCCGGTGCTCGAAGCAGCGACCGGATACCACGGTCCACCGCCAAGCTGCGGTTTCTCGTCGTCTTCCTCGTTCATCCGTTCCGGAAACAATTTCCGGATGGTCTCGATCGTTTCCTCCGCAGCATCGGAGATCACCGTGGAGGCCTGAATGGACGACGCCATATGATGAATGAACAGAATCAGCACCCACACGCTGGCAAGCGCGAGGATGATTCCGAAAAGGATCGACAAATCCGGTACGAATTCCTCATCTCCACCCTGGATTGTCCGGAGAACGATCAGACAGTAGACAAACACGCTCGAGAACGCGCCCATGACGAACTGTGTGGTTCGATTACGCATGAAGTTGCGAACGATTCGTGGCGTGAACTGCGTCGAGGCAAGCGAGAGAGCAACGATCGTGATGGAGAACGTCACGCCCATGATCGTCATCATCGATGTCGCAATCGCACCCAGGAGGGCCCGGGATCCTTCGGCTCCGGCTCCGAATACCCGCGGCAGGCGGGAAGCGAGGTCCCCGTCGAACCGTTTGTCCAGTTCGCTCATCGAGAGCGCTAGAATGATCCCACCGACTACGATCAGAGAGGGAACAAACCAGAGGCTCGAGCGGAGCGACAACCACAATTTTTGTAAAGTACGCTTCATGAGGGTGGACCTCCCGCGGACTCGAGTTTCATGGAAGGTGCCATCTGCGGAATCCGAGCCGGGCGGTCTCGAGAAAGTAACGAAGCCATCACTCAGGCCAGGCCGTCGGTATCCCGAACCTTCAACGCCTCGATCAGCTTTCCTCTTCTTCCCAACCGGCGGTCTGCGATGGCGACCATGCGCCGGTTCGGCGACGCAATGGGCCTCTGTGCGAACACACGTTCGAGCGCTTCTTCTTCGCGACCCTCTCCGTATGCGACCGCGTAAATGATGTAGGCGGCGGCTGTCGAACGGCTGATGCCTGCGGCGCAATGAGCCAGAACCCGACCCGGACGGGTGGCGATGAGTCTCGCGAACTCGATCAGCCGGTCGATATCGTCTTCGTTCGGACCCACGTGATCGTGAGAATCGTAGAAGGCCAGGCGAATCTTTTCGCGAACATTGCGGTAGCCGGAGGGCGGACGATCTTCCGGATCACCGATGGAGACGACGAAACCAAGCCCTCCACGCGAGGCGGGAGACCCGAGAATTTCGCCCGCCTCGTCGAGGCTGGCCACGATGATTTCCAGTTCATTCATCCGAAAGGCCTTCCCGCGAGTCGCAGGATGACTGCGGAGTATAGCGCGGCGAGCGTGCCTGCACGCATGCACCACATCCGTGAGCAAGTGACGGGCTCCCTCGCGGCTCGAGATACGCCACTCGGTCAGATCTGCTACAAACCTTTCCGCGTCGAAGAGAAAAAGAAGCAGAAGAGCTGAGGATACCCGCGCGAATCATCTTGCGCGCAACTCCATCTGCATCCCATAGCGGGGACGCAGCGTGATCGAGGGATGAGGCTCGATCCGCTGTCCCCGCGCTACGGACAGGCTGAACTTTCTCGCGATCGTAGCGAGCAGCAGCGTCGCTTCCATCATCGCGAACGAATTGCCGATACAGACCCTGGGGCCACCTCCGAACGGCAGGTATGCAAATCTGGGAAGCGCCTTCGCGAAATCGTTCTCCCACCGCTCCGGCCGGAACTCCTCAGAACGTTCGAAGAATCTCGCATCCCGGTGGATCACCCAGGGGCTCATGAAGATCGTCGTCCCTTTCTCGATGTCGAATCCTCCAATCTCGCAATCAGAAAGCGCTTCACGGCCGATCACGTAGGCCGGCGGATACAGACGGAGAGATTCTTCGACGACGTGCGAGGCCCAGTGGAGATTCGGGAGATCGGCGATCGAAGGGAGCCTGTCGCCGAGAACGGTCTCCAACTCGTCCGCCAGACGCGCTTCGGCCTCTGGATTCTGCGAAAGTAGATAGAGCGTCCAGCACAGCACCAGGGCGGTCGTCTCATGTCCCGCGATGAAAATCGTCACGGCCTCGTCGCGCAACTGCCGATCGTCCATCGCGGAGCCATCCTCGTCGCGCGCCGCCATCAGCATCGAGAGAAGATCGTCGCCCGGTTCGGCACGGCGCTGCTCGATGAATCGGTACACCAGCGCATCCAGCTTGCGCACGGCACGTCGATAGCGGATGTTGCCCGGAAGAGGAAGGAACTCCGGAATCTTCACGGGTCTCCTGAAGCGGGTATCGACGACTTTCAGTGCGTCGTCGAACGCCGCACCCACCTCGCGAGCGGTCTCCCCTTCGATCTCGACTCCGAAGAGCGTCCGGGACACGATCTGCATGGCCAACTCCATCATGTCGTGCTGAAGATCCCGCGTCTGTCCCGGCGACCAGCTCTCGAGCATGCGCTCGGTGTAATTCACCATCGTTGCGCCGTAGCCAACGATCCGGTCGCGATGAAATGCAGGTTGCGAGAGACGCCGCTGGCGCAGCCAGGACGATCCCTCGTTCGTCAACAGCCCTCGTCCGAATATCCCCGTCACGTGCTGCCAGAAGAACGTGTGCTTGATGAAGTTCCGATTGTTCGACAGCAGGACGTAATCGAAATGTTCCGGATGGTTGAGCAGGCAGCCGGGGGCGCGTCCGAGTCTGAGGGAAACCACGTCTCCATAATCCCGCGCGGAGGTGGTGAAGAACCCGAGCACATCACGGCCGAAGTCGATCAGATTTCCGAAGAGGAAATTGCCAGGGGGACCGGGAGCCCTCATGAGGCCGGATTTTACCTGAGCCCGCTCCTGATCGGGATGAATCAGCGCGCGTTTGAAGGCCCTTTCCACCTTCCTCATTGTTCAAGATGAGGCGGAGCTGATTCCCGCGTCCCGTTTCCCAATTCGCTGACTATCCAGTCAGCTCGGAGAAGCCTTCCTCCCACCCGGCTTCGTAGGCTAAAGTTTTCGTGGCAGCGAAGGATCCCGAGAGGCGGGGGCGTAGGGTTCCCTGTAACATTCAACCGGCCTCCACCGGCTCGATAACTTTGCCGGCCGTCCGACGTAATACCTCCTGAACTCTGACACACAAACGTAACCAGGAGGCTTTTCCCATGGAGGCTCACGTGCAAAGCAGCTTCTTCAACCGCCAGCGATTCCTGATGCCGACGGCGATTGTCGTTGCGCTGCTGATCGCCGTCACCAGCGCGATCATCGTTACCAACAAGCGCAAGGCAGCGACTGCGGGCAGCGGCGCAGCCGCCGGTACTGCCGCGGCCAAAGAGGGAAAAAACGGCAAGGAAGAGAAGGAAAAGGCTCCGATCCCCGTGAGCACGACGAAGGTGGTCACATCATCGATCTCTTCCTACATCACTGCGACTGCGAATCTGGTTGCCGAACAGGAAGTGAAGGTCGTCGCGGAGGCTGAGGGTCGGATTGCGCAGCTTCTGGTCGAGGAGGGCCAGTTCGTCCGCAAGGGCCAGCCGCTGGTCACGCTCGTTCGTGACGACGCGCAGATTGCCCTCGTCAAGGCGCGCGTCCAGGCGAACAACGCGAGAGCCGGATACAGGCGGTCGAGCGATCTGATGGCTAAAGGGCTCATCAGTCAGGGCGACTACGACAAGACCAGGATGGAGAAGGATGTCGCCGAACAGGAGCTCGCCGAGGCGGAATGGCGTCTCGGGAGAACGACGATCCGGGCGCCGTTCGATGGCAGACTGACCGATCGCGTGGTCAATCAGGGGCACCATCTCCGGCCCGGGGACACCCTCTTCACCATCACCGACTTCGACCCGATCATCGCCCGCATCTACCTCCCGGAAAAAGACGTCCTCGCTCTGCGCAACGGGACTGATGTCCGCATCCGGCTCAAAGCCGCTGAAGACATCGTCTTCAAGGGACGGATTCGGCAGATCGCCTCCGTGGTGGATCCCGCGACCGGAACTGTGAAAGTCACCATCGAAGCAGTCAATCCTCCGGATACCGTGCGCCCCGGAGCCTTCGTCAACATCGACATCATCCGCGAGACGCGCGCTGGCGCCATTGCGGTACCTCGTGAGGCGGTCGTCCGCGAGCTCCGCGACGCTCACGTTTTCATCGCGGACGGCGAGGTTGCAAAGAAACGATCCGTCACGCTGGGACTTGAAGAGAACGACGTAGTTCAGATTCTGACCGGATTGAAGCCTGGCGAGACGGTGATCGTCGCCGGCCAGGGTGCGCTCAAGGATGGATCGGCGATCAAGGTGACGCCCGCCAGCTCGTAGGCGCGGCGTGGCGCGCAGTGAACCTGGTGTCAACCCGAATCAACATTCGACATTCTTCAAACTGGAGCGGTCATGCGCCTGATTGAATTTTCCCTGAAACGACGGGTCACCGTGTCGATGTGTGCGGTGGCGCTGCTGATCTTCGGAGTCGTGTCGTTCACGCGCCTTCCGATCAATCTGCTGCCGGACATCTCGTATCCCAGCCTGACGGTAGAGTCTCGCTTCCCCGGAGCCGCGCCCGGCGAGGTGGAAACGCTCGTCACTCGTCCCGTCGAAGAGGCCGTCGGCATCGTTTCGGGAGTCAAGCGCCTGACCTCGGTATCGCGCCCGGGCCTGTCTCAGGTCACCATGGAGTTCGACTGGGACCGGGACATGGACTTCGCCGCGCTGGACGTGCGGCAGAAGCTCGATCTGGTGCGCCTGCCGCGCGAGATCGACAAGCCGGTCCTGCTGCGATTCGACCCGGCGAATGATCCAATCGTCCGGCTCTACGTCAACAGCGATACGGCCGACCTCTATCAGCTTCGCTATGTCGCCGAGGAAATTCTGAAAAAAGATCTGGAATCGACCGAAGGGGTCGCCGCGATCAAGATCAATGGCGGCTTCGAGGAAGAAATTACGGTCAGGGTCGATGAGGGAAAACTCGCCGTCCTGGGTGTGTCGATCGATCAGGTGAATCAGCGGCTACAGCGAGAGAACGTCAACCAGGCAGGAGGAAGCCTTTACGAAAAGGAAGCGCGGTACCTGGTGCGCTCCCGCAATGAATTCCTGAATCTAAAGGACATCATGGATACGGTTCTGCTCAGTCGCGAGGACCGTATCGTCCGGATGTCCGACGTGGCGACTGTGGAGCGTGGCCACAAGCAGCGAGAGGTCATCACACGCTTCGGTGGGAAGGAATCGGTCGAACTCGCGATCTACAAGGAAGGCGACGCGAATATCGTCTCGGTCTCGAGGAGCCTGCAGACTCGGATCGAGAATGTAAAGAAAGAGCTGCCGGAGGGAATCGAGCTGGTCGTAGGGGTCGATCAGTCGCGCTTCATCCGCGCATCGATTGACGAAGTGCTCAAGAATGCAGTCCTCGGCGGTCTGATCGCGATCGGTGTGCTGCTGTTCTTCCTCAAAGACCTCCGCAGCACGATCATCATCGGCGTTTCGATCCCCATTTCGATCATTGCGACATTCTTCCTCATGTACCGCACCGGCACGACGATGAACATCATGTCGCTGGGTGGGCTTGCGCTCGGCGTCGGTATGCTCGTCGACAACGCGATTGTCGTGCTTGAATCGATCTTCAAGAAACGGGAGCGCGGTATCGCGCCGCGGCCCGCGGCACTTTCCGGCGCCAGCGAGGTGGGCATGGCCGTCATCGCCTCCACGCTGACGACGATCGCGGTGTTCCTTCCCGTGGTCTTTCTGGAGGGCATAGCCGCACAGTTGTTCCGGGACCAGGCGCTGACCGTTTCGTTCTCGCTCATCGCTTCTCTGGCCGTATCGCTGACCCTGATCCCCATGATGTCGGCAATCGGCAGCGGTTCATCAGGCATTGCGGGCGAGGAACCGGCGCCGCCGGCCGGACGGGTCCGACGCTACGCGCGCGCCGCCTTCGTAAGAGCACCGGCAAAGCTCCTCGGATGGCTCCGCGTTGCCATCGGGACACTCTTCAGATGGACTTCCAGGGCGCTACGCCCAGTCGGCAGAGCGTTTGACAGTGCGTTGAAGAGGCTGACCGATATATATCCAGGCATTCTCCGCTCCTGCCTCAGAGCGCGATGGACGACCGTGGGAGTCGTCACTGCCATCTTTCTCGCTGCCCTCCTGCTGGTCCCGGGCCTCGGAACGGATCTGATTCCCACGTTCACTCAGGGTGAGTTCCAGTTTCAGGTCGAGTTGCCGGAAGGAACTCCTCTGGAGACGACCGATCGGTATCTCGCGTCGATCCAGGCCGCGGTTGCAGACTTGCCGGGCGTGGCCAGTTACTCGGCGATCTCCGGAGGAGCCGGACTCTCACTGTCGAATACAGGGACGGAGGGGGAGAACAGCGCGCGGCTTCAGGTTCAGATGGCAGGCGATGCAACGGACGAGCAGGAACAGGCGGTCATCGAGGAGATTCGTGAGCGGCTCGAAGCGTCCGGGCTCGCCCGGTTCGAGTTCTCACGGCCCACCTACTTCACATTCAGAACGCCGATCGAAGTCGAGATTTACGGAGACAACCTCGACGAGGTTCACGCGGCGGCCGCAGCAGTCCAGCAGCAGACTGTAGGAATTCGGGGGCTCGTCGACGTGAAGACGAGCTCAGAGCTCGGAAATCCCGAGGTGCAGGTGATCTTCAATCGCGAGCAACTCGCGCAGCTCGGACTCGATCTCTCGCAGGTCGCCGCCACGGTGCGCAACAAGGTTCAGGGGGAAGTTGCGACTCGTTTCACCGAGGGGGACCGCGAGATCGACATCCTGGTCCGTTCTGTGGAAGCGGGTGAGGCGTCTGTGAATGACGTCAGCACGATGATCATCGCACAGCGTGACGGCCGCCCGATCTTCCTCAATTCGGTTGCCGAAGTGAATCTCACAACCGGGCCGAGCGAGATTCGCCGGATCGGCCAGAAGCGGGCGGCCGTCGTTTCGGGCAGCCTGTCGGGCCGCGACATGGGAGCGGTCGCAAATGATGTCCGCACCGTTCTGCGCTCGATGCCTCTGCCCGCCGGTGTCACGGCTTCACTCAGCGGGCAGGAAGAGGAAATGCGGCGCTCTCTCCGCTCCCTCATGATGGCGATGGCGCTGGCGATCTTCCTCGTCTACCTCGTGATGGCGTCCCAGTTCGAGTCACTGCTGCATCCGTTCGTGATCATCTTCACGCTCCCGCTGGGGGCCATCGGCGTGATCATCGCACTCGCTCTCACAGGCAAGAGCATCAGCATCGTGGCGATGATCGGAGCGGTGATGCTGGCAGGAATCGTCGTGAACAATGCGATCGTGCTGATCGATGCAGTGAATCAGTTGCGCAGGAAGGGTGTGGCGAAACATGAAGCGCTCGTACAGGCCGGCGTGAATCGCCTCCGCCCGATTCTGATGACGACCCTGACCACCGTTCTGGGACTTCTTCCGATGGCCATCGGGTTCGGCGAGGGTGCCGAACTGCGTTCTCCGCTGGCGATTACCGTCATCGGCGGACTCACGGTGGCCACCGCCCTGACCCTGCTGGTCATTCCGGTCGTCTATTCTCTGCTCGATCGCAAGGTCTGGGAGACCGAACCGGATGTCGAGACGGAGCCTGACGCTTCCAATCATGCCGAATGGGCCTCCTACAACGCGGAGACCGCGCAATGAGACGCGCCAGCATGATCGAACGTGGCCGAACATTGCATGTTCGGCCCTCCGTGTCACGACGACACTCATGTGACTCATTGCCCAGTGCCGAACATGGAATGTTCGGCCACTCCGGAGGCACGCGATGAGTCTGCCTTCACTCGCTGTGAAACGTCCGATTACGACGGTCATGCTCCTCGTGAGCATCCTGGTGATGGGGGGCATCGCCATCACCCGCATGCCGCTCGCGTTCCTTCCGGAAGTCGACGCTCCATTCATCGGGGTTCAGATTCCGTATCCGAATTCGAATCCGTCCCAGATCGAAAAGGAGATCGCCAAGCCTGTTGAAGAGGTGCTCTCGACGCTGTCTGGCGTCAAGCGACTCCGTTCGACATCGAATGCCGACTCGGCCCAGTTCCAGCTGGAGTTCAACTGGGGTCAGGATCTGGACATCATCCGGATGCAGGTCAGCGAAAAGATGGATCAGGTCCGTCCGTCGCTGCCGACCGGCATCGGTCAGATATTGATTTTCTCGTTCAACACGAGCGACATCCCGGTCGTCGAAGCGCGTATCGCCGCTGAAGGCGTCGATCTGTCGCGCAACTGGGATTTGCTCGAGGCGCGCGTCCTCAACCGACTCCGGCGCGTTCCGGGGGTGGCCCGTGTCGAACTGAACGGAGTCGCTCCCCGCGAAGTGCGTATCGATCTGGTTCTCGACAAGGTCAACGAGCACTCGGTGGATCTGGCCAATCTCGCCAGCAGGCTTCAGGGAGCCTCATCGAACATCGTCCTGGGTCAGGTGACCGATCGCGGCATGCGATACACGGTGCGCGCTCCTGGACAGTTCTCTTCGGTGGAGATGATCGGCCACCTGCCGGTCAACGAACGGGGCCTGCGCCTCAGGGACATCGCGGAGATCCGCTACGAAGAGCCTCCGCTCGAGTTCGGGCGGCACCTGGATGGCAAGTATGCAGTCGCGCTCAATGTCTACAAGGAATCGACAGCGAACACCGTCGAAACGGTGCACTCGGTCATGGCGGTGATCGAGAACGACATCGCGCAGGATCCTCTTCTCCAGGGAATCAAGCTCTTCACCTGGGACGATCAGGCCGAGCAGATCACCAACGGGATCGACGGGCTGACCAAATCGGGACTCGTCGGCGGGTTCATGGCGATCCTGGTGCTCTACTTCTTTCTGAGGCGTCTGCAGTCGACGATCATCGTGTCACTCGCCATTCCCTTCTCTGTGATCGCGGCCTGCGGCGTGATGTACTTCATGGGCAAGTCGTTGAACATTCTTTCGATGATGGGGCTCATGCTCGGCGTGGGCATGCTCGTGGACAACGCCATCGTCGTCCTGGAATCGATCGACAGGCGACAGCGCGACCAGCCGGATACGAAGAAAGCTGCGCTCGAGGGTGCCGGGGCCGTGGCTGTGGCCGTGGCAGCCTCCACCGTCACGTCACTCATCGTCTTTCTGCCGCTCATTCTCGGAGGATCGACTGATCTCACAATCTGGCTCGGTGAGATGGGCGTCGCGATTTCGCTCTCGCTGATCTGTTCGCTCGTGGCCTCACTGACGATGATCCCTCTGATGTCCGCGCACTTTCTCAAGCACAGGGAACCGAAGCCGAATCGTCTCGTGATCTGGCTCGAGGAAAAATATGTCCTGCTTCTCCGATGGACGCTTTCGCATCGGTTCAAGACGTTCCTCATCATTCTGGGAATCATCGTTCTGACGGTCGTGCCGTTCAAGGCGAAACTCGTAGAGGTCGGGATGTTCACCGCGACGAAAAACACCCGCATTCGACTGGCATACGACTTCACAGACTTCTCCTACAAGTCGAACTCGGAGAAGGTCGTTACGCAGATTGAAGAATTTCTCGAGCAGAATGCGGAGAAGTTCGAGGTCGCCGGGCTTTACTCATTCTTCGCGGACAATCAGGCAAGCACATGGGTCACTCTCGAGCGCGAGAACATGAGCGACAAGGACGTCAGTGAGTTGCGCAAGAAAATCCGCGCAGATCTTCCCTCGATTCCCGGCGTCCGTGTCTTCTTCGATGAAGACTCGGAAGACGGAGGCAACAGCCGGCGGTTCTCGGTGCGGTTCTTCGGGCAGGACGCCGGCGTGCTCGAGGGCCTGGCGACCGAAGCCGAACGGCGCCTCGACTCCATCGAAGGTATCGAGGATCTGAACACAGGACTGAATCGCGGAAGGCAGGAGATTCAGGTCACCATCGATCGGGACAAAGCGGCGCGGCTCGGATTGAGCGCCCAGGACCTCTCGGACATCTTCTCGTTCAGTCTCGGCGGCATGCGGCTGTCCCGTTTCAATACCGGTGACCACGAAGTGGAGACATGGCTCGCACTGCGCGAGGCGGACAGAACCAACCTCGAAGATCTCCGAGGAATGCATATCAACACGCGATCGGGAACGCAGGTTCTTCTCGGCGAGATCGCTACGTTCGAGACGATCACGAGGGCAGAGTCTATCCGCAGGGAGCATCGCAAGGTGCGGGCGTTCGTGCGGGGTAACTACGAAGGCGAGAGCTGGCAGGATGCCCGGAAGCAGATCGAGGGCCTCATGAATGCGTTCGACCTGCCGCCCGGTTACTCGTGGTCCTGGGATGATCGGATCCTCGAACAGGATACCCAGGGCAGAGAGATGGGCATCAACTTCCTCCTCGCGCTTTTGCTGGTATACCTTGTCATGGCGTCTCTCTTCGAGTCGCTCGCGCAACCGTTCGCAATCCTCTTCTCGATACCGTTCGCCGTTCCAGGCGCTATCTGGTTTCTCGCGGCCACCCGGACTCCGTTCAACCTGATGTCACAGATCGGTCTGCTGATTCTCATGGGCATCGTCGTCAACAACGGCATCGTGCTGCTCGATCACATGAACCAGCTGCGCAAGACAGGCATGTCTCACGAGGACGCAATCCTTCAGGCGGGCCGCGACCGTCTGCGCGCCATCCTGATGACCGCTTCCACGACTGTCATCGGTCTCCTCCCGCTCGCGATCGGCGGATCGAACGTCGGGGGGCTGTTCTACTTTCCACTGGCTCGAACGGTCATGGGAGGATTGATCTCATCGACCGTCCTGACACTCGTGATCCTTCCGTACATCAGCCTCGGAGTCGAGGGAGCAGCGAACTGGTTCAAGCGGCTCTGGCGGGGCTCGTCGCCTGTGTCGCGAGAACCGGGAGTCGAAACGCTCGTCATGACTGACCCCGCAGTCAGTAGCCAGTAGGCTCTACGGTTCAAGCAGCCGCCGCTCTCACCCCCATATCCGCGAGAATCTGGTAAGGGATCTCGCGCGCGAGCGGAAAATTTCGTTTTCCTGACGCACAACTACAGGGTCGGTCAGCAGTGCTGGAGGCTTCGTCGCTCCAGGAGCAAGGTACTGCGCCATACGCCGTTCAGCCTGCCGATGCGTTCACGCCGTCCGACTTCTCGAAAGCCGCACCGTGAGTGCAGCCGGACACTAGCCTCGTTCTCCGGAAAGACACTCGCCTGCAGCGTCCAGAATCCCTCGCGCTCCGATCCGGCAACGAGCGCTTCGAGAAGCATCCTGCCGACTCCCCGTCCCCGCGCCACTTCTGCGACGTAGACGCTGACTTCAGCGACACCCCGGTAGGCCGCTCGTGATGAGACGCGGCTCAGAGCTGCCCAGCCGAGAATGCGCTCTCCACTCCGGGCGACAAGCCGAGGTGAAGAAATGTGTGTCGCCTCCCACTGCTCACGGGAAGGAGGTTCGGTTTCGAAGGTGGCATCGCCGCTCGCGATACCGGAAAGATAGATCGCACGGATCTGTTCCCAATCAGAAAGCTGCATCGTTTCGACGGCAACCCCGCTGGATTCTCCCAGACTCTCCATCCCGATCAGCGCCTCTCGTTTTCCTCGGACAATGCGATTCCGCGCGTGCGCTCGAGCAACTGCTCAGGCAGATTGCCGAATGTCATCGCAATGTTCGGAGCATGTACCGTATCGTGCAGTGCGCCACCGATATTCGCAATCAGCTCGCGAAAAGGCTCCGGGAGGTGCAGGAAGTCCGCTTTCCAGCGGTCGGTCTCCGAGAAGAAGATGTCCGTCACCGCGCAGTTCGCGTCGGTGCGTCCCTCGGAGCTCGATAGAAAGACGAAGAGCGCCTCGAACGCCAGCTTGAGCTGTTTCGGGTCGGAGGGCCGCTCCACGATCCGATCATAGACACAGTGGAGCAACTCCCTGAGCGTCGGTGATACGAGGCGGAAGCTCGAAGCCCGGCTGTACATCCGGTGAAAGGAATCTCTCATCTCGATCTCGCCTGACGCGATCAAACGAGTATAGCGCCAGTGATTCGCGTCACTTCCGGAGGAGTTCGATCAGCACGACCTCCGGCGACATGCCGAGTCGAAACGGCACGACCCAGTACCCGGCTCCAGTCGTCACAAACAGGTTCGATCCACCCGACTCGTACAGACCCATGTGGTATGGGATGAACACTCCCGCGAGGGACCAGTTCCACCTGCGGATGCCGAACTGCCCTCCGTGCGAGTGGCCCGTCATCGTCAGACCGATCCTCGATGCGACCGCATCCTCGAACGCCTTCGGCTGGTGTGCGAGAAGCAGCGGAAAGGAGCCCGCCGGCACGGCCTGTAACGCTTTGCCCAGATCAGGACGCAGCCAGTCCGGAGCATTACGGCCTTCAGCGGCATGATCGGAAATGCCTGCAATCGACAGTGCCTGATCTCTCCGCCGGATGGTCCAGGCATCGTTGAGCAGCAGCGAGACCCGCGACTGGGCGCGCATCCGCTCTACGACTTTCTCGGGATCGCCGTAGATCTCGTGATTGCCCAGCACGGCCAGGATCGGCACGCCGTCTCTGACGCTGGACAGGCCCTCGACGAACTTCGGAACGAAGTACGAGGCGTCGTCGACGAAGTCACCCGCCACGAGAACCACCGACGGATCGAGCGAGTTCAGCGCCCGGCTGATCTCGTGAAGCCGGGAAGAACGGGTGAACAGGCCCACGTGCAGATCGCTGATGAGTGCGATTCGATATCCGTCGAAAGCGGGAGGAAGGTCAGAGAGCGGGATTCTCACATACGCAACGCGCAGAGGAACGAGCGCGCTGTAGAACCCTGCCACGACAATGAGCGCGCCGAGGACGAGAATCACCCTTGACGGCTTCGATGCGAATTGTGCGAAAGGCACTCTCCGTCGCGCTGGTAGCCACAGAAGAGCTACGACCATCAGGAATGCCGAGTAAAGAATCAGAAAGATCAGCCACGAAAACCAGGGAGGCCCCAGGAATGACCGCAGGAGGATCATCGCCATCGAGCCCCGCATCGTGAAGAGAAACGGCAGTGCCAGCCAGAAAAGATTACCAATTGTAAAGGCCAATCTCACGAACAGGACACGCTTCGGATGAATGCGTATCAGAGCCCGAAACACGATGACGTTGAGCGTGAGGAATGAGATGACGACGAGCGCAGCAATTACGTAGGGAACGATGGATGTCATAGACAGAGTTGACTGCGCACCTTCCGGTAGAGTTCGGATCTGAACGAACTTTTTTTCCGTCCCAAATGGCCTCCCATCTTTGCACATATGTGCATGGAACGTGCAAAGCCTGCCCGGTATGGCCGCCATGAAGAAGGTCCTCGTTGTGGAAGACAGTGCGGACATCCGCCGCCTCTACGCGATCGGTCTGAATCACAGGGGATACCAGGTGAAACTCGCTGCGAACGGCGCGGAAGCTCTCGATCGCATCGAGACTGAAAAGCCCGACGTGATTCTTCTGGATCTTCTGATGCCGATCATGGATGGATGGGAAGTACTCGCAAAACTCAACCCCCCGGGCGGCGGTCTCTGCATCCCCGTCGTGGTGATCAGTGGGCAGACACCGCCTCCGGAGGACTTCAGCCATGAATGCGTCGCCGGCTGGCTGGCTAAACCAATTTCGATCGAACAGCTCGCAGAAGCAATAGACCTGGCAATACCACTGGAGAAAGCAAAGAAGCGAGCCCGCGATTTCTCCTCACATGGCGAGGAATCCCGGTTAGCGTAGCGGTGTCGGTTGTCACGCCGCGTCGCTACACAAAAAGTCACGGGATTCACAGACCACTACACTAAAATCAACCTTACATGGCGAGAGTCTCTTTCATCGCCGCCGACGGTACGGAGCGCGACATGCAGCTCGATGCGACGCGAACTCTGAACATCGGCCGCGATCCGGGCAACGACCTTGTGCTGCGCGATCCCAGAGTGTCACGACGACACGCGGAGATCGTATTCGATAAAGGTTTCTTCATTCTCCGCGATCTCGGGAGTGCGAACGGTTCATTCGTCAACGGAAAGAAAATCAGCGTTGCCCCACTGATCGATCGAGCCCAGATCAAGCTCGGCAACAGCCGGGGGAGCTTCTGGCGTGAACCCGATCACCCCGATTCTCCTTCTTCTACGATCGCCGTCGATCTCTTCAAAGCAACCGAATCGGGAGATCATCCCGAGGATCCGGACCCCTTTCCCGACGCATCAGAACATTCTTCAGCAGCCTCCATGGCAACCTCGCTCGATCTGGCCAGCGAAATCCCTCAGGGAGCGCGCGAGGCGGTCGAAGAGGTCAGAGAAGTTCCGGAGGGATCGTCGGATTCCAGGTTCCAGCTGTCGCGTTACGTGCTCGACGTGAGCGTCCCCTATGGAGAGCGTTCGACGGTCCGCGACGAATCCGGCAATCCGCTGTTTCACTACCAGCGTCCCGTGAACCTGGCCGGTTTCCTGGCCGGCCTCTTCGCCACGCTCGTGATTCTCGCTGGCGCGGGCGTCACGATTTTTCTCGCAGCGTCGGGGTTCTACTTGCAGGCACTCGTCGCACTCCTGATGACGTTCGGTTTTGCTCTCGTGATCCTGCTGCTGGTGCCACAAAAACGCCACATCTATCTGTACGACGATCCCGAATTGCGCTCGGTGAACCTCATGCTGTGGCAGGAGAGCCGATTCGCTTTTCCCGTACTTCGCTTCAGCGTACGGACTGCCGACGGACGGATGATCGGATCATTCTCAAAAAACGTACTCAGTGCATTCGGAAGGCACCGATGGGCCATCGGCGATGCGTTCGGCTCCTCGACCGTTGGATGTGCGATCGAAGATTCTCTCGGGATGGCGCTTCTGCGGAAGTTTCTCGGTTCGTTCTTCGGTCTTTTCAAGACCAACTTTCAGATCTTCGACGGCGACGAGCAGGTGGGAGTGATCGATCGCCGCACCAGCGGGCTCGACCGCTATTTTCTCGACCTCACTCCGGATGCCTCCTACGGCTTCGACCGCCGCACCGCTCTGGCACTGGCGGTTCTGATCGACGGTCTCGAACGGAAGTAGGGGCGCCGCCCCCACCCACCCGGTTGTGAGTTGTGAGTTGTGAGTTGTGAGTTGTGAGTTGTGAGTGAGCCTGCCTCGCGCGCCGGGCAGGGGCGTCCCATACTTGCAAAACTCAGAACTCAGAACTCAGAACTCGTCACCTCCGCCCCCCGGCCGGCACAATCTGCACTCCGGTGTAGAACCGCTTGATGATCTCGTCCGCGTCCCAGCCGCGGAACGCCATCCCGTAGGCTCCCACCTGACACATGCCTGTGCCGTGTCCCCATCCCTTGCCGAAGAACGTGTAGCGGTCGACGCCGTCTGCATCTTTCGTCTTCCGGATCACGAACAGATTGTCCGGAACCTCGAGAGACCAGCGGATCGGAAGCCCCCTGAGGTTGAACGTCCTCCCGCCCTCGGCCACGACCTGAAGCTCGGTCACGCGATGCGACGCATCGTGCCCCAGCGGCCTGAGGTCCTGCAGCGAGGTGATCGCATTGCGCTTCGCGATCGATGCGACGAGCTGCTCGGCCCGATAGCTCCGCGTCCAGTTCGCAAAGCTCGAGGTGCGATCGAATGACGCGCCGTCGTAGTTCCCCTGAACGATCACCGCGACGGGACGTCCGTCCTGCCGCTGAAGTACCGACGCGCGGTCTCCGATCATGATGGGAACGCGGTCGAGCTCGCGAGTCCTGTCACCGATTCGTCTCATGACGGGGATGCCGGAGGGCAGGGTGAACGAGGTCTCTCTTCCGGCGGCCTTCAGCCTCATCGCGCGGCCGCTCAGGCTGAAGATCTTCCCGCTCGTTTCGGTGATGCTCCCCTGCTCTTCGAGCCAGGAGTAGAGAAGGGCATACAGCTCCTCGCGCGGCATCGCAGCGTCGAGATCGGATGCGTTGACGTACTGGGTTGGAGTGAGTCCGTACTTGATCAGGAACGAAGCCACCAGATACGCTTCGCTTTCTCCTCCGCCGGGAAAGAAGTACTGCCGGTCTTCGGGAAGAGTCAGCCGCCGCGCTGTGTCGCTGAGATTCCACACACCCGCAAGCCAGCTGAGGACGTCGCGCCGGCGACTCGATGCGGGAGACGAGTTGCCCGACAACTGAGAGCCGGCAACTCTGGAGGCGGCTGAAACCGCAGTGCGTACGTCGCCTGCCGCCCAGGAAGTTCCCTCGCCTACGCCGGCGATGGCGGCAAAGAGGCGCGCATCAGTCTGCATCTCCGTGAGCATGCCGCTCGTCGAGCGTCCCGCCAGCTCGACCATTTCCATCTCGACACAACGTGCTCGCCGGAGATACGGTTCATTCCGGCCGGGAAACATCACCTCGACGTCGGAGGTTTCGCCTCCGCATGTCGACGTATAGAGAGCGTCGATCGGTTGTCCGCCATGCGTGATGATCATGCCCGTGGTCTCCGCAACGGCCCGATCGCTCAGCGCATGCTCGGTGGAGAACCCTCGATACACCTGACACGCCGGAGTCGGACAGATGTCGTAGCCTTCGGTCCTGAAGTCGCCCATACGCTTGATCACGTAAGTCCGCGCCGCGAGCGCCTGCGCTTTCAGAGCTTCGACTTCGTCGAAGATGCTGGGTCCCATCTCGTTCGGCACGACACCACGCACGTAGTCTTCGACGTTCAGCTCGTTGATGACATTCAGGAGTCCGCGGTTGTTGATGAAGAGGCGCGCACCTCCCCGGTACGGTAGATCCCCGATCGTGACTGTTTCGGCCTGAGCCGGAAGGATGAGCAGCGTAGGCGATTCGAGCGCGTGAGCATCACCTTCGTCATCGACGAGTCTGTGTACATGCTGAAAGGCCTGATCTGACGGGCGCCGAGTCACGAGCATATCCGTTCCGTATCGCGCTGCCGTGAGCCGGTCGCGCAGGGGAACCGCCGCATCGGTCGTCTCGAAGTCACCCGCCAGAATCCGGTACGGACCACCCGATGGATCGGCAACGGCATCCACACGCTCGCCCGTCTCGCTGCTGATCTTCGCTGCAAACTCCTCGGCTCGCTTTCTGTCGGCCAGCGCAGCAACCTGGACGGCATACCGGGTTGTGGCCTGTCTCACGGGAGACGACACCGTGAAGCCGCGACGGATGATCGAGGGCCCGCGCTTCGCGAGCACGACGTAGCCACCCTCGATCCGGGGAAACCGCGCGCTCGTCTGATCGGTCAGCAAACCGACGCGGACGACCGGCTCGGCGATCGTCCGGGGAACCTGTGCGATGGGCGAGAGCCGGTTTGCAGAGCTCGCCTGCGCCGGTGGCCCGGGAGACGGTCTCGGGGAAGGCGTGCTGGTAGTGGTCGCACACGATGCGGCGAGAAGTGAAAGAAGCGCAAAGGGCGCAAGACGCGTGAGATTCATCGACTCTCCTGATTGATCATTCTTCTGGAGTTGCACAAATGAACGCGGTGTCATCTGAGCGAAGCGATCATCTTGCGACGCTTGATCCCCGCAAGAAAATCCTTCGCTTCGCTCAGGATGACAAGTCTGCGCAGTTACGTATCCGCGCTTCGGAACAGCTCTCCCAGCCGAGCGACACCTTCCCGCAACCGCGCGTCCGTCTCCTTTGCAAAAGTCAGGCGCATCGTTTGGAGACCGCTGCCATCCACGAAGAACGGCGCGCCGGGAACGAAGGCAACACCCATCCCGATCGCGCGGCTGACCCACTCGCGAGTGTCCGCCGGCTTCCGCAGCGTGAGGAACGTGAAGAGTCCGCCCGCGGCCGGCGTCCAGTCGGCGAGCATGCCCACCTCCGATTCGAGAGCCTCCATGAAAATGTTCCGCTTCTCGCGATAGAAGGCACGTACCTTCTCAATCTGCGGAGCGAGCCTGCCGCTTGCGACGAACTCGTCCACGATCGACTGATCGAGCATCCCGGAACAGAGGTCTGCCGCCTCCTTCGCAAGCTCGAGCGGCCTGAACATCGCGGGGGGGGCGACGATCCAGCCGCAGCGAAGTCCGGGCGCCAGCACTTTCGAGAAGGACCCGAGGTAAATGACGCGGCCATGCGAGTCCATCGAGCGCATCGGCGTCGTGTCGGCATCCTCGACATAGACGAGCTCGCCGTACGGGTCGTCCTCGAGAATCCGGAAGCCGAACTCGGCCGCGATGGCCAAAGTCTCGCTTCTCCGTGCTCTGGTCATCAACCGGCCGGAAGGGTTCTGAAAGTTCGGAATCGTGTAAAGGCACTGGATGCGTCGTCCCTCAGAACGGAGTCTCGCCGCAACCCTGCGCAGATCCTCCGTGTCGATCCCCTGGTCGTCCTGCCTGACCCCGACGAGCTCGGCACGCCTGCTGTAAAACGAAGCGGACGCTCCGATGTAAGTCGGCAGCTCGACGAGCACGACGTCGCCCGGATCGAGCAGAACGTTGGCTACGAGCTGGAGAGCCTGTTGCGAGCCGGTGGTGATGAGCACGTCGTCAGAGGTGCAATCGATTCCCCGCGACCTGCAGATCTGCGCAATTGAATCGCGGAGTCGCGGGAGGCCCGGAGTGGGGCCGTACTGAAGCGCGACCGCCGCTCGTTCACGCAGAATCATCTCGGCACATTCGAGAAATTCGATTGCGGGAAATGTCTCGGGGCTCGGCAGCCCTCCTGCGAAGGAGATGACTGACGGGTCATTGATCAGCTTCGCAAATGCGCGGATTGCCGAGGGACGAAGGTTGCGGGCGTCGAGAGAGAGAAAGTCCTCGGCCGCCGCTTCCGGTTGCGGGTCGTGAGTTGCAGGCTGGGAGTCCATCTCGCTGACTTTATCGCAGAGGACTCGAATCGAGGAATCCGCGATCGCACGGTCGTCAGGCAGAACCGGCAACCGGGTTCGCGAGGACCTTGGGAGCGGGGTAGTGGCCTGTATTGGTGAAATCGGGACCAGCGTTGCAGGCGCCGCGCGGACAGATGCGAGCCATCGTGAGGCAGGCGATGCGGGGCATCGCCGACGAGCGAGGGCGAAG
>JBGTDX010000165.1:0-10844 GCA_041748075.1 Thermoanaerobaculia bacterium
CGCGCCGGGTGCGGGGCCGCCTCCACGTTTCGCGAGGATCGTGACAACCGCAACCCCTCACCCGGCGCGCTGGAGCGTTCTGAACCATTCGATCCAGTGAATTCCGCGCGCCACCCTCTCCCCGAATCGCGATTCTCTCGAAGACGCAGCCATCGGCGGGGAGAGGGTAAGAACGCGCGAACGAAAATAAATGGTCAGGCAGACGGGCGAGAGATAAACTCTCTGCGCAAGGAGGACGTATCACGAAAATGCCCAAGGCCTGGCTCAAGGCCTTACGTTCGATCGAAGCGCGCCCTTCCAGCCCTGAATTGGTCGTGCAAGAGCTGCTTCAGAATCCGCCCATCGATTCATCCGACCTCAGAACCCGTGTGGCGGGATCGGCACCGGGACCCTTGCGCGAAGTGCTCGTGCGGCGACTGCTCGATGGCCGAACAGGATCTGCGCAACGGGTTCATCTTATCCAGTGGATCATCGAGCTGAAACCGAAAAATGCAGCGATCCGGCTGCTGGACGCACTTTCCGATCGATCGCTTCCGATCGAAAAACGCGCGCTCGCGTTCATCGTTCTCCTCCAGGCCGCGCCTCGCGAGACCGACAAGCGCATCGCGACCCTCGGGGCCGCGGACCTGGACGAGATCTCGCTAGCTGCCAACTCTCTGCTGGAAGACGCCCTCCGTACCGAAGAAGTGAAAGCAGTCGAATCTCGGGCAGAGCGCCGGACCGACGCGGAGCCACGGGTCTGCCGGATGAAGATCACACTGCGCGGCACCCGTCCTCCGGTCTGGCGGCGGTTCGAAGTTCGCGATGACATGACTCTCGCGCGTCTGCACACCGTGATTCAGCGTGTGATGGGATGGACCGACAGCCATCTCCACGAGTTCCACGTTGGGCAGGACAGATTCGGCATCCCAAATCCTGAGTGGCCCGACGACACCATCAGCGAGAAGAAGATCCGCGTCGGCGATCTGATCGACTGGGGAGTCAAACGTTTCGTGTACGAATACGACTTTGGAGATGGCTGGCAACACGACATCGTGATCGAGAAACTTGCGAAGCCGGAGCATGACGTTCGCTACCCCAGGTGCCTGACCGGAAAGCGCGCCTGCCCGCCGGAAGATTGCGGCGGAGTTGGTGGCTACTACGAACTGCTCGAGGCAATCGCCAACCCCGAGGATGCGGAGGATGAGGACGTATGGAACTGGGCCGACTGGTTCGAGCCGGACGCGTTCGACCTCGAATGGGTGAATCAGTCGCTGCGCAAGTTGAAGCGATGAGGTTCCAACTAGGCGCCTGAACATGGCAAGCGCGTCCCTTTTTACCGCAGCGCTTCCAATCCGTCCGGTGGCAAATGAGTCAGGCATGCACCCAACTAGACCAAAGTTCGGCTAATCAGGCCAAGCCACGCACAAAGTTTACCGGCCGGCGATCACCATCCCACGTACTCTCCGCCGGCAATGAGCATCACCAGTTCCTTACAAGATGTTTGTTGAGAATGCTTTAAGAACCTCCCACAAACACGACAATCTCTTCGCCACGGAGCTTATGCGTCTGCATTTCAATTAGGCCATCAGGGGCAGATCGCGAGCGGGATCCATTGTTGCCATGAGCCTGATGGTCTTCCTTGATGAGGCGGGTGACTAGTCGTTTGACCACTGGTCAACGATCTTTCTGGTCTCAACCTGCCGCGACCTTTGCCAGCTTAAATAGGTCCGCTGGCATTGGCCTATGCAAGCGCCAAGTTATGGACATGGGGCGGTCGCCGGTATGCGAGACGAGCGTTGCGGGGCCGAGTAGGGTGAAGGGGACGGAGCGGCCTTCGTGCTTGTTGACTGGGCGCACGAGGAGCATCACGTTCACTCCCCTCGCTTCGTGGTGGATGTATCGCTGGCCGGTCGGGCTGGCGGTGCTCGTGGTTGACTGCGACTCCCAATGGAACAGGTCGGATGAGATTGCGTAGTCGCGGTAGCGGGTCGATGGGGAGTAATACTTTTCGCTTTTGTCGAGCGTGATGAAGAAGTAGTTCGTGTTGGTCTTCTCATCCCACAGAGGGCCTTCACGATGGGAGAGCGGTTTTGCCAGCGTCGAGCGGCCCAGGGCGGCGAGAACCTCGTCGCGCGTGTAGCGGGCGTGGACTGAGAGAGGCACGTCCGTCAGCAGTTCGCGTAATCCGGTGAGCGGTTCGTCGGCGACGGGCCAGGTCCGATGTTCTGCGCGGTCTTCGAGAATCGCCAGGACTTCGAGGAGCTCCTCGCGGACTGCGTGATGGGACCAGAGACGGTCAAGCGCGATCGTGCGGTCGCGTTCGCGTCCTTCGAAGAGGGTGAGCAGGAGTCCTTCGAGGATGCGGAGCGCGAGTTGTGGAAGCTCCGAGGGAGGAGATGGCGCACGGAGAACCGTAAGAAGGAACGCGATGCGGCGCTGGTCGTCGGAGTGGAGCAGGCGTGGGAGCGCGCTCAGTAACGCGGTATCTTCGTCGGAATTGGGTGCGGGGGCGTCGGCGACGATGTCGATCCGCGACGGGCGAGGGCCGCCCGCGCTCTGGAATGCCTCTCGCTTCAGTCTGGTCCAAGACCAGCCTTTTGCGCGGTAGATGTCTTCCAGGTCGAGTTTCGCGTGATGGATGAAGTCTGCGAGGTTGGTGTCCGCGCCAATGGAACGCAACTCGTTGACGAGCGTGATAAAGCGATTGCCGATGGTCTGGCGGAGGTTTTCGAGGACGATGCGGCTGGATTCGCGGTCCAGCTGGATCGCGCAGCCGGCAGGAAGTAGCGGAAAGCCGGAGTCCACCTGCTCTTCGACTTCGCGCCGTGAGCCGCCGGTCAGCGCGCGATACCGGAGATCGAAGCGGAAGTTGCGGTTCGCGTTTCCGATGAAATCGAGCACCGTCAGGCACTCCTTCCCGTCCGCCCTCCGCAAGCCTCGACCGAGTTGTTGCAGAAAGATCGTAGGGCTCTCCGTCGGCCGCAGGAACAGGACCGTGTCGACTTCCGGCACGTCGACGCCTTCATTAAAGATGTCGACCGCAAAGATGATGTTGATCTCACCTTTGCGCAGCTTTCGCAAGGCGTCGTCTCGCTCCTCGCTGGATGTTTCCCCGATGATGGCGGCGGAGATGATCCCCGCGTCGTTGAAGCGCTGAGCCATGTACTTCGCGTGAGCCACGCCGGCACAAAACCCGAGAGCCCGCATGCGGGAGATGTCGGAGACTTTCTCCTCGAGCGCACGGCGGATGTGAATCAGGCGCGCGTCGTTACCCGTGTAGACGTTCTCCAGCTCGCGTTTGTCATACGTGCCCAGAGCCCACTTCACTCTCGAAAGATCGATGGAATCGTGAATTCCGAAGTAGTGGAAGGGTGAGAGGAGCCCGCGATCAAGAGCATCCCACAGACGCAACTCGACTGCGGTGCGGCCGTCGAACCATCCGAGGATCGGCTTTCCGTCGGTCCGCTCCGGAGTGGCGGTCAATCCGACGAGCACTTTCGGCTCTAGGTGTTCAAGGAGCCGCTCGTATGTCGGTGCGGCAGCGTGGTGGAACTCGTCGACGATGACGACGTCGAAGTGTTTCGGTGGAACGCGGTCGAGATCGGCATTCGCAAGAGACTGCACCGACGCGAATACATGACTCCACTTGTCCGGCCGGTGGCCATCGACGTACAGCTCGCCAAAGACGGAATCGCGCATGACATGTCGAAACGTGAGGCGCGACTGTTCGAGAATCTCGCGACGATGCGCCACGAATAGCAGCGACATCGGCCGGCCGTCATTGAGTTCCGCGGAAAGATCGCGATAGTCGAGCGCTGAGACGACTGTCTTTCCCGTTCCGGTCGCGGCGACGACGAGGTTGCGAAACCGTCCATGCCGAAATCGTTCGACCTTCAGCTTCTCGAGAATCTCTCTCTGATGCGGCCAGGGTTGAATGTCGAAGAGCGCAATGCTCGGTGACTCATGATCGCGCGCTCGTGATACGGCTTCATCGAATCGGTCGCGGTGCAGGGCGGGGTCGTACAGCTCGAAGTCGGGATCGGCCCAGTACGACTCGAAAGTCGCTTCGAACTTCTCGACGATCGGCGGAGTCGATCTCGCTTTGAATAAGGTGGCCGACGTTAGGCTCGCCGCGACCGTTGACGAGCAGCGTGCTCTGCGAGAGGCGGATGTCGGGTTCAGTGGGCGGCTCGCGCCGCAGACCACCGATGGAGTAGACAGCGGCGAGGCGCTGCGGTGGGGATATGAGCTGCTGTTCGTTCTCGCTCAGCAGGCGGACGACGTCGTTGCAAATTTCAGCCTGCTTCGTCATGCGCTCGGCGACTGGAACCGTTGACAGCACCTGACGAACGACGCCAGCGACGTGGCGCGCGAGAGTATCGTGCAGGTCCGCCGGTTCTGTCGGCTCTCGCTTCGCGGCAAAGCGCTTCGCATCAAGCTCCGCGATCGCGCGCTCGATTGCCTGCGTCAGCGGCAGGTCATAGAGGCCGGGCGGGAGGGGGCGGGACACAGACGCATAGTAATGGTATTCGCGGGGTGGGTGGATTTGAACGACTGTCGGGCGGCCTGCGGGCCGCCCCTACGAGGTCGGCGTTCAGCTTCGCGCGAATGTACGCGGTGAAGAGATTAAATCTCTCAATAGTGCACTGAGCCCTCACCCGACCTCGCTGCGCTCGGCCACCCTCTCCCTCGGGAGAGGGCCGCGAATAGTCAGGCTGCTCCGTTTTCAATGCGCGTCTGCCGTGAACGGTCGCAGGGACGTCTCAACCGCGGGCCAGTATCTGCCGCACGATTGGCAACGCACGCCTCCGTGCTGATTGATCTCCGTGTCCGTCAGCTCGCTGCCGAGGACCTGTCCGAGCGCCTCCGCGCATGCGATGCAGTGGATGTCGGTCTCTTCACGCGTTCCCCAACGTGAGGCTTCGATCGTCCACCAGGGGTATTCCATGACGCCTCCTCAGAACTGAATCATTAGAGCCTGGAAACGGCACGCGGGAAAGCGTCTCATCACGGCATATCCGGCGGTGGATCGCAAATGAAAATGGCGAACGCCAGCGCGATACTCAATAAGGTGCCCCTCTCACTTCACGAATGCCGTGAAGTCCGTCGATCCTGCCTGGGCGCCGAAGGGGCTGGTCCATGTGCGTGTGGCGCCGTTGAAGCGGGTGTCGGTGATCGTGACTTCGATGCGGAGTGGGGTGGCGGTGCCGTAGAGCACGGCGATCGTCGGACGGTTCGCGGCATCGCGGTTGCCCTGGTCGAGCATCTTGACCATCACTTCGATGTTGTTCGCGCTGTTGAAGTAGAAGAACGCCGTCTCGTAACTCGGATCGGAAAAGCCGATCACGGGCTTCACGAAGGCCAGTGCGTTGACTGAATTGTTGTCGAACTGCGACCGATAACGTACCTGTACCGCGAACCGGTTGCCGAGGACGCAGGCGGTCGTTGCCGTCGGCGTGCAGTTTCCAGTGGGTGGTGGTGGCTGTGAGGATCCGCAGACGAGCTGCAGTGTGTAGTTGCCGGTCGTGAACAACTGCGCGTATCCGATCCCTACGGTGTAGAGGCCCGATGTTGGGGCCGTGAATGTTGCCGACAGCACTCCCGTCCCACTCCGCTGCGCGACCTGCACCACCTCGGAGCCTGCTTCCCGCATCACGAGCAGAACCGCAGGCGTCGAGGGCCGGCTGCCGGAGAATGTCACGGTGTACGACTGTCCGGCGACGACCTGGAAGTCCCACAGGTCGATGTAGTAGCCGTCGCTCGCGCAATCGCCTGACCCGCCCAACGCTCCGCTCGAGGTGATCCCGCAAGTGAGGATGCCGTCGATGTACCGGCCGGTGGCCCCACAGGAGTCCGGTGAAAGGAAGCCTCCGCCGTGAAGTGAAATGCCATCGCTCTGCCGGAGCGCGTCCTGCATCGTTGCGCGATACCCGTCGCCTTCTGCATGGACATTCAGTGCAAACGACAGCGTGACGATTGCGAGGATGGTTTTCATCGTGTTCTCCGTAATGGTTTCTGATGGCCGCGGCATGCGGCGCCAGCACAGAGTACGGAGATGGGGTGACAGGTTCTGTCAGGTTGAGAGTAAAGCTGACCAGCGCTTTTCTGCGCTCTCGCGTTCCCTTTGCAACCGGTCAGTGACGCGCGGTCTTTGCTGCTCTGCGCACGACCTCGCGTACGCGTGGTTGCTCGTCGATAGCCGGACCATGCGCGCGGAGCGCACCCTCGGCGATCCGAGCCACCATCGTGGCGAGCTCCTTCGGAGCGATCACGCTCGCACGCCCTCCGAAGGTCACGACCCACCGCGCGATCTCCTCGAGATGAGAGAGCGTGACGCGGTACTCGAGATCGCCGCCGGAGAGACGGCTCACACGCTCGTCTTCGTGATGGCGCGCATTCCCGATGAGCGGCGCCAGCGAAGAATCGAAGCGGATGACGATTTCGTGAAGCGTCTCACCGCGATAGATCGACCACGCAGTGCGCAACTCCTGTCCGAGGTCGAACTCGGCCGGCATGCCGAACACCTCGCCAGTCTCACGAACCGAGTCAGTCCGATCGACGCGGAACATCCTCGGCTTGTCGTGGCGATGGCACCGCCCGATCAGGTACCAGGCTTCACCGCGATGGAAGATGGCCCACGGATCGACTCCGCGCACGGCCCGTCTGCCGCTGCGCAGCGAGACGTAGTCGATGTTCACCGCGATACGCCGCGCGATCGCAGACTCGAGACTGCGCATGACGTGCGCTGCGATCGGTCCGGAGCGATCGGCGCCTGCGAGCTTTATATGAGATGGAGTGTTCTCTTCACCCGTCGTCGCGCCGATCCTTCGCGAGAGTGCATCGAGGCGCCGGCGAAGCTCGGGGTTGCGACGTACTGCCGGGTTCTCGAGCACGAGGCGAAGGACCGCCGCTTCTTCAGAAGTCAGCGCCACCGGTCGCAAGGCAGCGCCTTCCATCAGACGGTAGCCTTCTGCACCGTGAACGATCGGGATCCCGCTCGTCGAGAGCTCCGCAAGATCCCGATAGAGCGTCCGCTCGGTGACCTCGAGCCGTCGCGCGAGTTCCGCGGCTCTGCGGGGCTTTCCCGAGGAGAGCAGATGCACGAGGTCGAGCAGGCGGGTGGCGCGGGACATATCGGATAGCTTGAATTCTAACGGTGATGGAGCAGAATAGTGAATCAATGTACTTCCGATGAGGGTGTGAGATGCCCTCACCCCTGGCCCCTCTCCCGCCGAAAGAGGGGAACATGGATGTCGCGTTTAAGGCGCCGAATCAGAACCTGTAGATCACCCCGGCGGTGAACTCCGGGAGTAGAATGACGCCGTAATGGACGAGGACCTCAAACGCCTGCTCGACGCGATCCGGCAGGAGAATGCCGACGCACATGCGGACACGCGCCGCCTTTTCGATGTCGCTCACGAGGCGACGCGGCATGAGCTTCGGCTCGTCGCTGAATCAGTAACGCAGACGCGGGACGCAATTGACCGGACGGCCACTGCCCTGGACGAGAAGAGGGGAATGCGTTCTTCCTCCCGCCTCTCAATCCGCTGACTTCCAGTTCTGGATCATGCGGATGGTAGAGGTCTGCGGCTTTTCGGGATTGGCGAAGGCCAGAATTCTCCGTCCGTCGGCCGAGGTGCCTATGGCGAAGTCGGTGATCGGAACCTGTCGCGGCGAGGCGAAGGTGTCGCCCTGGATGTCGATCGCGAACAGTTGACTCTTCCTGTCGGCGTAGTAGAGCTCGCGGCCATTGGCCGACCAGAAGAACGAGTATATTTCTGTGCCATTCATGAGCTGTCGTCTGCCGTCGAGAGCGGGATACTTTGCGATGAAGAGATCGGCGCCGTCCTTCACGCGAACCTGCCAGGCGATCCAGCGCGAATCAGGAGAGACGGATGCGAACAGGGCGCCATTGAGTAGAGGGGTCAGCTGGCGCGCGCCCGGCTCGAGAACATAGATGCCATCTCTCGTTTCTGCTGTCGGGCGCGCATTCGACAGCACGACGAGGAGAGTGCCATCAGACAGATACTGCAAAGGGAACAGATCGTCCTGCGACTCCAGGAGCGTTTCCACACGGTCTCCGCCGTCTACCGTTCTCCGGTAGAGGCCGAAGCGGCCCTTCAGATTGCTGGCGTACGCCAGACTCTTCTCGTCGAGAGTCCAGACGGGATTGAGCTGCTCGCCAATCTCCGGAATACGCCGGGCCATGCCGCCCCCTGTCTCGATCGTCCAGAGATCAGACTCCCCGTCCGTCACGATGGTCGCAGCAACGAGCTGGGCGCTCCGAGAAAGACTGCTCCCCCGAAACGCAGCAGGGTCGCCGATTGTCGCGTCCACCGCCCCGGTTTTCGCGTCCCGCCACTCGAGAGACTGGAGAGTGACAGGCGATCCGCTGTGATAGACGAGGATTCCTTCACGTGCGGCAGCGACGGTCGAAAAGCTCGCGCCCCCGAACGCCATCACTCCTTCGGCGAGTGGGCGCGGTTCTCCTTCGAGCTCTCCCCGATCAGGATCGAATCGCTGCGCCATCAGCGTCTCGCCGCGGACGAAAAGGATGTGACCGTCGGTGTATTCCGCCTGAGTGGCCGAACGCATGAGCTCCCGCGGCTCGGCGCCATCGAGCGAGCCGAGCATCACGGAGCTCTCGAGCCCGGCCTGTATGGATCGAGCGAAGAACAGAAACCTCCGGCCGTCGGGCAGAAACCGCGGATGGCGGTGAGAGTTGTGCCGCGCCAGATCGAGCTTCGTCACCTCGCGCACCTCGCCACCGGCGGCGGAAACGACCGAAAGCGGACTGCCGAAGTCGGGGGTAAACACGATCTCACCCGCCGCGTTCCACGTCCCCCCCTTGCCGTTGATGGCTCCGGCGATTCGCACCGGAGGACCGCCTTCGGTATCAATTTTATTCATCGCGCCCCCCGTCCGCGTGAAGAAACCGATCCAGCGGGAGTCCGGCGACCAGAATGGATACTGCGCATCTGCGGTCTCGGGAAGCATGCGCACCTCGCCGCTCGCGAGGTCGTGTAGGTAGAGGGAGCTGCCTCCCTCGGAAAGCGAGCCGAGGTAAACGAGTCTCTTTCCATCGGGCGACGGCACAGCGTTTCCCGGCGCTTCGTCCGTGAGTGGGAGCTGGACTCCCTCGGGCGGCAGAACAGCCGAGCGCACCTGACGAACCGAATCTTGCGTGCGAAACAGTGCCTGGACGCCGAGGGCGAGTGCGGCGAGCAGGAAAAGCGCTGCCATGCTCCAGGCAAGACGCTCGCGCGTCTTCCGCCGCATCGTCAGCGGAGCAGCGACGCCTGCCTGCGAGCCCGCTTCGCTGATCCATTGCAGCTCGCCCGCAATATCGTGCGCCGACTGCCAGCGATCGTCGGGATCTTTTTCCAGACAGCGTTTCACAACGTGCTCGAGCGCGGGAGGCGTCATTGGAGCGACGGAAGCGATCGGTGCGGGCTCCGATGAAACGATCGCCGCGATGAGACTCGTCTTCGAGTTTCCTGCGAACGCGCGCTTGCCCGTGGCCATTTCATAGAGCAGTGCACCCAGCGCGAAAATATCCGTGCGGGCGTCGGCCTCAGCTCCTTCGAGTTGCTCGGGCGCCATGTACTGAAACGTGCCGAGGATCATGCCTTCAGCGGTGAGGGGCTTGTGCTCGGTTGCCTGATCGGCGTGACCGAATCCCGACGCCAGCGCGCTGAAAGGAGCATTCTTCGCGAGACCGAAGTCGAGCAGCTTGGCGCCGCTCTTCGTCAGCATGACGTTTCCCGGCTTGAGGTCGCGATGGACGATTCCCTGACGATGCGCCGCATCGAGCGCCTGCGCGATCTGCGTTCCGTAGCGCAGTACCTGTTCGAGCAGCAGCGGCCCTTTTCTGATTCTGTCGGCGAGCGACTCTCCATCGAGAAGCTCCATCACGAGGTACCCGTCGCCGACATCGAAGAGCGTGCAGATGTGCGGATGATTCAGCGAGGAGATGGCCTTCGCCTCGCGATCGAAACGGAGACGGAACTGCGCGCTCTCCGCGTATTCAGCAGGAAGCACCTTGATTGCGACGACACGCTCGAGCCGTGTGTCACGGGCCTGCCACACGACGCCCATGCCGCCCTCGCCAATCTGCGAGACGACCTCGTAAGGGCCCAACCTTGTACCGCGCTCGATTGTCATTGAGAAGACGCCATTATGCACCGAGCCGGGAGCCTGCGCCCGAAGTGGAGGGCACACAGGGGTCTGGAGGCAATGGTCCTGAGTCAAGCGGAGAACGAACGCGTGTCATCCTGAGCCGCGGAATGACGGGATTGTCATTGTGGCGAGCAATGACCGTGGTGTCATCCTGAGCGCAGCGAAGGATCTTCTTGCGGGGATCGAGCGTCGCAAGATGATCCTTCGCTTCGCTCAGGATGACACGCGCTCCTTCGCCGGTGACTGATCAACCCCAATTCTGCATACGCCCCTTGACGCGTCGGAAGCTCGGTGTTAACTTCTTAACATCTGTTAAGAATTTAACAGGAGCAACGATGAAAAGCGGATCTACATTGTCAAGGCGCGAGCGCGAGATCATGGACGTTCTCTACCGCGAGGGGGAGCTGACGGCGAATGAGCTCGTCGAGCAGCTCGCGGGCAACCCGAGCAACTCGGCGGTTCGTACCATCCTCCGGATACTCGAGGAAAAAGGGCACGTCAGGCACGAGCGCCAGGGAGTGCGTTTTCTCTACAGACCGGCTGTCAATCGCGATAAGGCGCGCCGCTCGGCACTCAATCACCTTCTCTCGACGTTCTTCGATGGCTCCCCGGAGGCCGTAGTCTCGACACTCCTCGATGCGAAGAGCCTGAAGCTGTCCGCAGAACAACTCGAATCACTGGCG
>JBGTDX010000166.1:0-3627 GCA_041748075.1 Thermoanaerobaculia bacterium
TCGCCGGCCTTCGATCCCGCCGTCGCGATCCACTGCAGCTGTTCGGCAACGTCGCGGATGCTCTGCCAGCGGTCGTCCGGGTCCTTCGCGAGGCAGCGCTTGATGACGTGGTCGAGCGCGGGAGGCGTGAGCGGGGCGAGCTCGCTCACCGGCGTCGGCGTCGAGGAGACGATCGCCGCGATGAGCGAGGTTTTGTTCTTCCCCTGGAAAGCGCGGCGACCCGTCGCCATCTCGTAGAGGAGGGCGCCGAAGCCGAAGATGTCGGTGCGCGCATCGGCCTCCTGGCCTTCGAGCTGCTCGGGCGCCATGTACTGGAAGGTGCCGAGGATCGTGCCCTGCTCGGTGAGGGGCTTGTGCTCGGTGGGGGAGTCGACGAGCTGGCTCACGCTCGAGGCCGACATCGAGAGTGGCCCCGACTTCGCGAGGCCGAAGTCGAGGAGTTTCGCTCCCGACTTCGTCAGCATCACGTTGCCCGGCTTGAGGTCGCGGTGGACGATACCCTGACGGTGCGCTGCATCCAGTGCGCTCGCGATTTCCGAGCCGTGGCGCAGGACGAGCTCGATCGGGAGCGCGCCCTTCGCGAGCCGGTCGGCGAGCGACTCGCCATCGATGAGCTCCATCACGAGGAAGTCGATGCCGTCGTGGTGGCCGACGTCGTAGAGGGTGCACACGTTTGGGTGGTTGAGCTGCGAGATTGTCTTCGCCTCGCGTTCGAAGCGCGCCCTGAGCTGGACGTTCGCGGCGAAGTCGGCGGGGAGGATCTTGATCGCGACCTCGCGCTCGAGGCGCGTGTCCTTCGCGCGCCAGACCTCGCCCATGCCGCCCGCGCCCAGCGGCGCGACGATCTCGTAGGGTCCGAGACGGGTACCGGAGCCGATTGTCATGAAGAGGCAAAAGGATACCGCAAGTCACGGCTCGAATCGAAAGGTACGGGCCAGGCATTCATCTCCCGGGGGTCGTCTCGCCCGGGCGACGGCACGAGGCGAGGATGAAGCGACTCTGCAATCTCCAGGTGAGATCAAGTCCCACTTCGAAGCGATTCCCGAAACCCGGGCCAGGCGTCGACGAGGTACAGCGTGAACGGAATCCACCAGATGAAATCGTTCGGCACGCAGAGAATCGCTGCAGCGACCGGCCAGGATCCCTTGCCGATGAGGACGACGAGTCCAATCGGCCCGAGAATTTTTCCCGCGAGGCCGACCTCAGCGAGAAGCCAGCCGTGCTCGGGATTGCGGGCCACTTCCAGATAGAGGACTCCGTGCAAGCCGATGACCATCGCGAGGCAGGCGAAGATTTCCGGGTGATTCAGCGGCTCCATCTTCGCGAACTCGAACAGCCATTGCGGCCGCCAGCTCGAATAGAGTCCCCATACGATGTTGTAGATGCCGGCGGTGAGGAAAACGGCTTGATGAAACCTGCGCCTGCGGATCATGCGATCACTCTACAACGAGCCGATGGCCGGCGAGCAACGACAGCCACCGTTCGAGCGGCAGCGCCTCGGCGGGAGAGATGCACCCACGACTGGTGATCTCGCCATTCTTCAGCGCGTGAAGAGCTGTCAGGGCCGGAACGATCGCCAGGCGCTGTCCGCTTGCAGTAACACGCCGGCGGATGGCTCGCCCGTCAGAATGGACGAGGCGAACGTCGACACCGCCGACATCCGAACCGAATCGACTGAATGGCGCTGACGTCCTGCTGACCAGTGCCGCAATCGCCGTCTTGATTCGGGCTGAAAGAGGAAGCGCGCGCATGACGCGCACCATCAGCTTCGCCGCCGGCAGCTCGAAGGCGACATGAAAGCTGGCGGCAATTCCGAGCTCACGACACAGGAGAGTCTCATCCGGCGAGGCGAAGCGAAGGGCTTCGCGTCGCCCGAATGGAAGATCGATCGTGAGCCGTTCGGAGGTCGACGGTGCACAGATCGCACTGGCGATGGCCCCTGTTCCTTTGAGATTGCGATTCCCGATGAAGAGCGTGATCTCGGCACGAACCGCCGCAGGCAGATCGCGCAGCGCGAGGCGGGCCAGGACACCGGAGAGTGCTGGAACGGAGGAGAGCCCGGGAACCACCACGACACTCCTGGCAACGGCGTCGGCATGCAATGACGGATTGGTCAATAAGTTGTCGACCCACTGCTCGTCGTCGCTGATGTCGAGCCAGTGCCCTCCGGCGCTGACGACCACTGCCGCAATGGAAGGATCGAGACGCTGAAACGGTCCGGCGAGGCAAACGAACGCGAAGCTGTCGCTCGCCGTCGCAGCGACGGCGGAACGATCTCCAAGGTCGAGGGCGAGGCTTTCACATCCCAGTTCAGTCGCGAGTCTCGAGGCCGCGGCGCCGTCCCGCGCGGCGACGACGATTCGAAAGGCGCCGGACTGCGCAAGCTCACGCGCGAAGAGCCGCCCGAAGACGCCGGTTCCGCCGGCAACTACGACGCGCGGTTTCTCAGCCATAGTCCGAGCATCAGCGCCCACACCATCAGCGACGCCAGCATCATTCCGGTGCTGAGCTGTTGCAGGCCGGTCCATTCTGCGAGTGAGGCCGCGGCGAGGAGGAACCCGGCGCTCCAGAGCACGAGCGATACAGCGACGATCGACTTCGGGAGCTCGTTCCAGCCGGCGAGCGTGATGAGGAGTCCTGCCACCGTGTAGAGACCGTTCGCTGCGTAACCCGTTACGATGACGGCGGTGCGTTCGACCAGCACGAACTGAACCGGATCGACCATCAGCGGAAGCGTCATGTAGAGACTCTGCCCGGCGATGTCGGCAGCGATTCCCGCGGCTGCGGTCATCAACCCGACCAGGGAGAGTAGCGGACTGGTACGACCCCAGCGCAGAGCGAGAGCTCCGTACAGCGCCAGCAGCGATACCGCGGCGAGCTGCCACAGGAGCCATCCACTCCACCAGAGACCACGGTTCGCGCGAATGAACTCGAGTCGCGACCCGGCCGAGGTCGCAGGGTCCGGCAGCCCTGTCCGCAATAGAAAAAGCATGGCCAGAGCGGCAAGCAGGTGCGTCACCAGAACGGCAGCCGCGGCGTACAGCCCGCGCCGGTTTTCAGGAAGCATGACGCGCGAGTATACGCGCCGCGTTCGATCGCGCGGAGATTTGCAGGAGTTGTTTCCGGATCACTTCAGCGGGACGCGGCGATGCAGCTCCTCGAACCACCCTTCCACTGCGTTGATGCTGCCGAGCGTGCGGTGCGTCTCGTCGACCCGCACCATGAGGAATCTGCCGTCCCGGGCCACGTCGTACTCGGGCTGGTACGGGCCTTCGAACAGCAGCTGAGGACGACCAACGGTGACCATCCTCGAAGCGTCGAATGCGGCTGCGAACAACTTCCACCCCTGCCGGTGAAAAATTTCGCTTCCGTCACGCGACCACTCTGCATTCGTACCGCCGTCGATCGACACTTTCGTTTTCGGACCGGGGCCGGGATACGGCGTGACGTAGATCTCACCTTTTCCCGACTCATCGGATTGAAGCGCGATCCAGCGGCCGTCGGGAGAGAACTTCGCGGTCTGGTCGAATGGAGTTTCCGCGAGCGGCTTCGGCGGCGCGGACTCTCCCGCCGGCAGCAGCCAGACGTCGGCGCGGGCCGATCCCGGTTTCAGCCGGCGCAACGCGA
>JBGTDX010000167.1:0-42249 GCA_041748075.1 Thermoanaerobaculia bacterium
GCAACGGCGCCTGGCACCTTCCAGCTCACCTCGGTTGACCGGCAGGGAAAGGCCGTCGGCACTTTCGGACCGCCAGGGACGGACAGCCGGGTTGTGTTGTCGCCGGATGGCGCGCGGGCAGTCGCGAAGGACGCTCCGTACGGCGTGCCGGGCGAGCTCTGGATGCTGGACCTTGCCAGCGGCGGGCGCACGCGTTTTACATTCAAAAGGGACGTGTACTCGGACCCTGTTTGGTCTCCAGACGGCGCCCGCGTTGCCTACTCGGCCGGCCGTAACGGCGACACGATCTTCGAGAAAGCCGCCTCTGGAGGCAGCGACGGGCAGGTGCTGTTGAAGGAGCCGGGCTTGCGGCATTTTCCGACCAGCTGGTCGCGCGACGGTCGGTTCCTGCTCTATCACACCGAGAACGCTACGAACACGGGATATGACCTGTGGGCACTGTCCCTCACCGACCGCAAACCTCATCTGTTAGTCGGCGGGGCCGTCAATGAGTGGGCCGGCGTCTTTTCCCCCGACATGCGTTGGGTTGCCTACGTATCGAGCGAGCGCGGCGCGGATGGCGTCTACGTCCGCCCGTTCCGGGTGTCAGAAGAGACCGGCCAGCCGTCATTCGGCGAGGGCAGGTGGCAGGTCTCGCAGGGCTGGGGCAATTGGCCGCAGTGGCGCATCGACCGGGAGATTGTCTTCAACACAGCTCCAGGTGGAACCAAGGTTTTTTCCGTGTCAGTGAATACAACCGGTACAGCCTTCGAGAGTGGCGTCCCGCAGCAGCTGCCCTTTCCTCCGAACGCGGGCGTGAGCACGACTCCGCAGTCCACTCCCGACGGCGAGCGCTTCCTGATCGAAGTGCCAATGGATCAGCCAGCGACTCGAACGTCAATCAGCGTGGTGCTCAATTGGCCAGCGTTGTTGAAGCAGTGAAACCGACGGCTCATTCAAGGATGAGTTGGCTGGGAGACAGGGAGTCGAACCCCGATTGAGCGGTTCAGAGCCGCTTGTCCTACCATTGAACGATCTCCCAGCAAGACCGAAGCGGTTCAAATCCTACACAGCGGCAAACGCCTCAGTCAAGTTTGGAATTCCTCGCGAAAGGGATGTCTACGCTCCTCGATTTGAGGGACAATAGACCATGCTTCCGGAAGTCTTCGAATGCCCGCAATGCCAGCGACAGTTCGTCTTCGAGCTCGTCGAAGGAACCGACGACCGCTCGATCCACTGCCCGCAGTGCAAGCGTTATCTCGGCGAGAAGGACGTCACATTCATTCTGCTCACCGAGATCGAGGAGCTTGCCGAGCGCATCCGTTTCGAACGCGACCGTCTCGAGAAGGACGAAGCGCTCTACGCCCTCGGCGAATGCGATGCGGAGCTGAAGATGTACGGTACCGAGATTCACAAGGTGGTGAATATACTCCGCAAGACGCTGGCCGATCTCGAGTCGCTCCGGCAGAGTTACGAGTGAGTGGAGACAGTAGATAGTAGATAGTAGACAGTAGCCCGCCCACACGTCTGTTTAGACTGCTGTCTACTTCCCGGTGCATCCCTGCTACTCTCATCACCCGATGCCGCTCCCCCTTTCCGGAATCCTCGTGGCCGATTTCTCGCGTGTGCTCGCGGGGCCGCTCTGCACTCAGATGCTCGCCGATGCTGGCGCCCGGGTAATCAAGATCGAGGAGTCTTCGGGCGGCGACGAAACGAGACGGTGGGGGCCTCCGTTCGCCGGCGGCGAGAGCGCATACTTCCTGTCGGTCAATCGCAACAAGGAGTCGCTCGCGCTCGATCTGAAGTCGGAACGGGGGCGCGCGATCGCGGGAAGGTTGATCGAGCGCGCAGACGTCGTCGTGGAAAATTTCAGGCGCGAGCAACGAGAACCTCTCGGCGTATCAGAAGCCCGCATCCACGCGCTCAATCCACGGGCGATTCTCTGTTCGATAACCGGCTTCGAGAGCGATGGTCCCGATGCCGACGTCCCCGGTTATGACCTTCTGGCCCAGGCGGCAGGCGGTCTGATGTCGATCACGGGAGAAGCCGATGGCCAGGCCATGAAGTCGGGCGTCGCAATCTCGGACGTGCTCACGGCTCATTACGCTTTTGGTGCGATCACCGCCGCACTCTACGCCAGGGAAAAAACGGGAGCGGGTGAGTCGATCGAGGTCTCGCTCTTCGGCGCAACGGTCGCCTCGCTCGTGAATGTGGCGCAGAGCTACCTAGTTACACGGAAAGAGCCGAAGCGATGGGGAAATGCGCATCCATCGATCGTTCCCTACCAGGGTTTCGATGCATCCGACGGCATGTTTGTGCTCGGTGTCGGAACTGATCGTCAGTTCGAAACGCTCTCCCGCGAGATCCTCGACACTCCCGAACTCGCGCGGGACTGGCGATTCTCGACGAACGACGCCCGTGTGCAGCATCGCGCCGAGCTGATTTCGATCCTTCAGGAAGTGTTTGCAGGACAACCGCGGGACAGCTGGGTCGCGCGGTGCAGGATTCACTCGATCCCCGCGGCGAGAGTCGAGAGCATGCCGGGTGTAATCGAGCGCGCCGGCTCGCTCAGGACGAGGGTTCGTCACCGGCGGGCCGGAACGTATGACGCCGTTCGCAGTCCGATCAAACGAAATGCCGGAAATGCCGAACCTTCCGCGCCGCCGCTCCTCGGCGAACACACCGCCGCAATTCTCCGGGAACTGGGAGTTGAGGAAGAGTGAAGAAGCGGATAATGAACGAGAATCGACTTGGAAGCCTGTCATCCTGAGCGAAGCGAAGGATCTTCCTGCCGGGATCGAGCGGCGCAAGATGATCCTTCGCTTCGCTCAGGATGACAGTTAGGAGTGAACCTCATTCAACATTCAACATTCACCATTCAACATTCCGGTCCCTGTCGAATCCTCGCGAAGGCCCCGCCTAACTCATAAATTCCGGTTCCGGCGCGTAGTTGAAGAACTTCGTGATGTCGTTCCGGAAGACGAGCTTGAAGTCGCCGATCGGTCCGTTGCGCTGCTTGGAAATGATGATCTCGGCAATTCCCTTGTCTTCCGTGTCCCGGTTGTAGACCTCATCGCGATAGATGAAGGCCACGACATCCGCGTCCTGTTCGATCGATCCCGATTCGCGAAGATCCGACAGCTGCGGGCGGTGATCGCCGGCTCGCTGTTCCGGGCGGCGGGAAAGCTGCGAGAGCGAGAGCAGCGGGAGGTCGAGCTCTTTGGCGATGATCTTGAGGCCGCGGGAGATCTGCGAGATCTCCTGGTTGCGCGACTCGACTCTTCCCTTGACGCTCATCAGCTGGAGGTAGTCGACCATGATCATGTCGAGCGAGTGCTCGGCCTTGAGCCGCCGTGCTTTTGCGCGCATCTCCATGATGTCGATTCCGGGCGTGTCGTCCACCCAGATTTTTCCGCGTGCGATCCGCGCCGAGGCTTCCGCGAGGTCGCGCCAGTTCTTCTCCGAGAGCATGCCGGAGCGGATCAGATGGTTGCCGACCCCCGACTCGGACGAGAGGATGCGCAGCCCGATCTGTTCGCGCGACATCTCGAGCGAAAAAACTCCGATCGAGTAGAGGTGCTCTTTGGTGTTTGCCTTGTCGGGGATCGCCATCGATTCGGCGATGTTCATCATGAACGACGTTTTTCCCATCGAGGGGCGGGCCGCCAGGATGATCAGGTCGGAGCGCTGGAATCCGGAAGTCATCTCGTCGAAACGCTCGTAGCCGGTCGGAAGTCCCGTAACCATCCCGTGCGTTCCGGTGAGCGCTTCGATGGCGGTCATGTTCTTCCGTGTGATGCTGTCGATGCCGACGAAACCGCCCTCGATGCTCCCTTCGGCGATCTGATAAATCGTCCGTTCGGCCTCGCTGAGGATCTCGCCCGACTCTCCCGGCGCTTCGAGCGCCGCGCGCATGACCTTGTTGCCCATGACGATGAGCCGGCGCAGGGTCGACTTCTCCTTGACGATCCTGGCGTATCGTTCGACGTTTCCGATGTCTGGAATTCCGTCGACGAGCGACGACACGTACGCCGAACCGCCGATCTGTTCGAGCGCTCCCCTGCGCGAGAGCTCTTCCTTGAGCGTGAGGATGTCGATCGGTCGGCTCTGCTCGATCAGGTGGGTCATCGCCTGAAAGATCAGGCGGTGGGCGTCTTTGAAAAAGTCCGCCGTCTCGATCGCCTCGACCACGCGGTAGTACGCATGGTTGTCGATGAGAATCGAGCCGAGAACCGAGCGCTCCGCTTCCGGGTTCTGCGGGAGCGGCTTGTCGAGCGAGACTTCGACCTGAGCTACGGACATGGGATGCGCGATTGTCGGGTACGATCCCGACCTGAAAAGTTTTCCACAGGATCTTCACAGATTATCCGACGGACCGGGTCGGAAACGCCAGACGAATCGACCGTCACTTCCGGCGAATCGCATGAGAATCCGCCATCCGCTCTTTTTTTGTTGACATACGAAAACTCGGAGCGGTTGCGTGCGAGAGCGAGGATTGGGCTGGGATCCCCCCTCTCCCAGAACTCCGGGCGATGTGCGCGACGATCTCGGGCGGGGAGAGGGAGGATACGACCTGCCTGGGTGCATCCTTCGGAATGCTCCCCGTAACCACGTTGTTCCGTTCACCGTCCTAGCGCATGCTCGAGGACGGACTGCTCCGTCCCGCCAAACGAATCCATCCCGGAGGTTTCATGAAACACCTGATACTTGCAGCTACCCTGATCGCGAGCCCCGCGATCCTGCTCGCGCAACCTGCGCCTTCGGCCGTCCCCGGAGCGCCGCTCGAGATCGCTGCGACGATCAATGGAGAAGTTCTCACGATGGAGCGCCTGGACCTTCTGTACTCGCGGCTCAGTCCCGAGATGCAGGCGAACTACGATCGCGCGGGAGGCAAGCGGGTCTTCCTCAACAACTACATCGAGAAGCGGCTTCTGATCCAGGAAGCACTCAAGGACAACCTTCATCGGCGACCCGAGATCGCAGCGGACATGCAGGCCGCCGCCGACTCGGTGTTGTTCGACCGCTACGTTCGCGAGGTCGTGGCGCCGGACGCCGTCCCCGAGAGCGACATCCGGGCGATGTATGAGACGACGAAGAACAACTACCGGACTGTCGAGAAGATCCATGCGAGACACATCATCGCCTCGCCTGCCGGCGGCTCGGTGATGAACTCGACAGGTGACAACGCCACGAGCGACGAAGCCGCCCTCGCGAAGATCAACCGGATCGCGAAGGAGATCAACGAAGGTCGCATCAGCTTCGCCGACGCCGCAATGCAGTTCTCCGAGGATGCTTCGGCGCCCAAGGGAGGGGATCTGGGGTGGTTCAACCGCGGGATGATGACCGGCCCGTTCGAAGAGGCGGCCTTCGCACTCGAACCGGGAAAGATGAGCGGTGTGGTGAAGACCGACTTCGGCTACCACCTGATTCTTCTCGAAGGTCGCAGGCCTGCGGGGATCGCTCCGTTTGAGGAAGTCCGCTATCAGGTGCGGGAGCAGATTCTGGCCGAGCGCGCGAGCCAGATCATGGCCGGCGTGACGCGGCTGACTCAGGAACTGCGCGCGAGCAGCCAGATCAATGTGAATCAGGCACTTCTCGCGCAGGAGTAGGCGATGGAGTGACGAATGACGAGTGACGAGTGACGAATAGAGAACCAGGTTGGGACTCGCGCAAGTGAGCTCTCCATTCTCGGAGATCAGTCGTCGCTGTCTCCATTCGTCATTCGTCACTCGTCATTCGTCATTCCGTATAATCCTCTCCAATGCCCTTCGTCGACGCGCGGGATCTTTCGAAGACGTATCGCAACGCGGAGGTTCCCGTTGATGTCTTCGATGCCCTCGATCTGTCGGTCGAGAAGGGTGAGATGCTGGCGATCGTCGGTCCGTCAGGCATCGGGAAGTCGACGCTGCTGCATCTTCTCGGGGGGCTGGACCGTCCGGATCGTGGGACGATCCGGATCGGGGACCACGAGGTGACGCGGATGACGAACGACGAGCTGGCGAGATTTCGCAACCGCAACGTCGGATTCGTGTTTCAATTTCATCATCTGCTGCCGGAATTCAGCGCGGTGGAGAACGTGGCGATGCCAGGGTGGATTGGAAGAATTTCGAGGGAGACGGCGTTGCAGAAAGCGTCGAGCCTGCTGTCAGAACTGGGCCTCCAGGCGCGGAGCGGCCACTTTCCGAATCAGCTTTCGGGGGGCGAGCAGCAAAGGGTTGCTATCGCGCGGGCACTTCTGCCCGACCCGCTTCTGTTCCTGGCTGACGAGCCGACAGGCAACCTGGATCTCGAAACGAGTGAACGTGTGTTCGAGCTCATGAGAGAATGTCATAGGAAGCGCAGCCTGACGTCGGTTATAGTCACTCATAACCGCGAGCTGGCGGCGCGATGTGATCGGATACTCGAGATGCAGCAACGCAGTCCCATAGACCATGTTCGAGAAATATAACGAGAAGGCACGTCGCGCTCTTTTCTTTGCCCGCTACGAAGCGTCGAAGCTCGGGTCCCGCGTCATCGAATCCGAGCACATTCTCCTCGGCGTCCTCCGCGAAGGGGAAGAGATCATCAAGGAGATATTCTCCCGCTTCAACATCAAGCCCGAACAGATCCGTCGTGAAGTCGAAGGCGACCGCCTCTTCGTGGACCGTATCTCCTCCTCGGCCGAGTTGCCGCTGTCCGACGAATCAAAGAAGATTCTCGCGTATGCGGCGCACGAGGCCGAGTCGATGCTGCATCAATACGTCGGGACCGAGCATCTGATGATCGGAATCCTTCGGGTCGAGTCCTCGACCGCTGCGAGGATCCTCACCGCCAAGGGTTTGAACGTCTATGGGGTTCGCGAGGAGACGATCTCGATTCTGAAAGAGAAGGAAGCGGACAAGCAGAAGAAAGAGCTGCCCTTCCTCGCCGAGTACGCGCGTGACCTCACGCAGATGGCGCACCAGGCGCAGTTCGATCCGCTCATCGGACGGGAAAAGGAAGTCGAGCGGATCATTCAGATTCTCTCGAGGCGGACCAAGAACAACCCGATTCTTCTCGGCGAGCCCGGAGTTGGAAAGACGGCGATCGTCGAAGGACTCGCCCAGCGCATCGTCGACGGAAACGTGCCGCTCTTCATCGCCAACAAGCGCATTCTTTCGCTCGATCTGTCTCTCATCGTCGCCGGCACCAAGTACCGCGGCCAGTTCGAAGAGCGGCTCAAGGGAATCATCAAGGAGCTCAAGGAGAACACCGAGATCATCATTTTCATCGATGAGATCCATTCTCTGATCGGTGCCGGATCGGCCGAGGGCTCGCTCGATGCCGCGAACATTCTCAAACCGGCGCTCTCGCGCGGCGAGATCTCGTGCATCGGTGCAACGACGATTCGCGAATACCGCCGCTACATCGAGAAAGATCGCTCGCTGCTGCGTCGCTTTCAGGCGATCAACGTCGCGCCTCCCAGCGAAGACGAGACCCTTCAGATTCTCGAGGGTGTCAAGGAGCGCTACGAAACGTTTCACAAGGTGAAGTACTCCGATCAGGCGATCCGTTCGGCGGTCTACCAGTCGAACCGCTACATCACCGACCGATTCTTTCCCGACAAGGCGATCGACATCCTCGACGAAGCGGGCGCAAAGGTGAAGCTGCGACGCGTGGCCGATACGCAGAATCTACGGCGCCTGGAGTCCGAGATCCGTGGCGTGGTCAAAGAGATGAAGAAAGCCATCTCGGACAAGGATTTCGAGAAGGCCGTGTTTCTACGTGAGCGGGAAATCGAGCTCAAGGAAGAAGTTGAGCGGTTCAAGCAGGAGCGCGAAGATACCGGCGAAGAGCTGATGGAAGTCAGCAAGAAGGACGTCGAGGAGATCATCTCGTCCTGGACGGACATTCCCGTCACTTCCATCGAAGCCGACGAAGCGGCCAAGCTCATCGGGATGGAAGAGATCCTCATGCGCCGGATCGTGGGACAGGACAAGTCCATCAAAGCGATCTCGCGCGCGATTCGCCGCTCGCGGCTGGGTGTCGCGTCTCCGAACCGTCCGATGGGCTCGTTCATCTTTCTCGGTTCATCCGGTGTCGGAAAAACGGAAGTGGCCCGCAGGCTCGCGGAGTTTCTCTTCGGGTCCAATCGTCACCTGATCCGTTTCGACATGTCCGAGTACATGGAGAAGCACTCGGTATCGAAGCTGATCGGCTCGCCTCCTGGCTACGTCGGTCACGAGGAAGGTGGGCAACTGACCGAGCGGGTACGGCGCAATCCGTACTCGGTGGTTCTTCTCGATGAAATCGAGAAGGCACATCCCGACATCGCGAACATTCTGCTGCAGATTCTCGAAGATGGTCTGCTGACCGATTCGCTCGGAAATCAGGTCGACTTCCGCAACACGCTGATCATCATGACCTCGAACCTCGGCACCCGGCTGCTCGCCACCAAGGGTACGCTTGGCTTCCGCGAGCAGACCTCGGAAGCGGACCAGAAAAGCGTCGAGCAGCTGATCCATCAGGAGCTCAAGCGGGAGTTCTCTCCGGAGTTCATCAACCGCATCGACGACATCATCATCTTCAATGTGCTGTCCAACAACGAGCTGCAGCAGATCTGCCGGCTGCTCGTCGACGACGTCAACCAGGCGCTCGTGCATAAAGGCATTCAGATCTCGATCGATGACGCCGTCGTCCAGTGGCTGCTCGACAAGGCAGCCTCCGAATCAAATTCGGGTGCGAGGCCGCTGCGCCGTGCCATCCAGCGCTATATCGAGGACGAGCTCTCGGAGTACATGATCCGCAACAAGGAAAACACCACCGAGAGAATCGAGTTCACCGTCCAGGACGGCGAGGTAGTGCTGGTCAATCCGAACGTCGACATGATCACCAACTGATCGGTCGGCGGCCTGCAGACCTTCCCTACGTGTCATCCTGAGAGGCTGTGACTTCATTGGACAGGAGTGTCACCTCGTTTGATTTTTTCAGAGTCTCTGAGCGCAGCGAAGGATGACACCAGCTACGCTGCGGTGCGAGGTTCGCCTCTCGGTTATCATCCCCGGATGAATGTACGCTCGACTCTCATCATGGTTGTCGCTTCGGTGCTCATCATGAGTTGCCAAACGGTTCCTCCGGAGCCCACGCTCGACGAGCGCATTGACGCGATCATCGCCACAGCGGGCAGTGACGCCACAGTGGGCGTCGCCTATCTCGATACCGCGACGGGAGCGACGCTTTTTCGCAACGAGCGCGTTCTGTTTCACGCGGCGAGCACGATGAAAGTTCCGGTGATGCTGGCGATCTTCGAGGCAATCGACCGTGGTGAGTTGCGGCTCGACCAGCCGATCCCGGTGAGAAACGACTTCGTGAGCATTCTGGATGGCTCCCAGTACTCGATGCTCGCCGAGGAGGATTCGGATCCCGAGCTTTACGAGCTGACGGGCTCGGAGGCGCCCATCGAGAATCTCATGCGTCGGATGATTGTCAGGAGCTCGAACCTCGCGACGAATCTTCTGATCGAACGAGTGGGAGCGGATCGTGTGATGACCCTGATGCGCTCGCTCGGCGCCGGCGACAGCCGGATCCTGCGCGGTGTTCAGGACATCCGGGCTTATGAAGCCGGTATGAACAACATGGTCACAGCGCACGACCTGATGCTGGTCCTTCGGAGCCTCGAGGCCCGGAATGCCGTTTCCAGCTCTGCCAGTGGACGGATGCTGGAGATTCTCCACGCCCAGGAGTTCAACGAAGGGATCCCGGCCGGTGTGCCTGAAGGGGTGCGGGTTGCCCACAAGACCGGGAGCATCACCGCGCACTACCACGACGCCGGCATCGTCTATCCCCCAGAGGGGGAGCCGTACATCCTGGTCGTGCTGACGCGAAACGTCCAGGAGGACGGTGCCGAGCAGGTGGTTGCAGGGATTTCGCGAGCGGTCTGGCAGTCGCGATGCCCGGCATGACAGAACTGAAAACTTCCGCCAGTCCCGAGAATCCGGCCGCTCAGGAGAGGGTAAAGTATGGAGCCGGAAGCCGATATCGCGGTTTCGGTGCATTTCGAAGGAATAACCCCTTCCGGCAATGCTTTTCTCATTCGAAGATAGTTGAACGCGGCTGCAACGCCCGAAGGGCGCGCAGTCCTGCTAGAATGCGCGGCCGCCCCCCGAAAGTTCTGTTCAATTGCGTGACGTTTTCGGAACTCGAGCGTCATAGCGGAAGGCATCCATTTATCGATCTATGACGACTCGGCTAAAACTCCTGCTTCTGGTTGCAGCGCTGCTGATCCCTCTTCCCCTGCTGGCCCAGAGCCCGGCCGGGCCTCTGGTGGGCCAGCCCATCGAACGGTTCGAGGTCGAGGGCAACTCTTCCGTGGCCAGCGACACGATCCGCGTCTACCTCGGAGTGCATCCGGGGGAGCCGTATGATCCAACCACGATCCGGACGAATTTCCCCAATCTATGGCAGACGGGACTATTCGACGACATTCGGGTCGAGGCGGAGCAGGGGCAGGCGGGAGTCGTCCTCAAGGCGATCGTGGTCGAACGTCCACGGATCGGCGCGGTTGAGTACCGTGGAAACAAGGCGCTGAATGCGACAAAGATCGAGGAAGCTCTCACGCGTGCGCGAATCGATCTTCACGTCGGCAACACGATTGAGCAGACGCTGGTGCGCCGCGCCGCCGAGGCGATCCGGACTGGTTACGCGGAGGGTGGGTTCGAGGGAGTCACGGTCGAGCCGCTCGTCGAGCAGATGGCCAACCCTGTCGAGCGACGCATCGTCTTCCAGATCAGTGAAGGCATTAAGGCCCGCGTTGCCGGAATTCAGTTCACCGGCAACGATGAGTTCTCGGATCGTCGTCTGCGATCCCGAATGAAGGATGTAAAGAAACACAACCTCTACACATGGGTGCGCAAACGAAACGTATATACGCCATCGAAGCTCGACGACGACCTCGAGAAGGTTCGGAACTTCTATCAGGACCACGGCTACAAGGACGTCACGTTCGGCGATCCGGTCATCGAGACGGTCGGAAGGCGCAAGCCGCGTGTGCGCATCACCATCCCGGTGACCGAGGGCGATGTGCACACCTTCGGCAACGTCACGGTGGCGGGAAACACTCTGTTCACCGAAGAGCAGATCACGGGCAACTGGCCGCTGCAGGAGGGCGAAACGCTCCGCAGGCAGCCGATTCAGAACCGGGTCGATCTGTTCAATGAGCTTTACCAGCGGCGCGGATACATTTACGCGTATCTGAATCCCGAGTACCGGGAGAGGGAAGACAACGTAGTAGACGTTCACCTCCAGGTCTATGAAGGCGAGCAGTTCAAGCTGGGCAGGCTCGAATTCGAAGGCAACATGTCCACGAAAGACAAGGTTCTGCGTCGCGAGATCTTCATCGAAGAAGGCGACATCATGGACATGGAGACTTTCAAGAGCAGCATCTACAAGCTCGGCCAGCTCGGTTACTTCAAGGTCACACAGAATCCCGACTTCAAAGTGAACCCCGACAGCAAGACCGTAGACGTGACGATCAAGGGTCAGGAAGAGGGCAAGAACGAACTGCAGTTCGGAGGTGGCTATAACGAGCGGTCCGGTTTCTTCGGGCAGTTCCAGTTCGCCACGCGCAACTTCCTGGGTGAAGGTGAGAGCCTGGGAGTGAACTTCCAGCTCGGACGGAACGCGAACCTCTTCAGTGTGTCGTATGCGGATCCCTGGTTCCGCGACAAGCCGCAGAGCTTCGGGATCTCGATCTACAACAGCCGCACCGATTTCCCCGCAACGACAGGCGGCTTTCAGTCGGATCGAACGGGAGGAAACATCGCATACGGCTTCCGGCTCGATCGATTCGAGAGCATTTCCTTCCTTTACGGATTCGAAGATCGCCAGGATCACCTGGAGATTGCAGCCCTTCCCGACCCGAACGGCAACGTGCCGTTGCCCAGGATCCAGGACATCGACTTCACCACTTCGGCACTCGCTCCGACGTACCGGTATGACTCGCGCGACAATCCGTTCGATACCACGCGCGGCACGCGGGGCACGCTAGCCCTGTCGTATGTGGGTGGACCTCTCGGCGGCACCATCAACATCTTCAAGCCCGTGCTCAACTTTTCCAACTTCCGCCGTATCAGTCCAAAGAGCACGTTCAGCTTCAATGTCGAGGCCGGTCAGATCTTTCCACAGGAAGAGGATGGTTGCGTTCATCGGTTTTCCGAACTCGATGGCCGGGATGACAATCCGGATAACGATGTGCTCTGCGTACCGCAGTCGGAAAGGTTTTATGTCGGCGGCTATCAGTCGGTACGCGGGTTCCGTGCATTCAGCCTGGGCCCGGAGGAGGATATCAACGGGCGGTCGACCGTCGTCGGCGGATACAAGTACAACGTGTTCAATCTCGAGTACATCTACAAGGTCAATGACCCGCTGCGACTGGTTCTCTTCGGAGACGCAGGAAACGCGTACGGATACCGGCAGAAATGGGACGTAACCGATCTGCGGTACTCACTCGGGGTCGAGCTGCGGATGTATCTGCCGGTCTTTCAGTTTCCCCTCCGGTTCATCTATGCGTTCAACCCCGACGAGCGAGTAGGTGACGACTTCGAGACGTTCTCGTTTTCCATCGGGAATACGTTCTAGCCAACCGGGGATTAAAAGTTCAATAGAGGCATCCACTGTCGTCCCACAATTTTTCGCAGTCGTTCCAGAAGGAGATTCCCATGAAGAAGTTCGCTCTAACAGCCGTTTCGCTGCTCGTCTCGGTATCCGTCTTCGCGCAGACGGCGCCCTCGAGAGTGGCAGTCATCGATGTCCGGAAAGTGCTTTCCGAATCCACCGCCGGAAAGGCGTCCTTCGACCGTCTGTCGAAGATGCAGACCGAGCGTGCGGCGCGAGCTCAGAAGATGAACGAAGAGCTGGCTGGGCTCGAGTCAGAGCTCAAGCAGAAGCAGATGTCGCTCAGCCAGGAAAGAATTGCCGAGCTGAACAAGCAGTTCAACGACAAGAGGGTTGCGCTGCAGCGGTACGCGCAGGATGCCGAACGGGAGCTGGGAGAGGCGCGGGACCGCGAGCTCGCCGGCCTGGAGAGACAGATTCTGCCGGTGATCAACGAGGTCGGCAAGGAGATGGGGTTTGCGCTCATTTTCAACAAGCTGGAGTCCGGACTCGTGTACGCGTCCGACGCCATCGACATCACGGACGTGGTGGTCAAGCGATTCAATGGTGCGGCTGCTGCCAAGGCCCCCGCGAAGTAAAATCGATCTCCGGGAACTCCTGCGCCGAAAGCCTCCCGAAAGGGAGGTTTTTGCGTTTTGAATGAGTGGTCGCATACGTGCACGAATCGGTCACTTGCAAAAAAACTTCTGACCCTGGTGCCTGAAGATGTGGCTGCTTTGTGGCAGGGGCGGGGTGCCCCTCTCCCCGATCCGGAGGCGTCGCTGGATACTGGACTCGGTGGGTGCTCATGAGGAAATCAATGTCGCCTGCTTCCATCGGCAGTACCGCGCGAGATCGATCTTCTCAGAGCAGAGTCAAGTTGATTTTTCCAGATGTGACCCCAACTTCCGCCGCGGGAACGAGCGAATATTAACCGTCAGCTCGTGTCCCTACGGGAGCGGAAGTGCGCTGCAATGGCGACAGCGATCCGTCAGTCGCGGGAGGCATTCGGTCATGAACGATTCAATCAAATGCTCTATGGGGTTATCCCTCCCGGCAAAGGCGTAACGTTTACCGGTGATACTTCTCCCTACGTAGCGGCCGCCGTCTGGCGCGAGGAGAACTGTCAATGAGAAAGCGACTGGCACTCGCGTGGCTGCTATCCTTCTAATCGGTTCGGCCGCCGGTTTCGCTGAAGGTCCGTTCGCCATGGATGATGTCTCTTTCGTGGTTGAACAAGAGCACCCGTAGTTCCGCTCGAGGGCACGCGCGAGGGAATGCTGCTGCTCTCGAGCGACGGTGGTCAGTTCAGGCGAGGGCCATCGAGGTCAAACCGCTCCCCAGGCTCGACGTATCACGGGTGGAGATGTGACAAAGACAACGCAACACTAGGGTGAATACCCGCGCTCGGACGTGCGTGTACAATGCGCCACGATGCCGTCGGTTCGAATCTCAGAGATCCTCGATGCCGTGGGGGGGGCGTTTTCCGGAGATTCAGGCCTCGAGATCTGCGGCGTGCGCTCTCTGGCCGACGCCGGGTCTGGAGATCTCTCTTTCCTGTCGAACGCGAAGTACGAGCCCCTGCTCCGAAGCACGCTCGCCTCGGCGGTGCTCGTTTCGCGAGCTTTCAAGGGAGAGGCCGATCAGTCGCGCCTGATCCGCGTTGACGATCCTTACCTGGCGCTATCGATCGTCGTCTCGAAATGGTTCGTGCAGATCCCGGCCCCCCGCGGTATCTCTGCCCTCGCCGCTGTCTCTCCGTCGGCACGTCTGGGTGCCGAGGTAGGGATCGGTGCCTTTGCCTCCATTGGTGAGGACGTAATCATCGAAGATCAGGTGACGATTTACGAAGGGTCCGTCATCGGCGCCGACAGTGTCATCGGTCGAGGTACGACAATCTATCCGAACGTGACGATCTATCACGGCACGAGAATCGGCGAACGCTGTGTCATCCATTCGGGCGTGGTGCTGGGTGCTGACGGCTATGGATTCGCAACCGCCGCAGGACGACACAACAAGATTCCCCAGATCGGGATCGTGCGGATCGAAGACGATGTCGAGATCGGCGCCGGAACGACGGTCGATCGCGCCGCGCTCGGCGAGACGGTCATTGGCGAGGGCACGAAGATCGACAATCTGGTGCAGGTCGGTCACAACGTGAGGATCGGCAAGCACTGTCTCGTGGTTTCGCAGGTCGCGTTTGCGGGATCCGCCGAAGTGGGCGACTACTGTGTCTTCGGAGGTCAGTCCGGCGTGTCGGGTCACGTCCGCCTGGGCTCTCGCGTCATGGTGGCTGCTAAGGCAGCCGTCATGAAAGACTGGGAAGGGCCCGTAACGCTCGCCGGCAATCCGGCGCGGCCCATCCGGGACAGGCTTCGGGCGGAAGCCCTGATCAAGCGCCTGCCGGCGTTGATGAACAGGCTGCAGGAACTGGAATCGAAGTCCGCGCGCGAGACGGAAGATCCGGGCGTCAAGGAAAGGTAATCATGTTGACTATTCGGCAGATCATGGACATTCTTCCTCATCGCTATCCAATGCTTCTCATCGACCGGATTCTCGAGATCGAGCCGAGGGAGCGGATCGTAGGATTGAAAAACGTCAGCGCGAATGAACAGTTCTTTCAGGGTCACTTCCCTGGGGCTCCCGTGATGCCGGGAGTGCTGATCATCGAAGCAATGGCGCAATGCGGAGCTCTTCTCTTCCTTCAGAACATCGAGGATCGTGACGAAAAACTGTTCTACTTCGGGGGCATCGACAAGGCCCGCTTCCGGAAACCCGTCATTCCAGGCGATCAATTGATTCTCGAGGTCACCACACTCCAGTCGAGGGCCAACACTGCGAAACTTCGCGGTGTTGCGAAGGTGGACGACGCGGTCGTGGCCGAAGCCGAGCTGCTCAGCGTCATGGTCGACAGGCAGAGCATGAGATGACAGCCATTGTTCATCCCACCGCACTCGTGTCACCGGGAGCAACTCTCGCGGACGGTGTGCAGGTAGGCCCGCTGAGTGTGATCGGCGAAGGGGTGTCGATCGGAGCGGGAACCATCCTAGGTCCGCACGTCTGCATCGAAGGCCCGTGCACGATTGGCTCGGGCAACCGGTTCGTCGGGCAGAGCTCCATCGGTACCGAACCGCAGGATCTGAAGTTCGATCAGGAACGGACAGAGCTGACCATAGGCGACAACAACACGTTCCGTGAGTTCGTCACGATCAACCGGGGCACCGAGGGCGGTGGCGGTGTGACCCGGATCGGCTCCAACAATTTTTTCATGGCGTATTCTCACGTGGCGCATGACTGTATCGTCGGCTCCGGCATCATCTTCGCGAACGCCGCGACTCTCGCCGGCCACGTGGATGTTGGCGATTTCTCGACCATCGGCGCCTTTGCGGCGGTGCACCAGTTCTGCCGGGTCGGCGAGCACGCTTTCATCGGAGGTTTCACCGTTGCGACACAGGACGTCCTTCCCTATGTGAAGACCGTCGGGAATCGGCCGGCAAAGACGTACGGGATCAATACGATCGGTCTTCAGCGAAAGGGCTTCGAGAGGCCGACTCTCGACGCGCTCCAAAAGGTTTACCGGCTGCTGACCATGTCTCATCTCAGACTGGAGCCCGCGCTTCAGAAAATCGAAGAGGATTTCGGCGAGGTTCCCGAGGCGCAGTATCTGGTGCGATTCATCCGGGAGACCAAACGCGGCGTGATTCGCCGTTAGACGACCATGGGATCTCCAGTCATCAGAACAGGCGTCGTGGGCACAGGCTATCTGGGGCGTTTACACACCAGGGTGCTCACGGAGATCGAGGACTACGAAGTCGTCGGGTTCGTCGAGACGGACGACGAGGTGGCCGCGGAGCTCGAGAGTGCCTTCTCGCTGAGGCGATATCCCGACGCTGCGAGTCTCGCGCGAGAGGTCGATTGCGCCGTGATCGCAACGCCGACAGTCACCCATGCCTCGGTCGCGGAGATCTTTCTCCGGGCGGGATGCGACGTGATGATCGAGAAACCGATCACCGCCAGTCCGGAGGAAGCTCGACAACTGATAGAGCTCGCTCGATCGACAGGCAGAATCATTCAGGTCGGCCACGTCGAACGGTACAACCCCGCGATCGTCGCGATTGCCGGCCTCGTTCGGAACTGCCGCTATATCGAAGCCCAGCGCCTCGGAGTCTTCGTCGGCCGATCGCTCGATATCGACGTGCTTCTCGATCTCATGATTCACGACCTGAACCTGGTGCTCTCCCTCGGAGCGTCCGAGGTTGTCTCGGTTGCTGCCGTCGGTGTGCCTGTCCTCACGGACAAAGTCGACATCGCCAACGTACGCCTCGAGCTCGCGAATGGGTGCGTCGCGAATCTCACGGCCAGTCGGGTCTCCAGTGAGCGGTTGCGCAAGATCCGCTTCTTCAGCCACGAGCTCTATGTGTCGGTGGATACGAAAGATCAGGAAGTAAAAGGATACCGGCTGGATCCCGATTTCTCCGATACGCCCTCGATCGTCCCGCTGACTATCGAGGTGAAAAGAGAAGAGCCTTTGAGGGCGGAGCTGGAATCGTTCCGTCGTTGCGTGGTCGATCGCACGCAACCGCTGGTGACTGCCGAGGACGGCCTGGCTGCACTCGAGCTCGCGATTCAGGTCGGCGAAGCGATTGAGAAGTCCATGGAGAAAGAGAGACAGTAGGGCTGCGATCAAGAGGTTGTGAAAGAATCAACCTTCTAATGAGCCTCCCCGAAACGGAAAATCTGGAGGGCTTGTCATTCTGAGCGCGAGACTATGTCAAAACTCCGGAAGTGTCATCCCGAGCCGGCGAATGACAGGACGGTCATTGTGGTGAGAAATGAACAGGGGTGTCATCCTGAGCGAAGCGAAGGATCCCCTGAAGACTTGCCGTGACGCCTCGAGGAAGGGGATCCTTCGCTTCGCTCAGGATGACACATCGGTACGTTTCCGCGGGTAGGGTTCATTAGAAGCGTCGCAGGATGATTCTTTCGCTGCTCAGAAAGACGCCCTCTCCAATTGATTCACAGCCTCTCAGGATGACACCTCGGTTATCGACGCTACTTCAGGAACGGGAGAAACATTAGACATGAACGAAGCGCGAATCGGCATCATCGGCGGCTCGGGTCTTTATCAGATGGAAGGCCTGGAGCTGCTTTATGAGCGGGAGGTGGAGACACCCTGGGGCAAGCCGTCGGACGCATACATCATCGGCAGCATCGACGGCGAAAGAGTCGTGTTTCTGGCACGGCATGGACGCGGCCATCGGCTGCTCCCGAGCGAGCTGAATTTCCGGGCGAATATCTTCGGCTTCAAGCTTCTCGGTGTCGAGACCATTATGTCCGCTTCGGCGGTCGGTTCGATGAAGGAGGAGTATCACCCGACCGACATCCTGTTTCCCGACCAGTTCATCGATCGGACGAGACACCGGGTGGATACATTCTTCGGTGACGGCATCGCGGCGCACGTCTCTCTCGCGGATCCTGTCTGCGCTGAGGTGGCGGCGGCCATGGCGGAGGCCTCACGCGAGCTGGGTGCGAGGACGCACGAGGGCGGAACCTATCTCTGTATGGAGGGCCCGCAGTTCTCCACGCGCGCCGAATCAAATCTCTATCGGAGCTGGGGCGTGGACGTGATCGGCATGACCAACCTGCAGGAGGCCAAGCTGGCCCGCGAAGCAGAGATCTGCTACGCGACGATGGCTCTGGTCACCGACTACGACTGCTGGCACGAGACAGAAGAGTCGGTCAGCGTCGAACAGGTCATCGGGTACCTGCGGAAGAATGCGGACACGGCATGCCAGATTCTCCGGGCCGTATTTCCGCAGCTGGTCAGAAGAAGCCGGAACTGCGCATGCGTCAACGCGCTGCAGTATGCGATCATCACCGACCCCGCGCAGATTCCCGAGAAGCTGAAGGAGGATCTGGCGGTGTTGATCGGGAAGTATGTTTCGTGAGAGTAGACACTACACGGGAGACAGTAGACAGTAGGGAGACGACGGCGTCACATCGCGAGGATGCGACTCGCTCCTGCTGTGTACTGTCTCCGGTGTACTGGCTGCTCGCTCTACTCACATAACCAACACGGAGGCTTCACTCTTGTCCATTCTCGTGGTAGGCAGCGTTGCATTCGACAGCATCACCACACCGTTTGGGACCGCGGAGCGGGCCCTCGGTGGCTCGGCAACCTACTTTTCCGTCTCGGCGTCCTTTTTCTCGCCCGTGCAACTCGTGGCCATCGTTGGAGAGGACTTCACCGGAGAGGAGATGAAGGTATTCGAAGGCCGGCCGATCGACACATCCGGACTCTCCCGTGTTCCCGGTAAGACGTTCTTCTGGAGCGGCGAGTACGGCTTCGATCTCAACGTCGCCAACACGAAGGATACACAGCTCAACGTCTTTGCCGACTTTCAGCCGAAGCTACCGGAAAACTTCCGGAACCCCGACGTGCTGTTTCTGGCAAACATTCATCCCGATCTGCAGCTCGATGTGCTGCGCCAGACAAAAAAGCCGCGGCTCGTTGCGCTCGATACGATGAATTACTGGATCACGTCCGCAAAGCCGGAGCTCGAGAGGGTTCTCCGCGAGGTCGATCTGCTCGTCATCAATGAAGGTGAAGTGAGACAGCTCACGGGCGAGCCGAACCTGCTCAAGGCAGCGCGCATCATTCACGATCTCGGGCCGAAGACGCTCGTGCTCAAACGCGGCGAATACGGCGTCCTGATGATCACTCCGGAAAGCGTGTTCACGGCGCCGGCGTACCCGCTCGAAAACGTGTTCGATCCGACTGGAGCCGGCGACACCTTTGCCGGCGGATTCATCGGCTATCTCGCATCGTGTGGTGATCTGACCCCGGAGCATTATCGCCGGGGAATCATCTACGGCAGCGTCATGGCATCGTTCAACGTGGAATCGTTTTCCATGGACAGGGTGCGTGCGTTGAGCCGGAGAGACATCGACGAGCGCTACCGCGCATTCAGACGTCTGACGCACTTCGAGGATCTCGATCCGGAAGAGGTGTAGGAAGTCGAAACGCGGTCGAAGGATCGGCACCGAATTGGGGACCTGAGATCCGCGGAGACCCCGGTACTCCCCTCTCCCCGAATATCAATCAGCGCTTGTATGGGTCATGCCGGCAAGCTCGGTTCGCAGAACCTTGCCGAGGCTCGAGCGGGGGATTTCGGGAACGATGTGAAGTTTCCTGACGCGTTCGAAAGGCAGGACTCGCTCATCGAAGCGTTCGCGAGCCAGCTGGCCTGCGCCAGGATCCATCGTCGCCATGTGGATTACGTGTCCGAGCCTCTCGTCCGGCATAGCGATGAGCGCCGCGTCGATCCCCGTTGGAAGCGAACGAAGCACGTCGTCGAGAATCGAGTCGAGTCTCGCCATGCTGGTTGATTCGCCGCCGATCTTGATGAAGTCTGACGTCCGTCCTTCGACCTCGACGACGGATCGGCCGCCCGCTTCGATGACGCGTCCCACGTCCTCCGATACGAACCAGCCGTCCTGCTTCGGATCTTCGAAGACCACGCCACGAGCTCGCTCGGTCGCGTAGCCCGTGAGCAGCGAGTCTCCGGCGAGGGCAAGCCGTCCATCGGATTCAGAACGAACGCGCAGATGTCGAAGGAGAACCAGGGGCGGATTCATCGAATCCAGATCGTCGATGGACGCGGTCGCGATCTGCGATGCGCATTCCGTCATACCAAAGCTTGGCAGCAGCCTCCAACCAAGCCGTCTCGCCGCATGCAACAACTCGGGCGCCAGTCGCCCTCCTCCAACGAAGATTGCCCGAAGCGAAGGCGGCGATGTCAGTTTCGCGGTGACGAGATCGTTCACCTGTGCGGGGACCAGAGATGAGAGCGTGATCTGTCGTTGCGCGCACGTATCGACGAAAGCGCTCGCGTTCCACTCTGCGCTCAGCACAGAGGCTCCGCTCAGGTGCGCACGCGCATGAACCGCCAGACCGCCGACATGGAAAAGGGGAAGAACGCAGAGCCAGCGGTCGCGTGCGCGCGACGCGACGTGAGCGTTCACCGCCGCCGCCGAGTTGAGCACGGCAGTCCGCGACAGCGCCACCATGCGGACGGCGCCGCTGCTCCCCGAGGCTGCGAGCCAGATGTGACCTGGCAGCTCCGGAGCTTGCCGAACGAGCCGTCGCAGGTGCTGGTCCTGCTCTCGAGGCATCCTCGGGTTCAGCAGCACGACGGACTCACTTCCGGTCCAGTCGATCACGGGGCGCTCATCCACAAACCGAGTGAAAGGAGAAGCCCGTAGCTGGCGTGAAGCGCGGCCGCCAGTTTCAGGACCTTGTTGAGTGCGATGCCGGATTCCCGCGATGCCCGTTTCGCGATGATGACGGCGAGGGGAACAGAGAGAAGGGGAAGCAGCGCCGCAGGCGATCGATCCGACATCCACCAGTAAACGCCGAGTCCGAACGGCAGGAAAGAAAGCGCTGCGATCTCGAAGATCCCGAATGCGCGGCCGAATCGCACCACGAGAGTTTTCTTTCCGATGAGGCGATCTCCGGTCTCGTCGCGCAGGTTGTTCACGGCCAGCAGCACGGAAGAAAGACATCCGATACCGAGTCCTGCGACGAACGCTCCTGCGCTCCAGGCTCCCGTCTGGAGATAGTACGTCCCTCCAACGGCAACGAGTCCGAAAAAGAGAATGACGAAAATTTCGCCGAAGCCGTTGTAGCCGAGCGGCCAGGGTCCGCCCGTATACGCCCAGGCCGCGATGATGGACGCGATGCCGATGATGACGATCGGAAGTCCGCCGGCGATGACGAGCGGAATGCCGCAGAGTGTCGCGAGAGCGAACGAAATCCAGGCGCCCCGCATGACGCTGGAAGCGGAAAGGAGGCCTGCCTGGGTGACGCGTTGTGGTCCGGGACGGTCCGGTGTATCCGCGCCCCGTTCGAAATCTTTCGCATCGTTCACGAGGTTCGTTCCGATCTGAATGAAGATGGCTCCCAGGAGCGCAAGCCAGAACAGGGGCCAGCGGATGGAACTTGTGACGGCGTTTGCCAAGGCGACTCCGATGACGACGGGGATGATCGCCGCGGTGAGTGTGAGCGGGCGCGAGGCCTGGAGCCAGATGTGGAGGTTGGAATTACCCATGGAAGTGTCAGTCCGAGCGATGCCGAGCGCGAGCGCTGTGAATCTTGTCATCCTGAGCGTGAGACTGTGAAAACTCCCGCAGTGGCATCCCGAGCGTCGAGCGAGGGATCTGGGTGGGGGCCTTTTGCTCGAAAATCAACGCGTTACGAGCCTTCTCGGCCCTGGGACCACCGCCCAGATCCCTCGCTCGACGCTCGGGATGACACACACTCTGACGTTCTGACACAGTCTCGCTGCGCTCAGGATGACACGTCCCCGGTCACGGCAGGCGCGGAAACTTCTTGAAGTCCGGCTTACGCTTTTCCACGTACGCGTTCCGGCCTTCCTGCGCTTCATCGCTCATGTAATACAGAAGCGTCGCGTTGCCCGCGAGGTCGAGCAGCCCGATCTGGCCGTCGCAATCCGCATTGAGTGCGGATTTGAGACAGCGAAGAGCGATCGGTGAATGCTGGAGCATCTCCCGACACCACTTCAGCGTTTCTTCTTCAAGTTGCTCCAGGGGCACCACCGTGTTCACCAGTCCCATCTCGAGTGCCTGCTGTGCATCGTACTGCCGGCAGAGGAACCAGATCTCCCGCGCCTTCTTCTGGCCGACGACGCGTGCGAGGTAGCTCGCGCCCAGACCACCGTCGAACGAGCCGACCTTCGGACCGGTCTGGCCGAAGCGGGCGTTCTCCGCCGCGATGGTCAGATCGCAGACCAGGTGGAGAACGTGACCTCCGCCAATCGCGTAGCCTGCCACCATTGCAACGACCGGCTTGGGCAGCGACCGGATCTGTTTCTGCAGGTCGAGCACATTGAGTCGAGGAACTCCGTCTTTGCCGACGTAGCCGGCTTCGCCGCGCACGCGCTGGTCTCCCCCCGAACAGAACGCCTTGTCTCCATCGCCGGTCAGGATTACGACGCCGATATCCTGGTTCTCGCGAGCCATCTCGAACGCCTGCTTCATTTCCATCACGGTCTGCGGCCTGAAAGCATTTCGAACCTTCGGGCGATTGATCGTGATCTTCGCGATCCCGTCGCTCGTCTTCTCGTAGCGGATATCCTCGAACTTGTGTAATTTCTTCCAGATGCTTTTCATGGTTTGGTGGTCGTGATTCCTTTGAGATTCGTCAATCGGAAACGGAAACGGCGACGTACGACGGCGATCTACCACGGCAGCGATTAGACATCTGAGGTAACGGATGCTCTCGGCTTCACTTCGCTGCATTGCTGAAAAAAGTCGCGGAGCGCTTCCTTGAAGCTCTCGGGTCGCTCCCATGGCACACGGTGGCCCGCTCCCGGGACGACCCAGACGTCGCCATTTCGAAGCGATGCCGCTGTCCTCTCAGCCTCGCGAACGTAACGGGCATCCCGCGCGCCTGCAACAAGAAGTACGGGAGCTTCGATGATGTTGAGCCTGCCGGCCAGCGGTTCGTGGGCCGCCGGTGACCAGAAGCGAAGCGCTGCACCGAGAGCTGCCCGGTTGTAATCCTTTTCCCGCCGTTCCGCCATAGGCGGCGAACCGGCGAAAACGTCCTGAGCGTTCCATGCCGCTATGACCTCGCTCCAGGCTTCCGTCTCGAACCGCTCAGCCCATCGCTCGTCTGACTTTGCTCGATTCGCACGTCGTTCCGGATCCTCGATGCCCAGTCCGGTTGAGATCAGAACGGCGCGCTTGAACAGCCCGGGGCGGGCCAGCATGGCGTGGAGCGCCAGTCTTCCACCCATCGAGTATCCGATCAGCGATGGGCTCGGATCGATCCCCGCAACGCGCGCGGAGAACTCGTCACCCCACTCCGGCGCCGTCTTCTGTGTGGGCACCGTGAAGAGATCGGGAAACTCCGGTTCCGCACAGCTCAGCTCACTCAGAAGTGGACGGAAGGCGGCCCAGTCCTCGCCCCGTCCGAGAAACCCGTGAAGCGCCCAGATCATTCGGTCCTCCAGAGCTCGTCGAATCGTTCCCACAGCCGGCCGGTTGCGGCCGGATCAGGAGAAACCTCGATCACGCACAGGGGAGGGAGAGTGAGGCTCGAAGGAATGACTTTCCATCGCTCATAAGGGAGCTTCCACATCGTTGCCCATCCTTCGAACGAGACGTCGTGCCCATTCTCGAAGAATTTCTCACGGTTCGACGCCTGAACGCCGTCGAGTGCTGCGACACGTCCGAAGATGCGTCCTCCACCGTTGTTGATCACCACGAACCTTAGCACGAGTCCGGCTTCGAGCTGCTGCACGATCCATGGCGCTGACAGATCGTACATTAATGTGAGATCTCCGACGACGGCCCAGTTCTCTCTGCCGGGCATTGCCGTCCCCAGGAAAGTCGAGATGGCGCCGTCGATTCCGTTCGCACCGCGATTCGCGCTGATGCTGAATTTGCCGGGACGCCTCGTTGCAGCAAGATCCCATTCGCGGATGGGCAGGCTGTTTCCGAGGAAGATGTGAGAACCGGACGGGATGAGCTCAGACAACGCGCGGATCATCGCGAGCTCGGATGTCGGCGATTCATCCAGCAGCCTCACGACGCGTCCGGCCATCTTCCGGTCTTTCCGAAGGAATGCATCCATGCTGCGTCGGGGAGGCTTGACGTGCGGGAGCATCTGACGTGGCGACGCCACCAGAGTGGTTCCTCTGCTCAGGCCCGCGAACGGGGTGGGCGTCAGATTCAGGATCGGCAGATCCGCATGGATGGTTTCGAGATCGCGCCAGAACCGGAGCGTCGGAACTCCTCCGATCCGGAGCACCGAGTCGAAGGAGCCACGTGAGAGGATTCGCTCGCCTGCGCTGATGAGCAGGTCACGCAGCGATTCCGACTCTCGAAGTCCGGACAAGGCCTCTGCATAGACGGGTGCGCCGAGAGCGGCAAGTAAAGCCGTCGTCGGAGCGCGGTCCGCCTCCTCGAGGTGAGCGACGATCACGAGGGGTTGTCGATGATCCTCCAGGAAACTCTGAAGCGCCTCTGTCTGGCTGGACGCCGGGACAGGAGACCTGGGCTGCCCACGATCTTCGTGGAAGTGCAGTTGCGGAATCCGTGCGTCGAGGAGCGGCTCGTCGAACGCTACATTGAGGTGGAGCGGACCGCTCTGTGTCCAGCTCGAAAGGTCAAACGCCTCTCCCGCCTCGATGTCGATCGCGATCTCGCAATAGGGTCCGAAGATGCCGTTCTGCTCGATCGTCTGAGGGGCTCCCGTACCCCTGTAGCGTCGTGGCCGGTCCGCGGTGATCAGGAGCATCGGCAATCCGGAGTAATGCGCTTCGATGACCGCGGGAAGGAGCTCTGCGACCGCGGTTCCCGAGGTCGTAATGACCGCAGCTGGCCGGCCGGTGGCCTTCGCGCGACCGAGGGCGAAGAATGCCGCCGAGCGCTCATCGGGAACTGCCAGCCGACGAAAGCCGGTTGCCTCGGCAGCCACTGCGATCAGAGGACTGTTGCGGGATCCGGCGCAGAGGCAGAGCTCACGTACGCCCGATCCCCACGCCGCAGTCAGTATCAGGGATGCTGCCTCGATGTTCACCGGCACGTTCTATCTCGTCAGCCGTTCATTCCGAAGAGCTTTCGGACCTGCTCGCGTTTGCTGCGAAGCTCCTCGAACTCCCCTTCGAGCCCGCTTTCAGCGACAATCCCGCTTCCAGCCCCGATCCGAAGGGTCTGATCCCGCCACTCGATGTTCCTGATGGCGACCAGACAGAGTCCCGTGCCGTCCTCGGCTTCGACTCCGAACGGCGCACCGAACGCACCCCGGTCCGCATTCTCGTCGGCGCGGCGGAGCCATGTCTGTCCTTCCTCGTTTCGTGGCCACACTCCGAGAGCCGCCGTCGGATGCAGAATATGAACGAGCTCGTCGAATCGCGGCGTTGCAGGGCCCGAAGGCTCGAATCGGATCCGGGTGCGGAGATGCGAGATCGTCGGAAGCTCCATCACCTCGATCGACTCTACTCTCGTGGATCCGTAGGACGAGAGACGCTCGACGATATCGGTCGTGACGTAGTCGTGCTCCTTCCGTTCCTTCTGATCGACGAGCAGCTCGGCCGAAATCCCGGTTGGCCTCGTACCTGCGATCGCGACTGTTTCGATCGTTTCACCCCGCGAGGCGAACAGCATTTCGGGAGTTGCGCCGATGAATCCCGAATCTCCCGAGATCCAGCCGTAACAGAGGAGCGTCTCTGGAATGGATCCGAGACGCGATAACAGGTATGGATGAATCGGCCGGCCTCCGTTCGTTGAGGCGCCGTGCTCGAATACTACCGGAACGATTTTCGAGAACCGTCCGCCTTCGATTGCCAATCGTGCGGAAGTGAAAAGCTCCTCGAACTCCGCCAGCTGTGGCGAATTCCAGAGAATGTGAGGCGGAGGAGGCGAGCCGAAGAGGGTCGCGAGCTCGGCGACCGGCATCGTCTCCCAGCGGTGTGGATGTTTCCACGGCTCGCGATCACTCAGAAAGAAGTCGTTCCGGTAGAAGGCCGGCCGCTCCGGATCGCGCTCGGCTGCCGTCTCGAAAGGCCCCCAGCCGACGAAGACCCGTCCGGCTCCGGTCTGAACGAAAGCGAGTTCCTTCGTTTCCCCTTCTTCTCTTTTTCTTTGTGAGGTCATATCTGCGGAGAAGCGCGCCGGATCATTGGATCATCAAGGCGCTTCGCGGTGAACCCTTAGTCATCCTGAATCATTCTGTCCTGCGTGTACGCGATTTTTCCGCCAACAATCGTGTAGAGAACTTTCGTCTCGAAGAGATCCTGTGGATCGGAGAGGGTCGGATCGCTCGCCGTGATCGTCAGGTCGGCATCCTTGCCTGGCGCGATCGTGCCGCGTCTGTCCTCCTCGAACGCGGCATAGGCCGCTCCTGAAGAAAATCCCTGAATCGCCTCGGTGATGGACAGACGCTGCCCGGGATACCAGCCGCCCGGGGGATGTCCGGAGAAGTCCCGACGCGTGACTGCCGAGTGAATTCCATGCCAGGGATTCACCTGTTCTACGGGAAAGTCGGACCCGAACGCGATCATTCCACCCGCGTCGAGAATCGTGCGCCAGGCGTAGGCGCCACGAATTCGGTCGGGACCCACGCGGCGCTCGGCCCATGGCATGTCCGAGGTTGCGTGGGTAGGCTGCATCGAGGCGATGATCCCCAGGCTCGTCAGTCGAGGGAGGTCCTCGAAAGCCATGACCTGAAGATGCTCGATCCGGAAACGGTCAGCCGGCTGTACTCCGGCTGCCTGATATGCATCGATCACGTTCCTGACTCCGCGGTCGCCGATGGCGTGCGTGTTTACCTGAAACCCCGCCTGACGGGCGCGGCGGGCCACATCGCGGATGTGATCTGCCGAGGAAAGCAGCAGCCCGCTGTTGTCCGGCTCGTCGCTGTAGGGCTCGAGAAGAGCTGCACCGCGGCTCCCCAATGCCCCGTCGGCGTAGAGCTTGACTGCGCGCACGGTGACGCGATCGCCATATCCGATGAGCGGGCCGGCTGCGAACCAGCGCTCGAGCAACGCCGGATCATCGCCTAGCATTGCGTACACCCTGATTGGAAGTCGGCCCTCGTCAGTCAGTTCGCGGAGCAGAATCACTGTTGTGTCGTCCACGCCCGCGTCGTGGACTTCGGTGATGCCGTGAGCCGCGATTCTGGCCGCAGCGGCCGCGATCCGCCGCTTTCGTTCCTCACGCGTGGCGGGAGGTACGACGCGATTGATGAGGCCTTCGGCCGCATCGATGAACACGCCGGTCGGATTGCCTGCGCCGTCGCGGAGAATGCGGCCTCCTTCTGGGTCCGGGGTTGCGGCGGTAACACGTGCCGCACGCATCGCCGCGCTGTTCGCCAGTCCCGCGTGTCCATCGATCCGCGCGACCCAGACCGGATTGTTCGGAACGCGGCGGTCGAGAGCTTCGGCGGTAGGGAAGCTCCGGTCCGGCCACCGGTTCTGATCCCAACCGCGCCCCAGGATCCACTCACCCGGTTTCGCCCTGGCGGCCCTCGCTGCGATCCGGTCGATGACTTCTTCATAGCTTTTCGTGTCGACGAGCGAGACGGTTACCAGGGACTGCCCGAGTCCCTCGATGTGCCCATGAGCGTCGGTAAGGCCCGGCATTACTGTGGCGCCCGAGGCATCGAGGACTGGAAGCTCGGGATTCGCGCTTCGGGTTTCCGTCCAGGCGTCGATCGAGACGATTCTGCCGTCTGAGACGACGATTCCCTGGTCGGAGAGTTTTTCGCCGTCTCCGGTAAGGATCGTTCCGGCATGAACGATGTATTTTTTGGCCGTCCACCCGCTTCCGGAGCCCTCGAGCGGGGGCGCAGTCTTACAGGAGACGACCGCGAAGGAAAGAACGAGAAACAGAGCAATCAAACGGACTGTGTGCATGAACGAAGCTCCTCCCTGCCGGTTGACGGCGAGCGAGGGCCATTTTGCACGAGAGCGAGGCCGAGCGCACCGGAATAAGCCTTCCAGTGTGCCGGTTGCTCGGGACCTGCATGAAAATCCGGGCGTCTCTGATCCTCCTGTCCCTTGTGGCAGTGGCCCCTCTGTCGGCAGGCTCGAAATTCGTGGCCAGCGATGTCCCCGGTGCGAAGGTTCCGCCGGGGGGCAAGATCGTCATCCGGAACACCACCTCCTCGATTACCGCGGTGCAATTTGACGGCAACATCGAGCGCGCCCTGGTGACGCTGCGATCGAGCCGTTCACTTTCCTACCGTCCCTACGGGCCGAGCCTGTTCGAGTCGAGTGCGCCCTTCAACGCTTCCTCCAGCGGTCCTTATCACGCGATCATCCGCGAAGCGGCCTCGACCCATGGCGTCGATCCCAGGCTGATCGTAGCCGTCGCAAAGCGGGAATCGGCCATGAATCCCCGTGCCGTATCCAGGGTCGGCGCTCAGGGGCTGATGCAGCTCATGCCTGCGACCGCGGCGTTTCTCGGGATCGCCGATTCGTTCGATCCGCGCCAGAACGTCTTTGCGGGCACGAGATACCTCCGCATGCTGCTCGATACGTTCCGGGGAGATCTCGACATGACGCTGGCGGCCTACAATGCCGGGCCTGGAGCCGTACAGAAATACCGCGGAATCCCGCCCTATCGGGAGACCAGAGCGTATGTCACCGCGGTGCGCACCGAGTACGAGCGCTCCCTCCGCTGAGTCTCGACTCCCGCTTCTTCTAGGACGCGTCGCCCCACTTGAGCTTCATCCGCAGAACATCGAAGTAGTTCTTACCGGGTGAATTGACCAGCAGGATCGACTGCGGTGACTTGCGGATCGTGATGACGTTCTGATCGGTGATCGGAAGGCCCTCCTGACCGTCGAGGGTCAGAAAAACTTCCTGCTTCTCGGTAACAACTGCCAGCACGATGTCGAGCTCGTCAGGAAGGACGATCGGCCTGTTCGATAGCATGTGGGGACAGATCGGAGTGATGACTACGGCACCCATGGTCGGATAGATGATCGGGCCGCCGGCCGAGAGGTTGTAGGCAGTCGAGCCGGTCGGCGTTGCCACGATGAGGCCGTCCGCCCTGAAACTCGAAACGAACTGCCCTCCGACATGCAGACGCATCTCGACGATGCGGGCCAGAGCGCTCTTGTTGAGTACCGCGTCGTTGAGTACGCGATAGTTCAAGTCGGTTCCGTCAGTTCCGCTGACCGATACGTCGAACGCAACCCTCGCATCGGCATCGAAATCGCCGGAGAGCACTCGCTCGAGCACATCGGGGAACTCTTCGACCAGAATCTCGGTGAGAAATCCCAGTGTTCCCATGTTGACACCGATGATCGGAACGCGTTCTGACGCGTGTCTCGCGACGGACAGAAGGGTACCGTCTCCACCGAATGTCACGAGCAGATCGACAGAGGTGCCCAGTTCCACCTTCGACACAACGCGGTAGGCGTGGTTCGATTGCAGGTCGTCCGCGCTGGACTCATCGAACAGGATCTCGTATCCGCGGGCGTGGAGAGTTTTCGCGACATCCGTCGCGTAGGCGAGCGCCTCGGGCGAGGTCGCTTTCGCCGAAATGCCGACCGAGCGGATGGTGGAGGAACGAGACTGTTTTGTGATGCGTTACAGGGTAGCGCAAATTCGTCGCTAGGCTCGACGGGATCCGGCAAGGCGCACCTCGCGCGCAGTCTCGCACGCGTGCTCGATGTGAAGAAGGTTCTTCACCCGATCCTTTTCCTCGGCCCTGACGGGCGGGCGACAGATCCTGTCGAACCGGTAGCAGGTCGGACCCCCTCCGGCTTCGTCCGGAACGGCGATGAGCCCCCGCCTGCCGGTGTGCGTCAGACGTTGTTGCTGCCTCGCGGGAGGGCAAGAGTTTTTGACAGTGCGCACTCCTTTGCTTTCCGTCTAAGACGTTCTCACACAATCGGTTAACTCGTATGCCGCTTCCGGCGGGCGGCTTGAACCATCTCCCGGCGAAAGGAGGTGGTGCAGAGGAGAGAACCAATTCAATAGGCCTGACAGGCCCAGTCATGTGGAACCAGCAGTTAGCAGCAACAAGCCATGTCATTCACCGAAGCACAATCAATCAAGGAACCAAGGAGGAGCAGACCCAATGAGGAAGTCCCTGACATTCATGGTCCTGGCAGTTCTGATCACACTTTTGACCGCCGCTCCGGCCCTCGCGGAAGATGCCGAGCCGCAGCCCGCGTCGAAGGGTGCCGTGGTCAACATCAACACGGCCGACGCAACGCAGCTCGCGCTGCTTCCGCGCATCGGTCCAGCCGCCGCGAAACGGATCATCGAGTACCGCGAGGCCAACGGCGGTTTCAAGAGAACCACCGATCTGATGCAGGTCAAGGGCATCGGTGACAAGACCTTCGAGCTCATCTCGCCTCACCTGGTGACTGAAGGCAAGACGACCCTGAGCACCAAGCTGCAGGGTCCTCGGAAACCACGCACGAAGAGCGCGGCATCCGGGAAAGCTTCGCCCTCCAACACGGCGCAGTAGCGCGCCGCCCGCCCCACGGGGCTGCCTTCGGGCAGCCCCCCTCCGATATCCGTTCAGACGAGGAGCTGTCCCATGTTCGAAGATTCGACTGCTCACGATATCCGTGTGTCTACACGATCGACTGGAGAGCTCCGGCTTCGCGCGGACGAGGCTCGCGGATCAGTTTCCGCCGGCGCGCCTCACGATGAGTTTCTCCGCGTCGTAGGTGTGGATGATCGACAGCGGATTCTGATCCAGCAACTGGCTGGTGAAACTTTCGGTGACCACACGTCCGTCCGAGTCTCTCGGCACGGGAAGGCCCGCTGCGAAGAGTGTCGTGGGCGCAAGGTCGACGATGCGCGCCGCCATGGCATCGTCCCGGTGGATCACTCCCTGGCCGGTCATCGCGAGGAATCCGTCGACGCGCCCGGGGTCGAAGCTGTCGATCACGGCTTTGACCAGAGCAACGGGGTTGGAAAAGATTACGGGCGGGTGCGGACCCGTCGGAGAGACGATCACCACGATCGCTTCGGGAGAGACTTCGCGAAGCTGCCCCAGAAGAGAATCGATCTGATGCAGGTAGGCGCGGAAGGCATCCCCCCTGGCCGTGTCTGCAGCTGGAAGCGCGTTGTCGGTGAGGTCGAACAGGGCCTGGACTTCGGACAGGCCGTTCAGCGCGACGGTCGTGAGTGCGAACTGCCTCGAGCGGACTGCTCCGAGGGCATGATCCCAGGCAAGCCGATCCGTCGCGAGAGCTTGCAGAACTTCCGGTTTCCTCGAGCCGGTGCCGCCGAAGCGCACCTGCAGGTGGTCCGGCAGTGCTTCCGCAACGGCGGATCTCTTGACCTCCTGCTGACTCACGAGCGCCGCAGCGCTCGTGGTGTCCGTCGTCGCGGAAGGCCAGTTGATTACGGCCGTTTCGAGACCGACCCGCTCGAACATGCTCCAGAAGGGCAGCGAGCTGCCGGCAGGAAGGGGCGCAGAGATTCTCTCGACGGGTGGGATCAGCCCCCACGCCCGAAACCCCACCCAGCTCGGGAGAATGAGGAACGGCTCGTCCGGACTATTGAGCGCAGTGAGGTACGAGTAACGCCCGGTCACGCCATGGCGGAAAGGAAGTTGTCCCGTGGCGAGAGAAGCCCATACGGCCTTCGGACTGGTTGCGGTGAAGGGCTCGATCCGCGTGAAGAACGCGTCGTCCCGAACCTCCTCGAAGAAGGGGAGGACGCCTTCGCCCATCAGCGTCACGACCCAGTCGTGAGGAAGGTTCGGAATGGCTACGACGATCACCGGTCTCTCGCCGGCGATCGTTCCAACATCCGCCACCACGACGGCCTGAACATTGTTCTGATATTCGTCCCTTCGTTCGTAGAGAAAGAAGGACGACACTGCGATCAGTGCAAGGCCCAGAGTCAGCACCAGACGCGACACGTTGCGGCTGCTGCTTCGTTCGTACAGCCAGAGTATGAGCAGCAGGAACGCGACGCCGGCGAGGATGTTCGTTCCCTTCGAAAGGATCCTCACCGCTCCGTTCGGAAGGTAGATCCTGAAGACGATGTAGTGCGCCCAGTAGACGGCTGCCGACACGAATGCAGCGGTCACCACGAGGCCGAAGCCGTACCGACGGTGCTCACTACCCTCGGGACGGCCGAATACACGCACTCTGCCGAGTCGCAGCAGCCAGAGGATCGCGCCGAAAAGAAGACCGCAGATGATGCCGTAGACGAGAGTCAGCGTGGCGAGCCGCAGGGGCGTGATCGGAATCTGCGGATTCAGGAAGTACAGCAGGTGCGCCATGTACAGGCCGAACGTCGAGCCGGCCAGCACGCGCTTGAGGAAGCCCCATGGGACTCGCATAGACAGCCTGCCAGTGTAGCAAGCCCGTACCGGAGGTGCTGGCGATGATCGGCGCGGAATCGCTGATCACATGCCGGGATACGCGTGCTGTTGCCGAACTGATGGAGGCAATCGGATACCCGGCGAGCCCGATTCCGATCGTCACCGACGAATGGGAGCGGATCGGGATCGAGTGTACGTTCTCGCCGCAGTCCCGCCTCAGCCATCTGTGCAGGTTGCCGACGCTTCACTTATTCGCTCTCGAGTCGGATGTCCTGGAGCGCGATTCGTGCGCCAAATTCATACATAGTTACGAAAAGGTTAATTGTATTGTTAAACCAGTCATAATTAATATTGCTCCTTCTGCAGGCGTTCTCGCGATGTACGCGGGTGCAGCGTCGGGCAGGGTGAAGGCCCGGGAGATCTCGCTGGCCGCGCCGAGAACGCGGGATGTCGAAGCGTTCAACATGATCGAGTTGAACGGTGATGTCGAAGGGCCGGAGCGGCTCTTCGACCGCGCACTCGACCGCGTGGGTCTCGGCAGGGAGTTCTTTCGCCGATTCCGACAGGCATGGTTTGCGATACGCGAAGAGCTGCGAGCCCAATTCGCCCGGGAGCCGGATGACGAGATCAGCGCTGAATCCCTCCTCATTCTTTCCCGCATTCTCTTTCTCTACTTCATACAGGAGAAGGGATGGCTCGATGCCAACCGGCGATTCCTGGTGGATCACTTTCACGCTGCAGTCGCCCATGGAGAAGAGTTCTTCTCATCGCGTCTGACGCGGTTGTTCTTTGGGTGTCTGAACCGGCCACGGACGCAGCGCGATGCCGAAGCCCGCGCTCTGGGCTCGATCCCCTATCTGAACGGCGGTCTTTTCGACAAGTCGTCGTTCGAGAGACGCCATGATGAAGTGAGCCTGTCGAACGCGCTGCTCCACCAGGTGATCGAAGGGGTGTTCGAACGTTTCTCGTTCTCGACCGAGGAAGGTGAAGAAGAAGACGCGCATATCGATCCCGAGATGCTGGGGAGAGTATTCGAGTCACTGATGGCTGGTGAAGATCGGCTCGCATCGGGCAGCTTTTACACTCCGCGCGAGATCGTCGACCGTCTTGCGGGCGATTCGATTCTGCGGTGGCTGCTCGAGGGGCGGGAGGAATTGATCGAATCGTTCTCCGTCTCAGAAGAGCTCGGAGGTCGTGTAAGTCAGTCGATGGCGGCCGAACTGCTCGAGCGGCTCGGCACTCTGAAGATCATCGATCCCGCATGCGGCTCCGGAGCCTTCCTTCTGTCTGCAGTGCGGGTCATAGAGTCGCTTCAGCGACGACTCTCCCTCCGCGCATGCGTGAGCATCGAGGACCGGTTGCGCCAGCGAATCGTGGAGAGCTCGATCCACGGTGTCGATCTGAAGCCTGAGGCGGTTCGCCTGTGCGAGCTGCGACTCTGGCTGGCGATCGTCTCGGAGTCGGATGCCGAGATCAATTCGATTCCGCCGTTGCCGAACCTCGACCGGAACATTTTTCAGGGCAGCGCTCTGCTTGGAGCCCTCGACTTTCTGGGCGACGGCCGCGGGGAGATCTATCGCGAGTGGTCGTATGCCCTGCGTGCTCGCGCTCTGATGCTCGGCAATTACCGTCGATGCAGCACGGAGGCGAAACCTCACCTCTCCCGCGCGTTGCGGGAGGCGGACAGGAGTCTGGCTCAAGCGTTGATCGGCAAGGCGATCTCAGCGGACAGAGCCGAGCTGCGTCGGCCCGACGCACAGACGCTTTTACCGGGTGTCGATCGAGCCCCGGAATCCCGGCCGACCCGTACGAGAGCATCGGACCTCCGCCGGCGCATCGAAGGTCTCGAGAGGGAATTGAAGAAAGTGCGCCGTGGCGAACTGGGATTCTTTTCGTTCGAGGTCCACTACGCACACGTGATGTCCGAGGGCGGCTTCGATCTGGTCATGGGGAATCCTCCCTGGGTACGAAGCAGCCGTATTCCGCCGGCGATACGAGCCATGCTTCAGGAGCGCTATCGCACCTTCCGCGCGCCGGCGAAGGGATTTTCGCAACCTGATCTCGCGGTCGCATTCTGCGAGAAGTCGATGCAGATTGCGCGTCCGGGCGGAGTCATATCTCTGCTCGTTCCCGCAAAGGTCGCGACTGCGTCCTATGCATCGCGGCTTCGCTCGATTCTGATGACCGAGACTGAGCTCGTCGCAGTTCACGACTGGAGTCACCGGGCCAGAAATCTGTTTGATGCGGATACGTTCCCGATGTCGTTGATGATGCGGAAAGAACGTCGCGGCTCTGCTCGTGTTGACATCGGCAGCGACGGATACTCGTGCACCGTTGACCAATCCGTTGTGCCTCTGGACGGTGACGGCTCGCCGTGGCTTCTGGTTCCTGCGGAAGTCCGCTCAGTCATTCATAAAATGCGGCAGGCGCATCCGACGCTCGCGGAGACTCTGGGACGCAACCCGGTCATGGGAGTGAAGACGGGAGCGAATCGAAAGTTCTTTCTCGATGAACTCGTCACGCATCCTGCTGGAAACCTGTTTTCGCCGGCGATGGGCATCGAGATTCCGCGAACCGCTGTCTGCCGGACCATACGGGGACGCGACCTCCGGGCATGGAGGGCGGAGGCCTCCACGTGGATGCTGTGGCCCCCGGTGAACGGCTGGGGCCCCGGGTGCGCATGGGTGGACGCGCTGGCGCGGGTGCTCGGAATGGATCGCGAGGAGATTCGTCTTTCGTGGGTTCGCGCCGAACACCTCGGCCCGAAGGTAGCGTGGAAGGACGTCTCACGGGGACTGCGGGCTGCTGCGATTCCCGCGACGACCTGGATCGACGGATTCGAGTTTCCTCTGATACCGAACCAGACTCTGTATTCAATCGACACCGCATCGATGGAAGAAGCGCACATGCTCGCAGCGCTGCTCAATTCCACCGTTGCACGCGCGCTTTGCGTGTCCACGGCAGAGCGAGCCAAAGACCGCCACTTCCGCTTCTTCGGCTCGCTGATCGCCGCGTTGCCGCTCCCGCGACTCGAGTCCGGAAGTGCGGCGCAGCAGGCTCTGGTCCGGCTGGCCAGGCAGGCCGAGGCTGGCGCAAATGTTCAGCAGACGCTCGACATCATCGTGATGCAGGCCTATGGACTCGATCAACGGGAGATGGAAGTTCTCGCCCGCTACGAGCGAACGAAAGTCGGTGCGGCTCGAGGAACCTCTGATGAATGAAGGCGGTGGAACGCCGCCATCCAGCCATGCGCCTGTTCCATGACAGGAATAAAGTCGTCAGATGATCGACCGGAGTGAGCTCCTCACAGAATTCATCCGAGCCCGATTCGCGCGGCAATTCGAGCATTCACTCCTCGCGTCGCATCAGCAGACCGCGCTCACTCGCAGCATGGAGATGATTCGGAGACGGGGTGGGGCGATCCTTGCGGACGAACCGGGTATGGGAAAGTCATTCGTTGCCGCGGCGGTAGCTCTGCTGTTCCACAGAGAAGGGCTGGATCTGGAGCTCATTGTTCCAGCATCGCTCCGGGGACAGTGGATCGAAACTCTCCGTCGATTCGAGCTCTTGGAAAGCTCAATTCTCAGTCATGAGTCGCTGCATCGGAGACCGGCCGGGATTCGCGCGCATCGATCCCGATTGGTCGTCGTGGACGAGGCGCACCGTTTCAGGAATCCGCAGACGAAGCGTTATCGCGCGCTTTGCGACAGAGTGATCGGGCAGCCAGTCCTTCTTGTGACGGCCACGCCGGTGTGCAACCGTCTCGAGGATCTGCTCGCATTGTTGCGGATCTACGCTGCCGACGACGTCCTGCGACAGGAAGGGATTCCGTCACTGACCAGGCTGTTCGCTGAGGCGGAGTCCGAACCTCTTCAGCGTATGATCGAAGAGCTCGTAATACGGCGGACGCGTGAGCTCCTTCCCGCGAAGCTTGCCTTTTCCGATGTCGAACGCAAAGTCGTTGCGTTTGAAGTGGAGCAGGGTGAAGAGATCTCTGCCGGCATCGATGAGCTTCGGTTTCCGCTGATCGTCAGGCCGGGCGAGCGCCGGCTTCTGAGAATGCTGTTATGGAAGCGGCTCGAATCCAGCCAGGCTGCCCTTCGCGAGTCCCTCGTAAGGCAGCGCCGCTTCTACCGGAGGGCGCTCGAAGCCGGAGCCGACGGGTGCCGTTTGACCAAACGGGAGTTTCTCCGGGTTTTCGGTGACCATGGCGAGGAGGTGCCCTTCCAGGATTTGATGTTCAGGGCCTTCTGGTTCCAGCCGGGGGGCGGCAGCGAGGAGGACGTCGTCGCGATTGAGCGCGAGTTGGCTGCGATCGAAGGGATTCTCGGAATTCTGCGGGAGTCAGCCAGCCTCAAGGTGCAGGCTCTCATCGCACTCGGTGAGGACATGGATGATAAGCGGATTCTGATCTTCACTTCTGCCATAGCGACAGCAAGGGTCGTGTACGAGAGTCTGCGCCCGGGACGACGCGCTGCTCTCGTTACATCAGGCAGAGCCGTCGTTGACCGCGATGTCTGTACGAAAGAGCACGCGTTTCATCAGTTCGGCGTGGGCAGGCTGGATCTGCTCGTTGCGACTGATCTCGCCTCCGAAGGACTCAATCTCCAAACCGCAAATGTCGTCATCCACTTCGATCTTCCATGGAATCCGGTGAAGTTCGACCAGCGAAATGCACGGGCAGCGCGTATTGGTCAGAAAGCGGGCGTGCGTGCGTACTACTTCGTACCTTCGAGCCGGCGGGATCGTCGCCACTCGCTGAGAACGATCTCCAGCAAGGCGCAGATGGTCCGCACTCTCTTCGGTCGCGGCTCGAGAGGTTGGGTTCCGTCAGCGATCCGTGGGCAGGCGTTGCTGGAGCTTTCGATGATGCGGGCCTGTGAAGAACGTTTAAAGAGTCCGCTCCCGACGACGCGTATTGCAACCAGCGGCGATGGCTCGCCATTCGTTCGGTTCCGCGAGATCACGGGCGCTGAAATTGTCGAACGCATTGCGATCGTCGACGGAGGTCGTCTGCAATTCGACTGGGCTCGAATCGGCCGGGCGATCTCATCGGAGACCACGGCGGCCTGCGATTCAGTCTACGTGGATCCGGCAATCGAGGATCACCGACTGCGACTGGAGAATCGGTTCGTGATGCCCGGCAGGATCGCTGCCCAGCCGCGCCTGACATTGCGCCGCAAGCTCGAGTTGCTGGGCATCTGGGGCAATCGCTGGGGCGGGCTGCTTGCTGCGTGTTACCGCGATGGGGTCGAGTGCGCAATCCGCGTGGCTGCGGAAGGAGAATTGACTCGTGAAACCGCGGAGAATCTGGCGGACATGCTCACCGCGAACTGTACGGTGCATCCCTCATTCGTGCGCCTGCAGCGAGTTCTGTAGCACCGACCGCCGAGGAGGTCTCTCAGCGCGGCATCTGCAGCAACGGCGCGCCGGTTCCCCGGTCCCGCCTCGAGATGTACGCGAAGTAACGCGCCCTTTCGTCGGATGAGATCAACTCGATGAGCAGCGTGTCGCGGGGATGCGCTGCTCCGTGGCTCCGAAGGTCGATCCCTCCGATCAGGCCGCCGGGAAGCAGTGTCCAGGTCCGCCGCGTGAGCGTCTGCCCTTCGGAGGTCCGCACTTCCACCAGCACCGTGGTCGTCACATCACCGGCATTGATGAGAGTCAGCAGGAACGGCTCGTCGACGTGCGCGGTGGCGACAACGAACGTCCGTTTTTCATTCGTACGGATCAACTTCTTCCACCCGACGATCGGTAGATCGCGCTCGTGAATGGCCTCGTTCCCTCTGCGCTCGATCGAACGTGCGGTCAGGACCAGATCGGGGGAGCTCGCTTCGATCAGGACCGCACCCTGTGCCGGCGCGCTGCCCGAGCTTCCCATAGAGATCGTCCGTACGACATCCTCGAGAGTGCGTACCTCGCCGGAGCGGAGTCCGATCTCGCGGCTCATGCTTGTGCCGGATGGCTGCACGAGCGTCATGAGGACGCGCGCGTCCCGACCTGACGGATTCGACATCGTCAGAGATGTCGTCCCCGGGTGGCCTTCCGGTTCCGGTAGAGCCGATAGCGGGAGAAGCCACTTCGAGGGAAAGAGCTCCTGGGCGGAGGGAACGTTCTGATCCGATTCTCGATCGCCGGGCCCGTCTTCGTCCGCCGAGCCGCGAGCCTCTTCGTGCCTGCCCGAGCTCAGCGGGAGAACGAGTGGCGACGAAGGTCCCGCAAGCGGGACGGTCTCGGCATTGCGGTCGGCGGCGTCCAGTGGGGCCTCGAGCCGAACCGACGCCGTTCCTTCCGCGTTCGGGACGACGTCGAAACGGATTCGTGCGAGCAGCCCGTCGCTCAACACGGAGATCGGCGCGTCGGGATCGTAGATCGCAATCCCGAGCCTGCCCTGTTCCGGCATCGGAAAGGTGTGCGCAACGAACCCCGATGGGAGGTTGAAGGTCACCCGGCTGCCGGAACTGCGGAGATCGAATGCGAGCCTGGAAGCGTCGTATTCGACGACGAACGTCAACGCGGCGATCCTGGACTGCGAGTTTTCGAGATGGATCTCGATTTCTACGGCGGCACCTGCACTGGCGGCGGACGAGGTCAGCAGCAGCCGGGCTGGTTCCTCCTGGGCAGTGAGATCGAAGGCGAGAAGACAGAGCAGGGCCGCAAATAGGCGCGGCATCTGTTTCGGTTTCATAGGGTCTCGTGGGCTGATCGGATCCGGCCTCGAAGTATGGCTCGAGCAAGTCTCATTCCGTACCGGAGGTTCGCCGGTGCGGCAGGACGCCCGCCTGGTCCGCATCACGGAGAGCATACCGATATAATCGCATCATGAGACAGAGAAATGGGGCCGGGCTCTGAAACTTCTGATCGTCGACGACGAAGAGTCCCTGCGTGTGGTGCTGACTGCGGTCTTCGAAGGCGAGCGATGGGCAGTCAGCAGCGCCGGCTCGCTGGCGGAAGCGCGCGTGGAGCTGCAGAAGAACGAGCCGGATCTGATTTTGTGCGATCTGATGATGCCGGACGGGTCTGGCATCGACCTGCTGCGTGAGGTCCACGCCCAGAATCCGAAGATTCCGGTCATCATGATCACCGGGGACACCTCACACAAATCCGCGGTCGAGGCCCTCAAGGCAGGGGCCTACGATTACATCGGCAAGCCCTTCGACAACGACGAGCTCAAGATCATCGTCCGCAAAGCGGTGGAGCGGCGGGAGCTGGAAGAGGAGAATGTTCATCTCCGCACGGAGCTCGAAGAGCGATTCACGTTCTCCAGCATTACCGGCAAGAGCCGCAAGATGCAGGAGATCTTTTCGGTGGTTTCGCGCATCGCCGAGACCAATTCGACGGTGCTGATTTCGGGAGAGTCCGGGACGGGCAAGGAGCTCATCGCCCGGGCCATTCACTATCGCTCACAGCGACGCGGCAAGTTCGTTTCGATCAATTGCGGTGCTCTGCCGGAGAATCTTCTCGAGTCGGAGCTCTTCGGCCATGAGAAGGGCGCGTTCACGGGCGCGATCCGCGAAAAGAAAGGCCTTTTCCAGGAAGCTGAGCGAGGAACGATCTTTCTCGACGAGATCGGCGAAATGTCGACCGTCATGCAGATCAAGCTGCTGCGGGTTCTGCAGGAGCGAACGCTGCGCAAGGTCGGTGGTAATGAGGAAGTGCCTGTCGAGGTCCGCGTGATTGCCGCGACCAATCGGGATCTGGTCGAGTCGATCGCCGCCGGCACGTTCCGCGAAGATCTGTTCTACCGGATCAACGTCATACCGATCGAGCTTCCGCCCTTGCGCTACCGGAGAGAGGACATCCCGCTGCTGGCCCATCACTTCATCAGCAAGTACAGCACCGCGAACGGCCTTCCCGTGCGGAAGATATCTGTCGATGCGATGAAGGCCCTCGAGCGCTACAGCTGGCCGGGAAACGTTCGCGAGCTCGAGAACGTCATCGAACGGATGATCGCGCTCGAGACGTCCGATGTCCTCATGACGCGATCTCTACCCGACAATGTCGTCTTCGGGGTGTCGATTCACGAAGAGCGCTACGAGCTTCCACCAGAGGGCATCAATCTGGAAAATCACCTCGAGGAAATCGGAAAGACCATGATGCTCAAAGCTCTCTCGCGAACCAATGGTGTGCAGAGTCAGGCAGCTGAACTGCTTCAGATGTCGTTCCGCTCGTTTCGCTACTATGCGAAGAAGTATGACCTCATTCCGAAGGACAGCAAAGTCGAGGGTGGAGTGGAAGCCGTTGAAGAAAGCTGAGATGCACAAGGGTGCGGTGATGGTGGTAATCCTCGTCGCTCTGCTGTCTGGCGGCTGCGAGTCTCAGCGACAATCGCCTCCTTCCGAGACTCCTGCGATTCCGGCGCAGGCCTCCGGTCCGACGGCTGTCCTTCCCGATGGTTTCACCGTGAGACTCGAGCTTGCCACAAACGACGAGCTTCGCGCGCAAGGGCTCATGTATCGGGAGAGCCTTCTTCCCGGTCAGGGCATGCTGTTCCTGTTTCCCCAGCCGGGTGAGTATCCGTTCTGGATGAAAAACACGCTCATTCCGCTCGATATGATCTGGCTCGAGACCAGCGGCCGGATCGTGGCGATTCGTTCGGACGTCCCTCCCTGCCGGGCCGATCCGTGTCCCACATACGCGCCGGAAGCGATTTCCAGCTACGTTCTGGAGCTGGCTGCAGGCGAGGCCAGGGCTCACAATCTTGCCGTCGGGGATACGATCGCGCTTCAGAACCTCGGCGAGGTACAGCCGTAGCCGAAAAGAGCCTCTGCGGGCGGGCGAAATCGGCCGGGCGTTCCGGCTGTTCTCGATAATTCGCGCCCGTGGTCCGGCCGCTATCCAATCATGATTCGAACCTCGAAAGAAAACCTCCACTCGATCTACGTCGTCCTGTTTCTGTACATCGCATTCTTCTTTCTTCAGATGCAGGACGCTCAGCGCTACTGGGCGATTTTCTCGTTCGATCGCAGCGCCGTTCTATCCGGCGAGGTCTGGCGGCTCTTCACGTTCCAGTTCGTTCAGGGGTCGTTTCTCGGGAGCCCCGCTCTGTCGCTTTTCTTCACTCTTCTGATCGGCTACATCATGGGATCCGCCGTCGAGGAGGAGTGGGGAACGGTGGATTTCATCACTCTGCTGCTCCTCTCGAATCTCGGTTCCGTTGCCGTGGCTTTCGCACTCAACCTGACAGTTCTCGGCTCGTTCGCGATCAGCTATTCGCTGCTGTTCGTTTTCGCAACGATCTATCCCGATCAGGTGTTCTACATCTTCTTCGTTCTTCCGATGAAGGTCCGGTGGCTCGGCTACATTGCAGCGGGACTCCTGCTATTCGGTGCGGCGATGCGCTCGCCCGACAGCCTTGCGGCTCTGGGCGGCGCGCTCCTGAGTTATGGATGGTTCCTTTGGCGGTTCCGGCCGGGAATCCGGATCCCGCAGGCTCGAAAATCCTTCGTTCCACCGGCTCCCGTCGTGACTCCCGCTGCCGAGTCGGCAGCGTCGAGGAATCTCGAGCGCTTCGCCGCAATGAAGGAGGCCCTGGCCTCAGGTTCGCCCACGAAGGTGGAGGAACTGGCCGAATCCATCCGCCCCGAGATCGTGCCAGGAGTGAATATCTGTCCCCCGGCGGATTACAAGCCCGAGCACCAGGACGGCTACTGCGTCCGGTGTGAAGGGTTTGCGGAGTGCTCGGTGAGATACCTCGGGATTCACGGCGGGGAGACGGCCGAGAACGCACAGGAGGTCGACAGCTCGTCGTAGCCGGCCTGACTCCCGGTTTCTATCCGGTCATCAGTCCTGAGCCGGCGGCGTGCTGCTTCCGCCACCGCTTCCGCC
>JBGTDX010000168.1:0-17639 GCA_041748075.1 Thermoanaerobaculia bacterium
GGTCTCGGAGAATCGCAAACATTTCTACGAAATCACGCCGAAAAGCTCCTCGGAATGGAAAGTTCTGATGCGATGAGCGGCACGCGTCCACAGCGAGTAGAGGTTACGTTCATCTCATGATCGACTGAAGCTACGACCCCACCATCGAACCACCATCGAATTCTCGAAGAGCGCTACCTGCCGATGCTCGAGAAACACATGCCGTGACGCGACCCGGCGCTTTCCGAGGCGCGCATCGAACTCGCGGAAGCAGCTGCGTGGTACCGAGGCCCAAAGTCGTCGCGTCTGGGTTCCGTACGGCTGTTCGCCAGACTACGCTTCCATCCGTAACGCTCCGAAGTATGGCGCTGAGTGCTGATCCGTTAGCATAGAATACAGGAACAGGAGATTAAGAAATGTCAGGAACATTTGAAACTTATAAAGATAAAGCGGCTGAGTTTCGTTTTAGACTGAAAGCATCGAATGGCCAGGTCATCCTCGCAAGCGAGGGCTATAAAGATAAAGCTGGTTGTAATAACGGAATAGAATCCGTAAAGAAGAATTCTCCAGATGATGAGCGCTATGAAAGAAAACAATCATCATCAGGCAAGTACATGTTCAATCTGAGGGCAGCCAATAGCCAGATTATCGGAACTAGTGAGCTGTATGAATCCGAGTCGTCTCGCGATAATGGCATAGAGTCCGTGAAGAAAAATGCGCCCTCAGCAAAAGTGGTTGATAGCGATCAATAAGCTCACCGTACGGCCATTAAGCTACGAGTGCGCTGGAACTGACAACCGGCCCGCGGCTTCACGTGGCCAATTCGCCGGGTGACCTTCGTCACTGCCAGCTGAGCTGAAACCTGCAGTTCCTCGCGCCATGGCACTGGCATTCCAGTTCTTCCACGAATGCCTGACGAGGCCCGTGCGACCAGATGGCCTGCTCGTAGTAGCCGATGAACGTCTTGCAGTCGACCGGACTGAAACATCCGTAGTGGCGATGTACCATCGTTCCCTGCCGCTCTCCAGCCGGCTCGTAAGCGGCAGATCCGAAATCGCGCAGCAGGGAGTGCTGCATTGCCGAGAGCCGGAAGAATTCGTGAGGGTTCCTGAAATTCAGCAGCCGGTGGATGGGGGAAAGATCGAGGCGCGCCGAGTATCGCCCGAGCTCCGCGAGCAGGTCGCTCTCGTCCGTGGCAAACAAATCGATCATCGTGCGGTCGAGCCCGATGAGCCAGCTGAACGGATACCAGGTCGAGCTCAGTACGAAGCTCGAGAGCTCATGGCTGATCTCGCCGGGGAGCGCATCCCGGAGGTCGGCTAGATCACCGGGGGACCGTTGCTCGGCAACCCACTGGACGTGCGCGCGAAGAATGCTGCCCTTGACGCTTCCGCCAGCGAGACTCTCGCGCGGGGAACCGGTCTTGATTGTCTCGACAGATGAAGATGCGGTGAGCTGCAGTCGTCCCACGATGAAAGTCTCCTGAGTCTCTTATAGGAGCTCGAGACGCAGGCCGTGTGGGATTCCGGTGAAGAAGAGGTGAAAACGACAAGTGAGGAGAGAACGAATCCAGCCGTTCCGCTTGTCATCCTGAGCGCCTAGAGAAGGCGCATGTGCTGTGGGAACTCAGGATGACGCAATCGCTACGAGCCCTCTCCCCGTTCACACGGGGAGAGGGTTTCGGGTCGCTGACGCTGTTACCAGGTGAAGCCGACGAACGCCAGGGCGCGGCGCTCGAGGATGTCTCCGCCAAAGGTCTCCCAGTGCTTGTTGTTGAGGGCATTGCTGATATTCGCGCCGAGCGAGACGTTGTCGAACAGCCGGTAATTTGCCGCAAGGTTCACGACGTCGTATGAGGGAACATCCCCCTGAAAGACGCCGGCCGCCCAGAAAAAGTCGTCGACCCAGCGGTACTTGAGGCTGACATCCACGCGCGAACTGCGATACCCGATTCCCGCATTGAACTTGTGCTCCGGGGCGTTGGGAAGCAGCACATCGCCCAGAGCCTGTTCTTTGACGTCGAAGTCGAACCAGGAGTAGTTGAAGTCGAGAACCCAGGTGTTCGTCAGATAGTAGTTCGCCGCGATCTCGAATCCCTGCGTATCGACCTTCCCGGCATTGGCATACGAGAAGACGACCGCGGGAGCGCCGTTGGGCAGGTTCGTCAACCCTGCAAAAACCGCGGCCGGTAGATTCGCCTGAAGCTGGGCGAGAATGATTCCCTGCACCTGCGGAGGGAGAACTCCCGGAGGCGCATACCTTCCGAATGCCGGATTGACGCCGGGAAGCAGATCGGTGACGAAGTTAGTGACTTCGTTCTGGTAATAGTCAGCCGTCAGGTAGAGCCGCGACTGAAAAATGCCGCTGTAGCCGATCTCGTAGCTGGTGATCTCTTCGGGCTCCAGGGTAGGGTTCCCGAAAGCGATGATCGGAACGAACCCGAAGCCCAGCGGGACGCCGCCAAGGAACGGCGCCAGAGCATTCTCGAGCGCGGAGAGATTGATGGGAGCGCCAGCCGGTACGCTGAGGAAGAACTCCGAGTAGTTCGGAGTCTGGAACGCTTCGTTATAGTTCAGGCGGATCGCATGATTCGCATGGGGCGAAAAGACGAGCGCCGCCTTCGGAGATACCTGAGCGTCATGCAGCGTGCTCTCGTCGTAACGGGCCGCGACGACGGCCTTGAGCTGCGGGGTGAAGCTGTAATCGAGCTGCGCGAAGACCGCCTCCTGATTCTCCTTTCGCGCCTGGGTCATCAGCGTCTGAACACCGGCGCGATTCGCCGTATCGATATCCTGCTCGTGATACGCGACGCCGCCGACGATGCGGCCATTGTTGTTGGCGAATGCCCAGTTGCCCTGAATCTCACCGTGAAGGTTGGAGGAGTCCTCGAACAGCAGGGCGCCTGACGCGAGCGCCACCTGGTCTTTGGCTTTCCTCGAATCGTAGTAGCCTGAGACGTTCCAGTGTCGCGTGTTGTAGTTCAGCCGCGTCCAGGGACGCTCGACATCGGTGACCTGAACCCGGCCGATTCCGGTCTGGAAGATCGGGCCTTCGAGAGTGGCGCCACCCGCCTCGACTGTGAACGCGTGGCCGTTCTCGAAATACTTGTCGAGCCGGGCGCCTGCAAAGGCGATCTCGTTTTCCGTCAACGCAAGAGGCCGCGCCTCGCGCCGCAGACAGTTCGAACCACCCAGCGGTCCGCAGGGCACGCTGTACTCGACCGAGACGTTTCGCGACCGCCCGAAATCCTCACCCTGTTGGTACCCACCGACAAACTTGTAATACCAGCCGTCGGCGATCTCGTTGGCCAGACGGAAGTCGCCGCGGAAGGTGGAGAGGTCCCCGCCGGTGAGCTGGATTTTGCCGCCCTCGCTGTAGCGGGGCTGCTTGGTGGTCATGTTGAGCACGCCGTTGAAGGCATTCGCTCCGTAGAGTGCCGAACCGGGGCCGCGGACCAGCTCGATGCTGGACATCTCATCGAGCGGATAGGAAAGCGCGCCCCACTCCTGAGCACCGAGGAACGGGACGGCGGGATCCCGCCCGTCGATCAGGGTCAGGATGCGCCGGTTCAGAGAGCTGTTGAACCCGCGCGTATTGAAGTTGAAGTCATAGACGCCGCTCTGGGTGAAGTCGACGCCGGGTGCAGACTCGAGAACTTTGGGAAGCTGGCCCGTCGGTGCGGCCAGAGCAATCTCCTGCTCCGCGATGACCGTGACCGCCGCCGGCGCTTCGACGATTCGCTCGACCTGCCGGGAGGCGGAGTAGACGGTCACCTCTTCGGCAAAACTGAGCTGCCAGTCGACACTCTTGTCGACACGGGCGGTCGAGCCTGCGACGACCTGGACGCTGCCACTCTCGACGCGTTCACCGGCGGTGTAGGAGAGCGTATACGAGCCGGGGGGTACTCCGTCGAACGTGAATGCGCCGTTCGAGTCCGTCAGCGTAGCTTGACCGAGCTCGTTGAGGACGACGACTACTCCTCCGATCCCGCCGCCTCCTGCCTGCTTGACTACCCTTCCACTGATTCGACCCGTCGATTGAGACCAGAGCGTCGAAGCAAAAATCAGGACACAGAAAATCGAAAGGATGGTACGTGATCGCTGCATCTAAGCCTCCTGAGACAGCCATGGCTGTCGAACTCGACCAACAGTCTGCGCGGATGTAATGTACTGTAAATGTAAAATTCTTAGAAACTTAGCAGCGACAATGCGCGGAGTCAATAGGTGATCTCGCAAGTTCGCCGGCCCGCCCACGCTCCGACACATGCAGGCCGAATCGCCGACCTCCGAATCGTCTCCGGGCCGTCAGTCTTCCGAGCGCGCAGCGCGGTAAACGTCCGTACGATAATCCAGCGTCACTTTACCTCGGTCATCCCTCCATTGCGCGTGAAGTTCGGCCAGCCTGCCCAGCAATCTCTCGTAAAGCTCGCCGGAAGACGGCAGATAGGATGTACTGCGGGCGCGTCCTATGAGATCTTCCAGACTCAGAGCCTGCCCGTGAGGAAAACTCACTTGCCCGGCATCTCGAAACCAGGGAGTGGCAAAGATCGGATCTGCGGCACCTTGCCGCTCCTCGGCCGGATGCTGACTGGCAAATTCATGAACCAGAAGACTGTAGGCTTCGGTGAACGGGTGCGTCCGGTCCCGCTGATTCCAGATGAGAGCAAGCCGCCCACCTGGTCGGAGGATCCGATGGAACTCCGCAAGCGCAGCTTCGGCGTCGAACCAATGGAACGCCTGAAAACTGCAGACGAGGTCCACTGACGAGGAACGCAGTGCCGTTGCTTCAGCGCCCGTTGCAATGAAACGGATCCTGGGATTCCATCCGGCAACACGGATCATCGAGAAGTTCGGCTCCACCGCGATCACGGCTGCACCCCGCTCGCTGAACATGCGGGACGAGATGCCTGTCCCGGCCCCGACGTCTGCGATTCGCATCTGATCCACCGGCCCGCAGCCGTCGAGCACGGCATCGATGGCCGCCGCGGGGTAGTCGGGTCTGTAACGGGCATATTGCTCCGCACGATCGGCGAAACGGGTATGGGGCGACATCTCGTGCAGCTTCACAGCTCCACATTCTATCCCGTCATGTCTCCTCGCGAGGCAGCCCGAGTATTGAACATGGCGGGCCGAATTCGCTGGCCAATGGAAAAGCCCCGCCCTTTTCGGGGCGGGGGCCCGACGACTCCGCACGGGGACTTACATTACTGGCCTTTGCCGATCTGAATGTTCCCGTTCTGATTCTGCAAATCCAGCACGCAGTTCCCCTGCCCGATCTTTCCACGAAGAACGTTGTTGCTGATCTCTCCCTGAACGGCGATGGGATAGCTCGACGAAATCTTGCCGAAGGATGTCCGTGCATTGACTGCGTAGCCCGGGGCCTGCGGCACATCCGCGACGATCGAACCGAACGTCGTTCTGAGCGAAATGTCCCGGCACGCGCCGATTGCCAGGCCACCCACCTCGATCGCGCCGTTCTGGTTCTCGACCGCGATGGTTCCGTCGATCCGGCTGAGGAAAACGGGGCCGAAGGACGTCTTCACCTTCGTTGCTCCCGTGATGCCGCTGGCGTTCACCCCTCCGTTCGCATTCTCGACCGTCAGATTACCGGTGACGCGCCCCGCCTTGACGAGTCCGAACCGCGTGTCGATCGTCGCCCCTCCGCGCAGGTCTTCGACGGTGACGTCCCCATTCTGGTTGGAGACCGTCGTCTGTCCCGAGATCCCGCTGAGGACAACGGCTCCGAACGAAGTCGACACCGTGGCCTTCCCGGCCACACCCTTTCCCGTGATCTTCGAATTGCGGCCGTTGACCGTGACGTTCTTTCCCAGGTCCGAGAACTGGATCGAGCCGAACGAGGACTGCAGATCCGCATCGCCTTCCGAGTTGCGGACTTCCACACTCCCGTTCCTGTTGGCCACCGTGACGTCGCCGCGAATCCGCGCGACGCCGACGGGACCGAAGGAATTGGCGATCGTGACCGTGCCGGAACTGTCGACGACCTCGACCTTGCTGTTGGAATTCGCAACCGTGATGCCCCTGGTGATTCCGCTGGCCTCGACGGGTCCGAAGCGGTTTGTCACGGTCACCGAACCGTCCACATTGCGGACTGTAATCGGACCATTGCTGTTGCGAACGGTCAGATCGCCCGCACTGTCTTCGACCAGGATGCTGCCGAATGCGTTGGCGATGGTGTGCGCACCCCGTCCGTCGCTGAACTTCACGCTACCGTGCCCGTTGGAGATCTCGGATGGCGCCCGCAGCCCCGTCGCGTTGACGCTGCCGAAGCGATTCTCGACCTTGACTCTCGCTTTCTCCGGAACCGCTATGGCCAGGTTCACCGAGTACGAGATGGATCTACGGCCTGTCGAGCTTTTCTGTTCAGGAAACTCGGTCCGGATGGTGACGCCCGACGCGCCGCTATCCGCGACAATCCGGATCCCCTGTATCAGCTCCTCGGCGTCCTGTTGCCTTGACGCGGACACGCGGATCACGCCCTTGACAGCAACCTCGCCTGACTTGTGCGTACGGATGTCGACATTGCCGAACCGGTTGTTCACGCTCACCGACGACCCGGTGAGCGGCAGCGTCCTTTCGAAGTTTCTGACGACTTCGGCAGCGTGCGCCGTTGCAGACCCCACTAGCAGAAAGCAGAGAAACATCATCTGCGAGAGGCGGGCGATGCTACGCATGCGGCGACCCGGTGCCGCGTTGACTCTATTGCTGAACATCGACGTTCTCCTTCATCAGCTCCCGCAGCGTGCGATCCTTCTCGCTGTAAATCGCGAGGAGCTGACGGCGCAAGTGTGCGTTTTGTCGGTTTTCATTGATCTGGGACCTGCACTCGCGGATGGCATCGTCGAGCAGCACGAGCTTCTCCCGATAGCTCATCATGAGAGGCGTGTCCGCATTTCCGAGGGTGGGCTCTACGAGCTCGGCAAGCCGGTCGATCGAAGCCATATGCTTCTGCTCGGCCTGCTCGACTTCCTGCAGCGCCGCTTCCTGCAGTACCCACTGCTCGAACTCCGGCGGGGCGTAGTTCAATTGGCGTTTCCAGACGAAGAATGAGCCGCCTCCAACCACCAGAACCAGCAGCGCGGCTGCCGCCATCTTTGCGATTCCTCCGAAGCGGGACTCGAACGAGCGAACGATGCCGCCTCGTTCCCGTGCGAAGCGCCGGCCCTGCTCGAACAGAAGATATTCACGGTCGGCAGACTCGTCGAACGGAGGGACGTCGTATCGCGCGTCGCTCTTTTCCGATCCGTCCATCGCGCCCGCGAGACTCTTCTCGATCCTCGGCCAGAGCGCGTCGCTGCTCCAGCGGCTTTGCAACGAAGCCGCTGCGGCCGACAGCTTTTTCCAGTCCTCGAGATCCCTCGCGCAGTCGGCACACCGGCCGGCATGGCGCTCCAGCCCCCGCATCGCATCCGCATCTCCCTGCAGCAGCAACTCTTCACTTCGATGACATGTTCGTTTCATGACGTTTCCTAACGAGACTCGTTCCACATCGTGCGCAGATCCTGTTTGGCCATGAAGAGCAGCCACTTCGAGTAGCTCTCCCGGATCCCGAGAATCTCGCCGATCTCCCGATGGCTGAGTCCTTCGACCTCATAAAGAATGAAGACACTCCGGCGCTGGGACGAGAGCTCGCCGATGACCTTCCGCAGCGACAGAGCCAATGCGCTGTCCTTCGGGGCCTCCGACTCTTCGGTCCTTCCGAGGATCGACTCGAGCGCCGCTTCCTCCGGTCGGACCTTCCGGCGCCGGAGCGTGTCGCAGCAGGTGTTGATCAGAATCCGATACATCCAGGTCGAGAAAGCCGATCCGCCCTGGAATCCCGAGGCACTCCTGTGAACCTTCAGGAACGTCTCCTGAACGGCGTCTTCCGCATCCGAGACATTCCCGAGATGATTGAAAGCGATGCTTTTCATGCGTTCTCCATGCTCCCGGTAAATCCGTTCGAAGGCGATGGACTCACCCTTCGCACACGCAATGGCCAGTTGCGCGTCGTCGGAGGCCGGATGGCCCCGCTCTGAAGGTCGCTGCAGTTGCCCGTCTGACACGATTCGACTGTTCAGAAGTTCGACTGCCAGACCGCGGAACTGCGTTCCATCCAGCATCCTTCTGAGCCTATAGACGCAGCAGCATGGCGATGGTTAGAAAAAAGCATGAGTCCGGCATTTTCTCACTGAAGAATTGAGAATTGAGAATTGAGAATTGAGAATTGAGAATTGAGAATGTAGAAAGGGCACGATCCCGCTCGTTTCTGAATTCTGAATTCTCAATTCTCCATTCGTCCTCAGGAACCTTTGTCCCGCTCGGGCGTTAATGAAGTGAATGGACGGCCCGACAGAAGGCGAACTGCTCACCCGAGCCGGTAACGGCGATCCGGACGCCTTCGCAATCATTGTCGATCGTCACAAGGACTCACTGGTGAACTATCTGACCCACCTCTGCCTCGACCACAGCCGCGCGGAGGAGATCGCGCAGGAAGCCTTCGTGAAGCTCTATCGCGCCGCCGCCAGATATGGCGACCGGGAATCCCTCGCACCGCTGTTGTTCCGGATCGCCACGAACCACTACAGGAGTGAGGAGCGGAGGAGCCGCCGGTGGTCTCGGCTGCTCACACTGGTCTCGCGAAGCGAGCTTCCCGTCGAATCGCCGCAGAGGGCGTTGCTCGAACATGAAGTCCGGCAGAAAGTTTCCGAAGCGCTCGAGCGGCTTCCTCTGCCGTACCGGGCGACTCTGGTCCTGAGGGAAATCGAGGGGTGGTCGCACCAACAGATTGCTGAAGCACTGGGATGCCGGATCGGAACCGTCAAATCACGTATCGCCAGGGGCAGGGAGCTTCTCCGGCAGATGCTCGCCCCCTACTGGAATGGAGAAGATCATGGAACAGGACATCGAGAAGGCCTTGCGGTCGCTCCCCCGGAACGCCGCCTCTCGTGACTTTACGGCCTCAGTGATTAGGAGGCTCGAGCCGCAGGAGCCGCGCCGGTCCCTGCGAAGCTTCGCAGCCGCGGCGATTGCAGCGCTGCTCATCACGGCCGCTGCAGGTGGTCAGTACCTTCAGCAGCGACGCGAGGAAGTCCGGCTCGAAGCGCTTCGCGCCGAGCAGAAGCGGCTTGCAAGCGAGCTCGAAGAGCTCAAGAAGATCACCTCCACCTATGAGCCCGTGCTGTACGTGGGAGGAACCGAAGATGCGGACTTCTACCTCGACATGAGAGAGCTCGGCGACGTCCGCGCCGGGAACCGAGACGTGCGCCAGACATCGGCAAAAATCACGACAGACTTCTGATCGCAACTCAATCCCACACCAGAGAGGAGTAGTAAATGAACAGACGCAAACCGTTTCAAGCCATTTTTGCAGTGCTCGCCATCGCGCTTTTGAGTCCGGCAGTCATGGCTCAGGATGCGAAGGAGAACAAGCAGAGGAAGCAGGTCATCGTCCGTGATGGACAGGTGTTTTTGAACGAGGACAGCAAAGTCTTCGCCCTGGAACCCGGAGCTCTGCTTTCCAGAACGTATATCGGCGTGAATCTGGTGAATCTCTCGCCCGAGCTCAGAACTCACTTCGGAGGCGGCGATGCCGGCGCGCTCATCTCCAAGGTCGCTGCAGACAGTCCGGCGGCCAAAGCCGGTCTCCGTGTCGGCGATGTGATCACGGCGGTGAACGGCCAGAAAGTCGAAAGCACTGGCGACGTCACCCGGGGCATCCGGGAGAAGAAGGCGGGCGAGTCCGTTCGTATCGACTTCGTCCGCGGCGGCGTTCGCCAGCACGCCTTTCTCACGATTGCAGAGCGGGAGCCATTCAGCGTGGACATGGGCGCGGTCATCACTCCGGAAATGATTCGAGCAAGGGGTCTGGCGATCGAGTCTGCGGAGAAGATCGGTGAGTACTTCAACAGCCCTGAGTGGAAAGCGCGCGTCGAGCAGTTTCAGGACTGCAGCCGCGTTCAGGAACGCGTTCGCGAGGTCGAGACGCGGCTGAAAGAGCTCGAAAAGCGGCTCCAGAAGTAAGAGCGTGCCGCGCGGCATCGATGAGTCATCCTGGGCCGCGCTCAGGATGACTCTTCACCCTTCACTCTTCACCCTTCACTCTTCACTCTTCACCCTTCACTCTTCACCCTTCACCCTTCACCCTTCACTCTTCACCCTTCACTCTTCACCCTTCACTCTTCACCCTTCACCCTTCACCCTTCACTCTTCACCCTTCATCTGTTGTACCCTCACCCGATCGGATACCTGCGCAGCCTGCTCGTCTTCGCTCTGCTGCTCACCATCAAGGCGATCAGCCGGGTGTTCTACCGCCACGACGTGAGATTCGTCGGAGACGTTCCGGATCATCCGTGGCGAGGCATCCGTCTCGTCGCTTTCCTCAACCATACGAGTCTGTTCGAGCCGATCTTCGTCGGCGCCGTGCCGAACGCCTTCGTCTGGCGAATCGCCCGATACGGCGTCGTCCCGGCTGCCGAGAAAACGATCCGGCGCCCGTTCGTCGGGGCCCTCTTCCGCTTCGTCGCGAGCCACGTGGTGTCGATCACCCGCGAGCGCGATCACACCTGGAACGCCGTCCTGCAGCGAATCTCGAGGGACTCGATGGTGATCATCCTTCCGGAAGGCAGGATGAAGCGGGCGAATGGCCTCGATCTTCAGGGTCAGCCGATGACCATGCGCGGCGGGATCGCCGACATCCTCGAAGCCATCCCCGAGGGGCGGATGCTGATCGCTTACAGCCGGGGCCTGCACCATGTCCAGATTCCGGGCCGCATGCCGCGAGCGTTCAAGAAGATCAGCATGCGGCTTGAAGTCGTCGAGATCGCCGGCTACCGGAAAGAAATGCTCGCTCGCGGTGGGATTGAACAGTTCAAGAAGGCGGTGAAGGAAGATCTCGAGAGGCGAAGGGATCTGCACTGCGTCGACGAGACTGAGTCCGATGATCGTGCGGAGCCGCGGCTCAGCAGACGCGCCTGAAGCCTGGCCATTATGGCGGGGCATTCCGATGTCCCGCTCCGCGCCCTCTTCCCACTCCTGTTGGAGACGACCGACTCCCGATCAGCTGGCGGTCCGCTCCTGCGTGGCACATTCCTTCACGGGCGCTACCGGTGCCACCACAGGAGGCGGCGGAATCAGGCGGCGAGCCTTCTCGTGCTCATCCGCGAACAGAATCTCGAAGTGGGCGATTTGCCGCGGCCGTTCGGCCAGTGCCGCAGCAGCAATTCTGGAGCCGGCGACCGCGGTCTCGTGCGCTTTCAACCCGAGCCCGACCTCTACGCGATTGACCTCCACCAGCTTCGCGATCTCTCTGCGCAACAGCTCCGTTTCTCGCTTCCCCACCAGCATGCGTCTCGATGGAGCCGGCGCCGGATGGATGTCCATGCGCGCGAATGAATACTCGAACGAGTTCTGCTCTTCGACGGTGACGGAAGCCGGCTCGGGTTCGAACGGCTTCGCCGGAGCGTCCGCCGTCGCTACTGCGACGGGCTCAGCGAGCGGCTCTGAGGCAGGTTCGGCCAGTGCGATCGTTGAAACTTCCTGGGGCCGCACGACAGATTCGGCAGCTGGAGCCTCGCCGGAGCTGGCGAGACGGATGACTCCGTTCAGGGCGGCCTTGCCCAACTGACGGAACATGGCATCCTTCTTCTCTTCGACGCCGCCGCAGGCGGTGGTCAGAAGTACCATCGACAAGAGTACCGTCCTGCGCATCACCAACCCCTTCATGTCTGTTCTCACGGCAGATCTCATACCTTCGATAACGGTTCAGACGTTCTTCGGACTGAAAGGTTAGCGGGTAACCTGAAAAATATCGCAGCTGTTAACTGGGTTGTAACAGTATGAGTTACGTCAATGAATGTTATTCTTACAATACTGCATGGAGCACGCCCGACGCTTCGTTCTCCGGGAGTCCACTTCTCATTCGCACGCTTATTCGGTATCGTCCCGTTCTGGATCGAACGACTTCCTGTGATTCAACTTTTTCGCCTGTCAACGGAGATTCGATGAAACTGATCAAGACAGCTACGGTGCTCGGCTCCCTTTGTTTCCTGTTTGCCTGCAACGACGAAGCGGCAGCACCCGGACAGTCCGCTGCAGGACAGACCGCAACATCTACGGCGGGCCTGCCGCCGGGACATCCTCCTATCGATCAGGACTCGGGAATGACGCCGGCAGCCGGCGGGGGAACGATCACCTGGGATCTTCCACCGTCCTGGACCAATACAGCCCCCAGCTCCTCGATGCGCATGGCTCAGGCCAGGATTCCAGGTCCCGGCGGCGAGGCCGAGTTGGCGGTGTTTTTCTTCGGGCCGGGAGGCGGCGGAGGCGTAGAGCAGAACCTTCAGCGATGGGCCGACCAGATGGAAGGTCCGACCGAAGCGGTCCGGGAGGGCTTCGAGGTGGGAGGCTTCAAAATCTCCACGATCGAGAAAAGCGGCACTCTCCAACCGAACATGATGATCAGCGGACCGACGACGCCACAGCCGAATTCGAGGCTGCTTGCGGCCGTCGTGGAGGGCGAAGGAGGTCCCTGGTTTTTCAAGGCGACCGGTCCGGAGGCCACTATCAACGCGGCGCGCGCGCCTTTCATCACGATGCTTCGATCGATCCGGCCGAGCGGAGGCACCTCGATCTAACGGTCGCGTGACTCCGGGCAGCGTGCCTCGAGCGAGTGTCCTGCAGTGACGACCATCGGCACTACCGATCCTGAGTTGACCGTTTCGCCCGGAGGCGTGAAGGAACGCTTTCGCCGGTACTTTCCTGCGGCAGCATTTCTCAGCGGTTTCGTCTGGGACGCCCTGACTCTCGGCAGGTCCATCACCACTCTCGATCTGGTGATTCTCTTCGGCTATTACGTGGCCGCGGCCGTGATCCTGATCTTCATCGGACGATCGGTCAGGTTCCGCTTTTCCGCGTACATGAACTACGCGCTCCAGTTTCTCTTCGGGGGGATTTTCAGCGCTCTGGTGATTTTCTATTTTCTCAGCTCGAGCGCCCTGCCGGGATTTGCCGTCGTCGCCGTGCTGGTCGCCGTGTTGGTCGCGAACGAATTTCTGGAGAAGCGCTACTCGCAGCTGACACTGTCATGGACCCTGTTCGCAGTCTGCGGGATCATGCTGTTCAACTTCGCGCTTCCGCACCTGTTCCGCAGCATTCATCCGCTCTGGTTCTATGTGAGCACGTTCGCCGCGCTGGCATTCGTAGCGGCGGTGCGCATCGCGGGCCGCCAGGATTCCGATCGGATGTGGCCGTCCCTCGCGGTCGCGGGGGTCCTGCTGGTGCTCCATTTCTTCAACGCGATTCCTCCCGTCCCCCTCGTGAAGAAACAGATGATGATCGCGCATGGAGTGGAACGGGCGGGAACCAGCTATGTGGTTACCGTCGAACGGAGACCGCCGCTCGAGCGGTGGCGGCTTTCCGGCGCGAAACATCACTACTCGGGAGGCCGCGTCTACTGCTTCACATCGATCTTCGCCCCGAAGAACCTCGATACGGTGCTCCGGCATCGGTGGGAGAAGGCGGATCCCCGCTCCGGCGTATGGCAGACGATGAGCACGGTTTCCTTTCCCGTTGCCGGTGGACGGGAAGGTGGATACCGCGGCTACAGCTGGAAGCAGAATGTGTCTCCGGGCGAATGGAGGGTGCGGGCAGAGCTCGAAAGCGGCGCGACGATCAGCGTGATGCGTTTCGAGGTCGTGCGCGGCAAACCGGGAAGGCTGCGACAGCTGAGGCTATGAGGAACGCGCATTGAGTGCACTCATGCGTCCCCGAATCCGCCAGGTGGCCGAACATGCAATGAAGTGTTCGGCCAACTTCTGACGAGCCCGTTCGTCTCGACACCGCGTTACTGAATCCGCACGATCGGATCGAGATTCACGCCATCGAGTTTCTCCGCAAAATCCTTCCCAAAGGCGCGTGAAGGTGTCCAGCTGCCGGCTCCTACATCACCGCGCGCGACGCGCTCAGCAGCCGTGACCGCCGACATCGCGGTGAATGCGTAGGCCTCGGGCGTGTCCATCGTGGCGCTGACCGCCGTGCCCGCTGCATCGCGCACCTCCCCCCACAGGTACATTCGCGCGGTATTGCGCATCGCCGAATCGGGACCTGTGCGCCGGGCTGCCCACGCGAGTAGAAGATTCTTCACAGGCCACCTCGCGGCCAGCGGAAGCAACGGCGCGATGCGCCGCATTCTCGCTGCCGCGCGCCGCGGGGTCGCCGAATAGACGCGGATGTTCGGAATCCCCGTCGTATGCCATGAGGTCGATACATCTCCCCAGGGAATGGTGATCGCGTATCGGGATCCGACACTGAAAGGAATCTCGCGCCCGTCGAATGCGACAGGAACAGGAATGATCTTTCCATCTTTCCTGATCGCACCCGCCGCGGGAAGACTCTTGATCATCGTCGTCAGAGTTCCTCGGCTGATCGTTCCGCCCTTCGAATAGAAAGCAAGCGTCAGCTCGGTCGCTTCCGGCAGCTCTCCTGCGAGTATCGCCGCGAGACAGTCGGTCGGCACGACATCGAACCCGACGCCGGGCACCAGAGAAACTCCCGCGTCACGCGCTTTCGCCTCGAGCTTCATGATCGCTTCGAACACGGCGATCTCGCCCGTGATATCGAGGTAGTGGCAGCGCGCATCGAGACACGCCCGTACCATCGGCGCGCTCGTGGTCATGAACGGTCCTGCGCAATGCAGCACGGCTGCGATGCCATGGAGAGACTCGGCTGTCTGTTTCGTCTCCTCGAGAGAAAAACTGCGACTCTCCAGCCCCAGCTCATTCGCGAGCCTGGCGACCGCCTGGCCGTTTCGCGCGGCGAGGATCGGCTTCAGACCGCGCGCCGCAGCATCCCGGGCCGCAAGCTCGCCGGTGTACCCATTCGCTCCGTAAATCATCCACGCCGGTGCACTCATCGATGGAATCCGTCCCGTCTGTAACGCCTGTACAGTTTCCAGTAAATCACACCATTGATGATCAGGACGAGAGCGCCCAGGACCCACTGGATCTCTCTGGTCAACCCTTCCGGATAAACGATCGAGGTGATGTAGTTCTGGATGAAGCCCCCGGTGTAAACATCATGCCCGCCCAGCGACCGCAGCCACTTCTCCAAAGGTGTGAGCGGACAGGTCACTCCCGCGAACTCGATCAGCACACCCCATATCGCAGCGGGAAGGTGAATCCATATCAGCCGCGGACGGCGGAGTACGAGAATTCCTCCTGCCACCACGAAGCATATGAACGCGAAATGAATGATGATGACTACGAACGCGAGAGCTCCGAAGAAAACCTCCATCGGAGATCTCAGCGTGCCGAAACAGCCTGCATGAAATCCTGCAGCGGCCGTTCGAGGGTGGATGCCGAAGGCTTCTTCGCTCCGTGAGCTTCGACCACGAGCACATGGGGCAGGTCCGGGTCATCGATGTACGTCTCGTGCTTCTCGAGTCCCTGCAGAGCCGCATGTCTGCTGGTTCCGTACGAAGTGACTTCCACTTCGGCGAATCCCGCTGCGTGCAGCGTCGCTCGAAGGGCCTCGAGGTTGTAGAGAAACTGATGGCCCCATCCCCGAAACGCCTTATTGAGCATGAAGCAATCGTTCACCTGTTCCGCGGCATTGCTCCACGCCCCCCGGTGATAGTGGGTCATCCACACCCAGTCGAGATTCGGTGTCGACAGTCGGAGGATGCCTTCGGAACGGAGAGCTGAACGACACGACTTCAGGAATCGCGCGGCGTCCGGATACGAGAGATGCTCGATGAAATGCTCGGCAAAAATGTGGGACACGTTGGAGAACGGAAGTCCGGCTGTGACATCGAGCACCTGATCGACGCCAGGCAGAGGCTGATTATCGATATTCACCCAGCCGCGAAGCGCGACCTGACCGCAACCGATATGCAGCTTGAGCTCGTCGGGGCTTTCCATGGACGGCATTGTATGCGACAGCGCGCCGAACGCTTCTGATTGCCCTGCTACATCCAATGCGCAAATTCTCACAAAAAAAAGGGGCGAGCCAGCTTCGGCTCGCCCCTCGCCCCACTCCGCAGCAGCGTGTTTTACGACTGCCGGCGGGCTCTCGCCCTCCCCAGGTCTTACTCGACAGGCAGAAGTCGCGCGTACCGCAGAGTCGGATCCTGTGTTCTGTTGTCTGTGATTGCTCCGTAAACGATCGCGCTGCCGGATTCCAGCTCGAATGTGAGACTCTCGCTGCCCACCAGCGTCATCCCGGCGAGGGACTCCGCGCTCTGCTGGTCGAAGAAGTTCGCCGGGTAGATCCGCGATATCGACCCGAGGACGCGACCGTCCTGATCGGCGATGATGATCCGGATCGTCGCGCCGTCGCTCAGAGACCTCAATCCCACGTTGAATCTCGAAGCGCTCAGATCCGAGGGAACCAGCAGCACTGTTCGGCTGCCTTTCGTCAGGGCGTCATCGGGACGGATCCCGTCGACGCTCATCCCGCTCGTTCCTCCGTCACCATGATCGTTGAACAGACGTGAAAAGGTCACCGGAAGAGCTCCGCTGTCGGCTACGACATCGAGCGTTCCCAGCCCGCTCTCCCCCATCGCCGCAACCACGTCGATGTACTCGACGCTCTGGCCCGGTGCGAGAGAATAGTGGAGTGCTGCACCACTATTGCGTCCCACAACTCCACGGGGATGGAACAGCATCCGGCCCGAAATGGGACGGGTACTTCCATTGAACAGTTGAATCGATGTGCGAAAGAACGAACCTCCGCTGCCGGCAAGAGATCCGACTACGGGGATGATCGTGGTCGGAAGCTCGACGGGAACCAGATTGCTCCCCGCGCGGATTCCCATGGCGAGCTCAGCGCCCGATGCAACGATTCCGGCAGGCCCGGCCGCTGGCATCTGGAACGCGCTGGAAAGACTGTCGGCCACCGCGGTCACCGTAGCGGTGCCCCCCTGAAGAGCGGTGAATGTCAGCGTCGCGACATGAACCCGGCCCGCAGGCGATTCGGATGAAGTCTGCACGCCGGCGATAGCGACACTGCCGGACGCATTCGCCAGTGCAGGCATCCTGTAGGTCGGCTCCTGCGCGAACTCTCCCGCCCCTCCCCTCGCCGATTCGAACCGGAGGTGACTCCTGTCGAACGCGACCTGAATGACGTAGCCGCCCAGAACCGCGGGAGTCGGAGTACCGTTACCCCGGCGTCCGACCACTGACCTGAGGTCCACGTCGACCTGAACTTCGACCCGGTCTCCTGCGGTAATGCTGTTGAGATTTGTGGAAAGTTTTAACTCACCTGGCCCGCTGAAGGGGCCGGCCTGACCGAGGAGCGCCGCTGGACATAGAAGTCCAACTCCAGCCAGAAGAATGAATACGACGTATCTCGATGTGAGCATGACCTGATCTCCTGACCTGTTAGTCGCGGGAGGGGATGGAAAAATACGGAGAAGGTTCTCGATTGCCTCGAGGCGTCTCGCAATGTCGTCATCGAGCCCGCGAATGGCTAGAGAGCCCGTGTCATCCCCAGCGACAAGCGAGCCCAGTGAGATCAGGGGATTTGCCCGAGCTACCTAACGGCGCTGGGCGCCGGTGAAGGGGTGATGAACCACCGTGTCATGCTGAGCGAGGCCACGTCATCCTGAGCGAAGCGAAGGATCTCGTTTGCAGTGCTCGATCCTCTTCAGCAGATCCTTCGCTTCGC
>JBGTDX010000169.1:0-38902 GCA_041748075.1 Thermoanaerobaculia bacterium
AGCGAGGCCACGTCATCCTGAGCGAAGCGAAGGATCTCTGCTTGCGATGCTCGATCCTCTTCAGGAGATCCTTCGCTTCGCTCAGGATGACGTGTTTCTACATCCCTCCCGGTTCGGAGAGGTTCATTAGAAACAATCGAAGGATGGCACGCTCGAGCGATGACCCCGGAGGTTTGCTATCGTTCCGTCCGATGGTGACCCTCCTGTGTACGGTACGCGGCTGCGCGCTGCCGCTCTCCCGGCACGATCGAGCCGTCGTCTGCGCCAGCGGGCACTCATTCGATGTGGCACGAAGCGGCTACGTCAACCTGCTTCAGCCGCAGGACAAGCGCTCGCGCATCCCGGGCGATTCGAAGGCGTCAGTCCTGGCCAGGCGTCGGCTCTCGGATCGGGGATTCGGAACGGACTTGTCGGACTGTCTTGCCGCGATCCTGACGCGAGGAATGGACGGGGGGCCACTCGCAATTCTCGATACCGGTTGTGGTGAGGGCAGCCATCTCGCAGCGCTGGCGAAGCAGCTCCATGCCGAGGCTTCCGGGACGGACATTTCAACCGCGGCAATCGATCTCGCTGCGCGTCGCTATCCGGCGATCACCTGGGTCGTGGCAAATGCGGACCGGTTCCTGCCATATGCCGACTCTTCATTCGATGTCATTCTCTCGATCACCTCGCGACGCAACGGCCCTGAGTTCAGCCGGACGCTGACGGCACACGGCAAGCTCATCGTCGTGGTCCCCGCGCCCGACGACCTGATCGAGCTTCGCCGCGCGATCCTGAAGGAAGGGGTCGAGCGCTCCCGAGTCGACAACGTCGTTGATGAATTGGCCAGCGAGTTCGTCCTCGAGACCCGGACCGAGTCGCGCGAAGTGCGGAACATCTCGAGAGTCGAGATCGACGCGATTCTTCTCACGACGTATCGCGGCGCACGGAAGCGCGAAATGGAAGCCGTTTCTTCACTCGGAGAGATGATGTGCACCATTGCCTTCGACGTGATGACGTTCAGAAGGCGAAGTCAGAGCTGAGAAAGCAGAATACCGGGGCGGTCCGCCTTTCTGAATTCTGCATTCTCGATTCTCAATTCTTCAGAAATAGGCTACCTTTCAGACCACCGATGACCAGAACGCAGGCGATCTTCTCGACCTTGCTCGCGTACAACGTGCTGCTCGTCGCGATCGGTCTATGGGCGCGACAGCGGACGCACGACCAGGAGGACTTCTTTCTCGGCGGAAGGAAGATGGGAGGATGGGTGGCTGCGCTCAGTGCGTCTGCGAGCTCTTCGTCCGCGTGGACGCTTCTCGGTGTCAGCGGCGCGGCATACGCATGGGGGATTTCCGCGATCTGGCTCTTTCCCGCGACGCTGTCCGGGTTTCTCATCAACTGGCTGTGGGTCGCCCCTCGGCTCATGAAACAGAGCCGGGCAGAGGGAAGCGTCACACTGGCCGAGTTTCTCGCGGGCGACCGTGAGAATCGGTGGTTCCGCATCGCCTTACGTCTGAGCGCACTGGTGATTGTTTTCTCCTTTCTGTTTTACATCGCCTCGCAGTTTCAGGCTGCCGGCCATGCGTTCGAGAACGCTTTCGGGACATCACCGGCACTAAGTATCGCGATCGGCGTAGCGATCATCGTGCTCTACACGCTGCTTGGAGGCTTCTGGGCCGTGAGTGTGACGGATCTCGTTCAGGGCCTGGTCATGGCGGCCTGCGCTCTGATGTTACCGATCGTCGCGCTGTTCGCCGTCGGAGGTCCGGGAGGACTGATCGAAGGACTTCGTGCCGTATCCACCACGGCCCAGCTTCAGTGGACCGGACCGTTCACCGGCGCAATGGCAGTGGCGTTCGTCGTCGGTACCCTGGGGATCGGGATCGGGTATCCGGGGCAACCGCACGTGGTGAACCGCTTCATGGCACTTCGCGACCCGATGGCCCTCAGAACCGGGAGAGCCGTAGCCCTGGTCTGGGCTGTCATCATTTACTCAGGAATGCTGCTGACGGGATGGTGTGCGCGGGTGTTGTTCAGCAGTGAGGCAAAAAGCGAGCAGATACTCTTCGAAGCTGCCAACCAGCTGCTTCCTCCGGTCCTTGCAGGAATCGTGATCGCAGCGGTTCTGTCGGCCATCATGTCGACCGCGGACAGCCAGCTTCTCGTCGCGACCTCGTCGCTCTCGTACGACCTCCGGCAGGGAGGCTCCCATGTTCCTGACGGTTCCGGGCCCGGCCTGTTTCTTTCACGAACGGTCGTCGTCGCAATCAGCGTCGGGGCGATGCTTCTCGGCATCTTCGCTCCCGCCGAGATTTTCTCGCGGGTTCTTTTTGCATGGAGTGCGCTTGGTGCCGCATTTGGGCCACTGCTGCTGATAAGGCTCGCTGGCTACCAGGTTCGAACTCCTGCGGTTGTGGCGGCAATGGCCACCGGCTTCGGTTGTACTCTGATCGCGAACTGGTTCTTTTCCGGAGCTCCGGGCGGATGGGTGGAACGACTCGTTCCGTTCGCGCTGGGTTTGGCCGTCGGCTGGTTGGGGCGGGTCAGGGCTCCGGTATCGAGCCGTTGATGAAGGACGATCCGATCATCGGGCTCTGGAGCGGCTGCCGTGCACAAAAGTCCGGCACCGAGCGGACTATGGCAGCACGTTTGCTGACGATTCAATCTCAGAGGATCTTCGGTGCCACTTCGGAAATTGCTTTTCATTGGCGTTCTTCTGCTGGCCGTCATTGTCATCGCCGTCACAGGCTGGTACGCGTGGCGGGTTCATTCCGAGCTCGGCAGCCGTCCCTGGCGGCATGCGAACCAGATCCTCACGCATGACGGCGAGGTTCTGCTGGAGATTCATGGCGACGTCTGGAGGCCTGCGGACGCATTCAGGCTCGAGGATCTTCCGGAGCAGATTCCACTGGTCTTTCTTGCGGCGGAAGACATACGGTTCCGGCGTCATTTCGGAGTCGATCCGATCGGTGTCGGCCGGGCCGCACTGACGAACGTCCGGGAAGGTGGAGTCACTCAGGGCGGCAGCACGATCACCCAGCAGCTCGCCAAGTCGAAGTTCTTCTCACAGGAGCGGACGTTCCGCCGCAAGGCCATGGAGGCTCTCGTTGCCGTTCTGATCGAAATTCGCTTATCCAAAGACGACATCCTCGAGGCGTACCTCAATGACGTCTACCTCGGGCATCACGATGGTCGCCCCGTACTCGGCATCGACGAAGCGGCGCGACTCTACTTCAACCGTCGCCCGGAGAAGCTCTCGCTGGCCGAAGCGGCCATGCTGGCCGGGATGATCCGCGCGCCGAACCGTGACACGGCCGAGAAGCGTCCCGAGGTTGCGAAACGGCGCCGCAACGCAATTCTTCAGGTCATGCTCGACGAGAAGTGGATCACCGAGGAGGAGTTCGAAGAGGCGAGCGAGGCGCGCGTTGCATTCAGGACGGGGTCTCTGAGCTCCGCGCCCCATCCTTTCCCGCTCGCAGCGTTGCGGTCGGAGCTGGTCGACCGTATCGGTGAGCGGCGAGTCAGGAGCGGCGGACTGGTCATTCACACAACGCTCGACCTGGAGATGCAGAAAGCGGCCGAACGTGCAGTGAGCAGTGGTGTCGACCGGTTGCGACGGAGTCATTCGTGGCTTCGGCGGTCCGACGAGCCACTTCAGGCGGCGATTCTCAGTCTGAATGCTCGTGATGGAGGGATTCGGGCTCTGGTCGGTGGGTCGAACTGGAAGACTTCGCAGTTCGACCGCACGCGCTCGATGAAGCGCCAGGCCGGCTCCTCGCTCAAGCCCTTCACCTATGCCACGGCGATCGCTTCGAGAAAGATCACACCGGCCACAGTTCTAGAGGACCGTCCGGTCGAGATCCAGCTTGCCAGAAACGACATATGGTCGCCTCACAATTACGATGAACGCTTCCGTGGGGAAGTCACCGTGCGCGAAGCATTCGAGAAGTCGCTCAACGTTCCGGCCGTCCGGCTTGCCGATCAGGTTGGCATCCGCCGCGTGAAAAGCGTGCTGGACGACGCAGGGTTTTCCGGCGAGATGTCCTCGACGCCTGCCATCGCTCTCGGTGTCGACGAAGTCACGATGATGGATCTGGCCGGCGCATACACCACCTTTCCCAACCTCGGACGGCGTATGCGTCCCCACCTGGTGTCCCGCGTCGAATCGCGTCGCGGTTGGACCGTTTACAAAGCGAAAACGCGGGGACGAAAGGTCCTCGATCCGGCCGTCGCTTATGTGATGCACTCGCTCATGCGCGGGGTCGTGCAGCGCGGCACCGCGTTATCGCTCGGGCGGGAAGGGCTTCGTCATGTTGCGGGTAAAACCGGCACGACGAACGACTATCGGGATGCGTGGTTTGTCGGTTACACGCCCGATCTGGTCACCGCAACATGGGTCGGCTTCGACGGTGGCCGCCCGCTGCGTATCTCCTCCGGCGAGGCAGCCCTACCGGTCTGGTCCACCTATATGTCCCGCGTGAAGCATGAAAAGGGAGCGATCGAGCCGCCCGATGGAGTCGTCCTCGTGGATATCGAACGATCGTCGGGATTGCTCTGGCGTGAAGGTTGCGGCAGCTCGATCGAAGAAACATTCCTGAAAGGAACCGAACCGGATGATGCTTGCGTTCCGCGCCGGCGTCCGGAGCGGGGGATCGAAGAATACGAAGAACCGACGATCATCACCATCGGCCAGTTGCAGCAGTGGATCGCTGCCGCGCCGGGGGTGATCAGCGACGTCGAGATCGTGGAGGAAAGCGTGGAGGATGCTCCTCCGGGGAGCCGGCCCGGAGACATCCGCATCGAATACGAGACTCAGGGAGAGGTGAACGATATGAGCAACGAGGTACCGGAACGCGAGATCGAAGAGGAGGGGACTCCGGAGCCGGAGATCGAGTTGCCCCCGGCAGAGCCTGGACGCCCGCGGGTAATCCCACCCCCGGCAGAACGGAGAGGGCCGCCGGACGTCCCACCGGGACTGGAGCGCGAGCGCCCGAATTAGACGGGAGATTTGTCATCCCGAGCTACCTAACGGCGGTGGGCGACGGTGAAGGGGTGATGAACCACCGTGTCATGCTGAGCGAGGCCACGTCATCCTGAGCGAAGCGAAGGATCTCTGCTGAAGAGGTGATGAACCGAGAACATGGCCGCGGCGCGGCGGTAGGATCTGTAGCCCACAGTTCGTCCATGTCCCTCGTCACGACTTTGCAGCCAGCTCTTTGCGCATCTGCCAGAGTAGGTGACTCAGGTGAGCGCGTTGTGCGTTGCCGGTCGAAACGATGAGCAACTTCGTGATCTTGAGCTCATGCGGATCGGTGTAGAGCAGAATCAGCATTTCACGGACGAAGCTCGTTCCGAGTGTGATGTCGTTGTCGGTGCCGACGCCCAGTCGCAATCCCTTTCGCTCCCACCAGGAGAAGGGATGATCCTTGTAGTCGGACAGCGTGCCTGTCAGCTTCTGATTTGAAGAGGGAAGGGAAACGAGCGTCAACCGCTTGTCGATCATCCGATTCAGGACGTCGTGCTGGTACTGCTCGACTTCCGTCGCATGATGAAACTTCGTCTTCGTGGCGAGGGTCGCTTCAGCGGCGGTGAGTTTCGATCCTGAGAGCAGCTTGTCGAGAATCTCCTCGCGACCGGTCCAGTCCATCTCCAGGATCTCCGCGTGTTCTCGGGAGGCGCGATCCACTCCCTCGCCGCGTTCGTTCGCTACGAGAATCCTCTGGAGCATGCTGTGATAGTAAAAGTTCGGGTTGATGCCGAGACTCAGGCCGTGCTCGATCGCTTCGACCTGCCAGATGTTCATGGCGTTGTCGACGGCCTGAATTCCCTGTCGCAGCGTGTTCCACGTCTCGCCGTGATGGCTGCGCGTTCTGATGCCGTATGCCTGGAGTTTGCGCATCCCGACGCGCATCTCCTGAAAGTGCGCCTTCCGGTAGAAGCCTCGCTCGTCACCGACGGTATCGACCTCCGTGAGGACGCTGCGCAGTTCCGGAAACCGCTTGAGCAACTCGATGATCTGGCGGATCTGGTCGTCAAAGTGTGCACGCTTCGACGGATAGCGGGATGCGTCGAAGAATCCCGGCTCCTTGCGAAAGCTCGGCGAGAGAATGAACGAGAAGTTCGGCAGCTCCGCCTGAAACTGTCTGAACCCGTCGTAGAGCCCGAGGACTACGTCTTCGGCCTGCAACGAATCGATTCCGGGTATCTGCTCGCTGGAGTCGGTCGTTTCCCGAAAAAGTGTGAACTTCAACCGGATCGAGCCGACGTTCCCTGTTCGATAGAGGCGGCTCGCCATGTGGTACGCCGCGTCGCGATGCGCATCACGGGATGTGAGGATGAGCTTGGGGAGGTAGAGAATTCTGAGGTAGCGGAGAAAGCGATCGGCTGACTCTTCGTCGCCGAGGCGGATCATCCGGTCCACATCCTCCTCGGTGCGAATCGGCAGAGCGTCCGCAGCATAGACCTCGGCGATTTTCGATTCGTAGATCTGGTGGTTCGGTCCCTCGAGAAGCGCCATGAGTCGCGGAAAGACGAAATCAGCGCTGAGGGATCCGGTGAGATGTATGTGCTCGTCGCGAAACGGAAGAGGGAATGCCAGGAAGAACGCCGCAAGTGCTTCGGAGACAGGATGTTCCAGAAGTGTCTCAATCGGTAGCGTTTCGTGATGAAACTTCCCCAGAAGGGAATGAAAGGACCGGATACTTTGAGCGAGCTCGGGGTCCTTCTCAAATTGCGGGGACTGCTCAGCCAGATCGAGCGTGTCTTCGAGCGAAAGCCCGTTGGTCTCGCTGATGAGCCTCGTGAAGAAGCGGGTGAGACGGCCTGTGAGGTCGGAGTTCACGTCGAGATGCTATCGCGAATGGCGTACCAGCTTGCATCGAGTTGACAGTTGGAATGCGCCCCTGTATCTTCCGCGTTCGAATGTACGCAATGTCACTCGCCCTCAACCACGTCCATCACGTCCATCATCGGACCTGAGGGGCGATCTTTGTGAACGCAGCGCCCCGAAGATAGAAGGGGCGCAGCCGATCGATACAGCATCCAGATCCTGAAGCCTCTTCTCTCTCCGGGAAGGGGTTTTTCATTTCAGGACTGGAGATGCTGATGCAACAGACGAGCAGGGAAGTGTCGTATCCGAGCGGCGTACGCGCGCTGCTGATGCCGGAGGCCTCCCGCCGCCGGGCTATCGAATCCTCGATTCTCTCGAGACTGGAGGAGCGCGGTTCCCAGGAAATCATCCTGCCGATCGTCGACTACGTCGACGTCTACGCAACATCCGGCAGCCGTTCGCAGCGCGGGACCTACCGATTCACCGATCGCGCCGGCGACCTTCTGGCCATCCGTTCGGACTTCACTCCCATGGTGGCCCGGGCCCTCGCGCCCGCACTCGATCAGTTCAGTCTTCCGCTCGAGGTTCACTATCGCGGAGACGTCGTCAGGACCGAACCGGCGCGGCTGGGACGGAGCCGCGAATCGTTTCAGATCGGAGCCGAGCGCATCGGCGATTCGTCGATCCGTGCGGACCTCGAGACGATTCTCCTCGCCTGCGCGTGTCTCTCCGATTCGCTGGATCATGCCAGGCTCTCTATCACGCAGTCGGACGCTTCGCTGCTGCCGCTGTTGCTCGAAGCGTGTGACCTCACGGCGGAGCAGCGAGCGGAAGTTCGCTATGCCTGCGCGGGGAGACGGCGGATCGAGCTCAAAGGGGTACGCGATGGCGATACCGGCGCCTGGTCTCTGATCCAGGATCTCGCTGCCGGGCGGCTGTCACTCGATGAGCTGCAGCGGTCTCCGCTGACACACAAGGTCGCGACGAGAATGACGGCCATCATCGAGGGCCTCTCGACGAACGCTGGCGTGGAGGTCATTTTGGCACTCGACGAGCCGGCTGGCGCGGACTACTACACCGACGTCTTCTTTCGTATCTTCATGCCCGGGTCGCATGACGTACTCGCCAGCGGCGGACGATACGACGGCCTATACGGCCTCTTCGGCACCGATGCGCCTGCCATCGGTTTCACGATCAACATCGATGCGATCGAGGAGGCGCGATGAGCCGCCTCCGGATCGCCATACCGAAGGGAAGGCTTCAGAGAGACGTCATCGAGACCCTTCGTGCGGCCGATCTCGATGTCCCGACCGACGAAGAGTTGTCGAGCCGGCGTCTCGTCTTCATGAAGCCCGACATCGATTGGATCCTGGTCAAGGACGGCGACGTGCCGGTGTACGTCGAGTTCGGCGCGGCCGATGCGGGCGTCGCGGGATTCGATCAGGTCCTGGAGCAGGAGCCCGATGTCTATCAGCCGGTGGAGTTCCCGTTCGGCCGCTGCAGGATGATGCTGATCCGCACCAAGGATGCGCCTCCTCTGGCGCGATGTTCGGTGATCGCCACCAAGTATCCGCGGCTGACACGTTCGTTTCTTCGTGAAAGGGGAGTCCATGCGGAGGTCGTGGCTCTGCAGGGATCCGTGGAGCTCGCGGCGGTGCTCAATCTCTCCCCATGGATTGTCGATCTCGTGGAGTCCGGCGAGACCGCGCGCATTCACGGATTGATTCTTCACGAAGAAATTGCTGCGATCTCACCCCGCCTGCTCGTGAACAGAAACAGCGTCCGATTGAAGAAAGACGCGATGACCCGCTTCATCGAATCCGTAGAGAACGCCGTGAAAGGAGTGCCCACATGAAGATCATTAAAGGAGACGGCGAACAACTTGCCGCATGGCTGGCGAGTGCGGACTCGAGAAGAAGAGCCGATGAGGCAACTGCAAAGCTTCAGGCCGCGGCTATCATCGAGGCAGTGCGTCGTGACGGAGATGCTGCAGTGAGCCGTTTACTCATGGAGCTCGACGGAATCGACATTCCGCCGACGAAGATCCGGGAGAGCATCGATCCGACCGACATCGACGATGAGATGCTTCGAGGGTCGATCGATCTTGCCATCGAACGGATTACACGGTTTCACTCAGGCCAGCGGACCGAGGGATACAGTTTCGACGACGAAGGGTCCCGATTCGAGCACATCGTCCGGCCACTGCGCCGCGTCGGTATCTATGTTCCAGGCGGCCGCGCCGTCTATCTCTCGACGCTGATCATGTGCGCCATTCCCTCCCGGCTCGCTGGCGTTCGGGACATTGTCGTAGCCACGACTCCTCGGGTTGCCTCACAGAAAGAGTTCCGATACGTATGCGGTCTCTTTGGTATTCGCGAAGTCTACCGGGCCGGAGGCGCTTCCGGCGTCGCAGCACTCGCTCTCGGTACGCAATCACTGGAGAGGGTCGACAAGATCGTCGGTCCCGGGAATCGTTGGGTGGCTGCCGCAAAGCAGCTTCTCTTCGGCGAGACAGGTATCGACATGACCGCAGGTCCGAGCGAGATCGTCGTCATTGCAGATGAGAGCTCCGACGTGCAGATGGTCGCAGCCGACCTCAGGGCACAGGCGGAGCACGGCGAGGATTCCGCGTCAATCTGCATCACCGATTCGCACCAGTTCGCCAGCAGACTCGCTCGGGTTCTGGTACCGGATCCTCGAGCAAGAGCTGCCGGTGACGCCACGAACATCACAGTCGTCGTGACGCCGACGCTCGAAGCGGGAGCACGCCTCGCGAATCGCCTCGCCCCGGAGCATCTGTCGATCGTTACAGGGAACGCCAGGGCAATTGCGGATCTCGTTCCGGATTGCGGCTCGGTGTTCCTCGGAAGCGAGTCGCCTGTCGCGCTCGGAGACTACGTCGCCGGCACGAATCACGTCCTTCCGACGGGAGGCAGCGCGCGCTTCGGTTCGCCGCTCGGTGTCTACGACTTCTACAAGCGGTCGAATCTCGTATCGCTTTCCGTCGAAACGTGCCGTGCGATTGCGCCGGCGGGCGGGGCGATCGCGATGTTCGAAGGTCTTCCCGCGCACGCCCGATCCATGCAGATCAGAGAGGAACAGCCATGAATACCGAATTACCGGCTGCGGCCGGAATCGATTTCATCCGCGAAGCCATCCGGGGGATGAAGGCCTATCAGCTGGAGCCCGCAGAGGCCGGAGACAAACTCGACCAGAACGAGAGTCCGTTCGACATTCCCGCAGAAGTGAAGCGGGAGGTCCTCGAGCGCGTGATGAACCGGAGCTGGAACCGATATCCCGACTTCGAACTACGAGAGCTGCGAGGGGCGCTCGCGAAGGCTTCCGGCACTGCGCTCAGCAATGTTCTGGTCGGCAATGGCTCGAACGAGCTTCTTTTTACGACCATCGCCACGTTCGTCAGCGAGGGACGCGAGGTCATTTTCCCGTCGCCCACCTTTCCCCTCTACGACAAGCTCGTCACGATCTGCGGCGGAACACCACGCGAGGTAATGCTCGATCCGGCTTCCGGACTGCTTCCGGTCAACGAAATGATCGCAATCGCCGCGCGCTCCAGCGAGCCTCCGCTATTCATCGTCTGCTCCCCGAACAACCCGACTGGGGGAGTGCTTCGTCCTGGCGATCTCGACCGGCTCCTCGCCACGGGAGGCATGGTCGTGCTGGACCGGGCCTATGGAGAGTTCTCCAGCGCGCCACCGCCGTCGCTGCATGAACGTCTGGTCACCTTGTCGACGCTCTCGAAGGCCTGGGGGCTTGCCGGACTCCGGATCGGATGGCTCTTGAGCACCGAAGAGATTTGCTGGGAGATTCGAAAGGTGAAGCTTCCGTACAGTCTGAACATCTTTTCGGAGCAGGCCGCTCTCGCGATGCTGGAGCGTCGGGAGCTGATGGAGCGCAATGTCGAAGCGATCATCAAAGAGCGCGAACGAATGAGATACGCCCTTGAAGAAATGGAGGGCGTCGACACCTTTCCCGGTGAAGCAAACTTCATCGCCTTTCGCGTCGCACGCGGCGCGCGCGTTGTGTTCGAGTTGCTGCTGGTCCGAGGAATTCTCGTTCGCGATGTCTCCTCTTATCCGGCCATGAACAACGCTCTGCGGGTCTCTGTCGGTACGTCCGAAGAGAACGACCGCTTTCTCGAAGCACTGCAGGGGATCCTGTCTGGAGGTGAACAGTGAATGTTACAGCAATCGCATCGCGAACGGCGTCCGTAGAGCGGACCACGAAAGAGACATCGATACGACTTTCCGTCGATCTCGATGGAACCGGGAAGTCGTCTATCCAAACACCCGTCGGATTTCTGTCGCACATGCTCGAGACCATCTCGAAGCATGGACAGATCGACCTCGACATCGCGGCGACCGGCGATACCGAGATCGACTATCACCACACAGTGGAGGATGTCGCACTCGTTCTCGGCGAGGCCGTGCGAATCGCGTTGGGAGAGAAGAGAGGAATCCGCCGTTTCGGCCACGCGTACGTGCCGCTCGACGAGTCACTCGCGCGGGTCGTCGTCGATTTCTCGGGACGGCCTTTTCATGTCTTCGAGGTGCCGCTGGATCGCGAGATGCTCCTGATCCACAAGGATTTTCCGTTCGCCCTCGTGGAGGAGTTCTTCAAGTCATTCGCCTATGCGTGCGCGTGCAACCTGCACATCGACCTGATTCGCGGGAGGAACGGTCATCACGCTGCCGAGGCGATTTACAAAGCATTCGCGATTGCGCTCAGGGGTGCGAAGGAAGTGATCGGAAGCTCGATTCCCAGCATCAAGGGAGTCATATGACGACGCTTCTCATCGACTCACCCTTCGCAAACCTGGCAAACATCGAGCGGGCGTTGCGGACCGTCGGTGCGGATGTCGTCGTCTCGAGGGATCCGGATCAGATCTCCGTGGCATCGAGCATCGTCCTTCCAGGGGTGGGGAGCTTCGCGGCGTCGGCACAGTGGCTCGCGCGTACATCGATCGCAGATTCGGTTCGCGTTGCTGTTGGCGTTGGAGCGTGGCTGCTGGGAGTGTGCGTGGGGCACCAGCTTCTGTTCGATGGTTCGGACGAGATAGAGGAAACGGCAGGACTCGGGTTGATCGGCGGCAGGGTCACGAGGTTCTCGACGACGCTTCCCGTGCCTCAGATCGGCTGGAACAGCGTGAGTGTGACGCCAGCGGGGTTGTTTCAGGGACTGCCCTCGTCCATTCCGTTCTACTTCGTGAACTCCTATCGGGCGACCGGTGTGGCTCCCGAGCTGGAGACGGGGATAGCCGTCTACGGAGGTTCATTCACCGCGGCGGTTCAGCGAGATCGGATTGCGGGAGTGCAGTTTCACCCGGAGAAGTCGTCTGTAGCCGGTCTACGGGTTCTGCAGAACTTCGTGGAGATGTCGTCATGAGTACAGGTCTCGAGATGCCTCGCGTACGCAGCGACGAGTTCGTTCCCATCCCCTCGATCGATCTGATCGGCGGGAATGTTGTCCGGCTTCTCCGTGGCGATTTCGCATCGACGACGGTTTACGGCGACCCGCTGGAAATTGTCGACTCGTGGGAGGCCCCGGAGGGAACACTCGTTCACGTCGTTGATCTCGAGGGGGCGCGCACGGGAACAGGGACGCACCACCGCGTCGTGAGGGAGCTTTCGCGTCGCGGATATCGAGTTCAGGTCGGAGGGGGAATCCGCTCTGCCGATACGGCCATGACCTGGCTGGATGCCGGCGCGGCACGGGTGGTGATCGGAACGATGGCTTCGGAGGATCCCGTCGCGCTGGGAGCGCTCGTGTCGCGCGTGAGTGCTGACCGCGTCGTTGCCGGGGTCGATCTTCGTGGTGGACGGATACGCGTTCGAGGATGGGAGGAGACGTCCGAGCGGGATGTCGATGATGTGCTCGGTGGTCTCCAGGCGCTCGGAATCACGGACATTCTGGTGACGGAGATCGGACGGGATGGAACGATGGAAGGTCCTGAATTCGATCTCTACCGGCGGCTGGTGAGCCGGTACTCGCTCTCCATCCAGGCGTCGGGCGGAGTCGGAACACTTGGCGATGTGGCTTCGCTGAGCCGCATCAACGGGCTCTCGGGCGTGATCATCGGGCGCGCACTGCACGAACGGCGCTTCAGTTTCAGGGAAGCGATGGATCACGCCAGCGCGGCGTCAGGACTGAAGCACCGCGTCATTCCCTGTCTCGACATCAAGGACGGTCGTGTGGTGAAGGGTGTGAAGTTCGCAGGTCTTCGCGACGCCGGCGATCCCGTCGAAGCGGCAAAGAGATACGAGGCTGAGGGTGCCGATGAGCTGGTGATGCTCGACATCTCCGCGACGCAGGAGGGGCGGGCGACGTCGATGGAGATCGTGCGGCGTGTATCCGAATCGATCTTCATCCCCCTGACGGTGGGCGGCGGTGTCCGCACGCTCGAAGACTTCCGGAGGCTCATTCAATCGGGAGCCGATCGCGTAGCGCTCAACAGCGCGGTCGTGATGCGGCCGGAACTGCTCGCTGAGGCTGCAACGGAGTTCGGTGTTCAGGCGGTCGTTTTGTCGTGCGATGCATCGCGGAACGGCGATCGATTTAGCGTCGTGACGCACGCAGGAAGCAGAAACACGAACCTCGACGTCGAGGACTGGTGCGCGAAGGCCGACGGCCTCGGAGTGGGGGAGATTCTGTTGACATCGATCGACCGCGACGGAACCCGCGCGGGATATGACATCGAACTGCTGCGGCTGGTGACGGCTGCGGTTCGCATCGGGGTAATCGCCTCCGGCGGCGCAGGATCGACCGAACACATGCGAGAGGCGATCGAGAGGGGTGGAGCGCGCGCGGTGCTCGCCGCATCACTCTTTCACGACGGCGAGCTGACGATCGGAGCAACGAAGAGATTTCTGAACGAGTGCAGTATCCCCGTGAGGTTGCTGTCATGAACGAGCTCGACCCGGAGTCGGTCCGGTACGACGATCGTGGACTGGTCCCCGCCATCATTCGGGACAGCGGTACGGGAGCGGTTCTGATGATGGCCTGGATGAACGAAGAGAGCCTGAGGATGACCAGGGAAAGCGGGGAGACGCACTTCTGGAGCCGCAGCCGCGGGGAGCTCTGGCACAAGGGCGCGACGTCGGGGAACCGTCAGCGCGTGGTACATATCGCGACCGATTGCGACGCGGATACGCTGCTGATTGATGTTGTGCCCTTTGGGCCGGCGTGCCACAGCGGCGAGAAGAGCTGTTTCGGAAATGATGAGGCGGATCGACTGAATCTGGCGCCCCTCATGGCGACGTTGCGATCGCGACGTCTCAACCGTCCGCCGGACTCTTACTCCACCCAACTGTTCGACAGGGGACTCGGTCACATCCTCGAAAAGGTCGCGGAAGAGTCGGCTGAAGTCGTCGCGGCCGGAAAGAGCGAATCGAATCAGCGGCTGGTGGAGGAGAGCGCAGACCTTCTCTATCACCTCGCGGTACTGCTGGTGGAAAGGGGAGTGGGACTGGAAGAGATTGCCGGAGAGCTCGAGTCCAGATCGGGAAAGTCGGGGATCCGTCCATCGGGCTGATGAAGCCGTTCTACAATGTCGGTATGAGAATCGAAAATGTGGTTGCGCTGGTTACTGGAGGCAGTTCAGGAATCGGATTCGCGACGGCGAAGCTGCTCGCGTCGCGGGGAGCTCGCGTCGCCATCTGCGGCAGGGACGGCGGGAAGCTTGATGAGGCAGCGAAGAAGATCAGGGCGCTCGCCGTTCAGGCGGACGTTGCGAATGAGTCCGAGGCAGTCGCGATGGTGAAGCGGGTGGTAGGGGAGTTGGGCGACTACAACGTGCTCGTCAACAATGCAGGGTTCGGACATTTCGCTCCGCTGCTCGAGACGAAGCTCGAGGACATGCAGCGCGTTTTCGCGACGAATGTGTTCGGCGCGATGGTCGTAGCGCGCGAGTCTGCGCGGCATTTCGTTTCGAAGGACTACGGAAACATCGTCAACATCTCTTCGACGGCCGGCCAGCGGGGCTTTGCCGGTGGAACGGCGTACTGCGGAACGAAGTTTGCCGTGAATGCGATGACGGAGTGCTGGCGCACGGAGCTGAGGAAATCGAACATCCGCGTGATGCAGGTGAACCCGAGTGAGGTTCAGACCGAGTTTGTCGGGGGACGCTTCTCGGGTCGCAGCTTCAGTGAACGGAAGCTTCAGTCCGAGGACATCGCGCACGTGATCGTTTCGATGCTCCAGCTCGAAGACCGGGGATTCGTCACCGAGTCCACGGTGTGGGCGACGAATCCCGACTGACCCGCCTCACTCGACGCTCGGGATGACACAGCGTTTGATTTGTTCACAGCCTCCGAGCGTCAGAATGGCTGACGCGAGTGTGGCGAAGATGAACCAAAAAGCTCGGCGCGCGCAGAGGCGCGCTATCCAGCTCAGCCCGGGCTCTGCAAACTGCCTAGGGAGAGCGGAAACGGATGCACCGTCGCATCCTCCGTATAATGCAACCCTTCGATGAGTCTCGAACCGGGTAGCCGAATCGGGCCGTACGAAATTCTCTCGCGCCTGGGCGAGGGAGGCATGGGTGAGGTGTGGCAAGCGCGCGATATGCGACTTGATCGTACGGTTGCAATCAAGACCTCGAAGGAACAGTTCGGGGAACGGTTCGAACAGGAGGCCCGTGTCATCGCGCGCCTCAATCATCCACGCGTCTGTCAGATCTACGACGTCGGGCCCAATTACCTCGTGATGGAGCTGGTCGAGGGTGCGCCGCTCAAGGGGCCGTTGCCGATTGCAAAGGCTCTCGAATACGCAGAGCAGATTCTCGATGCACTTTCAGCGGCGCACCAGAAGGGAATCACGCACCGCGATCTCAAGCCGGACAACATCCTTCTGACCAGCCAGGGGATCAAGCTTCTCGACTTCGGCCTCGCTAGACTGCGACGCGAGGAGGTGAGTCTGCTCTCGACCGATGCGGACGCCACCGTCGCGAAGGCGATCACTCAGCAGGGCCACATCGTAGGGACGCTGCAATATATGGCGCCAGAACAGTTGCAGGGAAAGGATGTGGACTCTCGAAGCGATCTGTTCAGCTTCGGCTGTGTTCTCTACGAGATCCTGAGCGGCAGGCGCGCCTTCGAGGGTCACAGCCCGGCAAGCATCATCGGCGCGATCCTGGAGCGGGAACCGGCGCCGCTCGATGTAGCGCCGCCGCTCGAACGTGTTCTCAGGCGCTGTCTCGAGAAGGATCCGGCCGAGCGGTTTCAGACAGCACAGGATTTGAAGGCCGCGCTGCTGTGGGCCCTCGATCCACCGAAGGCAGGCTCGCCCGGGCCTCGTCCCAGGCCTCACTGGTTGCCATGGACCGTTGCCGGCGTTGCAGCTCTCTCCGCTGCAATTGTCGCAGGCCTCTGGGTGCGCAGCCCGCAGAAACCGGAAGGTCTCGCGGCGGCGTTCATCGTAGGGGCTCCGGCGGGAACGATGTTCAACTATCTGATCACGGCGACCGCCATCTCGCAGGATGGCCGCTTTTTCGTCTTCAGAGCGGCGGCAGACAGCGGCGTCGTTTCGCTCTGGCTTCGGCCTCTGGACTCGACCTCGGCGAGACCTCTGCCCGGAACCGAAGGTGGCGATTTCCCCTTCTGGTCGCCCGACGGCCGGTCGATCGGGTTCTTCGCCTCTGGCAAACTCAAACGGCTCGATCTCGTCGGTTCGAATCCTGTCGTCCTTTCCGACGTCGTCGACGGAGCCGCGGGGACTGGAGGTGCGTGGAGTCGGGATGGGACGATCCTGTTCGCCGACCGCCGTGGGCTTTTCCTCATTCCGGAGACCGGTGGCACACCGACGCAGTTGCTCACCGCTGACGCCTCGCGCAAAGAGCTGGGCTTCGGGTATCCGCAGTTTCTGCCGGACGGCAAGGGGTTCCTTTATTTCGCTGCCAGCAGCGACCCAGCCCTCGAAGGAGTCTGGGCGGGATCACTGAACAATGCCGACAAGCGCATCCCTGTTGTTCGAACGCCGGTCAAGGCGGCCTACGCACCGCCGTTCTCCGGCCATCCCGGTTTGCTCCTGTTCGTGAAGGACAGGACGTTGATGGTGCAGGAATTCGATGCTCGGGCATTGCGACTCGAGGGGTCTGCCGTACCCCTTGCCGCTGACGTGGCCATGCATCCCGCTCTGAGGGGAGCGGCGTTCTGGCTGTCGGATACAGGACTGATGGCTTACCGGGCCGGGCGCGCACTCGACCGCGTGAAGCTCGTCTGGAGAAGCAGGGACGGAAAAATGATACGCGAAGGCGCACCGGAAGACTCATGGACGACGCTGCGGCTGTCACCGGACGGATCGCGGGTTGCGCTGGGTCGCCGCGACATCGGCGATCCGAGCGACATCTGGATTCTCGATGTCGAGCGAAGCGTTCGAACGCGCTTCACGTTCGACCCGCAGGCGGACACCTGCGCGGTCTGGTCCCCCGATGGTCGTCAGCTCGCGTTTACGTCCTCCCGCTCGGGCGTCGCTCAGATCTATCGGAAAGACTCGAATGGAGCGGGCGGCGAAGAGCAGCTCAGCGACGGACCGGAGGCCAAATGCCTCACCGACTGGAGCCGTGATGGACGCTGGTTGCTTTATAACGGGCAGCATGGAAACACGACGGATATCTTCGCTCTTCCTCTCGATGAGGAGCATCGCAAGCCGGTGCCAGTGATCGCGAGTCCATTCCTCGAGCTGGACGGACAATTCTCGCCAGATGGTGAGTGGGTCGCTTATACATCCGACGAGTCCGGCCGGCAGGAGGTGCATGTGAGAGCATTTTCCGGATCGGCGATCGATCGTCGAGGGCAGTGGCAGGTCTCGAACGAAGGGGGCCGGGCTCCCCGATGGCGCGGCGACGGGCAGGAGATCTTCTATCTCTCTCTCGAAGGTACGAAGTTGATGGCAGCCGGGATCCAGCTCAATGCAGAGTCAGCGCAGGTCGGACTCCCGCAGGAGCTCTTCCCGATCTCCGCACCGTCCGATCTGGGCGACAACCGCTTCCCCTGGGACGTATCAGCCGACGGCCAGCGATTCATTCTCGAACAGGCCACCGGTTCCGAAAACGTTTCGCCCCTTAACGTCATCGTCAACTGGCAGGCCAAGCTGAAGAAAGAGCCGCGACGATGACGAGCAGTATTGAGGGTCGCTTGTAACCCCCCGGCAGTGATGATCGAATGAAGGATCCTTCTTCATTCCCGCGGCACACTGGCATCGTGATCGTTTCCGCGTCGGCGTGAACATCAACATCGGGGGCTACTACAATCCGGGCGGTTACTACGATTACTACGACGGCCGCGCGATCGCGGCAGGGTACCTTCGTGGAGTCGTCGAGAGCGTCGACTACCGCCGCGATACGTTCGTGCTTCGCAATGACGCCAGCGGCAGCTTCGTGACCGTCGTCATGCGCAACCGTCGCCATCAGGTCCGTCCCGGTGACTACGTGGAGCTGGACGGCACGTGGTCACGCTCGGGTGTCTTCCAGGCGCGGAACATCGAATACCTCGATTACACCTACGGTCGTTGATGGTGCCCTCTCTCCGCCTGGAGCGGGGAGGGGGAAGCGACATCGACTCACGCCGCTCAGCGCACTGCGTTGCGCGCGAGAAACGATGCTCCGAGCGCTCCGGCGTGATCGCCGAGCAGTGAGGGGACGATCCGGATCGAGCCGTCCGGATCCGGACGGAGGAATCGACTCCGTGCACTCTCACGAATCGGCGCAACGAAATCCTCACCGAGGCGCTCGACGATGCCGCCTCCGAGCACGATCACTTCAGGATCCAGAGCGTTCACGAGATTGCCCGCAAGCAACCCGATGGAATGCTGCGCCCGCGCGATGACGTCCTTCATCACCTGATCATCAGCTGCAAGTGCCCGCTGAATCACGCTACTCGTCATGCGCAGTTTGTTCCGCTCTTTCATGATCTGCGGAACGACACTCTTCCGTCCGCTCTTGATCGCGGCCATGACGTCACGCTCAATCGAGGTACGACTTGCAAATGCCTCCGCGCATCCCCGCCGTCCACAGGGACATTCGGGCCCCGCTTCGTCGAGGCAGATGTGCCCGATCTCGCCGGCCGCGCCTCGGAAGCCTCGTTCGAGCTCGCCACGGATGATGATGCCGCCCCCGATGCCTGTCCCGATCCAGATGCCGACTGCCCGCTCGGCTCCCTTCGCCGCGCCGTATGCGTGTTCGCCCTGAATTGCGACCTGAACGTCGTTCCCCAGGGAGACTGGTACGCCGAAGTGCTTGCTGAGGCGAGGACCGACCAGCACGTTGGTCCAGTCGAGGTTCGGTGCACGGACGACCATTCCTTTGCGGGGATCGACTGCTCCAGGAGCGCCAAGACCGATAGCGCCGAGCTTCTTCGCGGAAATGCCGGCGTCCTTCGCGGCGAGCGTGATCTGTTCGATGATCTGTCCGATGACGCCGTCAGGACCTTCGTCACGACGCGTGGCCGTATCCGATTCGCCGAGGATTTTCCCTTTGGCGCTGGCCACGACGGCCATCATGCTCGTCCCTCCGAGGTCGACTCCTGCCGAGGGCCTTTTTTTTCTCATATCGGTATCAGGGTACACATTTGCCTCAAGACAGTAAACACAGGACTTTCTGCTGACTTCGAGAGCCACCCCCTGTAACGTATGGCCATGATGCAGAAAAGAAGAATCGCGTTTGTGGGATCGGGCAATATGGCGGAAGCCATGATCAGGGGGCTGCTGCGAGGGGGGAACTGGAGCGCGCAGGACATATCAGCTTCAGGACCGAGGTCGGAACGTGCCGCCGAGCTGCGAGAGCGATTCGAGATTCAGGCAGTCCTGGACAATCGGGATGCGGTGAGGGGAGCCAACATCGTGATTCTCTCGGTGAAGCCGCAGATCCTCAGCCAGGTGCTTGACGAGATCGAGGACCTCATCCCGCCGACAGCTCTGGTAATTTCGATTGCAGCCGGCGTTCCCATCGCCGCGATCGAATCCCGCCTGAAAGCGAACGCGCGGGTGATTCGTGCAATGCCGAATACCCCGGCGCTCGTCGATGCCGGTGCCACGGCAATCTCCCGGGGAGAACATGCCACGGAAGGCGACCTCGAGGATGCGAAGCGGATCTTCGATGCGGTTGGCATCACGGTGATCCTGGAGGAAAGCCTGCTCGACGCCGTGACGGGGCTCTCAGGCTCGGGTCCAGCGTACATGTTCCTGATCATCGAGGCGCTCAGCGATGGGGGTGTGAAGGTAGGCCTCTCGCGAAGGATGTCGCAGCTGCTTGCCGCGCAGACGGTCTTCGGTTCGGCGAAACTCCTGATGGAGACGAACGAACATCCCGGACTGCTGAAGGACCGCGTGACTTCGCCAGGAGGCACCGCGATTACCGGACTTCACACGCTCGAGCAGGGAGGCGTGCGGACCACACTGATCGATGCCGTCGAAGCAGCCACGCTGCGATCGAAGGAACTGGGAAAAGCCTTCACGAAGAATTGAAATCATGATCGCTTCAGATCGTGAGCCTTCCCGGATTCTCCGGTCCAGGATGGTTTCGTCACCTGAGGACGTGCAGCCCGGAAACTGCAAAAAAGGGAACCGGGTCTGAGACCCGATTCCCTGGATGTAGCCCTCAAAACCGCGCCGACTTATTGTCCCGGCGGTTTCTTTTCATCCGGCATCGTGATATTGACATCCGGAGTCGTGATCGTGGTCGTCTGGGTGCTGATGTCGATATCGGGGGTCGTGATCGTGGTCGTCTGCGTTCCCACTTCCACGTCTGCCGTTTCTACATCGTATTCCGGAAGGTTTCCGCCCTCTACACTCACCTCGGGAAGTGAACCTTCTTCGGTCTTTTCGACGCTGCAGGCCACCATGGACATGGCGAGCAGAACGACGGCCGCCATCACTACGAACTTTCTGATCATGAAACTTCCTCCTTTATTGTGAAGCAGGCTGAAGTTTTTTGCAAAGTCTGAACCACATCGCTCAACCACGGATATCTACTGTGAGATCAGTGGGTTGGGCGACACGAGAAGATCGCGATGAAGACGGGACCTGAGCTGTAGACGGGGCGCGACGCGCACGCCCGGCTGAGCGCTAGGAACTCGGGCGAGCTACCCTCTCCCACCCAGGCGAATTGACCGGGAAGCCGGAGAAGCAGGGCATCGCGCTCGGCGTCGAGCTGAGCCTGAGACGGGGCGGACCTCCAGCCCGGATGGAGGGACTGATCGGAAGGAAACGAAATGATCTGGGGAGACCAGTCGCGACCAGACTGGCCGGCGAGTTCGAGATAGGAGAAGCCGCTCGCGAGGATGACAGCATCGCTACCGATGCTCGCGCGAGCAACGGCTGCCGTTCGGCGGAACGGAGACTGCGCATCCGCCGTCTGGGCCATCAACGAGCCATAGGCGACGGTCGTGCCGAGAATCAGGAACGTGGCCATGAATGAAACGCGCACACGACCGTGGAGGGTAACCAGCGAAAAGGCGAGAAGCAATGCGAACGGAATGGTGAGGACCGACTCGAAGCGCACTGGAAAATAGACAGAGCCTCTGAGCTGTGCGATCGCTGCGAGCATGACGATCGGCGTCAGTGTCATTGCTCCGAAGAATCGCGCATGTACCGATCGCCGGATGCCCCATGCCACCGTCAGCGCGACGAGGGACATGGAGACGATCTGGAGCAGGAAAGGGGGTGTCTTCAGCAGCGCATCAGGATATCGCGCCGCGAATCCGAGTTGTTGCGCAGTCGAAAGGAGCACGCCGAGTCCGTCCCGGTTACTCGTCACCATCCATCGGGTTGCATCCTCCGGCTGAGAAGATGCGAGATAGAAACCCGGAAGAAACAGCAGGAATGCAAAGGCGCTCGCAATCAGCCCCCTCACCATCAGCTCGCGTCCCCGGAAGATGGCGGCCACGAAGGGTAGTGGAAGAATCACGACGCCGTAGTAGTGAGAATAGGCGGCCAGCGTCGCCGCAGTCGTTGCAACAAAAAGAAGGCGCACGTCGGATGTCTGGATCCAGCGGTGCAGAGACAGCACCGTCACGCCTGCCAGCAACGCGCATAACGCGTACGCCCGTGCCTCCGTCGAGAAGAGAATATGTGGGGGAAACACCGCCAGTAACAGCCCTGCGAGGTAGCGCGCAGGTCCCAGATGGCGCGCGAAGAGGACCAGCGCCAGAGCGAAGAGACTCACGACGAGCGAGAAAGCGCGGACATGCGAGACCACCTCGATGGCAGCCTGATCGGATGGAAAGCCCAGCAGGAGCAGGTGCACGAAAAGATAGTAGAGAGGAGGCCCGGAATCCAGACGGAGCGCCGTAAACAGACCGGTAAGGTCCATCCTGGCAATCCATACGGTGAACAGATCATCGAAGAAGGGCTCGCGGGCGAGGAGAAACGCCACCCTGAGTGCGATAAATCCGAGAACGATGACGCTTCCGAAGATGGCGAGTATGCGCCGGCTGGTGTTCAGTCCTGCGAGGGCGGGATCGGTCCGCGGACCGCTGTCTTCCCTCAGAGTCACGCGGAGCCGGCTACCATAATCGTGGTTCCAGTCACAGCGTTCGTCCGAACAGCGCCAGCGCGACGGCCATCGAGATCCGTGCCGCATCGGCATCGTACCGCGCGCCCTCGTCGCGCATGAATGCATGCTCCGCATTCAGTTCGTGCCAGCTGAACAGAACGTTCGCATCGGTCAACGCTTCCTGAATCCTGGAACGCCCTTCACGCGGAACGTGTGGATCCTGCCGGCCGAACACCATGACGAGCTCTCCGCGAATCTCGCCCGCACGGGCCAGGGTGTCGGCGTTCTGGCCGGTACCAATCGTTCCCGTGTGCAGGTCCGTGGGGTAGAGGCAGCAGCCGGCGAGAATCCGGGCGTCCAGCGCGGCGCGGAAGGCCAGATGCCCTCCGATGCAGAATCCGACCGTGCCGATCCTGTCATTGCAGAGAGAGTGAGAGCGCAGTGCATCGATCACGATGCCTGCATCGTTGTCGAAGCTCGACATCGCCGTCCCGTGCTTGTATGCGTTGCCTTTGTCCTTTCCCTCGTCGTCGTAGGCGAGCACGGTGCCCGGAGGCTCGTGTTCATGAAAGATCTCCGGCGCCATGACGACGTAGCCGTGGCTCGCGAACTGGGTTGCGAGGCGGACGATCGGTCCTGTCTGCTGAAAAATCTCGGGATAAAGCAGAAGACCGGGGTAGCGCTTCGAGGACTTTGTCGTCGGTGTGTAGATGTGGGTTCTCATCGCCCCGGTCGGCGTATCGAGATCCCGGAAGTCGGTTTGAACGATCATAAGCCTTGCTCCTGTTGGGATCGTAGCAGGGGTGGATGGCGATATTGTACGGCGACCTCATGCCGAGCGTGTGTCATCCTTCGCCAGCCCAGGCTCGAGTTGAGACCCTCCGATAGGCCCGCCTCAGGTTCCGGCGGAGAGGCCGCGATGAATCTGACGTCATCTTCGAAGCAACTCCCTGCGGACGATCTCTCTATCGATCTCCACGACATCGATCGCGAGGTCCGGATAGTCTTCCAGAAACTGAGCCGGACCGCTTCCTCCCCCGAGTCCGATGAAGAGGACGCGATGGATGCGGTCGCGGAGAATCATCGGCATGTGGAAGAAGTCGACGTATTCGAGCCCGCCCTGAGAAGGACTGTCGATCTGCATTGTGCTCTGGACCACATCGCCGAAACTCAGACTTCGGACGCTGCCGCGGTCCTGAACCACGATCTGGTGAAACTCGGTGCGGCGGCGAAGCTTCATGGAGTGGATGATATGGGAAGAAGAGAGGAAAGTATGGAGGCGGAATTCGCCCTCAATTTGACGGATCTATGCACAAAAAAAACAGCCCCGAGGTCCTTTGCACCTCGAGGCCTTTCTCAGCGCGTTGACATCCGCAAAGGGGCATTCGCGCCAAAATTTGCCGTGACGACCTATCGCGTCCTTCTCGGCAATTTCGAGACGTTGACATCCGCGATAGAGCGTTCGTCTCGAAACCGTTTGCCGTGATGACCTATCGCGTCCTTCCCGGCAGTCTCAGCATGTTGACATCCGCGATAGAGCGTTCATGCTGAAACCGTTTGCCGTGTCGATCTATCGCACCTTCCCGGCTACCTCAACACGTTGACATCCGCGATAGAGCGTCCGTGCTGAAGTGTGATCAATGTATGCTCGCACTCGCGCGAAAGCAAGGGATTTCGCTGTTACAATTTCAGTGGTTTTCCACAGCTCTCCACAGGCCGTTGCCCGTGCATTGTGCACATCAAAAAAAACGAGACGGGTGCTGCGTTGATGAGATGGCCTGCTGTTGAAATTCTTGGAGATCGGATTCGCGCCTCATCGGGAAAAGCGATTGCGAGACCGAAACATCACATCGTGATGTGATGACGATACACTGGCAAAGTGAGTATTGATGACTCCAGACGGATGACGAGTTCATGACGGACTGGTCCAGCTGACGGTGGCAATCCTCGGGCTGTTTCTGGCTGCGCTGATCGGTGTCTCCCTGGGACTTCTCGGCGGTGGCGGTTCCATTCTCGCGGTGCCGATTCTCGTCTACGTCGTCGGAATGGGCGCCAAGCCCGCGATCGCAACGAGTCTCCTCGTTGTCGGCGCGACGAGTTTCGTCGGTTCGCTGCGGCATCTTCGCGCGGCGAACGTCGATGTCAGAACGGCCTTGATCTTCGGTGTTGTTTCGATGGCTTGTTCGTACGGAGGGGGAAGACTCGCTTCGTTTCTTTCGGATACATTTCAGCTGGGCTTCTTTTCCGTGGTGATGATCGCAGCATCGCTGGGAATGTTCCGGTCACGAAACGAGGAAAGCAGAGAGTCGGTTCATCCGGGCCTGGTCGCGGTCTCCGCTGCAGGCGTAGGACTTCTGACCGGGATCGTGGGAGTTGGAGGCGGTTTCCTCATCGTTCCGGCGCTGGTGCTTCTGGCCGGAATCCCGATGAAACGGGCCGTTGGCACGTCGCTCGTAGTCATCGCGATGAATTCGGCTGCGGCCTACATCGCTTATTCGGAACACGTGAGCCTGGACTGGCGCTACACCGCCATGTTCACGGGGTTCGCGCTCGCAGGAGTTCTCGCGGGGTCCGCACTTGTGGAGTCTGTATCGCAGAACGTCCTCAAGCGTGCGTTCGCGACGTTCATCGCGGGCGTGGGCAGCTTCATCCTCATCGAGATTCTCACTCGGAACGTGTTCAACTGAAGGACATCAGATCCCTGGCCTGGCCGTAAGCTTCGTTCTCGTGATGCGTTAGCCGGCCGTGCGAAGGGTCACGCCGGCCTGTGCCGTTGATCACGTGATCTTCCTGCGGTCTCCGTCTACTGTGAATTCATGATGAGCGAGAGTGAAACCTCATTACTCGAGGAACCGCGATTCAACGAAGAAGGAGTGCTGTGGCCCCTTACAGGCCACTACGAACATCTCGCCATTCAGACCCTGCCTCCGGGTACCGTTGTGTTTCGGGAGGGCGACCAGCCGGAAGGCGTTTACCTCCTGCGTTCTGGTGAGATCAGTCTCGTCCATACCAGACCGGGGAAAGTGGATCTCGTGGACATGGCGATTCCCGGGCGGATTCTCGGGTTGTCCGCCGTCCTGACGTTTCGAGATCACCTTGCGACTGCCGTTGCGAAGACGGAATGCGAGTTGAGTTTCATCGAAAGAGCAGAGTTCCGCCGACTGGTCGATGAATATCCTGACATCTGGTTCAGCCTTCTTCATCAGCTCAGCCAGGACGTGATGCATTCCTACGACGTCATCCGGCGAGACTTCTGGAAGAAGTCCTCCGCCCCTCACCGCGCCGGCGCCCGCCGCTGATCGGTCTTCATTCCGGGTCGATGACGTCGGAAATATCGCGCCTCGGCATCGGCTGCCCGGCGGGCTGTGCGGTTCCTATGCGGACCATCAGCTGGGGCGGATGCGTCGAGTGAACCAGTGGAGCCAGTACGTCGCGAAGCGTGGCCACCTGAACAGGCTGATTCATGAATGAATATTGAAGATCCTCGAATGTCGCCACGAGCAACAGGCGCTCCAGAACCTGGCCCGCCTTCAGAAGGGATACCTGATCGTCTTCTGCCGTGATGACAGCCACGAGAGGAGCCGACTCGAGGAGCGCGACGTCACGACGCCCCTGCATACCGCCAAGGTCCGCGCGGCGTATCAGAGAAGCGGCCGCGGGAAACAGGATCTCCGGGATTCCAAACGCGTCCGCACAGATACCGTCGGTAGCATCGGAACGCGACGGCCGTACCCAGTCTGCGAGCTCCCCACGAACCTCACGGTTTTCCATGAGGAGCCGGTCACCCTCGGCGACGAGCTGGGCAATCATCGCCCGGTCGCGAAAAAGCAGAAACTGGACGAAGTCGGGGTGAGCATCCGCGACATCACAGAGTGACGAGAGCGCTTCCATCCGAATCGGCTCACCGTCGAATGTCTGGCGATTCGTACGCCGGCGAACGATGCCCGGAAAGAGCCGCCGCAGCGATGCATCTGTATCGCAGGACTCCCTGAGGGTGACCATTGCAACGGGAGACGTCTGTCGCGAATCGCGCTGGTACAGCACGGTCGCCTCGAAACCGAAATGTGCTGCGGCGATCCGTAGATTCATGATCGCCGCTCCGACGCTCATCAGCAGCTCTCGATGATCGGGATCGATGTGCGGCAGCCGGCGCGTGTAGTCGGCGAAGATCTCAATGCCGTCCTCCACGATCGCGAATCTCCAGGGCTGCGTGTTGTGTCCCGAGGGAGCAAGCACCGCGTACCGGAGCAGAAACGCCATTTCCTCGCGGCGGCTTTCCTGCTCGTAAAACTCCGACTCGTCGATGACCCATGGTTCTCGACGGTGATTGGGTGCGAGCTTCATGATCGAGACTCCTCTGTGTGCACTCATTGAACAACATGCCTCTAAAGACGCCGATGACTCCACTCACCGCTTCCTGTGATTGTCGTCACGGCCGGCCAGCGGGCAACCGGGCGCCGGTGCGATGCTTCTGAGCTTTCTCACTGCACGCTGGATAGTGCGGCACGGCGGCGGCGATGTGTCGGACGTCACACCCCCCTGTGAGCACCTGCACCGCACATCCCCGGCTTCCGACCGAGAATGACACTGAGGCAGGAGTGCCATGCCGGGAGGAATGTCCATCATGAAGAGCGCCGAGGTCCCGAAGATCCAGATCGTGACTCGTTCCGGGCTGATTGATCTGCTGCGCGAAGAGTTGCTCAAGCTGACCAGCGATGAGGGATCATCCGTCTGCAAAGCGGTCGCTGAGCGTGGAGTCTTCTGCAAGGGATTTCTTCGATTCACCGACGCCGAGCTCCGCCAGCGGTACCAGTGGATCGATCGAAAGCTCAAACGCCCCTCCAGGAAACGGCTCGAGGAAGTAGCCGATCAATGGCAGATCGCCCGTCAGGAAGTGACCCAGCTCCCGCTCGCATGCGATGTCCAGCAGATCGAGCATGATGCATGCAGGGGATGGGACGACTTTACCGACGCAGAGCTCTCCCGCTTCTATCGAGAGCTTTCCGGACGAGCTGTCAGCGTGAAACATGAGGCCGCGACGAAAGCGCAATAGGATCCTTTTGCGCACTACGGTCGTAGTGCTGGCACTCGTTGCCTTCATTCAGGTAGCTGCCCTGGCCACCCGCTGGTCACACAACCGCAGGGTTGCCCATCTCGGCGATCGTTTGTTCGTCGAAACGTACGGGAACGGTGACCCCGTGCTCCTCCTTCATGGACTACGCGGTTCCGGAAGCTACTGGTCTGGTCTCGCACAGTCGATGGCAGGGTCGCCATACCGGCTGATCGTGCCCGACCTGCTTGGATTCGGCCGATCGCCATGGCCGGTGATCCGTTACTCGGTAGACGATCACGTCGATGCCATCGACCGAAGCGTCAGGAACGCGCTCAGCGAAAAACCGGTGATCGTCGTCGGACACTCGATGGGTGCGATACTCGCTGTCGAGTATGCCGTCCGTCATCCGAGCCAGGTCAGGGGGCTGGTGCTGATGAATGCACCCATATTCGAGAGTGAGGCGGAGGCTCGGAAACGAATCCGCGAGATGTCTCCCATGGCAGCCGCATTCTCACTGAATCAAGTGCTGGCACGGGCAAGCTGCGACGTCGTCTGTGCTGCGCGGCCGCTTCTGTGGCACCTCGCTCCTGCACTGGAGAGAAGCGTGCCCCCGGAAGTTGCACGGCACGGGCTTCTGCATCGATGGGAATCGTTCGACGGGAGTCTGCAGAGAGTCGTGCTCCCGGCCCGGCTCGACCAGACACTCCGATCCATTGATCGGATCCCTGTCATCTTCATCCATGGTGAATCGGATCCGGTGGCCGAAGTGTCGCGGGTACGGCGCGTGGCTGCGACGATCGGAGCCGGTGTGACCGTCGTTCCCGGGGGTCACAACATTCTCCTGGAGCATCCTGTCGAGACGTCTCGCGCTGTACGGGAAGCGATCGATGCACTCAATTCGAACGCTCCGTGATCGCTGTCACGGGAAATGGTGACGGGCGGTATGTGCGATGAAGATCGGTCGACGTACAGTGGGCCGCGGAGGAATTCCATGACTGCAGTCAGCACGTATCCTGCTCATCTCGAGTCCGACGTGGTTCTTCGAACCGGCCGGACGCTGCACATCCGTCCGGTCCGCCCGGACGATACCGGCGCGATGCATTCGTTCTTCGAGAATCTGTCGAGCGACGCGATCCACTCCCGATTTTTCGATCTCCGGAGTGCGGATGCGGCGCAGCAGAGCGCTCCCCTGGATATCGACTACCGTGACACGGTCGGCCTCGTCGGCGTGATCGCGGGTGAGATCGTCGGGGTCGCGCACTACTTCCGGTCGGAACGCCGGCCTGAATCGGCAGAAGTCGCGTTTACGATCGCGGATAGACACCAGTGCGCTGGCATCGCGACCCACCTGCTCGAGCGGCTGGCCGAGATTGCGCGTCCGTTCGGAATCAAGCGCTTCGAGGCAGAGGCACTCACGACGAACCAGCCGATGATCGACGTGTTCACATCCTCGGGATTCGAGATAAACGTAGGTTCTCGGGAAGGCCTCGTACACGTTACGCTGGCGCTCGAGCCCACTGCCGGTCACAGCGAGCGCGTCGCGGGGCGCTCGCAGACGGCTGCAGCCGCCTCTATGCGACCCATCTTCGCTCCCGAATCCATCGCCGTCATCGGGGCGAGCCGCAAACGGGGAAACCTCGGCGCCGAGATTCTGCACAACCTCGTGGCAGGGGGGTACAAGGGGAAGCTTCTCGCAGTCAATCCGAATGCTGAAGAGATCGAAGGTGTGCGTTGCAGTCCCTCGGTCCGTGAGATTGACGAGCCGGTCGACCTGGCGATCGTAGCGGTACCTGCAGAGTACGTGGAAGGGGTTGTCGACGATTGCGTAGCGAAGAATGTTCCTGCGATCGTGGTCATCTCAGCCGGCTTCGGTGAGACCGGAACCGACGGACGGGAGATGGAGAAACGCCTCGTCGACAAAGTCCGGAGCGCAGGAATGCGTATGGTCGGTCCCAACTGCATGGGCGTCATCAATACGGATCCGAAGGTGGGGATGCAGGCGACATTTGCAGCGACGAATCCCTCGCGGGGCAATATCGCGATGTCGAGCCAGAGCGGCGCGCTGGGACTCGCAGTACTCGACTACGCCGCCCAGCTGAAAGTTGGCTTCTCTTCTTTCATCTCAGTCGGCAACAAAGCAGATGTATCCGGCAATGACCTGATTCAGTACTGGGCGGAAGATCCCGCGACGGACGTTATTCTGCTCTATCTCGAGAGTTTCGGAAATCCCAGGAAGTTTGCGGAGATCGGGCGGCGGGTGAGCCGCCGGAAACCGATCGTGGCGGTGAAGGCAGGACGGTCGGTGGCGGGTGCGCGAGCTGCACAGTCGCACACCGGCGCGCTCGCTTCGTCTGACGCGATCGTCGCGGATCTCTTCCGGCAGGCTGGAATCATCCGGGCTGGAACCATCGAAGAGATGTTCGACGTCGCGGCGCTGTTGTCGAGACAGCCACTGCCCGCCGGACGCCGCGTGGGGATCGTGACCAACGCGGGAGGTGCCGGGATTCTGGCCGCGGACACGTGTGAAGCCAATGGACTCGAGCTGCCGCTGCCTTCAGCGGAGCTCGTCGAGAAACTGCGTGCGTTCCTGCCGCCGGCGGCCAGCGTTGGCAATCCCGTCGACATGATCGCATCGGCTTCAGCGGAGCATTACCGGCGCACGATCGAAGCGATGCTCGAGGGCGATCAGTTCGACTCCGTGCTGGTGATCTACATTCCGGTTCTTCCCGAAGATGCAGATGCTGTCGGAGCGGCAATTCGAGATTCTGCCGGAAAGGCGAACGGGAAGACCATTCTTGCGACGTACATGGGTGCGCACAACGCGCCGCTTGCCCTTGCGCCGGTTCCCTCGTTCGCATTTCCCGAGCGGGCGGTGGCTGCGCTCGCCCGGGCTGTGACCTACGCGGAATGGCGACGCAGTCCTGCAGGAGACATCCCGAAGTTCACAGATATCGATGCGGCGCTTGCGCGCTCGATCGTCGAGCGGAAACTCGCGGCAGGTGGAGGGTGGCTCGACGCGATCGAGGCGGGCGATCTGTTGTCCGCTGCCCGCATCACGGTGGCCGCCGCCGAAGAGGTTTCTTCGGAAGTCGAGGCGATGGAGGCCGCCATGCGCCTTGGCTGCCCGGTTGTCCTCAAAGCTCTGGGACCTTCTCTGCTGCACAAGACCGAAGCCGGCGCGGTGATGCTCAACCTCAGGACGGAACATGACGCCCGGGATGCATACGCAGAGTTGCAGGGACGGCTTGGTGACTCCATGACGGGTGCTCTCGTGCAGCGGATGATTCCCGGTGGCGTGGAAGCGATGGTGGGAGTCGCAGAACAGCCGACCTTTGGTCATGTCCTGGCCTATGGGGCCGGCGGGACGCTCGTGGAGCTCCTCGGAGATGTCGCATTCCGGCTCCAGCCGCTTACCGACGCCGATGCAGCAGACATGCTCAAAGATGTACGCTTCACAAAGATGCTCGAGGGGTTCCGGGGCTCGCCCAGATTGAATTCCGGAGCGGTCGAAGACGCACTTCTGCGTTTGTCGGCGCTGATTACGATCTGTCCTGAGATCCGTGAGATTGACATTAATCCGTTGAAAGTGCTCGAGCAGGGTGTGGCCGCCGTCGATGCGCGGATCAGGGTCGAGATGGTGGTGCCGGGGCCGGCCTCGAGACGAATCGCGTACTGAGCCTGGGAGCGAAGTCCCGGGCTACCGAAAGAATTCGTGTCCCGTGCGTGCGGTCCGCAGACGACGGCGCTCCTCAGAGCGGAATTGTGTAGCGACCGAGGAACGAAGTCTCGACCTGCATCCCAAGGCTCCGTTTTCAGAGAACCATGTTCGATCCGTGAAGCGAATGGCGAGGGTCACCCATGCCTGTGACGACAGGCACACCATCCCCGAAGCCAGGGGTCTACCTTCGAGAGAGGGGTGCCAGAATGAGAGTGAGAGACGTGATGACTTCGGATCCGGTCTGCTGCGAAGCGGCCTGTACGCTTCGGTCGGTGGCCACAGTGATGCTGGCGAACGACTGCTCGGCGGTTCCGATTCTGCGAGGTGGAGAGGTTCTCGGAATCGTCACCGACCGGGACATCGCCTGCCGGGCCGTGGCTCGAGGGTGGAATGCGTCGGAGGTGCCTGCGGCGGCTGTGATGTCCGCGCAGCTCGTCGCGATTCATCCCGATCAGCCGATCCAGGACGCGACCCGGATGATGAAAGAAAACCGGATCCACCACCTTCCGGTGATCGACTCTGAAGGCCGGCTCGTCGGCATCGTCGCGCAGTCGGATCTGGGGCGCCGGATGTCCGACACGCAATTTGGACAGATGTCCAGGGAGACCTCGATCCGGGCAGGAAACTCGGGCCCTGAGACCCCGAAACTACCTGTACGGACCACTGCAGCCCGCATCTGACCAGAGGTTCTGGCGGGAAGGCAGACGGCGGAATAGGAGGTGACTCGATGAAAGTCCGGGATGCAATGACTGCGGCAGTCACATGCGACGCCGCGACGAGCCTCCGCTCGGTGACTGAGCTCATGCGCGAACGAAACTGCACGGCTGTGGTCGTGACGCGGGAGAACGAGATCGCCGGAATCGTGACCGATCACGACATCGCCCGCCGGGTAGTGGCGATGGGTCCGGGTGTATCAGAGTTCGCGGCCGCTGCGGTCATGTCCTCTCCGCTGGTCGCCATTCATCCGGACGACGGGCTCGACCACGCGGTCCGGTTGATGGAGGACAACAGGGTTCACCACCTTCCGGTAACGGCTGACGATGGCCGGCTGTGCGGCATCATCGCGCTGTCGGACATCCCGGCCCGTATACCGAGACGGGGTCTCCGGCATCTGTCGCGAGAGGACGTGATGGTCAGTACGGCGAAGTGTGGGGAACATCATCGACGGACCGACCGCGGGAACCCATCGTGGTCGTATTGACAAAAGAGGTCAATATGACGAAGTCCACCCCTTAGGGTGCGCGATACAGTGATCGAGCCTCAGTCCACCGGTCTTTTCAAATCTCAGAGTGATACCGGCGCGATCGGAGGTAATCCCACGTAGCGGTTGCTCGTGGACCTGCTCCTGTGCGCCGACGTCACCCCCGACGATTTCGGTTGAGACCATCGAATCTGGCCCCCTCCTTTTGCGCCCCCACGGGAGAGGGGAGTCCCGACTTTCAGCCCGTCCCTTGATTTAGTTAAAGCCATTAATCTAAAATAACGCCTGCCGTAATTTCAGGTTCGCCTTCATGCGACGATCTTCGACAGGACACTACCGCACCGTTTCCACGGCTTTCGAGAGGTTCGAGGCATTCGTTCCGGCACCGGTGCCGCCCGATCCTCCGATCGTCTGGTCGCCGGCGTTGCGGCGGCGCTTCGACGACGCGCTTCTGGCTCTGGGACGACTCGACGCCGTGACGGCGCTGCTGCCGAATGCAGCGCTCCTCCTTTACAGCTTCGTGCGCAAGGAGGCGGTGCTCTCGTCGCAGATTGAGGGAACGCAGTCTTCGCTTTCGGACCTGCTGCTGTACGAAATCGATGAACAACCAGGCGTCCCTGTTGCCGACGCGCGCGAGGTGAGCCGGTGTGTGGCTGCGCTCGAGCGCGGACTGAAGAGACTGAGAGGCGGGCTGCCTCTGTGCATGCGCCTGCTGTGTGAAATGCACAAGGTGTTGCTCACGCATCCGGGCGGCCGCGGCAAGGCACCCGGCGAGGTGAGGCGCTCGCAGGTATGGATCGGCGGGACACGTCCCGGCAATGCGGTTTTCGTTCCGCCGCCGGTGGACGCTCTTGCGGACTGCCTCGCGCAGTTCGAGAGATTTCTCAACGATCAGCCAGAGCCCACTCCGCCACTGATCAAAGCTGCGCTGGCTCATGTGCAGTTCGAGACGATCCACCCGTTTCTCGATGGCAACGGGCGCATCGGGCGGCTTCTGATCGTGCTGCAACTGGTAGCCGAGGGTGTGTTACGTGAGCCGATGCTCTACCCGAGCCTCTTTTTCAAGATGCACCGTGCGTTGTACTACGACCTGCTCGACGGCGTCCGGCTCAGAGGCGACTGGGAGCGCTGGCTGGATTTCTTTGCCGAGGGTGTCGAGGTGTGCGCTGCCCAGGGCGTCGCCACCGCAAACGCATTACTGGCTCTGGTCAGCGAGGACCGTGACCGCATCGCCGGGCTGGGTCGTGCCGCAGCGTCCGCACTGGCAGTTCACCACGCCCTGCAACGGCAGCCGATTGCGACTTCGGCCACGCTGGTGAAGTCGACGAAACTCACGGCCGCGACGGTCAACAAGTCTCTCGCACATCTCATGGATCTGGGGATCGTCCATGAGCTGACCAACCGCCAGCGTGGACGAGTGTTCAGCTATCGCCGTTACGTCGAGGAGCTGACGACTGACCTGGAGTCCAAGCTAACGGCGAACGAACGCGTGTCATCCTGAGCGCAGCGAAGGATCCCCTCCCGACTCGCTCTGCCGCAAGCAATCAGGGGATCCTTCGCTTCGCTCAGGATGACACCTTCCGCTTAACTTAGGGCCATTGGGGGCAGACCGGGTCAGACCCCCAAAGCCGGATCCTCCACTGAGGGGTCTGGCAGTTCCGGACGCATCGGCGATCGGAACTTCACGAGTGTGTGCATCCCCACGTTGTCCTCGATCTCGAGGGCGAGGAGTTTCCCGTCTTCCGTGTTCGCGATCCGGATCACCCGCGGGTGCGCGATACAGTGATCGAGCCTCAGTCCACCGGTCTTTTCAAATCTCAATGTGATACCGCCCCGGTCCGAAGTAATGCCACGAAACGGTTGCTCGTGGACTTGCTCCTCAGCACCGACGTCACCCCCAACGATTTCGGTCGAGACCACTGAACCTTCATACTCGCGGCTGATCAGGTCGAGCTCGGAGCGCCATTCGGTGATCGGTATGTGTCTGGTGTTCATTGGGATCTCCTTTCTGAGTCTCGAACCCGTCTGCGGGAATGTCAGAACCGCTTCATTCTCCGCAACGACACCGTCAACGAACGACAGGTCCCCCGCGGTTTCGCGGAGATGAGCTACACGCCTCCCGGTAGGGACGACGTGACCACCGACTTCACCGATGAGACCGCAGCGGAGGTGTCAGCGCTCCACTCCACGAACGAACCGTCGTAGAGCGTCGCTTCGTATCCGAGATACCGAAGCACGAAATAGCCGAGCGACGCTTCCATGCCGGTGCGGCAGTAAACGATGTTCGTCGAGGTCGCAGATACGCCGACACCGGTGTAGAGCTCTCGCAGTTCCTGTTCAGGAAGAAAGCGGGGGAAGCCCCCGATGGTGACGTTCTCACCCCAGGGCACGTTGACTGCTCCCGTAATGTGGCCGGCGCGGGCGACTTCTTCACCTGCCTCTTCGCCACGAAAGAATCGGGCAGGGCGGGAATCGATGAGCACGACCGTCTTGCCCACTACGGGGCGATTGTTCACGATCCATTTGACCGCCTTGATGTTGGTGACTGCATCGGGTTGCACCCGGGCGTGGAACGGTACGCTCTGCACTACTGGAACCGCAGATGTGGTCTTCCGTCCCTGATCGGCCCATCGCTTAAATCCGCCGTCGAGGATGGCTGCGCGATCTCCGTGGCCGAGGTAGTCGAGTGTGAACCAGGCACGCGCGGCAAGGAGGGGCTCGCGGCTATAGAGAATCACGCGTCCGCTGTTTCCCACTCCGAGACGGGAGAACAGGGCTTCCAGATCATCCACAGACGGAAGCTCGTTCGGCTTGTCGCCTCGATAGATCGTCAACCAGCCCTCCGGGATCAGGCGTGCCCCCGGAAGGTGCGCTTTAGCATAGTGGTCCGGATCACCGATCTCGATGAGGACCACCTTGTCGAGATTCTTCGCAAGCCAATCGGTGGAAACGATCATTTCCTCGCGGACGGAAGCAGCCGTCAGAGGAATCGCAATCAGGGTGACGAGAATGAGGATGAGGCGTCGCATGTCGACCTCCTTTAGCCGGCTGAGACTGTAGTGTTGTTTTTCTGCTGGTCGTCTGAAACGGGCTCGGCGTGCGAGACCACAGTCCAGACGGGCTGACTATCGGGATTGAGGGAAATGGAGTCGATCCCCGTAGTCACGAGGAATGCGGCAAAGTCCGGATAGTCGCTCGGCGCCTGGCCGCAGATACCTATATGCCTGCCGGCTTTCCTTGCTGCACGAACGACCATCCGGATCATCTCCTTGACCGCCTCGTTTCTCTCATCGAGGAGGTATGCGAGGGTTCCATCTCGGTTCCTTTATGGTGTGATGGCGACTTTCATGACGCCGTCACGACGCTCACCGAACAGTTTGTATGCTTCGGTGATGTCTGCGAGTTTGTAGCGGTGGGTAATGAGAGGACGAAGGTCGAGCCGGCCGCTGCGAACCATCTCGATGAGGCGGCGCATCCGCTCCTTGCCTCCCGGGCAGAGTGAGGTGATGATCTTGTAGTCGGCAAGTCCCGCTCCGAACGCCTCGTAGGGGATCGCGAGTTTGCCGGAGTAAACGCCGAGGCTCGACAGGGTTCCGCCCGGGCGAAGCACGCGCAGGGCGTTCTCGAATGTGTCCTGCGTACCGAGCGCCTCGATCGCGACATCGACTCCGCCTGTGAGCCGGCGGACCTCCGCGACCACGTCGACTTTACGGTAGTCGAGAACGATGTCGACGCCCATCTTCTTTGCCATGGCCAGACGGCTGTCGTCTCCGTCGACTCCGATCACAAGAGACGCGCCGAGCAGACGGGCGCCAACCGAGGCGCAGAGGCCGATGGGACCCTGAGCGAACACGACCACCTTGTCGCCGAGTGTCACATTGCCCGATTCGGCACCTCTGATGCCGGTCGAGGCGATGTCCGAGAGAAGCACGACCTGTTCGTCGGTCAACTCGTCGGGAATCTTCGCCAGGTTCGCCTGTGCATCCGGAACCAGCAGATATTCAGCCTGCGAGCCGTTGATGGTGTTTCCGAAACGCCAGCCGCCGAGAGCTTCCACGTCATCGCCGTGGCCGCACTGTGAGTGATGGCCGGACAGACAGGAATTGCACTGGCCGCAGGGTGTGATCGCGCCGACCAGCACGCGGTCGCCCACGTCGTAGCCTGAGACGCCGGCGCCGAGCTCTTCGATGACTCCAACCGGCTCGTGTCCGATGACGAGGCCCGGCTTTACCGGATACTCGCCGCGCACGATGTGTAGATCCGTGCCGCAGATGGTGGTGGTCGTGACGCGGAGGAGAGCTTCGCCTGCGTTTGGTTTCGGGCGAGGCACTTCTTCGACACGAATGTCATCGACTCCGTGAAAGACCGTGGCCTTCATGGTCTGGGTTCCGACTTTTTTGGTTTCCGGCAGATCGAGCGTCGTCGTCATAGTGTTCTCCTTTGCCGGCGTCTGCCGGCCTCCTCAACAGGATGCGTCGTAAGAAGCAACGGCGCTGCGATGGGTGTCAGGAGGGTGTGTGCGCTGCGTCACATTGGCCCGGAAATCCCTGGCAGTGTCACCCGATTGGGCGCCCTCGCCAGCGTGACGGTGAGCACTACAGGAAGTCCCTCGGGGATCGCCGCCACTGCGACCGCGACTGCTACGAGAAAGATCTCCGTCATGGGCATCGCCCGGATCAGGCCGATGAGGGGAATCAGGAAGGACAAAGCGGCGCAGGCGATGGCAACCTGCTTTCCGAACCGCACCATCTTCTCTTCGAGAGGTGTTTCGGTCCGGCCGATCTCACGAACCGACCGGGCGATCTGCCCGAGCTCGGTAGAGCCGCCGGTTCGAATGACCACGCCACTCGCGCGTCCCCGTGATGTTTGCGCACCGGCACCGATTCCCCGGTCAGTGCGGATTCATCGACCTCGAGCGCCATCTGCGCCTCACACCAGTCCCTTGATCAGCGCTCCCGCCGTGAATGCGAGTGCCGCGGCGACTGATCCGATCAGCAGGGTCTCCAGACCGGCGCGCCACCACGACACGACGAGCCAGCGGCTCTTGATTGAACCGATGGCAAAGAACACGGCGAGCGTTGCAACCGCCGAGATCGTAAACGGGTTCGGAAGATCCAGCACAAAGGGGAGGAGTGGAACGAGCCCGCAGACGAGAAACGCGACGCCGGTGCTTGCCGCGGCGAGCCTGGCCGAGCGGATCACGCGTGGCAGCCCGTACTCCTCCGCAAGCATGAAGCGTATCCAGCGGTCGCGCCTTGCCGTGACGACTCCCAGCGCGCGCTCCAGCTCAACCCCGCTGAAGCCCTGCGATGCGAGTATCTGCCGCACTTCCTCCCGCTCTCCCTCGGGGTCGTCGTCGATGTGCCGCGATTCCTGACTGCGAAGTGCTTCGGCTTCCTGCCTCTCGGTCCGCGTTGCGGAGTAATTGCCCGCGGCCATGGAAAATCCGTCGCCGATGAGATTTGCCACACCGAGAATCAGAATGATCGTCGACGACAGCTGCGCGCCGGCCACTCCGGTGACGATCGCGAAGGTCGTGACCGACCCGTCGATCCCTCCGTAGATGAAGTCGCGCAGGTAGCTCGTCTTCGGTCCTTCAGCGAGCCTCGCACGAATCGCTTCGGGGGTATGTTCATGTTCCATCATAGAATTCTCCTGTGAACGGAGCGTCGGGAGTGGTGGTGATGGTCACGCGCCTTTGTGCTGAATCGCACGTGGAGCAAATCGCGGTGTCATGTCCCACGCCGTCAGGTGACTCGTCGGACCTGCGGCGTTGAAGGGTGCGGTGCGTCACACACGCAGGTGAGCAGCGTCGCGGCCGTGAAGCTGAATCAGGGCGATCATGAGAATGCATCAGAGGAGGCAGACAGTGACCGTAACCGATCCCCCTGCAAGGCCACGCCCGAAATCCTTCCGCTTCTCGACGAATCTCGAGCGGCTGGAGGGACGCTCTGCAATGCTTGGCGGTTCCGACGGGAAACCGGGGATACGGATCGCGCCTCCGCCGGAGTTTAGCGGCGAGGTTGGCGCATGGTCGCCGGAGCACCTCTTCGTTGCGTCCATCGACGCCTGTCTGCTTCTTACGTTTGCAGGCCTCGCGGAGAAACTCGGACTGCATTTCGATTCCTATCAGAGCGATGCGGAAGGCCTGCTCGAATGGGTTGACGGAAGTTTCGCTTTCACAGAGGTGACGCTGCGACCCAGGATCACCGTACGTGATGAAGTGTCGATCGCCCTTGCCCACGACGTAATCGCCCGTGCGCACAAAACGTGCCTCGTCTCGAACTCCGTGACTGCTGCGGTGACAGTCGAGTCGGACATCGTCGTCATATCCTGAGCAGCAGGTCTATCCCGCAATGAACCACGGTGTCATCCTGAGCGAAGCGAAGGATCTCCTGAAGAGGATCGAGCATCGCAAGCAGAGATCCTTCGCTTCGCTCAGGATGACGTGGCCTCGCTCAGCATGACACGGTGGTTCATCACCCCTTCACCGGCGCCCCGCGCCGTTAGGTTGCTTGTAATGAACCTATCCGGAAACTCGAGGCAGATCTGCAGGATTTGTCAGCCGCCGGTATTCACGGCGCGCGCAGGCGCGCCATACAGCTCTGGCCCCGGGCTCT
>JBGTDX010000170.1:0-15176 GCA_041748075.1 Thermoanaerobaculia bacterium
CCGCCGCGGGCACCGGCGGCCGCAAGCGCGACGATTCCGAGACGCTCGACGAGCCGCGCAATCGTCGCGGCCGGCGGATGCTCACGCGATTCCCTCCACGTTTCCCGCAGCATCGCGAACGCGCGCTCGATGCGTTCATCCCGCGAGTCAGCCGGCTGCGGTTCGCGCAGCCAGGAGAATCGGCCGCCCTCGACGACGAAGTCATAGAGCGCCTGGTCGTCCACGCCGCAAAGCGGGCCGCGTAGAAAGGCAACGAGCGACACCTGATCATCAGGATCAATGACGGCGCGGAGCAGAGCGAGCAGCGCCGCAAGTTCCTCGCCGCTCGTGAAGGCCCGCGAACCGGATACTTCAATCGGGATGCCTGCTCGCTCGAGCGCGTCTGCGTAGACGCCGAGCCTCCCACGGGTGGCGCTCACCAGCATCACATCGCGCCACTCGAGGGGACGCGGCGGTCCATCGTCTTCGATCGCTGTCCGGGCATCCACGGCGCGGCGGATCCACTTCGCGAGACATGCGGCTTCCGATACGGCCACGTCTCTGACGTTCTGGCCGGTGGACTCGAGATGATAAATGCCGGAAAGGCTGACGGCTTCGCGCGTCGACGCCAGTGGCGAGTAAGCTGCCTGCCGGCCACTCTCCACTGCTGCGGCATCGAACAGAGGCCCGACCGATTCGTTCACCCAGTCGCAGACGACCCGGTTCGAACGGAAATTCGAGCTCAGACTGAGCTCTTCCCCTCCGGAGGCGACGATACGTTCCTTCACCTGAAGATACGTCGTGATGTCCGCGCGTCGGAACCGATAGATCGATTGCTTCGGATCGCCGACGATGAAGAGCGACCCCGGGCGAGGCGAAAGCTTCCGCCATTCTTTCTCGTGCACGTCCACCCCGGTCAGAAGAAACATCACTTCCGCCTGGACGGGATCGGTGTCCTGGAACTCGTCGACGAGCAGATGCGTGAAGCGGCGCTGAAAGTAAGTCCGAACGTGCGGATGGTCGCGAAGGAGATCTCGTGCGCACATCAGCAGATCCTGGAAGGACAGCTTTCCTGTTCGCCGCCGCTCGGCAGCAAACTCCTCGAGAGCCGGACGCAGGATATCGAGAGCAACCTCGTGACTGTGTTCCCGCCAGCGCGTCAGTGCAGGCCGCAGCTCCGTCTCGACGAACTCCGAGTAACGCTTCCCCAGACTCTTGGCCAGGGCCTTGTCGGGCCATCTCCCCTGGACCGGCTGCGCTGACTTGTGATTGGCTTCATCGAGGAAATCGAAAATCTCCGACGGATCGCCGGCGTCGACGCGATAGCGCTTTCTGAGCAGCCTTCGAATCAGGGTCTCGAACTTATCCTGCTCGTGTCCGTCTCCCGCATCAGGCATGTGCGGCTCGATGTCGTCGAGCATCTGAGAGAGGTCGCGGTAGACCCGCGAAAGGTCGGGGCGGGGGACTCTTACCGAGACGATCTCCACGTCGGGGAACTCGACGAGTTTGATGAATCCCTCGCGAAGGTTACGAAGGTCGATGCCGCTTTCGCGAAGCTGTTCGAGGATTGGTTCTCCCCTGGCCGAAATTCGCTCGAGGTATCGATTCCAGAAATCGTTCGCAAGAAGCAGAGAACGGACCTGATCGTTCTCCTGAAACTCGGGATCGAGGGCCGCTTCCACGGGTCGCTCTCGCAGCAGACGGGCACAGAACGCATGGGTCGTTCCGATGAAGCAACGCTCGATCGTCTCGATGGCCGCGTCGAGTCGCGCGCGCTCCTCACCGGAGCCCTCGCGCCGCGCCCGCTCCAGTTCTTCCTGAAAGTGCTCCCGGAGCTGTGCTGCTGCCTTCACCGTGAAGGTGATGGCCGCGATGGTCTCGACTCGGCAGGTCCCGGTGCGAACGAGACTCACCATGCGCGAGATCAGACTCGTCGATTTGCCGGTGCCCGCGGCAGCCTCGATCAGAAACGTGCAGTTGAGGTGCGTCCGGATGGCCTCGCGCGCGGCGGCGTCGGTAAGAGTCACTCGAACTCCTGCAATTGCCGCCATGCGAGAACGCCTGAATCCTCAGACTCGCCCTCGGTTTTCCGTCTCGCGTCAGCCGCAACCGCGTCGACGCTCCCACATATGGATCTGTAATCACAGAAGCGGCATTCGCCGGCATCGCCATGAAGAAAGGTTCCCGCGCCCGCGATGTCGCAGAGCAGGTTCAGCGCGCGCTCGAGCTCACGAGGCTGAGGGTCGATCGCGACGCGATGACCTTCGCCCTTCCTGCTGGGAAAGTAGTAACCGGAACGGCGAACGCTGCCCGGCAGGCCTTCCGCTTTGAGCAGCGCATCGATCGCGCGCGCATAAAGCGCGTGTTGAATCCTTCTCCCCTTGAGCAGCCTGCCGCCATGATCGAACTTGTACGTGCTCCCCGATTTGTAGTCCCAGACGTCCCAGAGCTTCTCGCCTTCATCGACATCGACGCGGTCGATGCGCCCTCGAACGCGAAGGGAGCGGCCCTCTCCGAGGTCGATGAAAAAGTGAGGGAGAGGGCCGGTTCCGTTGCCGAAATCCATTTCGAAATACTTCGCGATGACCGATCCGCATTCGCGCTCCTCGGTGCGCAGGAAGACCTCGCATGATTCGTGGAGATCAGACCTCTGCCGCTCGACGGCGGTTACGTTCGGCGGCGGCACCTCTTCCTTCCATCGCTCAATGGAGCTCTGCGCGATCTCGCGGATCCTGTCCGTGTGAAGCTGCAGCGAGGGCTTCTCTCCTCGTCCGCAGATCTCCTTCATGAACGTCTCGAGGACTTCGTGCAGCATCGAGCCGAAGTCGGCAGGAGAAAGCCATCGCTCCGGATCCCGTTCGAGCTCTTCGAGCGGCTGGATGCGGAGGACGTTCTCGAGAAAGTAGCGGAAGGGACAGCTCGCGAGCCTCTCGAGGCGCGACGCGGAGACGATGGCTCCCGAGAGACGAGGGTCGAGCGCCTCGGCCGGTTCTATTGCGCCGTCCCACTTCGTCAACTCAGAACTCCCGCGCGCACGTTTCGCCTCGGCACCATTCCCCAGCCACGGATAAGACCGTTCGATCCGCGGTTCGAGTGCCGCCGGGTTCCCCATCCCGAACACGCGGCTGAGCCACCATTCTGTTCCGCTGAGTGGCTGGTCGTCGGGTACGAATGAGACTCTCTCTTTCGCTATGCTTTTCACGAGATCTTCGTAAGTAATCTCCTCTTCGCCGCGGATCTGTCGCGCGATCTCGAGAAGTGTGATCGACGGATACCTCTCGCGCTCATCCTGCAGATTTCTGGATGAGTACGACAGCGTGACGAGACTCTCCGGACCGCCTGTGTCGGTCGCTCTCGACAACAGCAGATGCAGTTCTCTGACATTGCGCGCGGGACGGTCCGACATCAGCGACAATTTTTTCGGGGCGATGTCCGGATTCATTGCCTTCCGCTCCGCATCGAGGAGAACCGGGTCCTGGTTGCCGACTCCCGGGTGGCGCGAGTCGTCAAAACCGACGATGAACGTGCGCGGCCTTCCGGACCATCCCCCCAGTCTCAGAGGCGCGACATGAAGATGCCCCGGTCGAGGATTGCTCGCGGCCACGTGTAACTCGCCGATCGCCTGCGCCAGACGGTCGGCCGCCTCGCGGGCTGACACCTCCGCCACAGGCAGGGACGACAGCTCGCTGAGCAGGCGATCGAGCGCTCTCGCCGCCATCCCGTCGATCTCGTTCCGTATTGCTGACGATTCGCGAACGAAGGTAGCAGTCGAAGATGCCAGTGCTTCGATTCTGACCTCGGGTTCCGAGAGTGGCACGCTCAATGTCAGAAGGGTCTCGATGATCTCGAGCGCGGCCGATGCCGAAGCGACATCCCGTTCGGCCGCCGCGAGACGCGCCGCAGGAAGTTCAGAATCCGTCAGCACCTTTGCACGCGCATTCCTCCACGAGATCAGACGTGGGGCGTAACGCTCGCGTCCCCATCCAATTCCCGCGTTTCGCATCGCGCGCGCCATCGCGAGTGTGGAGGGACCTGAACGCTTTCCGCGGTGCGGATCGATGGCACCCGCTCTCAGTAGCGTTTCGATTTCAGCCGATTCGAAACCTCCTCCAACCCATGCGAGGAATCCCAGCGCCGCTGCGCCCGGTCTCGTAAACGAGGCCGGTATTCCCTCGGCGAAGGTCGCCGCAACGGCATGCTCCGCGGCGAGTTCATGAATGAGCGGAAGATACGTCGATCGCTCGGTGTAGAGCAGCTCTGCAGTGTCGAAATGGGATCCGCTCCGCAAGACATCGCGGAAGGCGCCACGGACCTCATTCTCTTCACCGACGGCGCGCACGATGTGCATCGGAGTCCGGACGTCTCTCCATGCATCTGTATCGCCGGAGATCCGGATCGGCGAGCGGCCAGCCACGAGCTCGAGAAAACGTTCCTCGTGTGACGAGAGCTCGGAATTCTCCGCGATGATCCAGATCGGCGCTGCGGGATACGGAGATTTCGCCCCGCCCTCGAGAAGACGGATCGCGCGATCGAGCACGCCTGCCCGGTCGGTGAAGCAGCCCTCGTTCAACAGCGTCTCATAGGCATTGAGAACCCGCTGAAGATCCGATGCTTTGCCCGGATCTTCGAAAGCCTCAGGAGGCATGTCGGCGGCGCGAAGGCCGGCATTGCGCAGATCGTCCAGCGAGCGCTGCATTGCCCGATGAAGTCCGGGACGTGTAGCGATCGCGGCGAAATAGGACCCATCCCGACCGAATGCCAGATCACACGCTCTCTCCACAAGCGCGAGCGCCTGCGCCCTCGACAGAACCGTCGTCCCTTCGCGGACGAGCTCGAAGCTGGCGACAGCGTCGGCAAGCGTGCGGATCGTTTCAACTCGAAGATTGATCCACGGTGTGCCGTCCTGCGCAATGCGGTCGCCGAGCTGGTGTCCGATCGCAAGCGACGGCGCGATGAGAATCTTCTCGGCAACCAGATGATCACGGCAAAGGGCGGCGAGGGTCGAGATCATGAAACGCCAGTGTAAAGCAGGGAGTCTGCTGTACGAATCAGCAGTCGCAACGGGACTCGAAAGAGGCTCGGCCTTCCGTCGCGCTATCATCCACTACGTTTTCCGGGAGGACTCCTTGCAGAATCGACTACGGGCATTTCTGATTACAGTGGCGTTGGTTGTTTCGTCTGTGACCGCCGATGCACAGCCTTCGTGGCCGAAAGGTGCCACCGAGCCCATCCTGCCACCCGAGATACCGTGGAAGGGCGCGAGCATTGCGCTCATCGCTCCAGACGACGACCCCTGGATCACGCCGGCCGAGGCCGCCGGGTTTCGCCATGCGCCTTCGTATGACGAGACCGTCGCGTGGCTGCGTCGCCTCGTTGCGGCGGCCCCGGAGCTCCACATGCTCTCGATCGGCAAATCCCCGGAGCAGCGGGACATCTGGATGGTCGTTGCATCGAAAGAAAGAGCGTTCACGCCGGACGCCCTTCGCTCGCGCGGAAAACCGCTTCTTCTCGCTCAGGCAGGAATTCATTCCGGCGAGATCGACGGCAAGGATGCCGGACTGATGCTGCTGCGCGACATGACGGTCCGCGGAACGAAGCGGCAACTGCTCGAGCGGGCGAACGTCCTGTTCGTTCCAATCTTCAACGTCGACGGGCATGAACGCGCCTCCCGATTCAACCGCATCAACCAGCGCGGGCCCGACAACATGGGATGGCGGAACAACTCGCGAAATCTGAATCTGAACAGGGACTACATGAAGGCCGTCACGCTGGAGATGCAGGCGATGATCCGCACGCTTGATCGCTGGGACCCGGACCTTTATCTCGACATTCACGTCACCGACGGCGCCGATTATCAGTACGACGTGACCTATGGCTACAACACGCCGAGCAGTTATTCTCCGGCGATTGCAGGGTGGCTCGACTCGCGCTTCAGCCCTGCAATCAACGCAGCGCTCACAGCGGCAGGCCATATTCCAGGCCCTCTCGTGTTCGCGGTCAATAATCGCGACATGTCGGGCGGAAACACTCACTGGATGGCGACGCCTCGTTTCTCGAACGGCTATGGAGACGTCCGGCATCTGCCCACCGTGCTGATCGAGAATCATTCGCTCAAACCGTACAGGCAGCGTGTGCTGGGAACCTACGTGCTCCTCGAGAGCACGTTGCGCACGCTCGCCGGTTCAGGGAGTGAGTTGAAGGCAGCGATCCGGAAGGATCGCGAACGCCGTGCCCCGTCGGTGCCTCTCGCTTTTGCAGTCGCTGATGAGCCCCCTCGCCTGGTTCCGTTTGCGGGAATCGAATCGCGCACAGTGTTGTCGTCGGTCTCCGGAACCGCGCGCGTGGTGTGGACGGGGAAGCCCGTATCCATCGAGGTCCCGCTCGTGATGAGCACGAAGATCGCCGCATCCGCGAACAGGCCGAAGGCGTATTGGATTCATCCGGCATGGCATGAGGTGATCGAACGGCTGGAGGTTCACGGAATCGTGACGGAGCGCATCACGTCTCCACGCACGATCGACGTGGAGATGTACCGCATCAGCGAAGCCGTCGTTGCTGCCGTTCCCGTTGAAGGCCAGTCTCGCGTGAAGGCCACCTCCACCCCGGAGCGTCGCCGCGAGACGTTTCCTGCGGGCTCGGTCCGGGTCTCGATGGATCAGCCGCTGGCCGAGGTGGCGATGCTTCTGCTCGAGCCCGACTCACCTGACTCGTTCTTCCAGTGGGGTTTCTTCAAGGAGATTCTCACCCGCATTGAATATGTCGAAGGCTACGTGATGGAGCCGATGGCGGAGGTAATGCTGCGCGAGAACCCGGAGCTGGCCCGGGAGTTCGAGCTGAAGCTGCTGAGCGACGCGGCTTTTCGCGGCGATCCCGCGGCAAGGCTGCAGTGGTTCTACGAGAAGACACCGTTCTTTGACGAGCGGTGGAGGTTGTATCCGGTGGCGCGGGAGTGAAACGGGTTCCGAACCGGGGCTGCTGCGGCACTGTCCGCAATGCACAACTACAGCCGCGATGCAGCGAACGTATCGCACTGCCGCGCGTCGCCGCTGTCGAAACCTCTGCGAAGCCAGCGCACGCGCTGAGCCGAGCTTCCATGCGTCCACGATTCGGGACTGACCCGTCCCTGAGTCTCGCGCTGCATCCGGTCATCTCCGATCGCCGCCGCTGCAGTCAGCGCTTCCTCCAGATCACCCGCTTCGAGTACATCGCGGCGCTGCGCATGATTTGCCCAGACGCCTGCAAAGCAATCCGCCTGCAGTTCCTGCATGACCGACAGCTCATTGCCCTCGCCACGCGAGAGCCGCTGCCGCTGCTGGTGAACCTGCTGTGAGATGCCGAGAAGAGTCTGAATGTGATGCCCGACCTCGTGAGCGATCACGTATGCCTGCGCCATGTCACCGGGGGCCCCGAAGCGATCGCGCAACTCCCGATAGAACTGCAGGTCGATGTACACCTGCTGATCCGGCGGGCAGTAGAACGGTCCCATGGCTGCCTGTCCCATCCCGCATGCCGACTGGACCGCCCCTGAAAAAAGCACGAGACTCGGCTCCTGGTACTCCCTGCCGAACTGCTGGGGAAACAGCTCGCGCCACGTGTCTTCCGTGTCGGCCAGCACCTGCTCGACGAAGATTCCGCCTTCATCGGTGATCGGTCCGCCCGGCTCCGAGTAGGGCGTCTGTGCCGACCCCTGAGGCGGCAACACTTCAGCCGGATCCACTCCCATGAAAACCGCCAGCAGCGCGATGACGAGCGCGCCAATACCGCCGCCTGCAATCAATCCGCCGCGCCCGCGGCGATCTTCCACATTGGTACTTCTTCTTCCAAGACGCATGGCGGTTTCCTTTCCAGCTCAGAGTACGAACATCAAGCTGTGCAAAGGTCCCGCCTGACCGCCGCCCGCCCGGTTCTGGGTTCTGGGTTGTGGGTTCTGGGTTGTGGACGTTCGCTGTCATCCTGAGCGAAGCGAAGGATCTTTTCGCGGGATTGAGCGTCGCGAGATGATCCATCGCTTCGCTCAGGATGACAAGTCGACATTCGTCGTCCCCGAACCCCTACCACCCGCCCCCCCCGCCCCCACCCGAGCTCGACCCGCCCCCTCCGCCGCCACCCCCGCTCCCGCCGGAGCTGGGGGACGAATAGGACGACGCGACGCTTCCGGCTGCGGCAGCCCAGGCCCCACTTGCACCGGCACCACCGAACGATCCTCCGCCACCGGTCCAGCCGCTCGTGCCGCTCGATCCCGATGATCCGCTCGAGCGTGATCCCGTTGCCAGCACACCCATGGACTCCGAACCGAACGAGCGAAACCACCGGTCGACGCTCGATCCGAGGCCGAACGCGATCAGCCAGGGGTACCACGAATCTTTCAGCCGAGGTTCGGGTTTGCCCAGCTCACGGCTGAAAAAATTGCGGGCTGCCGTAAGTTGTCGCCGTAGCTCGATCTTCTCTGCGCTCTCATTGCTGATAGCCACCCGAAGCGTAATCGCGACGAAGGCGCAGGAAAGCGTTGCGAGACCAAGCAGCACCAGCATGCTCGGATAGTAGTAGCCGGACATCAGCGGGATCAGTCCGGAGGGACCAGCCAGACCGACGGCGACGATGCCTATGAGGATGCCGAAGATCGCGACAGGAAGCATCATGAACACGGCGGGCAGGATTCGAGGCCCTACCATCTTCGCAAACGCTCCCGCCTGTCCAGCGGAGAACGCGAGAAGGACAAACCCGATCACGCTGAAGATCACGGCGATGCCGAGGTTTTTCGAGGAAAGCACGACGGCTGCAACCAGCAGGATCGCCCCTCCGGCAAGCAACCACCAGACCGGAAGCCAGGGTGTACTTCTTTTCTGCCTCTCGCTGGGAGTGAGCTTCTTCACTTTCTTCCCGATGCCCTTCTCGATGACCGAAGCAGGGTTGAATCCGGTGCCCTGGTACTTCTTGCGCAAAGTCTTCGTGTCGACTTTTGTCCTCTTCCCATAAAACAGCTTGTTGATCAGAGGACGTTCGTATTCGGAGAAGTTCGCGCGGTCCGTTTCCAGAGAAAGATGAAGGACTTCGGACTTGAACGGGCCCCACCCGGATGGCTCGATCCGCGAGCGGATCTTCTTCTCCTGAACGAGTCTGGCCAGCAACGCCGCCACCTCGGAAGCGTCCGTTCTGTTGTCCCAGGCCGCTCCTGCTACCTCGGGCGGCATCGTGAATACGTGCTTTTCCAGCCAGGCGTCATCGATCTCCTCCGGAGGCGTGAGTGGATCGAAACGGCTCGTCGTCTTCTCGAGACGGAGAAAGGCCAGGATGAAGATCACGGGAGGGATCACAAGAACAGCCAACACAATGGCCTGCGTGAGCGAGCCGGGAGGGCGCGCGACGGCAGCGGGAAATCCGGGCTCGGTGAACTCGAGGGGGACATCGACATCGAAACCCTCCCCGGGAACCAGATTCGTCGCGGAATAGCTCGTCCGGGTTTTGCCGGCGACGCGCCACGGTGAGTCGATCTCGAGTTGAAGGCTGAACCGTTCGATGACCCCGGCGCGATCGGCGAAGGCAAAATCATGATCGATCTCGTAACCCGCGCCGGACTGCCGCACGGCGGGACGGATCTCGTATTCGAGCAGGTAAATGATCTCGGTTGCTGCGAACGGAGGATCGTCAGGCCTCCGGCTGCGCCATCGAAGGGTCGAGCTATCCGTCCAGCCGTACTGGTCGACGGCGCTCAGATCCCCGGGAGCAAGGGGAAACTCGGCACCGGACTCGGGATCGATCCTGGTGATTCGAGCGAGGTTCCTGCGCTGGCCGGGCGCCAGCCTGAAGGTGCGCTCGCCACCATTCCAGTCACCGTTGAACACGTAGTGCTGCATTTCGCGGATATGGAGCGCTCCATCCCGGTCGAGGCGCGCCTCGACATCGAGGGACTTCCAGTAGAGAGACCGGTCCTGAGCAGCCGCCGTGACCGCGAACAGCAGCAGGAGCGCAGGCAGGTACGACGCGGATTTCACGGAGTCGAAAGTATAGAGCGAAACGATCCGATCGGGGCGCCGGGACTTTTTCTCTTCGCCCTTCTTCCTTCATCCTTTATCCTTCGTCCTTTGGAGGGCCTGCATGCCGGAACCGACAGAACCGACGGATGTGATCGCAGAGGGAAAGGGTCGTTGGATTGACCGGGCGCTCAACGCGATCGAACGGGTGGGCAACAAGCTCCCCGATCCCGCGGCCCTCTTCTTCATCCTGTTGATCGTGGTCTGGATCCTCTCGGCCCTGCTCGCGCCCGTCCAGTTCAGCGAGATCGACCCGCGAACGGGGGAACCGTTACAGGTTCGGAATCAGCTCACCGGGACCTCCATCGCAACGTTTCTGGCGAACATGGTCACGACGTTCACCGGATTCCATCCGCTGGGAGTCGTCCTCGTCGCGCTGCTCGGCGTAGGCGTCGCCGAACACACGGGATTCATCAACGCGTCGCTCAAGGCGTTGCTCAGCTTCACCGCCGCGTTCCTCCTCACACCGATGCTGATCCTGGTGGCGATCGTCAGCCACACGGCTGCTGACGCCGGCTACGTTCTGGTCATACCGCTCGGAGGTGTCATTTTTTACGCCGCCGGCAGGCATCCGCTCGCGGGCATTGCGGCGGCATTTGCAGGAGTTTCGGGCGGTTTCTCGGCGAACTTCGTTCCTTCGAGTCTCGATCCGCTGCTCTCCGGACTGACGCAATCGGCCGCTCAGATCCTCGACCCCACCCGCACGGTCAATCCTCTGTCGAACTGGTTCTTCACCAGCGCGTCGTGCCTGGTGATCGTCGGCCTCGGTTGGTATCTCACGGACAAAGTCATCGAGCCTCGGTTGAAATCGACGGCCATTGACGCCGATATGTCGGACATACCCACCTTCGATGTGCTTGGCCCGAAAGAGAAGAAAGGGCTTGCCATGGCCATCCTCTCGATGGTCATCGGAATCGCGATCCTGATCTTCGTATCGTGGCCCACGGATTCGGCGCTGCGCTCTCCCGAAGGATCGCTCACGGCATCGACAGCGCCACTGATGCAGGCGATCGTCCCCCTGATCTTTCTTCTGTTTGTCATCCCCGGCATCGTCTACGGCTACGTTTCCGGGACCGTCAAGACGCACCGCGACATCATCAAGGGGATGAGCAACGCGATGTCGTCGATGGGCTACTACATTGTCATGGCGTTTTTCGCGGCACTCTTCATCGCTGCCTTCGGCCAGTCGAACCTGGGAGCTCTTCTCGCGCTCAAGGGCGCCGACGTCCTCAAAGCGATGGCACTTCCGGGACAGGTGACGATCTTCGGCATCATTCTTCTCACCGCCTTTGTAAATCTTCTCGTCGGCTCTGCCTCTGCGAAGTGGGCGCTGCTGGCTCCAATCTTCGTACCGATGCTCATGCAGCTCGGCCTCTCGCCCGAGCTCACGCAGGCCGCCTACCGCGTAGGCGACTCGACGACCAACATCATCACGCCGCTCATGCCGTACTTCCCGCTGGTTGTGGTCTATTGCGCGCGCTATGTGAAGAACACCGGCATCGGGACTCTCGTCTCCATGATGCTTCCATACTCGGTCGTATTCCTGATCTGCTGGACCCTTTTCCTGGTTGGTTACTGGATGCTCGGCATTCCCCTGGGTCTGCAGGCGCCGTATGTGTATCCGTAGTCGTCGGTAGCAGTCATCGCCCTTTGAAACCGTGTGTCATCCTGAGCGGCTGCGAATTCATTGGACAGGTGTGTCACATCGTTTGATTTTTTCACAGCCTCTAACCGGGCGATGACAGGCTACTGATCGCTTTTCTCATGTCTCACGCCGCCGACCTCACTCTGCCCGATCCCCGCCGGTGGCGCGCGATGGTTCTGCTGTCGGTGGCGCTGCTTCTCTCGATGGCACTCTGGTTCGGAGTATCCGCCGTCGCTCCTCAGATCTCCGCCGAGTGGACGCTCACGCCGGGTCAGCTGGTCTGGCTCACACTCGGCGTTCAGATCGGATTCGTAGCCGGCACGCTGGCGAGCGCGACGCTGAATCTTCCGGACATCATTCGACCCCGGCATCTGATGGCCCTCTGCGCACTGCTGGGCGCCGCGGTCAATGCCGGCCTGGCGCTTTTCGCTCCGGGCCCTCTGAGCGCCATCGTCCTGCGGGTTCTCACAGGCGCTCTCCTCGCCGGTGTCTATCCACCGGCGATGAAAGTGATGGCGAGCTGGTTCCGCTCAGGCAGGGGGCTCGCGCTGGGAGTTCTCATCGGGGCGCTGACTCTCGGCAAGGCATCTCCGTATCTAGTGAACGCCTTTCGCCTGGACGACTGGCGATCCGGAGTTCTCATCGCGTCAGGGCTCGCCGTTGTGGGCGCTGCAGTCATGCTGTTTATGGTCAGCGATGGTCCGTACACGCTTCCGAACCAACCGTTTGATATCACTCAGATTACGAAGGTCTTCAGCAACCGCGGCGTGCGTCTCGCGAACTTCGGCTATTTCGGGCACATGTGGGAGCTGTATGCCATGTGGGCGTGGTTGCCGGTCATGATGCGCGCGAGCCTGACTCCCATGGGACAGGAGCGTCTGGCCGAAACGGCGTCCTTTGTCGTGATCGGAAGCGGCGCAGCGGGCTGCATTCTCGCAGGACTTCTCGCAGACAGGATCGGAAGGACCCTGGTCGCATCCGCTGCGATGGCCATAAGCGGAATCTGCTGTCTGGTAGTGGGTTTTGCGTTCGGGGCCCATCCAGCGATTCTGCTGATCATTGCGGCGATCTGGGGCGCGACGGTCGTGGCCGACTCGGCACAGTTCTCGGCCTGCGTGACGGAACTGGGCGATCAGCGATACCTCGGTACGGCGCTCACTTTGCAGACTTCGATCGGGTTTCTGATCACGATGGCGTCGATCGCTCTCATTCCGATTCTCGCGGAGCGAACGGGATGGCAATGGGCGTTCGTCGCGCTCGCGCCCGGACCGTTTCTCGGGATCATCGCGATGATGCGTCTTCGGGCGCTGCCGGAAGCTGTGAAGATCGCACAGGGAAAGAGATGACCGGCGTTGCAGAAATTGAGAATTCTCAATTCCGCTACTACCATGTCCCCATGAAATACCTGCTGCTCCTCGCAATGCTGGCCGCTTCCTGCACGACCATGAAACCAGCGACGCAGACCGGCTTTCTCAATCGCGAGATCGTTCTCGAGGGCCGGACCTATCGCTATGTGGTCTACGTTCCGCAGAACTTCGACCGATCGAAACAGTGGCCGGTTCTGCTTTTTCTTCATGGTGCGGGCGAGCGGGGGATGGACGGGATTCGCCAGACTCAGGTCGGCGTGGGCCCGGCGATCCGCTGGAATGCCGACCGGTTCCCGATGATCGTCGTCTTGCCTCAAGTGCCGACGGACGAGCGGTGGCTGGACGGCCCTGCCAGGGCAGCCATGGCCGCCCTCGAACGATCGATTGTCGAGTTCAGCGGAGATCGGGATCGCATCCTCCTGACGGGAATGTCGATGGGCGGTTACGGAACCTACGCCCTGGCTTTCGAGCATCCGGACCTCTTCGCGGCGGTGGCTCCGGTGTGCGGCGGAGTGGTCGCGTACCCGACAGCACACTCCACGCGGGACCTTCCTGCGATCGCAGGCTCGGCCAGACCCTATGAAACCGTCGCAGAGCGGCTCAGGAACGTCCCGATCTGGGTGTTTCACGGGCTTCACGACGACTTGATTCCAGCTGAGGAGTCGAGAAAGATTGCTGCGGCACTCCGCGCCGAAAGCGGCAATGTTCGCTACACGGAGTTTCCCGATGCGAATCACAACGCCTGGGATCCCGCGTACGGAGACCCTGAGCTCTGGAAGTGGATGCTCGCGCAGCGGCGGTGATGCACGCGGTGTCATCCCGAGCCAGCGAATGACTGTGTGAAATCTCCGGCCGACACACTCTAGCGTTTTTGACACAGCCTCGCTCAGGATGACAGTGCTCCGACCGCGACTCGCCACGTTTTCTTTCTGAATTCTGAATTCTCAATTCTGAATTCTTTAGAATGTCGGTCATGATCAATCGCCGGGACTTCACCAGACTCACCACTGCCGCCGTAGCACTTTCCGGGTCCAGCCTGTTCGCCCACCAGACCGCGCTGCCTTCTTCGATCATCCGTCCGAAGAAGCTGAGTGAGGGCGACACGGTCGGTCTCGTTCTTCCCGCTTCGATGGCATTCGAACCCGATGAGATTCATATGGCCCGAGAGCAGCTCGAGGCCATGGGGTTCGTCGTCAAGCTGGGCGAGCATGTCTACGATCGGCACGGGTACTTCGGTGGGATGGATCGCGACCGCGCAGCCGACATCAACAGAATGTTCGCCGACGAGTCCGTGGACGGCATCTTCTGCTTCACCGGAGGATGGGGCTCCCCGAGAGTCCTGCCTTACCTCGACTACGGCATGATCCGCCGGAACCCCAAGGTGATCATCGGCTTCAGCGACATCACGGCACTGATCAACGCGATCCACCAGAAGACGGGACTCGTCACGTTCCACGGGCCGGTTGCCGCCTCACGTATCGAGCCCTGGACACTGGAAAACTTTCGACGCGTGGTCATGTCTGCAGATCCTCCCGGCGCACTGCAGAACCCGCCGAAGCCGGATGGACAGCTCGTTGAGCGTGACCACCGCATCGTGAAGATTCGCGGCGGAAGAGCGAGCGGGAAGATCGTGGGCGGCAACCTGACGTTGATCGCCGCGACGATGGGCACGCCATACGAGATCGACACGGAGAACACTCTGCTGTTTCTCGAAGACGTAAACGAGGAGATGTACCGCGTCGACCGGATGCTATCGCAGCTCTGGCTGGGCGGGAAGTTCGAAAAAGTGAAGGGACTCATTTTCGGCCGATGCAGCAGGTGCCCGGTAACCGGACCCTCCTTCAGCCTTCACGAGCTTCTCGTCGAACGCTTCGGAGATGCCGGCGTCCCGGCGATTTCAGGTTTCGCCTTCGGCCACATTGAAAAAAAGCTCACCCTGCCGATCGGGATGACCGGAACCCTGGATGCTGATGCCGGAACGGTAACGCTGGACCGGGCGGCCGTTACAGGACACTAGTGGCCTGTATTGGTGAAATCGGGACCAGCGCTGATGGAGCTTGCCATGCAAGATCAAGGAACGAGGAGGAGGCGATGCGGTGGCATCGTCGACGACGAGTGACGCAGAGATTGCGTGGCAACCTCCATCAGCCCTGC
>JBGTDX010000171.1:0-31405 GCA_041748075.1 Thermoanaerobaculia bacterium
AAAAAGCAATCGACATCTCATTCTTCGACTGTTCGGCGAAATAATTGCTTTTTGCACCCTTCACCCTTCACCCTTCACCCTTCACCTTTCACCCTTCACCCTTCACCCTTCACCCTTCACCCTTCACCCGTCACCCTTCACCCTTCATATTTATGGCCTCCACGCCATCGTCACCCACCAGTTCGTCTCATCCTCGAGCGGCGCAGCGAGTATCCGCGCGACGCCGAGTTGAAGATCGATTCCCGCCGTGCCGAGAAGCGGAAGCGTCTCGGTCGAGACGTTCAATCGCAGGCCCGCAAGCTCCAGCCAGTCGCCCGCTGACGCTCCCTCCTCGAATGCACGGTGCCGTTCGAAGAACGCCGAAAGCGGAAATCCTTCGAGAGCCAGATCCGCGGACTGACTCTCGAATTCGCTTCCCGTCAGCGTACGGGCCTCGAGTGCGGGCACCACCACGCGGCCTGCGAGCGCGCTCACCGGCATGAGGGATGGACGCCACCCTCCAATTTCGAATCGATCGACCGCCGAAGCATCCCCATCGACGCTCCCTCTCTCATAGGCGACGACGATCGAGGTATCGCCGGCATTCACGCCCAGCATTCCCTTTCCGATCAACCGCTGCCAGCTCTCGTCACCGGTTCTGCCGCTCTGCAGCCAGGCCGACGTCCCATACGACAGATGCCACGATCCGAACCCAAGGCGTCCGCGAAGCTCGGGCGAGAGATGGATCGCACCCTGCTGGTCATCGATGCCAAGTCCATCAACGCTCTGAAGCAGGATGCCACCGCCGACCTCGAGCCGCCTGTTACGCCAGACGCGGCTCCAGAGGGCTCCGAGCTCGGCACCTGTCCGCTCCAACCCGCCGGCGAGTTGTGGGTTGTCCGTCGAGAATTCTTCGTCCGATGCGAACAGGTGGCCGCTCAACTCGACCGGCCAACCGCGCCACGATCCTGCCAGGGCCGCTCCTTCAAAGCCTCGCCGACCGCCGAGCGATCCAAGCAGAAGGACACTGGACCTTCCGAGCACGTCGCCCATCCTAAGGCCGGCCTCGAACATGTCACTCGCCGGAGAATGACTGCCGCCGAGGAGTAGCGAGAGTTCCTGCCGGCCGATGCCATACGGTCGTGCGGGTCCCAGCTCGGCGACTTCGAACGGAACGACGACCCGCGCTTCGGGAGTACCTGCGAGCGGCCAGGCAGGCTCCGCGATCATGAACGATGCGCCGGGAAGCGACGTCGCATCGAGAAAACGAATATCCAGTCCGTCCGACTCGAGCGCGAGAAAGTAAACGCCGTCCGCCGACGGGGCCGGCGCGAGGGCCGCACCTCGGGTCGTCGTGATGGTTTCGAAGCTTCCGGTCTCAGGGGACACCTGCACCAGGTCGATGAATCCGTTACGAAACATCGACGCGTAAATCGAAGTGCCATCCACACTCCACGCAGGCTGAGCGATCGAGTAGCTGCCGGAATCGCCTGAAAGCTGGAGAACCCGTTCCGCACCGGTGTCCAGCTCCCGGAGCAGCAGCCGCCAGGCAAACTCGCTGTGACGTACATAGACGATCCGCTTTCCATCGGGACTGATACGCGGCCCATCGTAGATTTCCGTCAGCGATGCCGGGGTGATCGCTTCCACCGCTCCACTCGACAGATCCACGCGAACGAGCTGCGACATTCCGTGCCGGTTCCGCACGCCGACGGCCCAGCTTCCGTCAGGAGACGGATCGGCGTCGCGCACCCCGGCTCCGTGAGTCAGTCGCACGATCGAGCCTTCGCCGGGAGTCCAGCGATAAAGATCGGGATGCAGTTGTCCCTGGTGATCCGGTTCGAACCTTCCGAACAGGATGCTCTGCCCCTCGCCGATCCACCGCAGCGTGAGAAAGTGCTCTGTCCGGTCCCGCGCGGCAAGTTGATCGAGCGGCTCACGTGGTAGAGGCCTTCTTCGGACTGCCGGCACGTCTTCCGGATCGCGCTCGAGCAGTTTCGTGACCTGTTCCTGCCACTTCTCCTCCGCCTTCGTGTTGTCTTCAGTCGAAAGAACGACCAACCGTTCCGGCAACTCGCGATGTCGAATCACCGTGACGAGACGCTTCCCGTCGGCGGAAACGGCAGGCTCGCCGGTCGACCATTTGAAGTCCTGCCAGAGCTCTCCCTCCCTGAGAAATGGGCGCTGACCCTGTTCGATCTCGACTGCCGAGTGGGTCAGCTCCGCCACGAATCGGTCGTAGAGTACGCGAGGTGAATCGCCGTATACACCTGCGAACGCGGCGTCGAAGCTCCGCACCTGTCGCGCAGTCAGACGAGACCAGAGGTTGCGAAGGCTGTCCGGTCCCTCCCGGTCGCGCAGCCACTCCAGATACGCCGAGCCCATGAGGTACGCCATCGACATACCCATGAAAGTGCTGGAGTCCGAAGCCATCTGAGCGTAGCTCGGCAGCGCGCCTGCCTGGGCCCACTTCCGAAGAATCGATGCGCGGATCGCGCTGTTGGGCCGGCCGGAACCGGTGAAGTCACCCTCGAGAACGGTCGCATAACCCTCGCTTACCCACCGCGGAGAGCGCACGCCGATCGGCCCGAAGGGCAGGACGCGTGAAAGCCAGCGCTGCATCGGATTGCGCGAGGGGCGCATCAGGTGCACCAGATGTGCCTGTTCATGCACGGTGAGAAGCTCCGCCCAGTCGGCAAAGTTTCCGATCACGCTCTCCGGGCCGGGCGGGTTTGTCCAGAGCACCATCCTCGCATTGGAGAGAAAGGGCCAGGCGAAGCCGTTCGCCTGCGACATCGGATCCATCACGAGGACGTCAATCGTCTGCGGTGGTGCGTAGCCGATGTCCTCAATCAATCGTGTGCGGATCGATTCCATCCGGCCCGCGGCGAGCCGTGTCCACGCTTCGTACTCCGCCGGAAAATGAAAGCGGAAATGTTCTGTCTCGAGCGTCTGCCAGTCGGCAGAAGGAAGTTGTGACGCAACCGGCAATGAGAAGATCAGAAAGATCAGAAAGAGAGGAATGTATAGAGAACGCTTCATGGGCCGCCTGTCTCGGAGTCCGGTTGACTGACACGCGACTCCCGGGTTTGATGTTCAACCTTCAACACGCATTCGTGTTCACACCGCAATTGTAGACTGCCCGTCGCCGGAGTCTTGCTTCCCGGTACCTGCTCCGTTTCAGTGAATTCAGATCCCCGAACACCTTCTGTCGAGAGCCGGCTTCGACGACCATCATCTTCGCCACAGGAGAAAAATGCGTAACCTTTCGAGAGAACGGGGGCAGGGGGCGACCGAATACATTCTGATCATTGCGCTGGCCATCGTTTTCATTGTCGGTCTGGTCTATGTATTTCGGAGCTCAATCGGCAGCACGACGGAAAAAATGACGGCGGTCGTCTCGGATAAGACAGTTCAGACCAGGACTGCGGCTGATGCCTCTGCCTCACCCTCGAACGATAACGACCAGAGCGCTGAGAACAGCCAGGGCGGCGAGGATGGAAACGGGAGCTCACAAGCCGGCCAGGACAGCTCTGCGGCCGGGAAAGATTCCCCGGAGGAGACTTCGGACGATGGTGCCGTCACGGCGAACAAAGGCTCCGGGAGCTCGGCCGGCTCTACCGCGAACGGAAAAATCCCGCGCGGTTCCGCCCGTGGGATGACGATCTGGTTCCTCGTCGCGATCGCAGCAATCCTCGTACTCGTCGTTGGATACTTTCTCAGCGCGTCGTCCCGATAAAAGGCGAGGCTATGCCATCCCGACCGGCGACTGAACTCTTCAGGCGCGATCGCGCCTTCTTCTACAGCGCTTTCGTGATCGACGAGGTCCTGACTTGATCTCGACATCCGACATTCTGGGGGCGGCGGTCATTGCGGGTGTCTTCGCAATCGTCCTCGTTTCTGCCGAGATCTGGATTCGCGTCGGGAACGCAAAGCCTGAATGGACCCGGAAGCTGGTTCACGTCGGCGGCGGGCTCGTCGGGCTCTCCCTCCCCTTTCTCATCCGATCTCCGTTCGTAGTGCTGATGCTCACGGCGTCGCTCTCCGCGATCTTCTTTCTCGGAGGCCGATTCGGGCTGCTTCGTAGCCTCCACGGGTTTGAACGGACGAGCAAAGGAAGCGAATACTACCCGCTCGCAATCTTCCTCATTTTTCTCATCGCCGCCGATCAGCCCTGGCTCTATGTCAGCGCGCTGCTCGTGCTCGCGGTTGCGGATGCCTTCGCAGCGCTGATCGGCAGCAGATATGGACGCCTCAGGTATCAGGTCGAAGACGAATACAAGAGCGTGGAAGGCTCGCTCGTATTCCTCGTCGTTGCATTCCTTGCCGTTCATCTACCGATGCTGCTGATGACAGACCTGCCGCCTGCGGTGACGGTGCTCTCCGCACTTCTCGTCGCAATGCTGGTGACGGCCTTCGAAGCGATCTCACTGCGCGGGACGGACAATCTGTTCATCCCGATCGCTGTCTGTTTCGTCCTTCAGAAAATCACGACGAAACCGCTCGCCGAGATTGCTTACCAGAACCTCAGCTTCATCGCGATCTTCCTGCTCATGGCGCTCATCGTCTGGCGTTTTCGCTCGTTCAACACCGGCGGTATGCTCGCCGTCGTTCTCTTCACATTCGCAACATGGTCGCTCGGGTCGAGACGATGGACGTTGCCGGTACTCCTCGCCATCATCGCCTTCGTCTTCGTCCGAGCACTCCTGATGGGACGCGAGGGTGAGCCATTGCGCGTGCGCGTGATCACACATGCCATCCTCGTCCCGTTCATCGTGCTGCTCGCCGCCAACCTCACCGGAAGGTACGGGTTTCTCTACGCTCCTTACCTGATGGCGACGATCATGGTGCTCGCTCTGGTCTGGTGGGACGGCCGGATCCGTCTGAAGCTGTTCGAGAGGTGGGGCGATGCGATTGTTGCGGGTGCCATCGGAGCGGTCGCGGCACTCGTCATTGGAATCCCGGTCTGGATGCTGGTGGCAGGCGCCCCGTCATTCGACACGCTTCGAGCGATCGCCTTTGCTGCAATTTTCATTGCCGCTCTGAACGCAGTGCTGGCCCGGATGCACCTCGAGGGCGAGCCCCCCCGCGGCTGGAGCGGCATCTCGTTCCTCCTGGCGCTCGCGTCGGCGGCCGTGATTGCGGCATTGCAATTGGCCAACGTGATCGAAGCGTTTCCGCGGTAGATTTCGAGGCAGGCAATGTATTACGGTGTCATCCTGAGCGCAGCGAAGGATCTCCCCTGAAGAGAATCTCTCCCGAAAGCCGCGCCTCAATTGTATCGCCGGTTCGTGCGGCAATTCAGCCTAAGTGGGGTGCGCCAGCAATTCTTTCACGGAGCCTGGTCCAGCCATCCTGGGGTGAAGCCTGCCTGGCGAAGACCTCGGATTACGTTCCAGTCGGCGTCGTGATCAGTTCGTGGTCCCCTACGCCAGCAACGGCACTGCCGCGAGCAGCACGGCAGTCAACGCCACGATCGGTATGACAACACGTCGATTAGAGCGGACTCCAGTCATGCGTTTCTCTGGTTCTTCCTATGGTGATGTTTTCGATTTTGAGACAGCGGTCTTCGGTTCTGCAGAATGTCGACGCGCGCCACAAGACTCGCGAATGACAAGGTGGGTAGAAACAACCTCGAGCCGGGGTGTACTGTTTTCCTGTCCGGCCTCCAGAACGAGATCGAACGCCCGCTGGCCCAGATCCGCGATATCGACGCTCACCGTGGTGAGCGGAGGCGAGACGAATCGCGCGAGCGGAATGTCGTCGAACCCGACGACCGCCATGTCGTCGGGAACGCGGACGCTCAACTCGCGCAGTGCGCAGAGCGCCCCGATAGCCATCGCATCATTGCCGGCGAAAATCGCCGAGGCATTCGCTCCGTTCAGCACGGCGGAAGCCGCGTCGTACCCGGCTGTCTCGCTGAAGTCACCGTCGAATACAAGCCCGGCCGCTCCATTGCCGGACTCCTCGAGCGATTCACTCCAGCCGCGCAGACGTTCGGCCGCGTCATTGTTGCCCTCGGGACCACGGATGAACGCGATGCGCCGATGGCCGAGCGATGCGAGATGATCCATCATCGACCGTGACGCCCGCACGTTGTCAATTGCGATCGACCAGGCGTTCGCCGCGTAGCAGTTCAGCAGCACGGCTGGCAGGCCGGCGGGAAGATGCGAGTGCACCTTCTCGGCGTCCAGCTCCGGCGCCATCACGATCAGTCCATCGACGCGACCACGCATGGCCGAGACTACGGCCGACATCTCGTTCCAGTCACTGTGAGATCCCGAAACGAGAAGGTGATATCCACGTCTTCGCGCCGCCACGTCGACTCCTCGGATCATTTCCGAGAAGAACTCGCCGTGAAGATCCGGAAGCACCAGGCCGACCGTGTTCGTGCGCCGGGTGGAGAGACTGCGCGCTCCGCCGTGAGGAACGTAGTTGAGCTCCTCCATGGCATGACGCACCCTGTCGATCGTAGGCCCGCGAACGACATTCTGATCATTGAGAACCCGGGACACGGTGGCCACCGACACGCCAGCGCGGGACGCCACGTCCTTGACAGTCGCGCCGTGCTGGCGGTTCCTGATGGCAGGCGATCTGTCGGGCTTCGTCACGTCAGAAATGTAATCGTATACATTTGATCGAACGCTACGCCTGTGAAATCCGTCTGTCAATAAAAAACCGGAAGCCTTCTGGTTTCCCTGGGAAGCCCAGTTGCCTTGGCTCCCCGAATGTCGCAGTTGCTCACTTCTGGAACCGTCGAATACATCCGTACCGACCGGAAACCATTCCTCCTCGAGACCTACACCTACCAACTCTGCTATACAGCCGCCGCGAACCGCTGCTACGATGTGCGCCTTTCTGCAACAGAGCAGAAAACCTTCGTCCGCTCCTATGACTTCGCCTTCCCCTTCGCGCAACATCCGTGATGGGGATACGTACGTTCAGGGAGATAGCACTCATGATTGGTCCAACGTTAGCTGAAGAGTCCTCAGTCGGGCGCTACCAGATCGGAACGCTTCTGGGAGCCGGCGGCATGGGTGAAGTCTATCTGGCGAGGGATCTCGAGCTCGATCGTCTCGTTGCCATCAAGATACTGCCGAAAAGTCTCACGTCCGATCCTCACCGCGTGCAACGCTTCATCACAGAAGCGAAAGCCGCCTCCGCGCTCAACCATCCTTCGATCGTAACGATCTACGAAATGGGCGAAGCGCCGGCGACGGATGGTTCGGGCCACAGTTCGGTGATCCACTACATCGCGATGGAGTACATCGAGGGAGCGACCCTCGACGTCTGGCTGCGCGAGGAGCCTCCCATCGGAGCTGTACTCACGGAACTGGGCCGCGTCGCGGAAGGACTCGGTAAGGCGCATGCGCGAGGAATCGTGCACCGGGATCTGAAGCCGGACAACATCATGATGACGGCGGATGGACACGCAAAGGTCCTCGACTTCGGTGTCGCAAAACTCCTGGGTGTCGAGCACCGTGAGGAGTTGCGTTCACCCTCCGGGCGGAGAACGCTCACTGAGCCGTCCACGCTGCTGGGAACCGTCGGCTATATGTCGCCCGAGCAGATCGAAGGCTATTCACTCGATCATCGCACAGACATTTTTTCGCTCGGATGCATCCTCTATGAGTCGATCACGGGACGGTCTCCCTTCGCAGGCTCGACACAGGCGGAGACGATGCACAATATCGTCCACCGCCCGCCCCCCGGAATCGCTCTCGGCAGCGCGAAGCTGACATCGACACTGCAGAGGATCCTCGATCGATGCCTGGCGAAGGATCGCGAGCAGCGCTACGACTCTGCACGTGACCTGGGACTCGATCTCCTCGAAGCGGCATCCATCGCGCCACAGAAACGAAAACGAGCACCAGCCGGGTTTTTTCGCACCAGGCGCATGCGCGTGGCTCTTGCCACACTCGGATTCCTGCTCGCGGTGCTGGTGCTCAGGGTTCCCGCCGGGGTCGTGCTCAGCACCGTTGCGACTGCCCTCGAACCTTCGAAGCATCCCGAAGTCCAGCGCCTCGAGCGGACGCTGGGTGAAGAACGAGCGCAGTACCTAACGGTCTCCAGGGCACTGACGGAGCGTGAGGCGGAAATCGCCCGCCGCGGAGTCGAGATCGACCGCCTCCGTGGCGAGCGTGACGAGGGCGAGCGCCTTCGGAGAGATCTCGAGAACTCCTACCGAAAACTCCTCGCGGACGTGACCGTGCATGTGAATGGCACCAGCTCCGAAAGCAAGCGGCTGCGCGAGCGGGTGGCAACGGCCGAGAGCGAACTACAGAAAGTGCGGGAGGAACGGCAGCGGCGCACGAGCCAGCAGGAACGCCTGGCGTCGATCCAGCGATCACTCGCGGCCGTGGTCGAGGCGCGGTTCGAGGCCCGTGGCCTCGTCGTAACGATTCCCGGACTCTTCTACCGTTCAGGGCGAAGCCAGATCAGCTGGGGGAGCCAGGGCGTGCTCCAGAGAATCGCCGAACAACTCGCAGCGAATCCTGACGTCCGAGTCGCAATCGAGGGACACACCGACAGCAGTGGAGGAGAAGACAAAAACCTCCAGCTGTCTCAGGCCCGCGCCGATGGCTTGAAGGATCTTCTGGTAACCGCTGGCATCGATCCGTCGCGGATCACGAGTATCGGACGGGGAGAAATGGTCCCGATTTCCGATGACCTCAACGCCGAAGGACGAGCGAGGAACCGTCGAATCGAACTGATCCTCGGTTTTTAGAGCGCCTCGAAACGGCCGCAGAGCCAGGAGAAAGACAAGCCCCGGTTTTCGGCGACTGCGAAGTCCGAGGTCAACGGAAAGGCCCACGGAATCGAAACGGCAACGCCGGAGAAGCTGGACTACTCACCGTCGCGGATCGCTCACTGTGGCGGCTCGGCGATCGAAGATTCGGAAGCGCAGGAGGGTGCGGCCGATTTCGATCTCGTCGCGATCCCGCAACTCGACCGACGCCGTGATGCGGTGCTGCCTGACGAATGTCCCGTTCTTGCTGCCGAGGTCTTCGATCACCGCAGTGGGACCGGAAACTTCGATGACTGCGTGATAACGCGAAACTGCCGGCGAATCGATCACGATCGTGCAGTCGAGCTCCCGGCCGATCAGATTCCGTCCGGGCTGCAGGTCATAGCTCTTCCCCCCGGCGCTCACACGAAAGAGTCTGTCCCGCACAGCAGGAGACTCGCTGCCTTCCAGCACCGTCTCCGCAGCAAAAGCAAATCCGAACCGCGTCTTGGTCTGCACCATCGTCCGTCCACTGTCGCCAAGTGCGGAGCGGATTTCGGAAACGAGATTGTTCAGATTGGCGTACTCGACGAAGGTATCCGGCCAGAGCTGCTCGTAAAGCTCCTCCTTCCGCACGGCTCGCGGATGATTCGCGATGAGTACGGCCAGAAGATCGAAGCTCTTGGGAGTCAGATGCACGAGGGTTCCGCCGCGCGAGAGCTCCCGCCGCTCTGCATCGAAGATGAAATCGTTGAAGCGAACTCGCATGGTGTGGAGGAGTCAGGAGTCAGTAGTCTCTCTCCCTCCATTCTAATTCGCTCCCTACCCGATCCCACCGGATTCCTACAGTTCTCTTAGCGTTTGCCTGCGACTGCCGTGCAGCATCGCCGCAGATTCGATACATGGGAATCTTCCTGGCGGCCGCGGTTCTCTTTTCCATCATCGCGGCACCTGTCCGGGGCGAGGAGCCGGTTCAGATCGACGAGCTCATGCCACTCCTGGCCGACCTGGCCTCCCGGTCAGGGTATGGAAACGGACACGCAGAAGTGGGAGCATTCCTCGTGCGCAATTCCGACGGCTCGGTACGCTGTGAGCTCTGGAAGCAGTCAGCCGCGTTTCAGACTACGTCTCACCGGGGAGCGATTCCCAGCGGCACGATTGCCATTGCGCACACACACCCCCGCTGTTGCCGCGACCTTTCGGCTCACGACAGGAACGAAGCCGCGAGAGTCGGGATCCCGGTCATTGCCGTCAGCATAGGAACGATGCACCGCGTCGGAGGTGACGGAACCGTCGAACGGCCTCTCCGCGGCATCGGATGGTCTCGCCATCGTGACGCCAGCCAGATCTGCTCGGGCTCTCCAGAGATCCCCGAATCGCGCCTCGCGGACGCACTCTCCCGCTGAAGAGCGCAGGCGTCAATCACCGCCGCTGACATTCCCCCTTTCACCCGTTGGGAATGCGTGTGATGGACACCGGTTCGGGCATCCCCCATCCCTGACGTACAATAAGGCACCGCTCAGTGCTCGCTGCTGACCCTAGGAGGCCCCCGCATTGCCTGAAACAGGCACCCTCATCGATGGGAAATACCGCATCCTTTCCAAGATTCGCGAAGGAGGGATGGGGGCCATCTACAAGGTCCATCACAGCCTGCTGAACGAAGTTCGCGTCATCAAGGTCATGCGCTCGCAGAGCGCGGACAACCCCGATCTCCAGCGCCGGTTTGCCCAGGAAGCCCAGCTCATCACCCGGGTCAGACACAGAAACATTTGTCTGATCTTCGATTACGCCATCGATGAGGAAATGACGGCGTACATCGTCATGGAGTACATCGAAGGAGTCAGTCTCGCGGACTGGCTGAAACTGAGCGGACCTCTGGACGTTCCCCTCGCCCTGGAAATTACCCACCAGAGTCTCGAAGCGCTCGAGTACCTTCACCGGAAGCGGGTGATTCACCGCGACATCTCTCCGGAAAACATCATGCTGACTACCGACCACGAAGGCCGGCTGCTGGTGAAACTGATCGATCTGGGGATCGCCAAGGCACTCGACGCCGACGACGGCGTCACCAAGACGGGAGTCTTCATCGGGAAGTTCAAGTACTCATCACCCGAACAACTGATGTCCGACGGCCTGCCCCTCGATGGACGGAGCGACCTCTACTCGCTCGCGGTCGTTCTCTACCAGATGCTGACCGGGCATCTGCCGGTCCGTGGCGAGACGGCCCACCAGCTTGCAGCCGCACATCTTTTTCAGCCCCCGATACCATTCGATGACACTGATTCCGAGCAGCGGATTCCTGAGGAAGTGCGCTCGACGGTTCTGCGCGCGCTCGAAAAGAAAAGGGACGACCGGTTTCCCGATTCGACCGAGCTTCTCCGCATGATCGAATCGATCCAGGCCCGACTGCCCCGACCGGACATGGTCGAAGCTGCCGCATTCATGGAGCTCGTCCAGTCCACCTCGGAGTCTGCTCACCCCGATCATCCGACACCCACACCCAGCGCCCAGGAGCGGTTGAACCGCCGTTTCCAGCCGTCAGATACCCCAATTCCCATGGCCTCGACCATTGACGCCTTCCCAGGCGAGCGAGAAGCTGCGACTGAGATCGACGAGAACGCGATCGATCTCGCCACTGATCGCGATCCTACGGTCGTCGCCACGCAGGCTGCTGCTCCCCGCCGGCCCTTTCTCATCTGGGGAGCCGCCCTGATTGTGGTAGCGGGGATCACGGGAGCGATGATCTTCCGGAATCCGTCCGACAAGCCGCCGGAGGTCACGGAAACTGCCGGGAGCTCATCGCCCGGCTCCACGACGACGGCAACCGCCCCAGGTTCGATCGCCACGATCCTGGTCACGCCTGAAACAGCCATCGATACGGCGACCACAGCCACGGTCAGTGAAGTACCTCCTCCGGTGACGACAACCACGGCCAACGTGTCCTCTACACCAACGGGCGATAGAAACGTCGCAGACCAGTCTCGAGCGAGGATGCTCGCCGAAAAAAATGCTGCACAAACCGCAGGAGCGAGGGACCTGGCCACCGTAATCTTCAGCCAGGCCGAACGGGCGGAACGGCAAGGCGAAACCTTTCTGCGGGCTGGTCGGATGGATGCCGCCAGCGGAAGTTTTCTCTCGGCGCTGGGGCTTTACCAGCAGGCGGCTGGCACAGCGCGGAAGGAGAACTCCAGGCGGATTGCCGAGAAAGAATCCGAGGCACGAACTCTTGCGGCCGAAGCGGAAAAACGAAGGATCGAGGAACAACGTCGCGAGCAGGAGAAAAAGGCTGTGCTGGAGAAAAAGCCTACGCCTCCTCCCACGGTCACTCCACCGCCGGCAGTCTCCGAAGAACCGCGGGTACGCAGTGCGATTCAGCGGTACATTCAGGCGTCTGAATCGCTGGACGCTGACGCCTACATCGCGATTTTTCCATCAGCGGACAGGCGACGGATCGAATCCGGCTTCGCTTCATTGCGCGCACAGACGCTTTCACTCGACATTCGCAGCGTCGAGATCTCCAGCGACGGCCAGTCAGCTACCGTCCGGGGGACTGAGACCCGGGTCGCGACTCCACGTGCCGGCAGCGAGCAGCGGGTTGGCGGCGAACGCACGATCACTCTCTCCCGCCGGGGCGCGAACTGGGTGATCTCCACGATCCGATGAAAGCCGGATCAGCTCCTCAGTCAGAAGCTGTAATCCAGCCCGATCAGTGGCGAGAACCTGCTCTGCAATCCTTCACCGCTGAGTGAAAAGAGTCCGTTGATCGTCACCAGCAGATTGCCGAACGGATTGACCTTCACGCCAACTGACCCGGTCACGATGTTCGAGTTCTCGACTTCGGTAAACAGGCTCGGGAACTGTCTCGTCACGAGCACCGGCGGCGTGTTCCGGTCAGGATTGGTGTTCGCGACGAACGTGGCCGGCTCCACGTTCACGGTCCGCGCGTCCTGAACGTTGCGTCCGAGCACATCGACGGCGAACGTCATCCGTGGGTGGACGGCCCAGTCGATGCCTGCTGCATAGACGATTTCGTCGGGAACCTCGGTGTCTCCACCCGTCGAATACAGGTACCCCGCGTTGATGTGGGGCGAAACCGCACCAGCAGTCAGCGACCCGATCAGAATCGCCTTGAGCTGCGTGGCACCTGTGCCGAGAAGGTCGCGCTCTTCGCCGGTGGGAAGCCGGAGGTCAGCTCCGAGGGCCAGTCCACCGCGCGGATTTTCGGTAAGGCGGTATTTCGCGCGGAGCAGCACGTCGCCTACTCCGGAAGCACTCCCGCTCTGACGTACCGTATCGGTGGTCCCTCCATTGAGGAACACGTGAATCGGAGACCCCTCCCCCGTTGCGATGCGCTGGATTTGAAGGTTCGACTGCACATCGAGGTCAACCCTCACGAGGGGAATTGCAGCCCCGATATCGAATCGATCGGTGACTCCATAAGTCAGAACGAACGCCGTGATCTCACTCTCGACCTTCATGAAGAGCTGGCCCGTGATGATGTCGCCTTCGAAGAATGGCACGGTCAGATCGTTGTTGTTGTTCACATCGATGTGCGCGAAGACGAGCCGCACGTCGCCGTCCTGAAGCGACAGATCGTCCAGATTCTCGAAACTGAAACGGCTCGAGTTGATACCGAAGTTGAATTTCCCCCGGCCGATCGTGTTCGCGCGCTCTGCATAGATCGGCCCGAAGCTGTTCGACGCGCGATTGAACACGCCGAGCTCGGGATCGTATTCGTAGGTGAAACCACCTGCGGATGAAGCAAGCGGAAACGACGAAAGCTGCTGCGCGAGAGCGGTGTTGAACTGCTCGAGAGCCTGAAACTGGGGAGAGTCCGTACCGATGAAATGCGCCTCGTGGGACGGGAACCCCGACGCCGGCGGCGGGGGCGCCAGCACGACTCCCTCGAGGAGAAAGTTGGTGAGCATGTCGCGAAGATTGAGCGACTGAGCGCTCGCCGGGGACGAGAGAAACAGCGCCATAGCGGCGACGAGGGCAAAGCAGCGGGACAAACGCATCGGGCCTCCTTGGGAGCGAGCCGGATCAGGAGCACGCAGGCTCCGCTCCGGAATGACGACGTGACAGGGAGAATTCGTTGTACCGCAAGCGTGCGAATGAGTCAAACGGGCAATCGTGGCAGGTCAGATGTCGTGTGAACTGGCGCAGAGAATAACCGACACGTCATCGTGGCGAGGGATGAGAACCAAGTGTCATTCTTTAGGGAGAGACCGCGTGAAAACTGCCCGGGTGTCATCGCGAGCTACCTAACGGCGCTGGGCGCCGGTGAAGGGGTGATGAACCACCGTGTCATGCTGAGCGAGGCCACGTCATCCTGAGCGAGCGAAGGATCATCAAGATGCATAATCGGGCCACTCCGGATACCCTCTGCTCGCATGAACCTCCGCATCGGCACCTGCTCGTTCACCGCAAAGGGCTGGAAGGGCAGCTTCTACCCGGAGGGCATCACGGCATCCGAGATGCTGCCGTTCTATGCGCGACACTTCGACACACTAGAGATCGACAGCTCCTTCTACGGTACTCCGGCGATTTCTACCGTTCAAAGGTGGTACGACTGCACGCCCGATGACTTTCGATTTGCGCTCAAGTTTCCGAAGACGATCACGCATGACAAGTTCCTCAGGGGCTGCGACGCGGAGCTTGCAGAATTCCTCCGTTCGGCCGACGAGTTGCGTGACAAGCTCGGGCCGCTCCTCCTCCAGTTTCCCTATTTCCGGCAGGGCGAGGTCAGGCAGGAGGATTTCCTCGGAAGGCTGAGGGACTTTTTTCCCTCTCTCCCGAAAGACTTCTCCTTCGCGGTCGAGATCCGGAACCGCTCGTGGCTCGGAGCTGAAACACGCAACCTCCTCCGCGAACGGAACATCGCTCTGGCTCTCATCGATCACCCGTACATGTCACGACCGGCAGAGCTTCTCGAGCTCGATCCCCTCACTGCCGATTTCACCTACGTGCGTCTCCTCGGCGACCGGCTGGGAATCGAGGAGAAGACAAAGGTCTGGGACCAGGTCATCGAGGATCGGACGCCTGAGCTGCGCGAATGGGTAGACGTCTGCCGAGCGATCACGCGCCGCGGGGTGACTACACATGTCTATGTGAACAACCACTACGCCGGACACGCGCCGGCCACGGTGCGCACGTTTCTGGAGATGTGGAACGGATGACATTGCAGGAACTGCCATCCTGAGCAGATTCTCCGTTCCGGCTGGGCCCGGTACTATTCTTGCTTCCACTTGCTTACCCCGCCGCAGCGACACTCCGCGGCCGTTGACTCCAACTACTTGAGTGAGGTGCAGCTGATGAGAAACTTCTCCGCCCAGTTCGGTGCGATGGCGCTGGCCATCGTGATTGCCGGATGCGCAACCAACCAGGACACGAACACGATGACTGTTGAACCGGAAATGACCATGGCAACCAGTGACAACCCTCTTCTGGCCGAATGGGCCGGCCCCTACGGCGGTGTCCCGCCGTTCGATGAAGTCCGGGTCGAGCACTTCAAGCCGGCGCTCGAGTCCGCGATGGCCGAGAACCTGACGGATGTCGAGCGCATCGCGAATAACCCCGAGCCCCCGACTTTCGAGAATACGATCGCCGCCATGGAGCGGGCAGGCAGCACGCTCGACCGCGTCGGCACGGCCTACGGCGTCTGGAGCACGAGCATGAACTCGGCGGACTTCCAGCTGGTTGAACGGGAGATGCAACCGCGCCTCGCCGCCTTTTCCGATCAGATCACGCAGAACGAGCCTCTTTTCCGCCGCATCGAAGCCGTCTACAACTCTCCGCAGAAGCCGACCTGGACTCCCGAGCAGCAACGGCTGGCCTGGGTCTATCACAACAACTTTGTCCGTTCGGGAGCTCGGCTGGATACGGCCGCCAAGGCGCGTCTATCAGAGATCAATCAGGAGCTCGCAGGGCTGTTCACGCAGTTCAACCAGAACGTGCTGGCTGACGAGACCGATCAGTTCCTCGTGATCCGCAATGAGGCCGACCTTACCGGCCTGCCGCAGTCCGTGCGCGACGCCGCGAAGCGCGCCGCCGTCTCCAAGGACATGCCTGACGCCTGGGTGATCACCAATACCCGCTCGTCCATGGATCCGTTCCTCACATTCTCGAACAATCGCGCACTGCGTGAGCAGGCATTCAACCTCTTCGTCAAGCGCGGCGACAATCCGGGCGAGAACAACAACAACGCGATCATCACGCAGATCCTCCAGCTCCGCGCCGAGCGCGCGAAGCTCCTCGGCTATGAAACGCACGCACACTGGCGCGTGGAGAACACGATGGCGAAGACTCCCGAGCGCACGCTCGAGCTGATGGAAGCCGTCTGGCCGGCGTCGATCGCCCGTGTCGACGAGGAAGTCGCCGACATGCAGGCCCTCGCCCGCCGCGAAGGGGCGAACATCACGATCCAGCCCTGGGACTACCGTTACTACGCGGAGAAAGTCCGAAAAGAGCGTTACGACCTGGACCAGAACGAAGTGAAGCAGTACCTGCAGCTCGACAACCTCCGCGACGGAATGTTCTGGGTTGCCGGTGAGATGTTCAACTTCAACTTCACACCGATCGACAACGTTCCCGTGTTTCATCCTGAAGTTCGCGTCTGGGAAGTCACCAACAAGATGACCGGCGAGCACGTCGGACTCTGGTATTTCGATCCTTTCGCCCGGGAAGGCAAACGATCCGGGGCATGGATGAATGCGTACCGGAGCCAGGAGCGCTTCGATCAACCCGTCACGACGATCGTGTCGAACAACTCGAATTTCGTGAAGGGAGCCGAGGGCGAGGCCGTTCTGATCTCGTGGGATGACGCATCGACCCTCTTCCATGAGTTCGGACATGCGCTTCACGGCCTGTCATCAGACGTGAACTATCCGTCCCTTGCAGGCACTGCTGTGGTCCGCGACTACGTCGAATTTCCATCGCAGCTCCTCGAACACTGGCTCTCGACACCCGAGGTGCTCCAGCGTTTCGCGCTTCATCACGAGACGGGAGAGCCCATTCCGCAGGAGCTTGTCGATCGCATCGAGCGAGCCTCCACGTTCAACCAGGGTTTCGAGACGACCGAGTATCTCTCCGCCGCACTGGTCGACATGAAGCTTCACCTGGCCGGTGATCAGACGATCGATCCTGCGACGTTCGAACGGGAGACTCTCGCCGAGATGAACATGCCTGACGAGATCGTTCTGCGTCACAGACTGCCGCACTTCCTCCACCTCTTCTCGAGCGACAGCTATTCGGCCGGCTACTACAGCTACCTGTGGTCGGACGTGCTGACTGCAGATGCCTACGAGGCGTTCACCGAGGGGACGGGGCCGTACGACACGGCAGTGTCGCAGCGGCTGCGTGACAACATCTTCACCGTGGGTAATACAATCGATCCGGCTGAAGGCTACCGCGCGTTCCGCGGGCGGGACCCGGAGGTCGAAGCGCTCATGCGAAAACGTGGGTTCGTCGCCGACGCGCAGACGGCGACCGGCGGAACGAGCAGCGCTGCACCTGCTCCCGCACCCTCACGCGCGACGCGCGTGAAAGATTAACGCTGAAAGGGGCGGCCTCAGGGCCGCCCCTTTATTATGCGATGAGTCATGCCCGGAGCTACCGCTCTGCTCCGCACCCGGACCCGCAGATCCTCGCCCCTCCGATCATGTTCCGTCACCAGCTCGAACGGCTTCACCACGCGCCAGTTCGAGCTGAAAGTCCGCAACAGGGCCAGCTCACCACAGAAGTTCGGCGCCGTCATCCGCGTTTACGATCGCAACCGGAACGAGCTCCGTACGCGAACTGTCCGGGAGTTCATCCTCCCTCCCTACGCTGAAACGAGAATTGAACAGAGCCTCTCAATGCCGGATCGCCTCTCAGCTCAGATCACCGACTCCACCGCCGACGTGGAGTTGATCCCCTGGGAGCAGGAGTAGCGAAAAGTCGAGCGAATCGACAGAATGACACATTCACGACTGCTGACTGCTCACACAACACTCTCTCACCCGGAGGAAACCGTATGCGTCTGCTCCTGATTCTGATTTCCCTCTTTACCCTGGCCGCATCCCCGTTGCACTCTGCAGCCGTGCAACTGGACAAACTGGCGAAGGGTGATCAGGTTCACGGCTTCCGGGCCGAGGCGCTCTACCTCAACGACGCCGGTGCGCCGATGGGTGCCCGATTCATCCATGTTCGCAGCGGATTCACTCTCGACTACCTTCGGCTCGAGTCGGTTCCGCAGGGTTACACCTGGGTCAACAGCTTCCCTGTCGGTGATCAGGGCGAACCCCATACTCAGGAGCACCTGCTCCTCGGCAAAGGAACCAAGGGGCGCACGTTTGCCGGTCTGGATACGATGTGGCTCTCGAGCTCGACCGCATTCACGCAGCAGTGGCGCACCAGCTATCACTTCAGCACGTCCGCCGGAAAGGACGTCTTCTTCGATCTTTTCGCCGCGGAGCTCGATGCACTGCTGCATCCGAACTACACCGACGAAGAGATCCGGCGTGAAGTCCGCCACTTCGGAGTCGCGACGACCGCCGATGGCGCGCTGCGGCTGGAGGAAAAGGGCTCGGTCTATAACGAGATGACCAGTTCGAGCGCGAACCGCTACCGCGTGCTGTTCCGGGGCATGGGTCATCTGCTCTACGGCACCTCGCATCCCTTGTCGTTCAACTCCGGCGGCGAGCCGTCCGGGATCCGGACCATGCAGCCCGAGGACATCCGGAACTTCCACGCGGGGAACTACTACCTGGGAAACATGGGAACGATGGTGGCCTTTCCGAGGAGCATCGCACTCGAGGAGGTTCTCACCCGCACCGCGAAGATTCTCGAAGACGTCGACTCCGGCCCCGCGCGGCCGGCCGCGACCACACGGCCACTTCCCTCTCCGCAATCAGCGCCCGCGGGAACAATCACGATCGGGGAGTTCCCCAACAGGAACGATCAGCAGCCGGGACCGCTAGCTCTCTCCTGGCCGCCCGTGAGAGACCTGTCACCCGAGGAGTATCTGCTGCTGAATCTGTTCGCGGATACTTTTGCGAGCGATGCGACGACCAACATCTACAAAATGTTCGTGGACAGCAAAACCCGCGTCATGGAGACCGGCGCGGCGTCCGTCTTCAACAATGTGAGCAGCGATCAGGGAAATCCCTTCTCGATCATCCTCGACAACGTAGCGGTCGATAACCTGCAGCCCGCGAAGATCGACGAGATCCGCACGCGGGTCATGGGTGAGATCAAGCGGGTCGCCGGGTTCGAAGACGAATCGCCCGAGCTCGCGGAGTTCAATGAGCGGGCGCTCAACCGGATCACCCAGTCGGAGCGAAGCCTCGCGAACTTCGTCAACACGCCGCCGTCGTGGGGTGGAAGGGGAACCGGGTCGGGATGGCTCGATCAACTCACGCTGCTCGAAAAGACTCCCGAGTTCCGCAAGTCTGTGACGCTCGCACCGCAGCTTGCGTCCATGCGCAAGCAACTGGCCGGGGGCAGGAACATCTGGAAAGACGCGCTGCAGCGATGGCAGCTGACCGACACGGTTCCCTATGCTGCTGCAGCGAAGCCGAGCTCCGCGCTTCTGGAGAGAGAAGACGCTGAGCGAGAGGCCCGCGCTCTCGCTGAAGCGAAGCGGCTCGCGTCCCAGTACGGCCTCGACGATCCGCAGGCAGCGATCGCGCGGTACAACGCGGAATACGAAGCAGAGTCTACGCGGATCGAAGCAGTCGCCAGCGAGATCACGCCTCCTGCATTCGTCAGCAATCCTCCGATGACGCTCGACGACCCTCTTCAATTCACCACGGGCAAACTGAAAGCCGGGATTCCGATCGTCAAGTCAACGTTCGACAACATGTCGAGCGCGACTCTCGGTCTTGCCCTGCGTGCCGATGTCGCCTCGCAGCAGCAGCTGCGTTACCTCTCGCTTCTTCCTGTTCTCATGACCCGGGTTGGCGTCATCGAGAACGGGAAACCGGTGTCCTTCGATGCGATGAGCGAACGGATGCGCAAGGAGATTCTCAACCTGAATGCCAGCTTCTCGACAAACCAGCGAACGGGCCGCGTCGAGCTGGTCATACGCGGCGCGGGGCTCGGCCCTGACGAGGCCCGTCGGGCAATCGACTGGATGAACCTCGTGCTGCATCATCCCGACTGGCGTCCCGAGAATCTGCCGCGCATTCGCGACGTGGTCGATCAGTCGCTCACGGGCCTCCGGAACACGATGCAGGGCTCCGAGGAGTCCTGGGTGAACAACCCGGCAATCGCGTATCGCCTGCAGACGAATGCGCCGTATCTGGCTGCCGATTCCTTCCTCACGCGTGCGCACAACGCGCTGCGCCTCCGGTGGTTGCTTCGCGAAGCGCCGGCGGCGGATCGTGCATCGCTGACGGATCATTTCTCACAGCTCGCCGGCGCGGCCTCCACTCGCAACCGGGACGAATTGAAAGCCCTGCTCGCCGCCGCGGCACCCGAGTCTGTCTCAGCCGAGGCAAAAGCGCTCGTCGCCGATGCGCACAAGGACCTCGACCTGAGCCTCGGCGATATCCCGGACGGAAGTCTCGAAGCAGACTGGAACTATCTGGTCAGTGCGATCCGCGATGACCTGCTCACTCCGCCGTCGGAAGCACTCCAGGCACTCACGGAGCTCCGCGCCGCGCTCGCGCACCGGGGAAGTAGTCGGATGTTCCTCGTCGGTTCGCCGGCGAATCAGAAGGCGCTCGCTCCGCGGATTGAAACGCTCGCCGCATCGCTGAGCGAAAAGCCTGCACCGCGACCCACTCACGCCGGCACTGCTCATGTTGATACCCGCGTCCGCCAAAGGCATCCATCGGCGAAGAAGCTCGACTACGTCGGACTGCTTGCCCCGAACATGAAAGGCGGCGTCATTATCACGTCGGTCCCGAGCGCTCATTTCTCTCACTTCGACGATCGCGAGCGCCAGCTCGACTACCTCGCTTCCAGACTTCATGCCGGCTATGGAGCGCACGGCGTTTTCCTCAAGACCCTCGCGGCCGGCCTCGCCTACAGCAACGGCCTGCGCGGCAACGTCCAGTCGGGTCAGGTCGGCTACTACGCCGAGCGGACACCGGAGATCCCGCAGACCGTCCGCTTCGTCGTCGATACGCTGAAAAAAGCCGAGACCGATCCCCGGCTGGGAGATTACGCCGTCGCGCTGGTCTTCGGAGAGAACCGCGCAGCCGGCACCTACGAATCCCGAGCGGAAGGAATCGCCGCCGACCTGGCGGACAATCAACCCCCCGATCAAGTACGGAAGTTCCGCGCCTCGATCCTCGAACTGAAAAAGGATCCGAAGCTCGCCGAGAAACTCTTTGCAAGAAAAGACGCCGTCTACGCAAAGATGCTTCCGGGTTATTCGAAAGGAACACCCGCCGATTCGGTCAACTTCACCATCGGCGCGGACAAACAGCTCGAGGCCTGGGAGCGCTATCTCGCCGAGACAGAAGGAGAGGAAGCGAAGCTGTGGACTCTGTATCCGCGAGATTACTGGATGCCATGAGAAATGCCCACCGTTCATCTCATCGACGCCAGCCCCTATATCTTTCGGGCGTTCCACTCCCTCCCCTCTTCCATCAAAGACAAGGAGGGCAAGCCGGCAAACGCCATCTACGGCTTCACCTCGTTTCTCATCAAATACCTTTCCGAGGAAAAGCCGACCCACCTCGGGGTGACGTTCGACAAGAATTTCAACCGGAGCTTCCGGAACAGAATCTATCCTCAATACAAGGCACATCGTCCCGATGCGCCCGCGGAGATCGAAGCGCAGAATATCCCCTGCCTCGAAGTCGCCGCGTCGATGGGGATGGCCGTCTTCATCGATCCCGACTACGAAGCCGACGATCTGATCGCCACGATCATCGACCAGACCTCCGGCTCCGGATGCAACTACGTCGTCGTGACCTCGGACAAAGACCTCTCACAGCTCGTCGACGATCACCTGACGATCTACGATTTCGCGAAGCACGCGAGGTTCGACGCGGCCGCGGTCGAGGCAAAGTTTGGCGTACGGCCCGACCAGATCACCGACTTTCTGGGACTCGCCGGTGACGCCGTCGACAACATCCCGGGCGTACGGGGAATCGGGCCGAAGACTGCGGCGCAACTGCTTCGAAAGTACGGATCGCTGGAACGGATCTATGAGAATCTTCCTGCAATGCAGGCCAGCCGCGCACGCGGCGCAGGCTCGACCGCGGCGAAGCTGGCAGCCGATGTGAAGCTGGCCGGCCTTTCCAAGCGCCTTGCCACCGTGGCGCGTGATGCGCCGCTCCGCGTCACCCTCGACGAGCTCGAATACGGCGGTCCGGACGAGACCCGCGCCGCGGCCATGTTCGAGAAACTCGGCTTCAAGACTCTTCGCGTGGCCGCACGAACCAGCCGCTAGTCCCCATCGCGAGAGATGTTCACCTGCTTCACCGGCGCACCGGGTTGCTTCTAATGAACCTCTCCGAACGGGGAGGGATGTAGAAACACGTCATCCTGAGCGAAGCGAAGGATCTGCTGAAGAGGATGAGCACCGCAAGACGAGATCCTTCGCTTCGCTCAGGATGACGTGGCCTCGCTCAGCATGACACACTGGTTCTTCACCGCTTCACCGGCGCACCGCGCCGTCAACTTGCTCAGATGACAGGTCCTCCAGATCTTCACCAGGTCTCAGCCGGCTTTCTGCAGTTCTCGAATGTCGTCGAGCAACGTCTGCTCGTGGCCCTGCGGATCCACCTTCGCGTAAGTCTTCCGCACCGTTCCTGAAGGATCGATCACGAAGGAAGACCTGTCCCAGTACATCGTTCCTTTGTACTCGGTCTGTCCGACGCCGCACGCGCGGAGCAGATCGGCCTTCGGATCAGCCAGGAGATCGATCGTGAAAGCGAACTTGTCGCAGAAGTTCCTGTGAGACTCGACATCATCCTGACTGACGCCGACCACCTCGATGCCGGCTGCATCGAAGTCCGCGCGTGTTGCAGTGAACGACTTGCCCTGAATCGTGCAGCCCGGCGTGTCGTCCTTCGGATAGAAATAAAGGACCAGCCACCTGCCGGCGTAATCGTCGAGAGTTCTGTTTCTTCCGTTCTGGTCGGAGAGTGAAAACTGAGGAAACTGCTGGCCTGCCTCGGTCATGAAGTCGGTCTCCTGTGGAAGATGTAGGACGGCAGTATAAATAAGCCGCCGTCCTCGCTCCAGACTCCAGGTGACGATCCCCAGCCGAGTGATATCTTCTCTCGATGTCAGAACATGAGAAAGCTGCCGGCATCTGCCTGCTTTTCCTGTTTCTGACCACTTCGTGCACCGGTGCCGACGGCGAACACACGGCAGCGATGACCCGGGATGTTGCCGGGATTCAGGATGCGGCGTGGAGAAGGATCCCCGAGATCGAAGAGATCCTGGTGACCTACTGCCTTGGAGACACCGGCAAGGTCTGGATCTCCAGCTCGAAGGCGGAACAACGAGCACTTTATACTCCTGCATTCTATGAGAACTGCAGCAGCGGAACCGGTGTGTCTCACCTCTGGCCCTGCTGCGAAGACGGAAAGACCTACGCGGTCATCCATTCGAGGCAAGAGCTCGAGAGCTACTTCGCTGCGCTCGTTCAGAACCCCGGCATCGACCGTAACCTCTCCGCAGGACGCGAATGGATCGACGCCTATCTGCACACCGTTGATCAGGTCGTAGACTTCGACAACGAAGCTCTCGTGCTATCGAGTACACCCTACGGCCCGACAGGAATGGCAAGAGCCTCCATCGACTTCGAGCAGCAGGACCGCACGTTGAAGGCAATGATCCGGATCGAGGTCCCGCCGCCGCCCCTGACTCCAGATACTGCGCTGTTCCGGTTTGCGTTTGCGGTATCCCGGTCAGAAATTGAAAAAGTGGAGATCTTCGTCGATCTTCCCGCAGTTCCCGACCTCGGTGTCTCCCCTTCGGAAGCTGCAGCCTCCTTCTCGATCGCACCGCCGAAGTGACGCAACACGAAGTCGGTGGATCAACCATGACATCGAGGGCCTCTTGCCCGTGGTGGGCGGTTCCCGTCAGAACGGAAAGAAGTAGGGGATCACGAAGGTCGCCACGGCCGTGAGGATCAGGGTCAGCGGTGCACCGAGCCGGAAGAAATCGCTGAAACGGTATCCTCCAGGTCCGTAGATGAACGTATTCGTCTGATAGCCGATCGGTGTGAGGAAGCTGTTGGACGCCGCCATCATGACCGCGATGACGAACGGCATGGGAGAGACTCCGAGTGCCAGCGCGCTGGAGATTGCGATTGGCGTCAGCACGACGGCCGCGGCATTGTTGCTGAGCAGGTTGGTCAGAAGCGAAGTCAGAAGATAGAAGACGGCGAATGTTCCATACAACCCGAGTGGAGTGGCCAGCAGCATCAGATTGTTCGCGATCAGCTCGGCAGCCCCCGATTTCTGCATGGCCAGACCCAGAGGAATCATCGAGCCCAGCAGCACCAGGACCATCCAGTCGATGTCTGCATAAGCCTCTTCCGGTTTGACACAGCCGGTGAGGAACATCGCGACGATCCCCGCGAGAGCCGAGGTCATGATCGGCAGAACATTCAAAGCAGGCAGCAGAACGACGATCAACATGATGGATATGGCGAGCCACATCTTCTTCTTTCGCCGTGCGGGAAGATCGAGCGCACCAAGCAGCGCGAGCTCGCCCGAGGCGTGCATCCGCTGAAGATCGTCCCGCAGGGCCTGCACCAGCAGGATGTCGCCTGCCGAAAGCCGTATCGACCCGAGCCGTTCGTGAAGGGCAATCTGGTGGCGCTGGATGCCGAGGACCACGCCACCGTGGCGCACACGGAAGTTCAGCTGCCGTAACGTTCTGCCGGTGATCGACGAGCGCGGTGGAACGATCACCTCAGCCAGAATCGGCTTCTGTTTTTCGTCCCCGTTCTCCTTCTTTCTGTCGAGCAGAGCGAAGTCGTATTCGGGCCCCGCCCCGATCAGTTCGAGATGCTCGTCTTCGGCCATCTTCGCGATCTCCGCACTCTTGCCTTCGACGAGGAGAATGTCTCCAACCTCGATCGCAGTTGTTGGCCCGGGGATGGCGATGCGCTTTCCGGCGCGGTCGATCTCGAGCACCTGCAGCCCGACTCGATCTCCGAATTGCGATTCTTTCAGCGTCTTGCCCGCAAACGACGACTCCGAAGCGACGCGCAGTACGGTGAGGTAATCCCGCAACTCATAGCTCTCGAGAAGGTCGGTCTCAGCAACACGTTTCGGCGTCAGGAAGCGCCCTGCGGTCAGCAGGTAAACCATGCCCACCGCCGTGACGATGAGTGCCGGCCGGGTGATGTCGAACAGCTCGATTCTCGGAAGCCCCAGTTCGAGCACGAGACCTGCAACGAGCAGATTCGTGCTCGTGCCGATGAGTGTCAGCGTCCCGCCCATCTGCGAACCGAACGAGATCGGCATGAAGATGCGGGAAGGAGAGATGCCGGTCCGTCGCGTGATACCGAGAATCACGGGAATCAGCATCGTTACAACGGGGGTGTTGTTGATGATCGCGCTGAGGGGAACGGCGATTGCGAGAGTGACGAGCAGAAGGCGGGTCTCACTCTTCGCGGCGATCTGTTCGACCCAGCGTCCAAGGACATCGATGGCGCCGGTTCGAACGAGGCCCGCCGAGAGAACGAACATGCAGGCGACCGTTACGATCGCCTCATTCGCAAACCCACTGATCCCTTCGGCCGGCGTGACGAGCCCGAGCAGGATCAGCGTCGTCATCACGACCAGTCCTGCGACGTCGACGCGGACACGATTGGAGATCAGCAGAAGCAGTGCACCGGCGGTGACCGCGAGGGTCAGCAGAAGTTGCGGCGTCATGGCGTTTGCGAGGGGGACTCATCGTAGCACGGGGTGTCCGGGCTTCGACAACTTCCCGGCGTAGCACGAGCAGCCTTTCACGATGGATCAAGGCATGAGACCATGCGCAGGTTTGTGTCCCGATGAACGATGAGGAGCATTCGTAGCGATGAAGGAACGCCGCAGCGTCCAGCGTATTCGCTTCGCTGAGCCCCTCGAGGGCAGAGTCCGGGCCAGGCGCGTGGAGATTCTCGATCTCAGTACCGAGGGCGCATGTCTGCAGCACTCTCTTCCGCTGAAGAGCCGGGAAGAGATCGAGCTGGAGTTACCGTGGAAGAGCGACCTGATCCGGATCTCGGCCGTGGTGACTCGCTGCACGCTGTCGCACGTCACGGCCGGACCGAAAGGACAGCTTGTTCACATCTCCGGCCTCCTTTTCCGAACGATGGACGAATCCAGCCGGGCCGCCCTCGAACTGCTGATCGACGAGTTTCTTCAGCGCTCGCTCACCGAGAGCCGCAACATCGGCGGCGGCACATTGCCGTCGAACGTCGGCGGAATGCCGCTCGAGGTCTGGCTTCGGAACAAGCTGAAATGATCTGACCTGCGCTGCAGAGTCATTCTGCGAGGCCGTGTCAGAACTCTGTTGGGTCTTTCGGTCGCGAGGTCCGTTAGCGCGGGATGCGCACCTGACCGCGCACCCGGTCGTGTGTGATCCCGCCCGAGCCCTTCCGTTCGACGATGAAGTCGCCACCTACGTTCACCACGTCGATGCTGCCCGAGCCATCGCTCTCGACGATCACGCTGCCGCGAACGTTGCGGATCGTCATGCTCCCTGATCCATCATTCAATCGGACCGTTCCCCCGATGTCGCTGACTTCGATCGATCCCGAGCCATCCCTGATATCGACGTTCCCGGTCACGTGCCGGACAACCATCGAGCCGGACCCGTCAACGACCTTGAGATCGCCTCGTACATTGGTGATCTCGAGCGCTCCCGATCCGTCGCGCACGTCTGCAGATGCAACGTCGCGGATCCATGCCTCGCCGCTGCCGTCGATCACGACCACCGGCAGATTGTCCGGCAGCTCGACGACGAGATCGAGTTTTGCGTACCGGCCGATCCCGAACGGCCAGATGCTGCCTCCGGATTCGCCCTCGGGGATTACAGCCTCGACCGTGAGCTCATTGCCACTGCGGCTGACGCCGATCCTGATTTCGCCGGCGAGTTGTCGCGAGGATGCGCAGGCCGTGCCGCTGGCGCGAATCTGCCCCAAACCCCGTTTTCCCTGCACGAGGAGAGTTCCGGCGCGCCCGATGACTCGAACGGACTGTATACCCGCTGCGCTCACCGCAGCCTCCCGCTGCTCCTGTCCGATGCAGGCGGCATGAAGAGGTGACGCCATGACGGCTGCAACCAGAATGAACAGAACGGATTTCATCGAGAGACCTCCTGAGGTGGGTTTGACCCTCTGATGTTACGACGGGATCGCCTGAAGGTTTTATTTACCCGTACATCGGCGCCGCCTCAGAGGTCCAATTCCCTCAACTTCAAGGCGGCATTCTGGTTGGAGGGATTCAGTGCGAGTGATCTTCGGTAACTTTCTGCGGCCCTTTCATGCTCGCCGGCGTGAGCCAGCGCCTCGCCGAGGCTGTCCCACGCATTCCAGGAGCGCGGTGAGAGGTGCACTGCGGCCTCGAAGGTTAGGATAGCGGAACGCTCGTCGTCATCGACGTAGAGAAACTGATATCCGAGCTCGTTCAGGGTTCTCTCCCGCACTACGAGCTCCTTGGCCGCACCCTCCAGAGCGTTGACGAGTCCAGTCCCCGCGAGAGCATCGAAGAACGGGCGTTCGTTCTCATTCTCCGCCGCAACCCCGTCCAGCATCTCGCGGAGGCATTCCTGCGAAAACCACCTGCCTCGAGCCATCACGCCACCCACGAGCCGTATCGATTCGATGTCGTTGAGCGGATTGCCGCGGAGCAGAACGAAGTCCGCGTCCTTTCCCACTCCGATCGTGCCAAGGGATTCGTCGTGCCCGAGGAACTTCGCGGCATCGGCGGTCGCGGCGCGCAACGCTTCGTAGGACGTCAACCCGGCGGCGACTAGGTTCGCGATCTCGTCATGCACGGAACTGCCGGGATGCACGAACGGAACTCCTCCTGCATCGGTGCCGACGAGAATCACGACCCCTTTCGCCCGGAGATCCCGGATCAGGGTTCGCTGGAACGCAAGCAGCCTCCTGAGATTCGGCACGCGCGCGGCGTTGAAGCGACGCGCATAGGTGTTGCGCGAGCGCTCCCAGCCGCGCTGTGTCACCAGCGGCACGTATCGCAGCTCAGAGCGATCGAACATCATCCCGAGATCCGCCACCTGCCTGCCAATGGCGTCATACGCCACGAGCGTGGTCACGAGAGAGACGTTTCCCTCGAGCATCGCGGCCGCGATCTTCTCCTCGTCACCCTCCAGGACCGGGCTGTAGAGAAACTCCTCGGCATGGGCAATTCCATCCGGCCCCGCGTCCAGAGCCTCCTGCCATGTGAGGTTCCGGGGTATATGGCCGATGGAGATCATCCCCCTCTTCCGAGCCTGGGTCACGAGCTCGCGGAGCGCCTGGACCGACACACCGTTGTAGATCTTGATTCCGTCGAAGCCGGCCTGCGACTGCTCTTCCACGAGCTTCCTTGCGCCCGCAACCGACTCGAGATCGATGATCGGCGGACCGGTAACCATCAGCCGCGGGCCGGCGAGCGCACCGGACTCGATCTCGGATCTCCTGGCGAGTGTCGCGCTTCCACCGTTGAGCGTCAGCACGCTCGTTACACCGCGCGCGAGATAGAGCGGCAGATCTGCGGGATCGCCGACATGAGCATGGAGATCGTGCAGCCCCGGAATGACGACACCTCCCCCGCCATCCACGACCACCGAGTCTTCCGGGATCGGGATTTCGGCCATCGGACCGAGTGCTGTGATCTTTCCGTCTTTCACGAGGAGCGTCTGTTTCGGCAGAACTTTGTCGCTCGTCATCGTCGCAACATGAACGTTGGTGAGGGCGAAGGTGGCTTCGGCTGGCTGAGCCTCTGCGGCGATGCCGCCGGCGAAGAACAGAGCTGCCGCAAAGATGAACGTGAGTTTCATGACCCGCCTTTCTTGGGGTTTGGATGGATGAATGGGCCGAGATGGAAGGACTTGAAGGACTTGTCATCCTGAGCGAAGCGAAGGATCTTCCTGCGAGGATCGAGCGTAGCAAGATGATCCTTCGCTTCGCTCAGGATGATATTTGATCTGCGCTCAGCGCGCTCGTGGGATCGCCGTCACGAGAACGATCAGCGCTTCATCTCCGCCGAGCTTCGACGATCCGACGACGATCGTCTCTCCGATTTCGAGCGAAAAGGATGTGGAGATGAGAGACCGGGGGGCGCGCGGAGCTTCTCCAGGAGCGAGAGGTCTCGAGCTCTCACGCGGAGGGTCTACCTGAAAATTCAGAACTCTGAGCGGACTGCCTGACGTGGACGGCCCGAAGGTCAAAGAAGTCCTGTACGTCTGTCCTCCCGCGCCGTTCATGTCGATCGCCGCTTCCCTTCCCGGCAACGCGCGCAACAGCCCTGAATCGAGCAACCGGTAACGCTTGAAGGGAAGAAAATCGCGGACGTCTGCAAGAGCCTTTTCCGCGCTTTTCGGCAGCCCTTCGACCGCATCCTGCCCGGACGTCGACCCGACGAGCAGAATCACCTGATACAACTGGGACTGACCATCCATGGCGGGTGGGCGCGGTGTGGATGGAGCTTGCTGGCCGTAGCCGGATGTCGTGAAGAGAAACGCAGCGACGAAGAACGAAGCAAGTATTTTCATGATGGGCTCACAGTGAGAAGTTGGGATCGATGGTCCAGACGATTCGCGTACCGCCCGGCGTGTCGTAATGAAGCTGAAGTGTTTCCTGTGCCGGCGTCTGCGTCGGTCCGGCTGCGGGAGACTGCAGACCCGAAGGTCGATTGATTACCAGGACGCCGACCAGACTGGTCGCCACGACCAGAGCGCCAAGCGCATACGCGGCAGCGGTTCTGGAAAAGACTGGACTGCGTGCTTCATGCTTCTGAAGGATTGCCCGGCGCGTTTCGGCGAGCATTTTCTCGTCGGGAGACTCTCTTCGGGCCGGATCCCATTCCGTCAAAGCCTTGCGAATATGGTCGTGATTCATGGCTTTTTCTCCTGAGCGCGGGGTTCGAGCGCCACGGCCAGTTTTCGTCGTGCCTCGAACAGATGCCACCGCGCAGTGGGGGGTCGCACGCCGAGAAGCACCGCGATCTCCACGAGCGAGCGCTCTTCGAGCTCGTGGAGTATGACAATCATCTTCTGGCGTGGCGGGAGTTGATCGATCACCGAATGGACGGTGGCCGAAGCGATCAATTGTTCACGCGGATCCTCACTTCGGGTTCGTGAGACGATGGAATGGAAAGCCGTGCGGACCACCAACCGGCGATGCTGATCGCGGCACAGGTTCGTGAGAATCCGGATGAGAAAAGGAATAGCTTCGTCACCGGAAGGAAGGGTTCTCAGCGAACGACCCGCGCGGAGAAATGTCTCCTGCAGCAGATCGCGGGCCTCTTCCGGATTCCGGGCCATGCGGAGAGCGAGACGGTAGAGAAGCGGATGATGCTCGTCGAACAGATCTGCGAGTCGTGCCCGCCCCTCATCGTCGAGGGTCCCGGCCACCACCGCTGCGATCGTCGTGCTCATATTCTCTTCAACGCGCCATTATGCCGAAACGTTTGGTTCCCATTCTGCGAAATGAATCGAGGTGTCATCCCGAGCTACCTAACGGCGCTGGGCGCCGGTGAAGGGGTGATGAACCACCGTGTCATGCTGAGCGAGGCCACGTCATCCTGAGCGAAGCGAAGGATCTCTGCTTGCGATGCTCGATCCTCTTCAGCAGATCCTTCGCTTCGCTCAGGATGACGTGTTTCTACATCCCTCCCGGTTCGGAGAGGTTCATTAGAAGATCCCTCTCGACGGCGGCCCGATCACATCCGCACGGCATTCCGAAATGCTTCGATCGTCGGATCGATCTCGATCATTTGGCCGTCCTCGACGTTCTTCATTACCGCATCCGTGTCCTTGAGGACATGCCCGGTCAGAACGCATACGACTTCGTCGCCCGGACGAATCACGCCGGCGGCACGCAGCTTCCGCACGCCGGCGAGCGTGCAGCCGGACGCCGGCTCGCAGCCGATACCCGAGCGATCGATGTCGCGCTTTGCCGCCATCAGCTCGGCGTCGGTGACGTCGTCGACGACGCCGTTGGTGTCGTGGATCGCCGCTACCGCGCGTTCCCAGCTCACTGGGTCGCCTATGCGGATCGCGCTGGCAATCGTTTCCGCGTCCATCCTGTAACGTGCGACGAACGCTTCCCGGAAGCCTCTCGCGAAAGGATTCGCTCCGCTCGCCTGAATCGACGCAATCCTCGGAATCTTCGTTATCCACCCGGCGCGGTGGGCCTCGCGGAGTGCCTTGCCGAATGCGCTCGTGTTCCCCAGATTTCCGGCGGGGACGACGATCCAGTCGGGCGCCTCCCAGTCGAGATCCTGCAGCAGCTCCCATACGATCGTCTTCTGGCCTTCGATTCGGAACGGATTGATCGAGTTGACGAGATAGATTCCGGCGTCGTCGCAGGCCTCCCGGACGAGACGCATCGCCGAATCAAAGTCGCCCCGCACCTGCAGGCACCGCGCACCGTAGGCAAGTGTCTGCGCAAGCTTCCCCGTGGAAATTTTTCCGGCAGGCACGATCACGATGGCGCCCAGACCGGCCTGCGCGGCATAGGCAGCGAGCGACGCGCTCGTGTTTCCGGTCGATGCGCAGGCAACCGCGCGCGCGCCGAGCCGC
>JBGTDX010000172.1:0-9816 GCA_041748075.1 Thermoanaerobaculia bacterium
CTGCATGAGCAGGCCGGCCAGCACGCCGACGAAGATGTCGCGGCCAACCCGGGGATCGGACAGTCGGCCGGACAACAGTCGGGTCGAGCTGATCAGCGTGCGCGGCCAGCGGCGTCGGAGGTACGGCTCGAGCGCCAGGTAGGAAAGCCAGAGGAACGCGGCGAATCCGATCGACTGCTGGAGCAGGATCGTGACGATCGTTCCCACGACCAGGGAGGACGCGATCATGTCCGAGTCCGCGATTTGGGCGGCGGTCATCACGAAAAGGCCGACCATCGCGAGACGGAAGGCGTTTTTACGGTCACTCCTGCCGCGCACGACGTTCCGCCTCGCCAGAAAAGCAGCCAGCAGCAGAGTCGAGGCGAACAGGAGGACGAAGATGATGTCGGCTGATTTCGCGAGGATTGATCGCTCGTCCACATGCGGCGCCAATGGCTTCTGCCACGGAGGAAACACCTCGAACCAGATCGGCCGGCCCTCCCAGCTCGCCGCCTCGATTCGCAACGTGATGTCCGGCTGCGTCGGGAACGTCCCGTTCCACGCGAAGCGACGGGTCGTCGAAACCGGCGGCGCCCATTCAGGACTCGTCTCCTCGAGGCCGGTGGGATCGAAGCCTGCGAGCTCGATGAATCGAGTCCAGTCGACTTCCCTCGCCGCCGATTCACTCGCGCGCTTCTGCAGCGGAACGGTCGCCGCATAGAGCAGATTGCCGCGCGGATCGAGGACCATGTTCACCATGCCCGGTGTGGCGAAAGGTGGGTCATTCCAGCCGATCGACAACGACAGGTCGCGCGGCCGCAGCTCCCTCGGACTCTGCCGGTAGCGGAACTTCAGAGGCGACGTGTGAACGGTGTCGAGGTCTGCCCAGGGATCGTCAGCCCGGTTCTCCCGCGCCCACTCGAAGTAGTCGTCGCTCAGACTGAAGAAGTGATGGCGGTCGCCCGGCGGAGCAGCCGGCTTCATCAGCTCGGCAATCTCCAGCGCCCGGAATTCGAGCTGCTCGTCGGTCAGCGGCATCGGGATCCGGTGGAGCAGCGAATCTCTGGCGCTGAACCATGCCGCACTCGTCAGAAGAAGCAGTGCGAGGATCAGCAGTGGCCATGCGACGGCAGGTGCGAGCTCGCCGCTCTCTCCCGCCGCGGCAACCACCTCGGGTGACGGCGTCTCGCCGGCATCGAGCGCCGCCTGCAACGGGTCTCCACCCGGAAGTGCCGCGATCACTACATGAATCGACGAGGGGCGCTGCGCCGGGTCCTCCTCCAGACAGCGAAGGATCACGCGCTGGATCGAGCTCTCGAGATCGCCCGTGTCGCGGGAGAGGCTCTGGGAGCTCGTGGCGCTGTGCTGCGAGGCGATCTCCGCGACGTTACTCCCGTCGAAGAGTCGCTTTCCGGTGAACATCTCGTACAGGATCAACCCGAGCGCGTAGAGATCGGTCTTCTTCGTGACGGCGCCGCCGGTGAGCTGCTCGGGTGCCATGTACGCCGGCGTGCCGGCGATGTCGCTCGTGCCCTCCAGATCCCCCGCGAAAGCCGCCAGACCGAAGTCGGTGATCCTGGCATTCCCTCGACCGTCGATCATGACGTTTGCCGGCTTCAGGTCGCGATGGATCACGTCGAGCCCGTGCGCGGCGGCCAGGCCGGCGCAGATATCGCGGGAGAGATCGACCGCCTTGTCATGGGGCAGCCTCCCGATGCGACGAATCAGAGACGCCAGATCCTCGCCGTCGATGTACTCCATCGCGATGAAGTGGTTCGCCTCCCACTCTCCGATGTCATAGAGCCGGCAGACGTTCGGGTGGGAGACCTGCCGTCCGATGCGCACCTCCTCGTACAGGCGGGAGAGTTGCCCGGGACTCCGCTCGAGCGTTCGCGGAAGAAACTTAAGCGCGACCTGCTGGCCGAGCTTCAGGTCCTCGGCCCTATAGACTTCGCCCATCCCTCCCTTGCCGAGAGGAGCGACGATCCGGTACCGCTCCTCGAGAACGGTTCCGGGGGTGAAACGAGACTGTCTGCCCGAGGAAGGGTGCGGCGTGTCCGGACGCAGGGCGGTCGGATCGGGATCTCGATCGGGCGCTTCGGGATCCCGACCCGGAGTCTCATCGCTCTGGACCATGATGCTCTATGGTAATACGACCGGCGCGGAGTGGCCCCGGCCGGAACGTTCTGATCGCGGGGGTGGTCGGGGGTGTTTCGTTCTTCGGCCGGGTTCCCCAGACTGTCGATCTTTCACCATTTTCGAAGTCCAAAACTCTCCAGAGCAGTGCTCAGAACGACAGCGTTCGATCAGCATCGGACTCTGCCTCGTGACCACGGACGACGATCTCGCTGTCGTGTGAATCTCTTCGTCGATCCGCTCATTGGTAAAGGTAGGGGCCAGGTCTCTGATTTCTACTTTTCGGTTGAGAAGAAAGTTGATTTTCCACGGGCTGGCCCCAACGCGAGCGTAAGGATGACACGCGTTCGTTCGACGTTAACTTAAGGCCATTGGGTCTGACCCAGGTCTGACCCGGTCTGACCCTCAGACAAGATGACCGCTGGCTCGAGTCACAGAAAGGGTGAGCCGGTTTACCGCCGTTAAAACATCTCTGCATCGCCGCCGTAACTAATTGACATACGAGCCATCCTCGTCGTCCGCATAAAAGCAACCGAAGGGGATCGAGATGAATCTCAGTCGATGCTTGGCTGGTCTGGGGATTGCCCTTGCCGCGCTCTCCTGTGTGTCCGTGGACAGGGCACCCACCGTCAACCCTGACGCCGGCTGGCTGCAATGGTCGACTCCCGAAGATGCCGGGTTCGACTCAGCTGAGCTGTCGAACGCCCGGGAGCAGGCGGATAAAGCTCGATCGGGCGCCGTGATGATCGTCTATCGCGGTCGCGCACTGACGGCCTGGGGCGATGTGTCGCGGGAGCTGGAGCTGCATTCCGTCCGGAAGAGCCTTTACGCAGCGATGTATGGCGTGGCCGTCGATCGCGGCCTGATGGACATCGACTCGACGCTCGCCGCCTCGGGCGTCGACGACATCGAGGCTTTGACGGCAGAGGAAAAGCAGGCCCGCGTCGAGCACCTTCTCTACTCCCGCTCCGGCGTCTACCATCCGGCCGCTTACGCGGCCTCGGACCAGGATGCCAGCCGCCCCGCCCGCGGCAGCTACGCTCCCGGAACCCACTGGTATTACAACAACTGGGATTTCAACGTCGCTGGTGCGCTTCTCGAGCGCGCCGCAGGGAAGCCGCTCGGCGTGCTGTTCGAAGAGTGGATTGCGCGACCGATCGGCATGCAGGACTTCGGGGCGGAACATGTATACGCGGTCATGGAACCGCGAAACTCACAGTGGCCGGCTCTGACGTTTCGGATGTCGACGCGCGATCTCGCCCGTTTTGGAACACTGTGGCTGAACAACGGCAACTGGGACGGCCGGCAGATCGTACCGGTGGAGTGGATCATCCGCGCCTCGAATCCCCGTACAGAGTTGAGCACGCCGGGGCAGGGATACGCGATGATGTGGTGGACGTACGGACGCGGCTCTCTGCCGGCCGCGCGATATCCCAATGCAAGCCGCTACGCGATTCTGCAGGCACGGGGTACTGGCGGTCAGGCTGTTATGCTCGTGCCGGAGCTCGATCTGGTGTTCGTTCATCGTGGAGATACGGATCATGGGCGACGCGTGAGCGGAGGTGACGTCTGGACGATTTTCGAGCGCGTCCTGTCCGCACGCGTCTCGGAACCTCGCGCAGACGCACGCTTCGTCCCGATGCAGCCGGTTCCCCTCGACAGCCAGGCTCCTCGCTTCGAATGGCCGGATGTGGTGGAGTTGTCCCCCGGAGCCCGCGACGCAGTTCTCGGCCGCTACCGGTTCTCTCAGGAAATCATCGCGACTGTTTTCCTTTGGGACGAGCGGCTGTTCGTAACGATGCCCGGGCAGGGAGAAGCGGAGCTCTTCCCGATCTCGCCGACGGAGTTCTTCATCCGCGTGGATCCCACGGTCGCGGTGCGATTCGAGGGCGATCACATTACTCTCCAAATCAAAGGCCGGGAGATGAAAGGCGAACGTGTTCTGTAGACTCATCTCCCTTTTGTAGGCTAGTTGTGCGCCTCTTTGCTCATTTTTCGGACCACACAGCCAGCTCGTTGCCGCTTGGATCCTGGAAGTGAAACCGGCGACCTCCAGGAAATTCGAACGATCAACCGGGTGCTTGGCAACCGGGTGCTTGGGGTCGTAGCTTCACTCACAGCGTTTTGCGCGACACACGCTCCTCAGTATCGGTCCACCCACCTTGGGGTCTACCCACGGCCCAGACCAGTCTGACCCAGCTGACGCACGTAACGATTGAGACCGTTGGTGATGGTGATGTAATCGATGTGTGGGCACGGGATGTGTGAGGACGTAGCTTCATTTAGAGGGTTTTCGCGCGTCACACGCTGCTGAATATTGGGTTCCGAACAAGGACGCCGGCAAGTCCGTTGTGTCTCGCGCGAGTTTCCCTCGGATCCAGCTTCAAAATTCACCGAAAGTGCCGTTGCAGACGTGCTGGAAACGGAGTTCACTTCAATCGGGCAGGGCTCCGCCAGATGGAAAGCAATTCTTGGTGAATTGATCGATCGTGCTACGCGAGGGCAAGCCGCGCTGCCGTGACGAACTGCTCGAGCCGCTTGTCGTCTCGAAGCATCTTCTCGCATTCCGCGGCCAGCTGCGTGATCCGGCTGCAGCTCTTCAGATGCAGCGTCCGCGCGATCACGCGGAGCCTTCGCCGGCCTTCATACACCCCGAGCCATGCAGCGATCATTCGCGCCAGACCGCCTCTGCCTCGGCGGATCTCCTTCGGCCGGACCTTCATCGCTTCGGCAACCGCGTTGATCACGGCTCCCATAGACGGCCTCCCCGCGGCTCGCTGGTCCAGCGGGATGTCGACATGGCGCCACTTCGCGTCGATCTTCTGCCGCATCGATCGCAGCCACTGCTCGCTTCCCAGGAACACTCGGCGCCGCAGCCCTCGCCAGATCGGATCTGCCGTTCCGACGCCGTCCGCGACGTACTGAATGTAGTTCTCCTGCCAGGTGCCCGCCTCGCCAAAGTACGGAACAAGCTCCCCGGTCGCGAGCCACTCCGGACAGTCCTCGAGCCCGGCCGTCGCCCGGTAGCTCGACCAGCGGTACTCGCCCGGAGTCTCGACGATGTTTGCCCTGACGGGATTGAGCACCACGTAGCGCGCGAGCCGCTGGAGGTACTCCTCGCCCTGCACGTGGATCCCCTTGTAGCGTTCCCCGAACAGGTGGCCGATCTTCCCGTGCCGGCGGTTGTACCAGGCCGCGTACGTAGCGTTGAGCCACTTCATGCCGAGGGCGAGGTTCGGGTCGGGTGTCTTGAGGACGAGATGAAAGTGATTCGTCATCAGGACGTAGACGCTAATGATCCAGCCGTACCGGCGTGCGGCTTCACCGACGAGCGCGCGGAAATGCTCGCGATAGCGGTCATCGTCGAAGATGCGCTGCCGCCTGTTGCCACGAGAGGTGACGTGATACAGCGCTCCGGGATACTCGACGCGTAGTGCTCGTGCCATGCACCGAGGATCCCTCGGTCTCGGAGAATCGCAAACATTTCTACAAATTCACGCTGGAAAGCTCCTCGGAATGGAAGTTTTCAAGCGGTCAGCGAGAGCTCGTCCACAGGCAGTAGACGCGCTGTTTTACTTGTGGGTGGATTCAAGCTCCGACCCCAACCCGGACCCCATTGACGCACATGGACCCACTCGCCTTCGAGATCCCTCGGCTCCGGGCAGTGACTCATCGACGGGCGGGACGCCGCCGCGGGCCCGATTCGGTCACTACGCGAACGACGATCTGATCGCCTTCGATGCGCATGATCTCGAACGCTACGGCAGCGTCGGCGTAACGCGGCAGCTTGCCAGCGCGCAGGTCGTACGTTGCGTCGTAGATCGGACCGCAAATCTCGATTGTCGCGCTGTCCTCGCCCGTTCCGGCAGAGTGAACGCGCACTGGGCCCTCGCCGCTGCCAATCGACGCATCGACGGTATAGACGAGAAGACCGCTGTCGCACAGGCGCGAATCTGCTCCGGTCCGTCGGCGCACCTCGGCGACAATCGCGGTGTCGCTGTCCCTCTTGACGACGATCGCTCTCGTTCCCGAAGTGCCCGAGACCGGCGCCAGAATGACTTCCCGAGTGGAGGTGACGCACTCGATGGAATCCGTGTCCAGCCATCCGAGCTTCCACTTGTGCCACGCCAGGCCGTGCGGTGCAGTGCGGATGAAGCTCATGATGTCCCAGCCGCCGGCAACCCTAAATCTCTCGGGACCCTGGAGGGCGAAAAGGTACAGATCGGGCAATCCGAGAATGTGCAGAACTTCATGCGCTAAAATGTACTCGCCCCAGCGCTCGGTGCGGAGATCGTTGCCGAAGGTTACTCCCCATCGAAGCTCTCTGTTGTCGGCGGTGACCCCCCGACCGGGGAACGCGAGGAACGTCGGACTGAAGGGGATCTGAGCGCGCGAGGAAGAGACGACGAAGATCGCGTCATAGCCTGAGAAATCGACGTCCGCGTCCGCCTGCGTCACGACCTCGCGCAGGTAGGCGCGCATCAGTGCGAACGTCAGGTTTTTGAATCCGTAGGTCGCGGACGGAAGTGGCATCCGAAACCAGCGGTGAATGGGCGTCACGTCCAGGCTGAAAGCCTCGCCAGAAGTCTCGTCAAAATACGCGCGTGTAAAGGTGACTGCCCGGTCGTACAGAATTGCGGTCTCCTCGTTCGCGACCGCGTCCGGAAAATCGACGAACAGCATCACCGCGCGGAGAGTTCCCGTTGATGGCGCGTGCAGCCGGGTATCAGTCGGCCCTTCGGTAAGGAATGTCGGAGACGCAGGCATCAGGCTGCACGGGCCAGAAGCGGCGGTCGTGGAGCTCACACCGCTTGCTCCGGCAGGCTGCGGCGAAACAAAGACATGCTGCTGCCCCGTGTTTCCTGACTCCTCCACCGCCTCCGCAATCCACGGCGTGATGAGCAAAACGAGCAGCGGCAAGACTACCGTTTTTCTCATTCGATCGTTCCTCTCTTGAAGAATTCTGGATATTTCGCTTGATGGAGTGAAGCTCCGACCCCAACCCGGAACCCCAGACCCCAACCCGGAACCCACGGACGACCGACCCCAACCCGGACTTGATGGAGTGAAGCTCCGACCCCAACCCGGACGACCGACCCCAACCCGGACGACCCGACCCCAACCCGGACGAGCCCAACCCGGACCGACCGTACCCGCCGGACCGACCCCAACCCGCCGCATGAAAAGCAAATACGCCGGGCGATGTATCGAGGCTCTGGAGGCTGCTCTGATCCCAATGGCCTTACCTCGGGTTCCCTCTGAATCACGACTCTCCCCTCGCGAGCTTCGCCTCGAGTCGCGCTCTACGCTCCACGTCGTCGGCGGGCGTCCGCTCGAGCGCTCGGGTCCAGGCCTCTCGGGCCTCATGATAATGATCGATCCGAGCGAGAGCATCGCCAAACGTTTCGTGCGCACGCGGCGAGCTCGGATGCACCTGCGCGATCAGCCGGAACGCCTCGACTGCTCTCACAGGTCCGCGGTCTCGCAAGAGAAAACGCGCCGTCGTGGACATCGCATCTTCTCCGAACAGCACGATTCCCGGCTCTCTCTCTCCCGCCTCGGCGACGAGCTTCGCCGCGGTGTTGATCTCACCTCTCCGGACCAGCGCGAGCAGATCTGCCTCCGTCGGCACCGGCGGAAGCGCGCTGTCGTGCTCGATGGCGATTGTCTTGTCGCTCTCTATCTTCGCCACCAGGGCTTCCCATGCCCGAGCGTCCCCCGCGAGATGCCGCTCGAGGAACGTCCGTGTGAGCTCCGCGGTGACTTCGTATTGCCGGTGCGCGACGGAAATCTCTCGGCGGGCCTCGTCCGGCCGATCCGCGTCGCGTGCTGCAAGAGCGAGGCGGTGGAACTGATAGCTGTCGAGGTGCGTCGAGTCGCGGACGCGGACGACCGTTCGTTCGGCGTACCGCAGCCTGTCGCGAGCCTCCGACGTACCCCGGAGCTCCGCGCTGGGAACGTCCAGAATCGGCGCGTGCAGCGCGGCGAGATCGAAATGCGGAGACTGCTCCACCTGCGTCATCCAGGTGGACTCGAGCGCCGCGAGGGCACTGATCGCACGCGAGCGCATTGCGAAGAGCACTCCCTGCGCTCCCGCAAACGCCCCTATGATAGCGATCCGTTCCGGATCGACAAAAGGGAGCTCGATCGCGACGCGCGCGGCGTGCCCGAGGTCCGCCGCCATGTCTTCGATCGAACGGACGCTCCACTCGCCTCGGCCATGCCACGCTGCGCTCGGACCGAGAAGCGGAACGCTCACGACGACGTAGCCGTGGCTCGCCAGATACTCGAAGAGAACGCCTTGGGTGAGCGCGCCACCGCCCGTGTGCAGCACCAGCGGAAAACGGCCCTCGCTGGCCTCTGCTCCCCTCCGCGAAGCGAACGGAATCCGAAGCACGCGCTTCCATGCCTCATCGGACGGCGGGCCGTCGAAGAACGGCCTCATCGGCCCGTTCCGGAACTCTGCCGCGACAGAATCCGCTTCGTCGCTTCGTCCTTCGCCGAGCTCGGCGGCGGCGAGGTCGACGAAGTCGCCGGACCGCGTCGGGAGCCCGCTCTCCGGCCGGGCGGGATACCAGATCGTCAGCTGGAGCGGCCGCCCGAGGCTCCTCTTCGGCACGCCCAGATCGGGGAAGTATGCGCGCGCCGGGTCGGTCTCGAACAAAACGCGGAAACCGACCGCGTGCGGGCCGGGCAAGAGTCCCCCCCAGACGACGGGCGGCGATGCGGTCGTGGCCGTCGAAGCGAGAGCAACAGACGCTGCCATCGCGCTGGCCGCCTCCGCAATCCACGGCGTGATGAGTAAGACGAGGAGCGGCAAGACTACCGTTTTTCTCATTCGATCGTTCCTCTCTTGCAAGAGTCTGGATGTTCAGTTTGAAGTGTTTCGAAGCCGTTCGACTTCACGCTGGGCAGCGGATTCAATCAAGACCGTCTCCTGGCCCCCTCTCCCGATGGAGATCAGGGCGACCGCGGCGCCTAGAAACACGCGCCACGTGACGGTCTGCGCGAGCGGCTGAACCTCGGCGTAGGCGATGATTGGCAAAGTTTGGAAAAAGACGGCGGCAAAGTATCGATGCCTCATCGGAGCTCCCTGATGGGTCGTTTGATTGCGTTCGCGACCGAGCTGATCTCTGGCAATGCAGACAGCTTTATCTCGAGGCGTCGGTGTCCCATCACCTCTGCGCGCACACTTCGAACTCGCGAAGAAACGCGGCCGATCACGATCACTCCGATCATCAGATAGAACCGCTTGGTTGCTCTGTCTTGAACGGAGCCGACCTCGCGCTATCCGGCAGCGTGCGACCAGGGCGACAGGAACGGCGCTATCAACGCTCCGGAAGTGCCGGAGTGCGACTGATCTCCCATGACAGCTTGCGCAGCACAGCGGGAGTCAGACCGGAGAGTTTCTTCATCTCTCGAGTCAGGTGACTTTGATCGGCGAATCCAGCCTCGAGCGCGACGTCTGCCAGGCTGGATTCGGCATGAAGGATGCCCTCCCGAGCTGAGGCGACTCGCAGCCAGCGTCGATAACCCTCCAGCGAAACCCGGAAGTGTCGCCGGAACGCGCGGCTCAGGGAGTCTGGATGAACACCGACCGCGGAAGCGATGGCCGAGGACGAGAACTCGCCCGCGGCATCCTGACCGAGCCTGAGCAGCGCATGCATCAACCAGTCGGGACAATTCGCAGAAGAATTCGAA
>JBGTDX010000173.1:0-17729 GCA_041748075.1 Thermoanaerobaculia bacterium
GAGGAGGTCCTGCGCCCACTCTCGCAGCGGACCTCTCAGCCAGCTATCGATCGGGATTCCGAAGCCCATCTTGGGGCGCTCGATGAGGTCGCGCGGCACGTATCGATAGAGTACCTCTCGCAAAGGCCATTTGCCCACCCCCTCCCGCACCTTGTAGTGAAGCGGCAGGCTCCATGCGAATTCCACCACGCGGTGATCCAGCATCGGGACACGCGTCTCGAGACTCACGCTCATCGCAGCGCGATCCACTTTGGCGAGGATGTCATCAGGCAGATAGGTAAGCATGTCGAGCGCCATCATCTGGTGAACGAAGTGATCGCTCGGCGGCTGAAGAGTCCTGTTCGTAAGGATCGTAGGCGGCTCAGCCCCTCCGACGACCACGGTCTCGGGATGGGTCCAGTGGCTTACGAGCAAGCGATAGAGCTCCTCTGGCGTATCCGCATCCATGACGCCGGCTGCCTTCTGCAACTTGTCGCCGACATTCGCCTGCGCCAGTCCCGACGGCAGGAATCTCTGAACCGAACCAAGGATCCGGTCCCAGGCGCGCGGTGACACACCACCGATAAGGCTCGCGATCCCTCTCCGAGCTCCGGCCGGCAGCCGTGAGAGTCTCGTCCACATTCGCTGGCCGAGGACGTAGCGGTTGTAGCCGCCGAACAGTTCGTCGCCGGCGTCGCCGGAAAGGGCCACGGTCACATGCTCGCGTGCGAGCTGGCTGACGAGAAAAGTGGGAAGTTGGGACGAGTCCGAGAACGGTTCGCAATAAAGCTCAGGAAGTCGGGGAATCACATCCAGCGCCTGCCGGGGAGCGAGATACAGCTCGGTGTGGTCTGTGCCGAGGTGCTTTGCAACTGCTTTTGCGTGAACGGCTTCGTTGTAGCCGCCTTCCTCGAATCCGATCGTGAATGTGCGCACGGGCCGTGTCGACTGCACCTGCATCAGTGCCACGACGGTCGAGGAGTCGATACCTCCTGAGAGCAATGCCCCCAGAGGGACGTCTGAAAGCATCTGCCCGGCGACAGCGTTCCGCAACAGGCCATCGAGCGCATCGACAGCCGCCTCCGGTGAACCGCTGAATGGGTTCGCCAGTCCGTTGGCTACGACAGTTCGAGCGTCCCAGTAGCGTTCAGGCTCCGCACATCGTTCCCGCAACGACACTTTGAGAATCGAGCCCGGGAGCAGCTTGCGGATGTTCTGATAAATCGAATAAGGAGCCGGAATGCAGTTGTGCCGCATCATCAGACTCAGGGCCCCTCGATCGATCTCTCCACGGAAATCCGGATGTGCTGCGAGAGCCTTCAATTCCGAACCGAAGAGGAAAGTCGAGCCCTGCCAGCCGTAGTAGAGCGGCTTCTCGCCCACACGATCGCGTGCAAGGCAAAGCGTCTGCGTATTCCGGTCCCACACCGCGAAGGCGAACATTCCCACTGCTTCCTCGACTGTGGCCTTCACTCCCCACACGGTGAAGCCTGCAAGAAGCGTCTCCGTATCTGAGTGCCCGCGCCAGTCGTGCATCCCTTCGGCCTCGAGCTGCTCTCTGAGTTCCAGGTGGTTGTAAATCTCTCCATTGAAGATCAGAACGTGTCGACCGGATGATGAGACCATCGGCTGATGTCCTGCGGGCGAGAGATCCAGGATGGAGAGCCGGCGATGTACAAATCCCAGTCCTGCGTTCTCATCGATCCAGATCCCGTGATCGTCCGGGCCTCGGTGGCGAATCGCGTCGCCCATCCGTTCCAGCAGGGCCGGCCATTCGGCGCTGGGTAAGGCGCCGGAATCGCTGATGAAGCCCGCCAATCCACACATCCGCTTCAGTCCTCCGGCGATACGGTAACCAAGCCCCAGTCCTCTGATGAGTTGCGATTTCGGAGGTGTCGTTCCGGCCGGGTCCCTGTGAAGTTGTTCGATACAGGTTACAGCACGGATGAACCGTGGGGGCGTGACGGGACATTCCGCAGGGTGGGCAGGGAAATGATCTCATGACTGGGTCGCTGACTCATCGCGGCTGTTTCCGACTTCGTTTCTCCATCTGACCAAATGGCCCTAAGTTAAAGCGGCGAACGATCGCACGTCATCCTGAGCGAAGCGAAGGATCTCGTCTTGCCGTAATCGATCCTCTTCAGGAGATCCTTCGCTGCGCTCAGGATGACGTGTTTCTGCATTCCGCCTCGTTCGGAGAGGTTCACGAGCGGCAGGAGATCCTGGAACTCCGCGGCACGCGACGCGAACGATTCGGACACCGTGGCGGCGATGATCAGCTCGAGGCTGAGCAAGTCTCGCGGCCGGTCAACATGCTCTCATGGCTTGCGAGGCTGCCCCTCACCCGGCGCGCTGCATCCTCGTGGCGTGTTCCATCAGCGCGAGTCCGCGCGCCACCCTCTCCCCGAATTTCGTACTACTCAGATGAACACAGCCGCGGGCGGGGAGAAAGGAGGCCGCCGCCTTTCAGCAATGGCGAACATGGAAAGGAGGACATTCAGGCCCGATTTTGCAGACCATTCAAGCGCGACAGAACAGGCGTGTCAGACTCGAAAGTAACTCCGGTACCAGTCAACGAAACGGGCGACTCCTTCTTCGACCGGCACGCGCGGCTCATAGCCGGCGAGCCGAACCAGATCGCTGACCTCCGCTTCGGTGTCGGGAACGTCGCCAGCCTGCAGAGGCAGCATCTCCATGACGGCTTTTCGTCCAAGGCATTGCTCGAGGACTTCGATGTAGCGAAGCAGCGGGACCTTTTCGCGGTTGCCGATATTGAAGATCCTGTACGGTGCCACCCCGCTCGTGGCGGGATCTGGGTTCTCTCCGGACCATGCAGCGTCGGGTTTCGGCACGCGATCGAGCGCGCGGATCACCCCTTCGACTACGTCGTCGACGTACGTAAAGCTTCGGGTGTGCATGCCGTTGTTGAACACCTTGATCGGCTCGCCGGCGAGAATCGCTTTCGTGAATAGGAAGAGCGCCATGTCTGGCCTGCCCCACGGTCCGTAGACCGTGAAGAAGCGGAGACCCGTGGCGGGTATGCCGAAGAGGTGCGCGTAGCTGTGCGCCATCATCTCGTTGGCCTTCTTCGTCGCCGCGTAAAGCGTGAGGGGGTGCTCGGTGCTGCCATGTTCCGAGAACGGCATCGTCTTGTTCGCGCCGTAGACCGAGCTCGTCGAGGCGAACACCAGATGCTCGACTCCGTTGTGACGACAGCCCTCGAGCACGTGCAGGAAGCCGGTCACGTTGCTCGAGACGTAGATGTGGGGGTTCTGTACGGCGTAACGGACGCCCGCCTGCGCGGCGAGGTTGACGACCCGCTGCGGCCTGTGAGTCGCGAAGGCCCCCTGGATCGCCTCACGATCCGCGAGGTCCGCTTCGATGTGGTGATACTGCGGATGATCGAGGTGTCTGGCGAGGCGTGCCTTCTTGAGGTTCACATCGTAGTAGTCGTTCAGATTATCGATCCCGACAACTTCATCACCTCGGGCGAGGAGCTGCAGCGTCAATGCTGAGCCGATAAATCCGGCGGTTCCTGTGACCAGGACTTTCATGCGCGGTGAAGCTTTCCCCGGACTGAGCCCTCCTGAACAATATTGCGCGTATCAATGACGAGGCTGCAGTGCTCGTAAAGGGACTGATTCTTGAAATCAGTGTGTGCGGTCAGCAGCACCACGGCGTCGTACTGCGCGAAGGTCTGCGCGTCGCAGGCAACAGACTCTTTTCCGATGTCATGATGCCGGCCGGGGCGTGCCACCGCGATGTATGGATCGCAGTAATCGACGACGGCGCCCTTTTCCTCAAACCTCTCGATGATCTCGAAGCTCGGCGACTCCCTGTCGTCGTCGATATCCGCTTTGTAGGACAGGCCGAGACAGAGGACCTTCGAACCGTTGAGAGCCTTTCTTTCACCGTTGAGTGCTTCCATCGTTTTCTGGACGACGTAGCGCGGCATGGACGCATTGATTTCGCCAGCCAGCTCGATGAATCGCGCCCAGACGCCGGATTCCGCGGCCTTCCATGAGAGGTAGAACGGGTCGAGCGGGATGCAGTGTCCACCCAGGCCGGGTCCGGGGTAGAACGGCATGAAGCCGAAGGGCTTGGTTTTCGCCGCTTCGATCACTTCCCAGACATTGATACCCATACGGTCGAAGACGATCTTCAGCTCGTTCACCAGCGCGATATTCACGGAGCGGAAGATGTTCTCGAGGAGCTTTGATGACTCCGCTACTTCAAGGCTCGAGACCGGGACGACATGGTCGATCGCAGATCCGTAGAGCGCGACGGCTGCGCGTTGCGACGGAACGTCCATGCCTCCCACGATCTTCGGGATGTTTTTGGTATTGAATTTCGGGTTGCCTGGATCCTCCCGCTCGGGGGAAAAAGCGAGGAAGTAATCTTCACCGCAGTGCAGGCCCTTCTCTTCGAAGCGGGTGAGCAGCTCTTCCCGGGTCGTTCCCGGATACGTCGTCGATTCCAGGACGACGAGCTGGCCGGGACGTAGCCGGTCGGCAATCTGTCCGGCCGTCATCTTCACGTATTCGAGATCGGGCTCGCGATGCTCGCCGAGAGGGGTTGGAACGCAGATGAGAATCGCGTCACAGCCCGCCAATTGGGCAAAATCGGTCGTCGCACTGATCCGATCGGATTCGAAGGCTTTTCGGACCCGCTCGGGGCCGATGTGCTTGATATAGGACTCGCCGCTCTCCAGCCTTGACGGCTTCTGCGGATCGGTATCGAAGCCGACCACGAGGAAGCCGGACTCCTGAAAAATGAGTGCGAGAGGAAGCCCTACGTAGCCGAGCCCGATCACCCCGATCACAGCAGTGCGCGTTTCGATTTTTTCCAGCAGAAGCTCAATCTGGGAGGTGTCAGTAGCGGTTGAAGTACTCATAGTATCTCCTGTGGCGAAGCTCGAAGGCAGAGCCCTCGTAGACTGGCTGGCCGGATATCCCCGGCCTCACCTTCGTTCTGTTGTGTGCGTAGGATAGGTGAATTCTCCATGAACGCAATCCTCGGCGCACAACAACTCAGGAAGACGCGGCAGAAAGAAAGCGCTAAGATTGATGAGTCTGGATGTAAAAAGTCGCTCCATTGTCATCCTGAGCGCGAGACTGTGTCATAACTCCGCGAGTGTCATCCCGAGCGTCGAGCGAGGGATCTGGGCGGCGGTCTTTCGACAGAGAAATGCAGTTAGATCGATGGTTTTTGAGCAAAAGGCTCCCTCCCAGATCCCTCGCTCGACGCTCGGGATGACACTCCGCGATTAATCCTGTGGACCCTCCTTCGGATTTCCAGGGAAACCCGGTTCGTTGACCTGACAGCAAAGGCCGCGTAACGTGGGAGTACATAGGTCCAGTTCAAGGCAAAACGGCAGGTGAGTGCGGCGTGCGGCCGATCTGCGAGCTGTTCAGGAATTCGACGGAGGGCTGCTGCAATTGAATTGGGCATAGAAGAAAATCGCTGAAATGGCTACCGACCCGCAGAACCAGTATACGAACGAGGCCGCCCCTTCAATGGATATCGCCATTGTCGGGATGGCGTGCCGTTTCCCCGGCGCCGACAATCCCGGCGAATACTGGGAGCTGCTTCGGGGCGGGCGGGAGTCTCTGACCCGGCTCAGCGAAGAATCGCTGCGGGCGGCGGGGGTCCCCGATTCGCTTTTTTCGAATTCCGACTACGTCCGCGCCGGCATGCACCTCCAGAAGATGGAGCAGTTCGACCCCGGATTCTTCGGCTTCAGCCCGCTGGACGGAAAGATTCTCGACCCGCAGCACCGCCACTTTCTTGAGTGCACATGGGAAGCGCTGGAAGATGCGGGCTACGACCCCTTCCGCTTCGAGGGGGCCATCGGAGTGTTTGCCGGTTCGGGACAGAGCGCCTACCTTCCCTACAATCTTCTGACGAATCCTGAGCTCGTCGCTGACGTCGGCCTCTTTCTTCTTCGACACACCGGCAACGACAAGGACTTCCTGGCGACTCGAGCCTCCTACTGTTTCGATCTGAAGGGGCCGAGCATCAACGTGCAGACAGCATGCTCGACCTCGCTCGTTGCCGTTCACCTGGCGGCCCAGAGTCTGACCAATGGCGAGTGCGACATGGCTCTTGCGGGCGGCGTCACCATCGAGCTGCCACACCACCAGGGCTATATGTTCCGGGAGAGCGAGATTCTCTCCCGCGACGGGCACTGCCGCCCGTTCGACGCCTCTTCCGGCGGTACCGTCTTCGGGAGCGGCGCCGGCGTCGTCGTGCTCAAGCGGCTCGACGACGCGCTCGCCGATCGCGACAACATTCACGCGGTGATCAAGGCCTCAGCAGTGAACAACGACGGGGCGGGAAAAGTCAGCTATCTCGCTCCGAGCGTGGACGGCCAGGCCGCCTCGATCCACGAAGCGCTGCTCGTCGGCGGCATTGATCCGGAGAGCGTCACTTTCATCGAAGCACACGGAACAGGGACGCAACTCGGAGATCCGATCGAGGTCGCCGCCCTCACCCAGGCTTACGCCACAGGCAAAGCAGACAGCGAACCCTACTGTGCTCTCGGATCCGTCAAGGCCAACATCGGACACCTCGATACCGCAGCGGGCGTCGCCAGCCTCATCAAAGTGATCCTCGCACTCAAACACCGGCAGCTGCCCGCAACGCTTCACTATGAAGCGCCGAACCCCGCCATCGATTTCGGTTCGAGTCCCTTCTACGTGAGCTCCAGGCTCGCAGAGTGGGATGCACCGGCGCCGCGACGGGCAGGCGTCAGCTCTCTCGGCGTCGGCGGAACCAACGCCCACGTCATCGTGGAGGAGGCGCCTCGAAGGCTCCCCTCCCCGGCCGGGCGAGACCTGCAGCTCCTCGTCCTCTCCGCGCGAAGCGAACCGTCCCTGCTCCGCGCCCGGTCCCGTCTCAGCGAGCACCTCGATGACAACGCCGGCCTCGAATTGGCCGACGCAGCCTGGACCCTTGCAGAAGGCCGGCGTCCATTCCGGAAACGGGGATTCCTGATCGCAAGAGATGCGGCCGCAGCGGCTTCGATCCTGGACGGACACGACCGCGACCGCTTCATCGAAGCAACCGCCCCTGAAACGACGAAGAAGCTCTGCTTTATGTTCGCGGGCGGCGGAACTCAGTATCCCGGCATGGGCCGCGATCTCTACGAGAGCGAGCCGGTCTACAGAGCCGCAGTCGACGACTGCCTGTCACTCTTACGGGAGTTCGTCGACTTCGATCTGCGACCGCTGCTGTACCCCGCCGCAGATGCCGAAGCCTCCGCGGCTCTGGAGCTGGAACGTCCGAGCCGCACTCTGCCGGCGCTCTTCATCACGCAATTCGCCCAGTCGCGTCTGTGGGAGTCGTGGGGAATCGCCCCCGACGCGCTCATCGGCCACAGCATGGGAGAGAACACAGCTGCCTGCATTGCAGGGGTTTTCAGTCGCCGTGACGCACTGGGGCTGGTCGCACTGCGCGGACGGCTGTTCGAGACGGTAGGCGCCGGCTCGATGCTGACGGTCGAGCTCAGCGCAGACGCGCTCGCACCCTTCCTCGGATCGGAGCTCAGTCTCGCCGCCATCAACGCCCCCGGTCTGTCGGTCGCCTCCGGGCCACGGGAAGCGGTTGCCCGACTCGAGCATCGCCTCACCGAAGATGAGGTTGCCTTCCGGCGGATACGCATCGATGTCGCCGCGCACTCGTCGATGCTCGAGAACATCCTCGCCCCATTCGGCGATTACCTTCGATCGATCCGGCTCGGGAAGCCCCGCATCCCGTTCATTTCGAACCTCACCGGTGACTGGATCCGCGACTCGGAAGCGACCGATCCCGACTACTGGGTTCGCCACCTGCGCAACACGGTGCGATTCGCTGACGGCGCGGGAAAGATTCTGGCCGCGGGCGAGTACGCAATGCTGGAAATCGGTCCCGGCCATACGTTGAGCAGCCTCACGGGACTGAACGATCAGAAACAGGCGGGCCAGGTGATCGTTTCATCGCTCGGTACCGCCGAGGATCCGACTTCGGGACTCGCACACATGCTGAATGCGCTCGGGCGGGTGTGGCAGGCGGGCGTCGATGTCGACTGGACACGGTTTTACGAAGGGCAGAACCGCAAAAGAGTCTCCCTTCCGACCTACGCCTTCGATCACATCCGTTGCTGGATCGAACCGGGAACAGCTTCCAGGGAAGCGGACGAGCGGGCCCGAAGCAGTCAACCGGAAGACTGGATGTACCAGCCGGTCTGGGAACGTCTCCCGTCACTTCTGACAGGCGATCTTTCGGCCGCAAAAGTATTGATCGTCGCGGGTGCGCACGTGCTCGCCGACGAGCTGATGAGACGACTCGCTGACGGCGGCGCGGCCACGCGGCTCGTACGGGGTGGAGACCGGCTGGATCTGAGCAGGAACGGCGACTATCGAATTCGATGGAGCGCCGGAGACGACTACCTGCATCTGATGGATATTCTCCGGCAGGAAGAGTGGTACCCGACGCATATCGTCCATCTTCTCGCCCTCGATCTTCTCGAGGGGTCCGAATCTGCTCTGGACTCGGCGGCCGGAACCTCGGTGTTCGACAGCATCTTTCATCTCGCACAGGCGGCTGGGAGCGAAGACTGCGGACAGCTCCACTTTACAGTCGTCACCCGCCAGTCCTTTCAGGTCGCAGGCGAGCGGATCGTGTCGGCTCTTCCTGCACTTGCGGCAGGACTCACAGGGGTTCTTCAGAGCGAGTTCACCGACTGGCGGTGCAGGCTCGTCGACATCGAACGAGAGTCCGAAGCCGACACAGCACTTCGCGTGATCTCCGAGATGACAGACTCCGTGGCGGCTCCGCATGGGATCGCCCTTCGCGGAAAGCACCGGTTCAGCCGGAATGTCATGAGGCAGCCCACGGGCGGGAATCGGGAGGCCGGCCCTGGCATTCGTCGTGACGGTGTCTACCTGATCACGGGAGGCACGGGTGGACTCGGTCTCATCGCCGCGGAGACGCTGGCGGAGCATGGGCCGATGACGCTGGTCCTGTTGTCGAGACGCCCGCTTCCCGACCGCACGTACTGGCCTCAACTCGTCGCGCAGCCGGGTCCTGAGTCGGTGATTTTGGGAAAAATTCAGGAGCTCGAAGCCCGCGGTGTGCGCGTGGTTCTTGAAGCGGGAGACGTGACCGACGAATCGCGGATGCGGGAGATCGCAGCCCGCATACAGCATCTGGGACCGTTGAACGGCATCATTCACACGGCAGGCGTCATGGACGACGCGCTGCTGCTCGGGAAAGACATCGATCGCGCGGCCGCCGTCATCGCTCCGAAGCTGCAGGGAACGATGATTCTCGACAAAGTCTTCAAGGCCGAGTCGCTCGACTTCATGATTCTCTACTCCTCCACCAGTGCGCTGCTGGCGCTTCCCGGCCAGAGCGACTACGCTGCGGCGAACTCCTTTCTCGACAGCTTCGCCCAGGCTCGAAGGGACGAGGGTGCGAACGTGATCTCGATCAACTGGCCCGCATGGCGCGGGGCGGGGATGGCGGCCACACTCGCCATCGGCGCGCTTCAGCGAAGGCTTCCAGCTGGCCGGCCCGTCGCGCACCCTATGCTCGATCGATGCGTCGAAGAAAGTCCGGAGCGTTCGGCGTGGGCGACGCTGTTCAGTCTGAACGATCACTGGACGATCTCTGAACACCGGATCAAGGACGGTCCCGCCCTGATTCCGGGCTCGGGATTCCTCGAGCTTGCCCGGGCAGCGTACGCCGACCTGGTGCGCAGCGAAGGTCCCGTGAAGATCAGCCGCGCCGATTTCGCGCTTCCCTTCATCGTCGAGGACGGCGAGCAAAAGATGCTCGGCGTGACTCTCGAGAGGCGTAACGGTCACTACGAATTCTCGCTGACGAGCGACCTCGGAGACCCAATCGAGCACGCGCGCGGGACGATCGGATCGGCTGAAGCCGTGGGCGGGAGGCTCGATCTGAGCGACATCCGGAAACGCTGCAACCTGCGCGTTCAGTCGTTCGACAATCCGGAGCACCATCCATTCATGACTTTCGGTAACCGGTGGCACTCCCTGCGCCAGGTCATGATCGGCGAGCGCGAAGCGTTGATAGAGCTTGAGCTTCCAGCTGAGTACTCACCGGAGCTCAACGACTATCGCCTCCATCCCGCACTTCTGGACATGGCATCAGCCGGGGCGCAGGCAATCATTGACGGCTACATGCCTTTCGACGAGTTTTATGTGCCGGTCGGCTACGGAGAGCTCGTGTTCAACGGAACGTTTCCGCGACGTCTTTTCAGTCACGTCCGATTCCGTCCCGAGGAGGCGGGAGCGCACAGCCATGAGATCGCGTCGCTCGATGTCGATGCCTGCGATGAGAACGGTGAGATATTTCTCCGCATCCGTGACTTCACCATGCGGCGACTCCCGGGCGCAGCATCGCTGAGCCGCGCCTTCGGGTCGAGCACCGATACTGAGAACGCATTACTGGCGAGAGCCCTTCAGCTGGGAATTGATCCCGCCGAAGGAAGCGCCGCGCTGCTTCACATACTCGCGCAACCCTCGATGGCGGGAAACATCGTATCGACGGTGCCGTTCGATCTGCTGCGGCGGGAGCTTCAGCAGATGAGCGCGCCTCCCTCCGTTGAAACCCCGCCGAGTCATGACGCAGATGCTGATCCCGCAATTCAGGCTGTCGAGGAGATCATGGCGCAATGCCCCTCGGTCGCTCAAGCTGTCGTGCGGTCGTTCATGGATGAATCAGGAGATCGTCGCCTCGTCGCATGGTTCGTTCCGGATCACGCACATTACGTGACCATGGGCGAGGTCCGCCGTCACGCGCGCGAGCACCTCTCAACCGGAGACGTCCCTCAGCAGTTCGTCGAGCTCGATGAGCTCCCGCGCGCCGCCGATGGAAGTCTCGATCGCACTCAGCTGCTCGACCCGCTGGCACCGCGCGACACGCACGTGCCTCCACGTACGACCACCGAGAAAGCGGTAGCGCGCATCTGGAAGGAGGCTCTCGGCGTCGAGCGTGTCGGCCTGAGCGACAACTTCTTCGACCTGGGGGGGCACTCGCTCCTCGCTACCAGAGTCATCCTGCAGATCTACAAGAAGATGAAAGTACGGCTCGACCACGCGACCATGGTGCTTAACACGCTCGAGCAGACGGCCCGGGAACTCGACTCACGAACCGGCAACATCCCGGACCCGGATGTCGTGCCCTTCCCCGCCGGTCAACCGGAGGAATCGCAGCCGAAAGTCTCGCGCGGAATCCTCAGGTCGCTGTTCGGCGGCGGCCAGTCGGGAAAGCCGAATTGATTCCGCGCTACTTCGGAAGGACCGACTCTCCGCTCTACGGCGTGTACCATCCGCCCGCGACCACTCCCCGTACCTCAGGCGTCCTGCTCTGTTACCCATTCGGCCAGGAGTACATGCGCGCGCACCGTGCGTATCGCCAGCTTGCTTTACTTCTGAGCAAAGCGGGGCATCACGTGCTCCGCTTCGATTACGCCGGCACCGGAGACTCGAGCGGCGAGCTCGAAGATATGGATGTGAACCGCTGGATCCAAGACATCGATGAAGCAGTCAAGGAGCTCCGCGACACGGCGGGGAGCGGGACTGTGACCCTGGTTGGGCTTCGCCTCGGGGGACTAGTCGCAGCCGCCGCGGCTCACAATCAAATCGAGGTCGACAGGTTGGTCCTCTGGGATCCTGTAATTTCCGGAAGAAAGTATGAGAGCGAGCTGCTATCGGAGATTGAAGCGGAGTCGGCCTTCGCGGAGGCACTTCATTCAGGAAATCGCCTCACAGAGGACGGGATCCTGCATTACAACGGATTCTCAATGACTCGGAGGTTTCGCGATACCCTCGCGGCCCTGGAGTTGCTGGGGCTCCGGCAGGAGCGCGTCTCGCGAGTTTTCCACGTGGTATCCCACCAGACCGACCAGTTCACGGAATTGAGGAACGCCTGGCAGGCCCATCCCGGCTATCGCTATCAACATACACCGGCACCCCACGACTGGAACTACGTCGACAACTTTGGTGGAATCCTGCTGCCACAACCGGTGATTCAAGCGATCGTTCAGTGGATGGATCACTAGCGAGATGAGATGAAAGAACGCGCACTCAAAATCGGCAAGCCGACTCCGTTGGTCGGCGTGGCCACCGAGCCGGCGCAATTTGACGCCGAGCGCCCTGCAGTGGTGATTCTGAATTCGGGCGTCATGCACCACGTAGGCGCCTGCAGGCTCTCCGTGAAGATAGCGCGAGCCGTCGCCGAGCGCGGTCTTCTCGCGGTGCGATTCGACTATTCAGGAATTGGAGACAGCGAGCCACGTCGAAGCGCGAGATCGTTCGAAGACGTCTCAATCGGTGAGTGCGGCGAAGTGATGGACTACGTCGAGAAGACCTGGGGAGCGAGAAGCTTCATACTCTATGGGCTCTGTTCCGGGGCGGATGCTGCGTACCATGCCGCACTTGCGGATGACCGTGTGCTGGGCTTTGCCCAGATCGATGCCTTCTGCTACAGGAACTGGCGTTTCTATGTAAAGCGTTACCGTCTGCTCTTCAGCCCATCCCGTCTGAAGATGTCTTTGACGTATCGATGGAGAAACTTTCGCCGACGAGCATGGCAGGCCTTCGGTGGGCTCGCCGACGACGAAGCGCAGCACTTCGAGATTGCTACGTACACGCGGATCTTCCCCCCGCGTGAAGAAGTTGCAGCCGGCCTCTCCAGGCTGATTGCCCGGGGAGTGCGGAACTACGTCATCTTTACCGGAGGTGAACCGCACTACAACCATGAGGGCCAATACCGGAATAGCTTCCGGTCCCTCGAATTCGGTGACCTTCTCCGGGAAGAATACTTCCCGAAAGCGAATCACATCATTACCCAGCGCGAGTACCAGGGGAAGATCGTGGAACGTATCGCTGACTGGACCGCAGAAACGGGCATTTCGCAGTTCAGCTAATTCACCGCTGCCGTCGGCGCTGGATCGCGGCTCGCCGCGCCGCCGCCCGGTCGCGGCTCCGATCCATGGCGGGCTTCTCTTCAGCTTCCTCATTCAGAAAACGCGCGAGAGACTCGACGGTCGTGAACCGGAAGAGATCCGTCATCTGTACCGGCCGTTCGAACCTCTCCCTGAGCTCCTTGAGAACCTGAATGATGAGCAGCGAGTGTCCGCCGATGTCGAAAAAATTCGCGCGGACATCGACGCTGGGCAAGCCGAGAGCTCTCTGCCAGATCTCCGTGATTGCGGCTTCCGTTTCGCTTCTGGGTGCCACCGGTTTGCCTGGAGAGACATGAGTCCTCGCGGGCGGAGGGAGGGCTCGTCGGTCGATTTTCCCATTCGGGGTTAACGGAAGTTCACGGATCGACACCCACGCCGAAGGAATCATGAACGAGGGTAGGCGGCCAACGAGCCATGTCCGCAACTCGGGGATGTCAGGTTCATGGCCGTGCTCCGGAACCACGTAAGCGACCAGACGCTGGTCTCCGGGCGAATCCTCGCGCAGCACTACGACGGCTTCGCTCAATTCGTCGCGATCGAGAAGTCTCGATTCGATCTCTCCCAACTCCACTCGATGCCCACGGAGTTTGACCTGATGGTCCGCACGCCCGAGAAACTCGATCCGTCCGTCTGGAAGGTATCGGGCGAGATCGCCAGTGCGATACATCCGCAGATTTGCACCGGTGAAGGGATCGTCCACGAATCGTTCAGCGGTCAGCTCCGCGCGTCCGAGGTATCCCCGAACGACGCCCGCGCCCCCGATCACGAGCTCTCCGACGACACCCGGCGGAAGGGGCCTCTGACTGTCGTCGAGGATGTAGATGCTTTCTCCATTGAGGGGGCGACCGACAGTAATGAGCGACGCCCTATCGTCCTTCCCAATCTCCGCAGTCGACGACCAGATGGTAGTCTCGGTCGGACCGTACATGTTCGTCAGACGGCCGGAGACGAGTCCGCCGAGCGATTCTGCGAGATCCGGAGGCAGAGCCTCGCCTCCAACCATCATCTGCCGCAGCGAAGCGAGCCCGCGCGCTGCCGTCGTGTCCGAAGCCAGCATTCGCGCCATCGACGGAGTGCATTGAAGGTGCGTCACATCGTGACGAACCATCATCGCCGGAATCGTGTAGTTCTCAGTCGCTCCTGCGTCGATGGATGCCTGCGAAACATCCTTTAGCTTCGCTAGCCACGGCAGATGGTCGAGTACGATCTGCGGCTCGATTCCGAAGTCGATCAGACAGGCGATCTCATCGGCCCCCACCTCCCGTACCTTTTCGATCATCGGTCCACACGATTCAGGCGTACCGAACAAACCGCTCGTCCGAAAGTACCTCTGGAAGGCGAATTCCATCAGAGCGTCCATGTCTTCGGAAGAGATGTCGGCGAAGAACTGATCGAGGGTCCGTCCCTGTTCGTCTGAGAGCTTCTTGAAAGCGGGAAATTGCCAGGCCGCAGCCTTGACGAGAAACACCGCGCTCTCGAGATACTTCTTCATCGGTTCGCGGACGATCGCCTCGACCTCGTCCGCGGAGGGGCCGACGAATGTGTGCAGCATCAGAGTCACCACGCCGCGTCCCGAATGTCCCGCGTCTGCACGGGCCTTCCGGTAGGCAGCGATCTTCTCCGCCACCTCCTCGACGCTCTGCCCGAGGAGATGCGTCAGGAGATTGGTGCCGGCCTGTCCTGCTTCGATGAACGTGGCGATGTTCCCCGCGCTGGTGACCCAGAGTGGAAGCTCTTTCTGAATCGGTCGTGGAAGAGTCCGGACGTCGACCAGTCCCTGAGGCCCGGGAAACGAGACTGTTTCGCCGCGCCAGAGCCGTCGCACTGTCTCCGCTGATTCGAACATCACCCTCCGGGCGTCTGCGAAATTCTCCGGTTTGATCGCGAAGTCCGGCGCCGCCCATCCTGCAGCGATCGAGATCCCCACACGGCCGTTCGACAGGTTGTCGACCACCGACCACTCCTCGGCGATTCTGATCGGACTATGCAGCGGCACGACACAGCTTCCCGCGCGTAACGCTACGCGCCTGGTGATCGTCGCGAGCGCCGCACAGGTGACAGAAGGATTTGGGAACAGTCCGCCAAACGACTCGAAGTGCCGTTCAGGATTCCAGACGGCGTTGAAGCCGTTGGCGTCAGCGAATCTTGCCCCCTCGATCAGAAGCCGGTACTTATCGGGCTCGAGAGCCGTTTCTTCGCTTGCGACGTTCCAGTAGAAGAGGCCGAACTCGAGACCTTGCGAAGCGGTCGGGCGAGGTTGCTCTGCGCGCTGCAGGCCTGAATCGTCATGCAGGACGACGGTAAATCCTCGCGCGAGCGTCCAGAAGAGCTCCAGTACCGAGATGTCGAACGAGATACTCGTGACGGCGAGCCAGACACCCGGCTCGGTGTCAATCCGTTCGTCGATGCTTTCGAAGAAGCGGACGACGTTTCCATGTTCGACCATGACCCCTTTGGGCATCCCGGTCGATCCCGAGGTGTAAATGACGTAGGCAAGGTCGGCGGCCGAAGCGGTCACGTCCGGGTTCACGGGGGAGAACTCTCCCAGCCTCAGCGATACGTCTCCCAGAATGATCGCAGGCGCGGCGTTGACCAGTGCGGCATGTTTCCGCTCAGTCACCACGCACCTCAGCCCCGCATCGGCCATCATGAAGTCGAGACGCTCCTGGGGATACTCAGGGTCGAGCGGGACGTATGCTGCCCCGCATTTGAGGATGGCCAGTAGCGTGATCAGCATTTCTGGTGAGCGGGAAACGAGCACGCCGACCAGGTCACCGCGTTCTACACCCTCGGATCGCATGAGATGGGCGAGACGGTTTGAAGCCTCGTTGAGCTCTCTGTAGGTTAAGGCCTTCTCCCGAAAGACGCACGCGAGCCTCGCGGGCGTACGGGAGGCCTGCATCTCGAAGAGTCCATGCACCGTGCCGGCGGCCGCGTGAGGATCTTCGATTCCGCGTGAGCCGCTAAGTTCTGCCAGTTCGCTGAAGTCGGCGGCAGTCAGGATCTCGAGTTCGCGAACGGGATGTGTCGGGCTTTCGATGGCGTGCGCATAAAGGGTTGCCAGCGAGCTGACTAGACGATCGAAGTCGGCCCGGCTCAGGCGTTGCCCATCCGCGAGGAACCCGACCTTCGTTCCATGTTCAGGGATCAGCATCGTCAGAGATGCTGCCCCTGCCGCCGATTCCGCAGTTGAGTGCTCGAGATCCACAACTCGCGCGACCCGGATCGGAAACTCCGAAGGAGTCAGCGTCCTGATCTGCGGATAGCGAGCAGCGAGATCGTTCAGATGGCTGACTCTTTCTTCCGACTCGTTCAGCAAACCGTCGATCTCCGATCGGAGCGTATCGAAGTCGATTTCCGGGTCGACGCGAAGAGGAAGGGGAACCACGGACAAGAAGAATCGGTCGAACCAGCTCGGTTGCCCAGCGAGCGATGACGGGATAAAGGCCAGAGAGAAATCGTTCTTGCCCGTCAGCTTCGCGATGAGCAGCGCGAAACTCGTAACGGTTGACGAAATGCGGAGCTGCGAATCGTCTTCCGCTCCCAGTTCGAGTTCTCTCCAGTGGCGCTCTTTCGAATTCCACTCGTGGTGGGGGAACGGCAGATCCGCAGGATCCCAGCTCTGGAGGCGTCGCAGCCAGAACGATTCGTGACGGGCCAGCTCAGCGACCCTGCTGTTCGCGCTGGCTGTGTCTTCGGACGTCAGAAGTGGCAGGCGCGAGCCGACCTCGAGGTCCATCGAGTGAAGGTTCGTGCGCGCGTCGACCGGATCGCCTCGGAAGTCGGTCAGACGCACGATGCGCAGGGCATCTTCAGCACATCGGACGGTGAACGAATCTGAGTCGATCGACACGATCTCGCCCGGCGAGCCGTCGGATCCGGCACTCACCAACTCTGCCCGGCGCACGAGTACGACACGGTCGCCGAGGTCGGCTTTCGCCAGCGCGACTGGATTTGGATAGGTACCGAAATCGAGTGCACGAATCAAGAGGTCGAGCTTTTGTGCGGGTTGAGTCCAGTCGAGCAGCCCGCCTGCGTCAGGCTTTTTGTGGGCGCCGAACCAGGTCCGCGCTTCCATGTTCATTTCTCGCGGACGCAGACGCTCCGTGTCCAGAAGCTCGATCAGTTCCTCGAAGGCATCCAGCCCGTGCTGGTAACACTTGGCGTTGAGGCTCAGAGCGGTTTCGTCCGGGACGATCGGAAAGTCTCGAGCCACCAGGATCGAGCCGCTGTCGGCCTTCGCGACCATCTCATGCCATGCGATTCCGTACTCGGTCTCCCCGTTGAGCAGCGCCCAGACCGGGGCGTTCACTCCGGCATAACGCGGCAGAGGGCCGTCGTGGAAGTTGATCGACAGATGCCGAGGTTTCGCCAGCAGCCATTCGGGAAGAAGCTCGAGATTCGTCGCGCTGATAAGGTAGTCGAACTGATCCAACTCGCGTAGTTCGGAAAACTCCCCGAAACGGAGAATTTCGCGCTCACGACACCACGCGATGATCCGCGGGTCGGATGAGACGACGGCGACAAGCCGATGCCTGCGGGCGAGGAGCGCCTCGGAGCACTGGATCAGCAGCGATTGCTCGCCGAGGATTACAAAGCTGAGTGGTGGATTGCTGGGTCTCATGGCCGCACTCAGCTTCCCACGCCGGCAGACCGCAGTCAACGACGGCGAGCGGGAGCCTGGAGCGATGGCGTGTCATCCTGAGTGAAGCGAAGGATCATCTCGCGACGCTCGATCCCCCCAGATGATCCTTCGCTTCGCTCAGGATGACACGCC
>JBGTDX010000174.1:0-21076 GCA_041748075.1 Thermoanaerobaculia bacterium
GGAGACTCTGTTAAGCTTTTTCCGGAGCTCGGCCACTTCAGGGTCGTTGTTCGTTTCGCCGTCCGGTTGGGAGAGATCCTGAATCTGCCGGCGAAGTTGCAGAATCGGCTCTTCGAACTGCATCGGATCGCCACTCATGCCGGCAAGCTAGCAAAAGCGGCAGGGGCGGTCAAATGTCGTCACAGCATGTTCGGGCCAGACAACAGAAGGATTTAGCAATGCATGTCGAAGTCTGTGATGACGTCGAGACCATGCGTCACGTGCCGCCGCTCGAGTACCTGATCGACAAGCTCGACCGCGACTATCGTGAGCGGGCCGACAAGCTCTACTGGGCGGTCTATGAATCAGGCCGTGAGATTCCTCCCGAGGCGCTGAAGGAAATCGAAAAGGGTTTCCGGCAGCTCTGCTCGGCGCTCGATCACCTTGGACGCTTTGCCCGTAACGGCAGAGGGAACGGTCAGGCACCCGAGGCCCTGCGGCTGCGGATCGATCACTGCTGGAGCGGTGCCTCGAAGGCCCTGGGAAGCCTCGACGCGAAAAACTTCAATCGCCGCGCGGCCTGCAACCTGTTCGACCGCTCGCTGGGCGAAACGCTGTTCGGTTGCCTGACGATGGTCGGTGATCACCTGCGCCGTCTCGTTCCGATGGTGGCAGCCGTCAATCCGGACATCTACGAGATGCTGCTCGACAAGCTCGTTGTCCAGGAGCATCCGGTGAACGAAGAGACGCTCAAGCCGATCGCCTGAGCGAGGATGGCAAAAGGTTCCATCTGTCGCAAATCACCTCAAAAGCAGGGCCGGAAACAGACAAAGGTGCAGGGAAGGATTCTTCTCCTACGTCGACGGCCGCGGCCGCAGGACGAGCTCACGCTCCTGAGCATCGCGTTGCGTGACCGCCCAGCCAACTGCGGCGAAGGCCGCCAGCCCCAGTGCGAGCTCCCATCCGGTCAGGCTCGGCTCGGGAAAGTGAGCGGGTACGATCGAGACGTACAGGTCGAGCCAGTGGCCGATCAGAACGGCGATCGACACGCGAAGGAGAATCGTTCGATTGCGTTTTGTCTTCTCCGAGAGCAGGACAAAGAACGGCAGCCCCCACTGGATCACGACGACCGCCCAGAAGAGCACGCCCCAGTTTCCATATGCGCGAACGGCGTACCACGTAGCCTCTTCGGGGATATTCGTGTACCAGATCAGCATCGCCTGGCTGAACCAGATGTACATCCAGAACGTGCTGAAGGCGAAGAGCATCTTGGCGATGTCGTGAATGTGATCGGACGTGATCGACGGGTCCGTTCGCGAGCGCACGATCGCCACGATGGCCACGGCGGCGAGTCCGCCGGTGAACAGACCGGCGAAGTGGTAGACGCCGAAAATCGTGCTCGCCCAGTGGGGATCGAGCGCCATCAGCCAGTCGAAGCTCGACAACCACACGGTGGTTCCGAAAACGACAACGAATGCTGCTGCTCCCCTGCCACGCCGCAGGAAGCGGATCGCAATCAGCCAGGCCGCGACATAGGCGAATGCACGTGCGGTGAAGAATCCTCGCTCGAGCCAGAACGCTTTGAATCCGCCGTGAGCGAGATGGTCCTGCCACGCGGGGTAGAGAACCGACCCTCCGAAAACGATCGCGGCGAGGACGACGACCGAGCCCGGAAGGACGAGGCGTGTGAGGGCGATCGCGATCCCTCTGAGAGGCCCGAGCCACCGGCCGGAGCTCACATCGTGGACCGCGACGAGAAACCCTCCTGCCAGCCCGATTCCGACCAGAAAATATCCGGTGAGAAGGACGTTCGGCCAGACCTCTTCCGGTGCGACGAAAATCCCGATGATGGTCATCGCGAGCGCGAACCCCAGGATCGTCAAGACCGGCCCCGCGACGCGTGGATTCATCCGCCCGCTCCTTTCGACTTCGCTGCCTCCTGCAGAATCCTGACGTAGGCGATCACTCTCCAGCGGTCGTCCCGTTCGATCTGCGAGGCATAGGACGCCATGTTCGCCTGTCCATGAGTGAGTATGTGGAACATCTGGCCGTCTCGAAGCGCCAGCGCGTTCGGCGCGAGGAGTGAAGGCGGCGCCGGGACGCCTCTCTGTGCCGTGCGCCCGTCTCCCTTGCCTTCGGGCCCATGACAGGTCTCGCAGAAGTTCGCGTAGACGGCAGCTCCACGCCCAAGGGCCTCCTTCCGCGTTACGGCGGGGCTCACCAGCTCACGTCCTGCACGCTTCGCATCGACCTCCGTCGCAGCGTAATGAAGCGGTGGATAACCCCTGATTACAGTTCCCGCTACCGGCATGCGCAGCGTGCTTCCATCTTTGAAATTCGGATTGGCTGCAAACGAGTCGTACGGGACCGACTCGACCATATCGGGAAGAAACTCGAAGTTGCGGTCCGCCGGATCGCTGCGGAGGATCCAGTTCAGCGACAGCAGCGCAACCGTGAGGATGAACAGCGTGGCATTCACGATCGTCCTCGCCATCAGAGCTCCCCTTCGAGCACAATGCCGGCACCATATCGGCGAGCAATCCGGCTCGCTTTGTCGTATTCGAAAGCTGCATCGTCTGCGCGCATGATGATCACGAAGCGGTCGTCGCTCGTACCCTCAGCTCCCCGGGAGCGCTTACCCGGCCAGAGTTTGCTCGCGGCGAAGAATCCGATCACGGTCGCGAAAGCCGCGAAGAGAACCCCGACCTCGAACGTGACAGGAATGAAGGCGGGAATCGAATTTGGTGGCTTGCCGCCGACGTCGATTCCCCAGTCCACCGCTGAAGTCCACGACTGAAACAGCAGGATGAGCGCAGCACCGATGAAGCCGCCAGCGGCACACGCCCAGCCCAGCCGGGAGGGACGAACCTTGACGACCTGTTCGAGTCCGTGCACCGGATACGGCGTCTGCACATCCGCAACCGGGTATCCGGCGAGCTCCAGCTCACGTACAGCCCGCTTGACCAGCTCGTCCTCAGGGCGCTGAAGCACGCTTTTGACCTCCGCCATCGCAATCATCGGCAGGAAACGGCAGAAGATCAGAAACGCCGTGAAGAACAGTCCGAACGTACCGGCCAGCGTCGCGATCTCGATGATCGTCGGCGAGTACGTCGCCCAGCTCGACGGGAGGAAGTCGCGGTGAATCGACGTGACGATGATGATGAAGCGCTCGAACCACATGCCTATGTTCACGAAGATCGACAGAATGAAAACCGCGACGATGTTCCGCCGGACCGCCCGGAACCAGTACAGTTGCGGGAGAGCGACATTGCAGATCACCATCGTCCAGAATCCCCAGGCGAACGGCCCCATCGCGCGATTGACGAAAACGAATCGCTCGTAGGGACTTCCCGTATACATCGCGGTGAAGAGCTCAGTCGCGTACGCGAGCGCGACCATCCCGGAGGTCGCCAGCACGAGCTTCGTCATTGCGTCGATGTGATCGAGTGTCAGGTAGTCTTCGAGTTTCATCACCGCGCGCGCGATGATCATGAGCGTCAGCACCATCGACATTCCGCTGAAGATGGCGCCAGCAACGAAATACGGCGGAAAAATCGTTGCGTGCCAGCCGGGAACGATAGAAGTCGCGAAGTCGAAGCTGACGATCGAATGAACCGAGAGCACCAGGGGCGTCGCGAGGCCGGCAAGCAAAAGGTACATCTTCTCGTAACGAGTCCATGTCCGGAGCGACCCGTTCCAGCCAAAGGAAAGGATTCCGAAGATCCGGCGTCGCAACCCGCGCGAGCGGTCGCGGACTGTCGCAAGGTCCGGCATCATCCCGATGTACCAGAAGACCGCCGAGACAATGAAGTAAACGCTGATCGCAAAAACGTCCCACAGCAGAGGCGAGCGGAAGTTGACCCAGAGCGAGCCACGCGCGTTTGGATACGGAAAGACCCAGAACGCGAGCCAGGGCCGCCCCATGTGAATGAGCGGGAAGATGGCGGCGCAGATCACAGCGAACAGCGTCATCGCTTCGGCGCTGCGGTTCACACTCGTCCGCCACTTCTGGCGCAGCAGGAAAAGGACGGCCGAGATCAATGTGCCTGCGTGGCCGATTCCGACCCAGAAAACGAAATTCGTGATGTCGAACGCCCATCCGACGGTCTTGTTCAGTCCCCAGGTGCCGATGCCTGTCGCCACCTGATATGCGATCGCGACCAATCCGACGGTCATGAGCGTGGCAGAAGCAAGAAAGGCGGACCACCAGAGACGCGTGGCAGGGCGTTCGAGCGGAGAACAGACGTCGCGAGTCACATCGGCAGCGTCCTTCCCGATCACAGGCGGCGCTTCGTGAGCTTCTTCATGTTCCGGCCAGGTGGTAATCGCGATGTCGGTCATGTCTTCTTCACCAGTCCGAGGTAGCCAACGGCAGGTTTGACGTTGAGTTCGCCGAGGACCACGAAGTGCCGGGGATCGCGTCTGAGGCCGGAAATCCGGCTCTTCGGATCATTTAAGTCACCGAACACGATTGCGTCGGCGGGGCATGACTGTTCACACGCGGTGCGGATCGCCCCGTCGGTCAGCGCCCCTCCACTGGTGCGAGCACCGATCCGTGCTTCTGCGATTCGCTGAACGCACATGGAGCACTTCTCCATCACACCGCGGCTGCGCACTGTGACGTCGGGATTCAGCACCAGATTCGCGAAGCGATCTTCGTGCGGATAGTCGAACCAGTTAAAGCGGCGAACCTTGTAGGGACAATTGTTGGCGCAGTAGCGGGTACCGACGCAACGGTTGTACACCTGCTGGTTGAGACCATCCGCGGAATGGACGGTCGCGAGTACCGGACAGACGGTCTCGCAGGGAGCGTTGCCGCAATGAGCGCACATCATCGGTTGATGAATGACCTCGAGCTCGTCTCCTTCACCCTGGTAATAGCGATCGATGCGGATCCAGTGCATCTCGCGCTCGCGCAATACTTCGTCCTTACCGACCACTGGCACGTTGTTCTCGGACTGACATCCGATCAGGCAGCCTGAACATCCGGTGCATCGCTCCAGATCGATCGCGAGCCCCCATTGATGGACGCCCCCGGCCTTCTCCGGCCAGAGGTTTGCCTCGTGCGGCGTGTGATGCTTTTCGAAAGGTGCCGGGCGGTCGCCGTCGATCGTGTTGTGAAGCTGCGTGGTGGCGAGCTCGTGACGAAGGCCCGTCTTCCGGATGTTCACCGATTCGTGGCGCGCGAGCTGGGCGACCCTGCTGCCGACGGGCTCGCCTGTCGCGAGATGGGTTCGCCGGAGGAGCCACTTCGGACCGGTCCTCGCGAAACGCTCGGTTCCGATCCGCCCGTACCCGAGGGCGAGGGCGACCACGCCATCGTGCTGACCCGGCTGGACGAATGCCGGGAGTGTGACTCCTTCGATTACCACCTCATCCCCGATTCGAACTCCCAGCTTCCTGGCCGTGTCGGGAGAGAACGATGCGTAGTTGTCCCATGTCACTTTACTAATCGGATCTGGAAGCTCATGCAGCCAGGCGTTGTGCGCATGGCGACCATCGAGCATGGCGATCGACGGATAGAGCACCGGTGTGAGACCGCCGGCCTTATAGCGTGGCGGCTGCATGACGAAAGGAAGTTCTTTGCTTTCGATCGGTGTCCCAGCGGCCGCACGCAGGGCCGCAGGCCGCGGAGCGACCGCCGCGAAGCCGTCGTGCAGAGTCTTGTCCCAATCGGAAGCGCGGCCCGTCGCGCGGATCAGATCGTACGCTGAGGCCGGAGCACCGCTCCATGCAGCGAAGCTTTCGGTCACGGCACGCGTGTTCGTCAGCGGCGCGACCGCAGGTTGGGTCACGGCGTAGACCCCGGCGACCGGCTCGCTGTCATCCCACGATTCGAGGAAATGCGGTGGAGGGCATATTGCGTGTGCATGCCGGGACGTTTCGTCGACGTGAGTCGCAAAGGTGACCACTGTCGGTACGCGCCCTAGGAGTTTCGCCAGGGGCTCGCCATCAGGCAGGTCGTAGACCGGATTCGCGTCGACGACGAAGAGCGCATCGACGGAGCCCTCCTCGAGCTCGGCAACGAGCTGCGCGAGCCCGCGGTCGTCGCCGGCTCGCTGGTACGATGGCACGGCCACATCGAGTGTTCTGCCGTAGTTCCCGAGACGCTCATTGATCCCATTGACGAGGATTTGGTCTTCGACGCGATGACTTCCGGAGATGATCAGCGATCGCCCCGGAGCTGATTCCATTCGGCTTCTGATCTTGCCGAGAAGCGGAGATGCGATCGGCGCTTCGGTGACGGACCCCGCCAGATATGCGAGGACGGCTCCCGTCTCGTGTGGATGCATCCGCACGCGACTGTCGGCCTTCGAGCCGGTGAGCGAGAGTCTTGCCTCGAGCTGTGCATGCCATGGGCGGCGCTTGCTCCACTGCTTCGTGAATTCGACCGGCGAGATCCAGGTGCCGAGAAAGTCCGCATCGATGCTGACGATTACGTCCGCCTGGTCGAACCGATAGCGAGGCAAGACGCGCGTCGCGTGAGTCATCGCGTGCGCATCGAGGATCGCACTCGCTGAGGGAACGTCGTAGACGACATGCTTTCCGTCTTCAAATTTTCGTAGAAACTCGCCGATGACTCTCTCGGTTGTCGGACTGGCGAGAGTCGTCGAGACGACGCGCACACGCCTTGCGCCCGCGAGACGTTCGTTCATGAGGCGATCGGTAGTCTCCCAGTCGCTCGCTGCGCCGCGAAGCATCGGCGCAGTGAGGCGGAGGGAATCGTAGAGCTCGAGAACTGTCGCCTGGCCGACCGCGCATAGTCCACCGCGGGCGAGCGGATGGTCGGGATTTCCTTCGACCTTGATTGGACGGCCGTCGCGGCATTTCACGAGCATTCCGCACCTCGCCGCACAACCGTGGCACGTCGAAGCCATCCAGTAGGCGCGGCCGGGTACGATTTCTTCAGGTGCTGTCACGTACGGAATGGCCTGCGACACGGGCGAGCGGCCGCAGCTCGCCACTGCGAAGCCCGCGAGCGAGAAGCCTGCAGCCTTCAGAAAGTCCCGCCTGCCAAGCTCGAGACGTCCGTCATCGTTCGCGTCCCGCTGCTCCGTCGCGCTCTCGAGCTCCTCAATGCTGCGATACCAGGTTACATGTGACATGACGTGCAGTCCGTTGAAGCTTCTACGGGAAGTCCGGCCAGCAACGTTCCGTCGCGGCCGCGGTGACAGTTGACACACCAGCCCATGTTCAGAGAACCGACCTGGCGGACGCGCTCCATCGTTTCGACCGGACCGTGACATTTCTGACATTCGACTCCCGCGCTGACATGCGGGCGATGGTCGAAGTACACGAAGTCAGGCACCTGATGGATGCGCGTCCAGCGGATGGGAGTCGAGGTCCTCACCCCATCTTCGAGCTTTTGGATCTCCCGCGAGACTACGAGTCGCGGCTTGCGGCCTTCTTTCTTCGCCAGCTCTTCTTCAGCGCGAACGGTCGCCCGTTTTGCCTTCACGAAGCGGTGGCAGTTCATGCATGTCGACGCGGCCGGGATGCCTGCGTAGCGGCTCCGCTCAGCACCGGAGTGACAGTAGAGGCACTGAATTCCGAGATCGCCCGTGTGCTGCCGGTGCGAGAACGCAACAGGCTGTACCGGTTCGAAGCCCTGGTGGTTGCCCGGCAGCCGCGTCGCCCGCATGCGCGGGACAAGCGCGAGTGCCGAGAACACCACGGCCAGAGCGAGTGCGATCGTCAGAATGCGAGGGTTCATGCGCTGCTCCCGGCCGGCCTCCGATACCACCTCACCACCTGCCGCTTACGCAACAGGTACTGATTCGGAACGACGAGAATGTGGACGAGGCGCGTGAACGGAAAGAACGCGATGACGAGCCAGGCGTTCACGATGTGCACCTTCACCATCAGCGGCATCGCAGCGATGACAGCGATGTCAGGATTCAGTTTCACCAGAGACCACAGATATGGCGAGGCGGACGCCGCGAACCAGGAGGAGCCCCATCGATGAAATACCGCCACATACACGCCGCTGAAGACCTGCAGGAGAAGCAGCCCGTAGAGGATCCAGTCGGCGCGGCTCGTCACGACGCGCACCCGTCCGTCCGTCAGCCGGCGCGCGATGATGGCCACGAAGCCTACGAGCGTGGTGATTCCGAAAATCAGCGCCGAGACCTCCAGCACATACAGCCTCAAGGGTCTGCTGTTGAAGAGCAGGACCTGCCGCGGAATCAGGAAGGCGATGACATGTCCGGCGAGGACCGCGAGGATTCCGTAATGAAAGGGAACGAGAGCCCAGAAATGCTGCTTGTTCTCGAGCAGCTGGGACGAGAGGCTCGAATACGTGAACATCTCGCGGCGATAACGGTGGATCGTGCCGACGAGAAACAGGACGACGGCGACATAAGGAAGGACGGCGAAAGCGACCTGGTTGATCATGCACAGTCTCCTTCGGGGCGTGCCTCATCAGGCACAGGGCCGAGTGCGATAACTCCACGGATCAGGTGTCTGTATGGGTTCCCCTGCTCTTCAAGCACGGCCGAGATTTTTGCGAGCGCAGGAGCGATCTTCACGAAGAGAGGCGCGGGATCTGCCATGCGGGCCAGCGTTTCGAGCAGCAACGTGAGGTGGTCCGGAAGTTCGGTCACGGCGACGACACCCAGCTCCACCTGCAGGGCGCGAAGGTCTGCGAGAAATCGTCCGCGCTCGTACTGCTCTCCCCAGAGATGCCACCCGACCTCCTGCGTCGCAACTGGATTCAGATCGAACGTCCAGGTGTAGATCTCTTCCACTCCTTCGAGCGGCAGATGTCCCATCTCATCGAGAAACTGCGCTACGTCGGCCGAATCGTCTGGCTTCTGCTTGAACGAACCCTCGGGGTACCTCAGCAGCTCGGCGAGGCGCAGCTCGGCGGCGCGGGGCGATTGGCAGCTCGCTGTCGACATCACAGCCCCCTCTGCGGCCCATCGATGAAGCCGAAGCCTGCAGCCTGCTTGTGCTCCATCGGGTCCTGCATCATCTCGATCGCCTCCTCCCGGTACATCGGAGGAATCACGAATCGCTCATCGAACGTACAGAGAGAGGTGAGGCGGTAGATCGCTTCGGCTTCCTCGCGCGTCGTATTGGCTTCGCGCAGACAGCGCTCGACGGGCGCTTCGTCGACGTCTCCGACCGTCAGCAGGCGCCGGTACACGCGAACTGCCTTCTGTTTCCGCAAGGCGTACCGGACTTTTGCCTCGTGCCCGGCGCCGAAAAGGCGCGCCAGATACTGCATCGGGACGCGGGCCTGGTCTATGTCGTGGAACAGATCCCCTCCGCTCACGTGAGAGATGACGTCGCCGGTCTTCTGCGCCATGACCGGCGACATCGGAGGAACGTAAAACAGCATCGGCAGAGTGCGGTACTCGATGTGTGGAGGCAGTGCGATTTTCCAGACCTTCACGAACTTGTAAACCGGCGACTGCTGCGCTGCTTCAATGACAGAATCGTGGATGCCGTTGGCCATCGCTCCTTCGATCACCTTCGGATCCCACGGATCGAGAACCATGTCGCGGTGCGCATCGATCAGTTCTTCGTCAGGCATCCGAGCGACGTTCTCGATCTGATCGGCGTCGTAGAGAAGGATCCCGAGGTATCGGATTCGGCCAACGCATGAGTGGAAGCATGCCGGCGCCTGCCCCGTCTCGAGCCGAGGGAAGCAGAGGATGCACTTCTCGCTCTTGCCGGTCTGCCAGTTGTAGAATACTTTCTTGTACGGGCAGGCAGAGACGCATGCACGCCAGCCGCGGCAGCGTTTTTGATCGATCAGGACGATCCCGTCCTCCCCGCGCTTGTACATCGCACCCGATGGACAGGCGGCCACACACGATGGATTCAGGCAGTGGTTGCAGATGCGTGGGAAGTAGAACATTACGAGCCGCTCGACCGCGCTCAGCTGCGCGCGCTGCTCGTCGTTGAGCCCGTCGAGATTCGGATCGTTCGCCGCATAGATTCCGGAGCCGCCGAGGTCGTCATCCCAGTTCGGACCGGCACTGATCTCGATGTATTTCCCGTTCACGAGCGAGATCGGTTTCGCCGTCGGCTGGTCGGTTCCCTCGGGTGCGTTGAACAGATTGCCGTAGTCGTAAGTCCACGGCTCGTAGTAATCGTCCATGGACGGCATGTGCGGGTTGTGAAAGATATTGAAGACGGTCTTCGCCTTGCTCGTGGAACGCAGGCGAAGCTCGCCGTCGTGCAGCTCCCAACCGCCATAGTATTGTTCCTGGTCTTCCCACTTCGTCGGGTAGCCGGTGCCGGGCTTCGTCTCGACGTTGTTCCACCACATGTACTCGGTGCCCTTTCGATCGGTCCAGATGTTCTTGCATGCGATCGAGCAGGTGTGGCAGCCGATGCACTTGTCGAGGTGGAAGACCATGGAAACCTGAGATCGGACGTCCATCGATTTTCTCCTGGTGTTACGTCACCAAATCAGCTCGGGAAGTCTGCGGACGAGCACGTGCGTGTCGCGGTTGCATCCCGTCGGTCCCCAGTAGTTGAAGTGGACTGTGAACTGGCCGTAGCCGCCGATCATCAGATTGGGCTTGAGGCGTGTGCGTGTGAGCGAGTTGTGGCCGCCGGCCCTCCGGTTGCCGCGGAGTGGCGACTTCGGCACCGAATACGTGCGTTCCGGCGAGTGGTACTGGATCCCGATGCCGCGGGGGATCCGCGAGGACACCACCGCCCTGGTGACGACGACGCCGTGGTCGTTGTAGATCTCGACCCAGTCGTTGTCTGCGATTCCGAGCCCCTCGGCATCGGCGGAGCTCATCCAGAATGGCTCGATACCGCGGGAAAGGGTCGTCATCCGCTGGTTGTCACCGTAGGTCGAGTGGATGTGCCACTTCCCGTGCGGGGTGAGGTAATTGAGCATCATTCCTCCCGCGCCCTTCTCGGTGAAACGCAGGTCGGAGTACTCGACGGGCAACGGCCGCGGTTTGTAGGTCGGTAGATGCTCGCCGAACTGGATGTAGGTTGGATGATCGAGATAGAGATGCTGCCGGCCCGTGAGCGTGCGCCAGGGCACGAGACACTCGACGTTGTAGGTGAATGGCGAGTAGGCGCGGCCGTTCTCGATCAGTCCGGACCACATGGGCGAGTTGACGAAGCGGTGCGGTTTCGCCTGGAGATCGGCGAACGAGACGCGAACGCCTCGTTGCTTTTCGGCCAGATGCGCAAGCGGCAGTCCGACCTTCGCCTCCATCTCCTTGTAGCTGCGGTAGGCGAGCTCACCGTTCGTGACTGTCGCCAGGTGAAGGACCGTTTCGACCGCGTGCTCGTCTTCCAGGAGTGAGGGATACCGCCGGCATCCCTCAGTTCCGTTGCTGGTCACACAGGTCTGTCCCGTTCCCGTGTGCTTCCAACAGACGGTCGGATGCGTCGTCAGCATCGCGTCGTAGAAGTCGTCGATCGCGTAGTGCGTTCCGTGTGCGCCGAGACCATTGTCACGGGCTTTGGGCCCGAAGGAGATGAACTGTTTGTAGACGTCCCGGAAGTCGCGCTCGACGATCTTGAAGCCCGGCATCGTCTTGCCCGGTATCGCTTCGCATTCTCCATCGATCCAGTCGAGTGGCTCGCTCTGTGCGATCTCCGCCGCTGAGTCGTGCGCGAGGGCGGAGGCCACCAGATCTTTTACCGGACCGTCGAAGTGCTTTTCGGCAAGCTCCGAGAACTTCTGTGCGATCGAACGAAAGATCTGCCAATCGCTCTTCGACTCCCAGCACGGTGGCACCGCCTTCGATAGCGGATGGATGAAGCTGTGCATGTCCGTCGAATTGATATCGGACTTCTCGTACCAGGTGGCGGCAGGAAGGACGATGTCGGAATAGAGCGCCGAGGTGTCCATGCGGAAGTTGAGATCGACCACGAGGTCCATCTTTCCTTCCGGCGCATCCCGCCAGACGACCTCCTCCGCGCTCCCCTCAGCGAGATCCTCGGAAACGGTGTTGGTGTGCGTGCCGAGGTAGTGCTTGAGGAAATACTCATGCCCCTTGGCGGACGACATCAGCGCGTTTCCCCGCCAGATGTACCAGACTCTCGGCCAGTTCTCCGGTGCATCAGGATCCTCGACGGCGAACTTCAGTTCACGATTCTTGAGCTTCGCCACTACCCAGTCGACGATCTCTTTTTCAGTGCTGCATCCCGCCTGTTCCGCTTCGCGCACGATCTCGATCGAGCTGCGGTCGAACTGCGGATAAAACGGCAGCCACCCGCGGCGCACGGCGCGCACCTGATGGTCCATCGTGTGACCTTTGGGAGCGTCCGGGGACTGCGGGAGCTTGTGATACTCAGAGAACTCCCGCTCGTACCGCCACTGGTCGGAATGGACGTAATGCCAGCTCGGTGCGTTCTGCTGCCTCGACGGTGGATACCAGTCCTTGGCAAACGCGACCGATCCCCACGACTCTCCGGGGGCGAGCTTCTCCTGCCCGACGTAGTGCGCGAGTCCCCCGCCATTCACACCGATGCACCCGGTAAAGATCAGCGCGTGCATCGCGGCTCGATACATCAGGTTCGCGTGGTACCAGTGGTTGATGCCTGCTCCGATGATGACGGTGCACTTGCCGCGGGTGAGCTCCGCGGTCGTTCCCCACTCCCGCGCGAACTTGATAACCAGGTCGCGCGATAGTCCCGTATAGCGCTCCTGCCACGCCGGTGTGTACGGGCGGTCCTCGTCGTCGTAGCTCGCAGGCGTGTCGCCTCCGAGGCCGCGGTCGATCCCGTATTGAGCCATCAACACGTCGTACGCGGTCGCCACGCGGATCGTGGTTCCATCCGCAAGCCGCAGCGTGCGCACCGGGATCGTGCGGACGATCGTGCGGTCGTTGGAGAAGTCGTCGAGCTGAATGTCGACGACCTCGTCGCTGTTGCCGAGAAAAGTGAGCACTGGTTCGATCGGATCGCCGTACAGACCGTCCTCGAGAAGCAGATTCCACTTGCCCTGCTCGCGACCCCACCGAAAGCCCGCGCTCCCCATCGGCATGCGTGGAGCGTCGTCTTTATCGTCCCACATCAGAAACTTCCACTCGCCGTTCTCTACGCTGGCATAGGCGGCCAGTCGATCGGCTCGAACGAGCCGCCCCGGTTTGAATGCACTTCCTTCCTCCGCGGCCGTGAGCTCGACCAGGTACGGCGCGTCGGTGTACTTCTTCGTGTAGTCGAGGAAATAGGGAGTCTGCTTCTGGTGATGAAACTCGGTCAGCAGCACGTGATTTATCGCCATCCACCACGCGCCGTCCTGGCCTGCGTTGATCGCGCACCACTCATCCGCATACTTCGCGACCTGGTTGAAGTCGGGAGCAAAGACCCACATCTTCGAGCCGTTGTGACGCGCTTCTGCAGCGAAGTGACAGTCGGGCGTGCGCGTCATATTCAGGTTCGATCCGGCCACCGCGAGCAGCTTCGCGTTGTACCAATCGGCCGACTCCTGCACATCCGTCTGCTCGCCCCAGACTTCAGGAGATGCACTCGGGAGATCGCAATACCAGTCGTAGAACGAAAGCGATACGCCGCCGATGAGCTGCATCAGCCGCGAACCCGACGCGTAGCTGATCATCGACATGGCGGGAATAGGTGAGAACCCGGCGATGCGGTCCGGTCCCCACTTTTTGATGGTGTGGAGATTGGCGGCAGCCATCAGCTCCAGAGCGTCGTCCCATCGCGCTCGGCGGAAACCTCCCTTGCCACGAGCGCGCTGGAAACGCCGGCGTTTCTCCGGGTCGCCCACGATCGAAGCCCATGCGTCGACGGGATCCTCGTGCTCGCTTCGCGCGTCTCTCCAGAGGTCGAGAAGGGCGCCACGCATGTACGGATACTTCACGCGCAGGGGTGAATACAGATACCAGGAGAACGAGATGCCGCGCTGGCACCCTCGCGGCTCGTACGGAGGCAGGCCCGACTCGAGCATCGGGTAATCGAGCCCCTGCATCTCCCACGTCACGATCCCGTTCTTCACGTAGATCTGCCACGTGCAGCTTCCCGTGCAGTTCACGCCATGTGTGGAGCGGACAACCTTATCGTGCTGCCATCGGTTACGGTAGAACTCTTCCCATCCGCGGCCGGCGGGCGTGATTTCATCTTCGATCCAGCGATTCACTGTCATCTGTCACCTCGTACCATCGGCTTCCGAACCCCGCGAAATCGTTTGCGCCAGACCGTATCGATTCCGATGAATCCGAAGACCGCTCCGGCCAGACCGAGAAAGAAGAATGAGAGCGTCGAGGTGTCGTTCGCCGCCCGCGAGTCGAGTGCTGTACTCTCCAGAAATGCCACGAGGGCAACGATTTCGTCGTTCGTCATCGACCGGCTGGCGAAGAGCGGGCGCATCGTCGGGGTTGCAGGAGCCATCAGCCAGGAAGCGAGATTCTTGCGGCCGTTCATCCGCTCGAATGCCTTCGTCAGATCGGGAGCCAGCGTTCCACCTCCCAGTGAGCTGAGGCCGGCGACCGCGTGACAGGACAGACAGGACGCTCCCCCATTAGCGAGCGGACTGACTCCGCTGAAGATGCGTCGGCCCCGCTCGATATCAGCTGCGGTGAAAGGCTGATCCCTCAGGTCGAGCCCGACGAATTGTGATTTGGGAAGCTTTGACTCCTGATCGATCAGGGTCAGCAGCGAAGCTGCCCTCGCCGGGTCGAGTCCCGAGATGTTCGGCATCACGGCACCACGCGACTCTTCCTTGAGCTTCAGCGCATAGGGATCGCCACCATCGAGAAGCGACTTCGGATCGGCGATGAACCGAATCAGCCAGTCGCGGTCGACGCGTTTGCTCACATCCTTGAGATCCGGACCGACCAAACGCCCGCCGCCGATGGTGTGGCAGCTCATGCAATTCTGACGGAAATACACGGCTGCGTCCTCTGCAGCTGCAGCGCCGGCGAGCAGAACCATCACAGCGGCCAGGACAGATCGGAAAATCGGCTGCTTCATTGCCGTCTCCTTGTTTCTCGTGGGCGTGAGGCCATTGGACACGCACGCAGCAACCTGCGAAATGACTAAAGTCATCGGCGGGGCCCGGATCACACGCATGTGTGAGCCGCGTCACTCGTCGAAACCGTCTCAATGGGGCGAAGCGGCCGTTGCCATGACGGCCGTCATACCGCGCGCTGCGGGATGCCCTAGACTCGCCGGAATGACACGCTGCCGCTCCCTGTCGAGCCCCTACGATCCTCGTCTGTCTCGAATGCTCGCTGCCTACCTCGCGACCGGCCTTTTCTTCATGCTTCTGCCGGGCACGCTGTTCGGTGTCGCTCAGCTCCTGACGATCTCGGCGAGCCATACGCCGGCCGCGGCGGACGCAGGCTGGGTGCAGGCTCACGGTCACGCACAGATCTTCGGCTGGCTCGGCACGTTCATCCTCGGCATCGGCTACTATGCGATCCCTCGGCTCCGCTCGGCCGCATGGTCGCCGCTCGCCGCGTGGAGCACATACGTTCTGTGGACAGCAGGGGTGACGATGCGATGGGCAGTCGGCACCTGGCCATGGCATTGGCGCATTCTCTTTCCGTTGAGCGGGGCACTCGAGCTTGCGGCGGTTGTGGTCTTTTGCGCCTCCGTTTTTCTGGCGCGCAGCGGAGCTCAGGATCAGAAGTGGCGAACATCGATCATCATGATCACAGCGGGCGGGTGCGGAATGGCGGTTGCCGGGGGTCTGGGAGCATGGCAGTCCTTTCTCGTCGCGGGCAGTGGCGACGCTCCCCTTTTTTCGTTCGAGTTCAATCAGCGATACCTGGTTCTGGTCACATGGGGATTCATCGTTCCATTCATCTGGGGGTTCTCGACGCGCTGGCTGCCTCCGCTCCTGGGGCTGCGTAAGACGCTCAGGTCCCTGCTTGTTCCCGCATTGGCTGTGCTCGGGATCGGCGTGGTGACCGCGCTTACGGGCGCACCTTTGCTCGCTTCGGTGCTCCTTCTCGTATCGGCAATGCTGTTCGTGCTTGCCCTCCGCCTCTGGCAGCCGGCCGACCGGGAGCCGAAGCTCCGGGGCGTGCATGCCTCGACGCCGTGGTTCCTTCGCCTCGCATACGGATGGCTCGTGGTTGCAGCTCTTCTCGCAGTCGCCTCCGCCTCGGAGCCACTGCCCAACGGATGGGCCGGCGCCTCGCGCCATGCGCTCACGGTCGGCTTCTTCACGGTCGTCGTGTTCGCGATCGGTCCGCGGGTTCTTCCATCATTTCTCGGTGTCGGCTCTATCTGGAGCCCCCGTCTGATGGCCGCGGTCCTTCTGCTCGCAAACGTCGGTTGCTCCCTCCGGGTCGTCTCCCAAGTGCTCGCATACGAAGGGATCAGTCAGACCGCGTGGTCTCTGCTGCCTGTCTCGGCACTCATCGAAATGTTTGCCGTGGGAGGGTTCGTTCTGAATATGATGATGACTTTCACGACCGGCTCGCGAGCTGAATTCGTCGAGGATCTTCAGGGTGAAGCGGGCCTGGTCGTCCAGAGCTGATTGTGGAAGACGCCGTCGACATTCTTTCTCGCATCGCGCTTTTCGCGGACCTCTCGGAGCACGAGTTGCGCGAGCTGGCCGGCCACACGGCAAGACGCCAGTTCCGAGCCGGAGAACGGCTTTTTTCGGAGGGCGATCCATGCCAGGGGTTCTTCGTGCTTCAGGCGGGCGAGGTAAAGGTTTTCAAGACCGCCGTCTCGGGGCGCGAGCAGGTGCTGACCATGGAGCATGCGGGTAACTCCATCGCAGAAGTACCGGTGTTCGATGGGGGACCATATCCAGCGTCCGCGGTGGCGGTCTCTGACGCGACGCTGCTCTTTGTCAGCAAGCGCGATTTTCGGACGCTCGTTCTCGATAATCCGGAAGTCGGACTGAAAGTGCTCAAGGCCGTCGGCTCGAGATTGCGGCGTCTCGTCGCGCTCATCGAAGAGCTCTCCTTCACGACTGTCCGCGGACGACTCGTCATGCTCCTGGTTCGTCTGCTGCGTGAGGATGGGCAGGCCACTGAACGCGGTCACGAGATCACGCTGCCTCCGAATCAGGAGCTCGCGTCGCAGATCGGTACCGTAAAAGAGCTCGTCTCCCGTAACCTCGGGCGTCTGCAGGCGGAGGGGCTCATCCGCATCGACGGGAAGCGCGTCATTGTGCCGGAGATTGACGCACTTGCGGGTTCCATCGAGGGGGACTATCACTGATGCGCTTTTTGCAAGCGCGCTTCCGCACGTGGATGAAACAGCCTACATGCCTTCTGCGGCTCTCATAACGACCTGCCTGTATCTCGCATCTGGCGTACGTCACGGCCTGGAAATGCGCGGCGAGGCTCGTGCACAACCCTCGGACGGGATTGTCCCGCACGTCGCATCCCTGATTCGCCAGGTAGCGGCGGATTTCCGATCCGCCGTTCCTCGGATTGTCTGGAGCTCGCGGGTTATGGAGCGACGTCTCGGGATGAATGCCCCAGATTTCGAACCTCGTCACTCCTGGAACGAGGGACATCGGAATGTCCCTCTACTTTGACTCCGCGAGCCGCCGCTCCAGATACTTCCGCTCCGCTGGATTCGTCACGAGCGCAATCGCCCGTCGATATGCACTCTCCGCCTCCCCATTCCGCCCGAGTCGTCGCAGCAGGTCGGCCTTCGACGCGGGAAGCAGGTGGTACTCCGCGAGCTCGCCTCCCGCTTCGATCCGCTCGATCCACTCGAGTCCCTGCCCGATCTCGGTTGCAAGACCGTGGGCAACCGCTGCGTTGAGCTCGACGACGGGCGTCGGCAGGAAGCGGAGGAGCATTTCATACAGCGCGGCGATCTGCGGCCAGTCGGTCTGCTCCGGAACCGAAGCCTCCGCATGAACGGCGGCGATCGCCGCCTGAATCTGATAGGGACCTGGACGGCCCGACTTCAGCGTCTCTTCGATGATGCCGATTCCTTCAGAAATCTCCTCACGATTCCAGAGAGTCCGGTCGTGCTGCTCCATTGGCACGAGCACGCCGTCAGCTGAGACCCGCGCCGCCCGCCGCGCATCCGTCAACAGCATCAGGGCGAGCAGCCCGCGAGCCTCGGAAACTTCAGGCATCAGTCCCACGGTCAATCGCGAGAGCCGAATCGCCTCCGCGATCAGGTCGGGACGCAGGAGCGACGCGGCATCGGTCGACGCGTACCCTTCGTTGAAGATCAGATAGAGCACCGACAGAACGGTATCGATTCGCTCGGGGAGCCTCTCACGCGACGGGATCTCGTACGGGATGCGCGCTTCGCGGATCTTCTTCTTCGCGCGAACGAGCCGCTGCGCCGTCGTCGCTTCCGGCTCGACGAACGCGCGGGCGATCTCACGCGTCGTGAGGCCGCCGAGGGTGCGGAGCGCGAGTGCGCACCGTGCTTCGGGTTTGAGCGCAGGATGGCAGCACGTGAACAGCAGCCGCAACCTGTCGTCTTCGACACCCGAAGGATCGGGCTCTTCCGCTTCCGTCGTCTCCGCTTCGAGATCGTCGGGCAGCGTTGTTGTTCGGTCTCGACGCATGCGATCGATCGCGATCCGTCGCGACACGGTGTTGAGCCATGCTCCCGGCTGATCAGGTACGCCGTTGCGCTGCCAGGAAGACAGCGCCCGTGCGCAGCCTTCCTGCAGCGCATCCTCGGCCGCATCGATGTCGCCCGTCAGGCGGATCAGTCCGGCGAGAACCCGCCGGCCATCGGTCCGGTAAACGTCCTCCACGATGCGACCGAGGAACATACGCCGCCCTGGCTCAGCCCTCGGCGCCGAGCGGCCGGATCTCGACGACGCCGTCCTGCATCGCCGGCATCTTCTCGGCCCACTCGATCGCCTGCTCGAGATTGTCGACCTCGATCACGTAGTAGCCGCCGAGCTGCTCCTTCGTCTCGGCGAACGGCCCATCGACCGTCTTCGGTTTGCCGCCGTTGAAGCGGATGCTCGTTGCAGTCGCCGTCGGCTTGAGCTCCGCGCCGCCCCGCATGACCCCGGCGTTCGCCATCGCCTCGCCGTAGGCACCGTGGTCCGCGAGCACCTTCTCGAGATCGTTCCGACTGGCCGCCTCCCATCGCTTCTCGTTTTCGTAGATCAGAAGAATGTATTTCATCGTTCGTACTCTCCTTTTCGACCGCGTCGTGTTGCGGTTCTACCACTTGACGCAGCGTGCGAGCGAAATCGACAAGTGGAGCGAAAAAGAATACGTGAAATCGGGTGAGGCTGGCAGAGCGCATTCCCCTCTCCCCGTGTGAACGGGGAGAGGGGTCAGGGGTGGGGCAAGGGGAGAGGGGCCGCGCAGGCACTTCGAATGCATCCGACTGGCAAGAGTAGCTGCAAGCCCGCAACGCCCCTCTCCCGGCGCGCGAAGATCTCGCAAGTCCTGAATGTCCGCCCGGATGCGCGCGCCACCCTCTCCCCGACTTCGCGGGGAGAGGGAGAGCACCTCGCGAGGCTGCTATCACGCCATCACTGCCCATCCTCCCCCTCCCCCGCGACATACACACCCTCCGGACTTCTCAGCCGCTCACCGCTCCTGAGCGAAACCTCGACTGGGCGCCATTCGCTGGCGGATGGTTCCGTCTGATAAATCACAAGCGACTGCTTTCGCAGATCCTCGCCGATCTCCGCGAAGATCGATTCGAGCTTTTCCAGAGAATCGAGATTGAACGTCCTCCCACCCGTGCTCCTTGTGACCTTATGAAGTCTTGCCTGTTCCTGACGGACGATCGCCCACGGCGTGTCAATCATGACCGAGTCCCGACCGGTCCGCGGCATGTGAGGGCCGAAATTCGGACGCAGCGAGAGCACGTAAATGGGAACCCCGCTCCGCCGTGCAACTTCCGCAACCTCGCGTGGGGAGAGCTGGCTGTTCGTATCCATGCCGTCGCTGAAGACCACGAGCGCTCGACGGGAGCCGGGCGATGGGATCTGCAGAAGAGCGATCGTCATCGCATCGTGGAGGGATGTGATTCCACGCGGCCGGATCGCGAGAATCGCCTTTTCGATCAGCGCACGATCATTCGTCGGCCAGAGAATACGCGCCGACTGGTTGAATGCAAGCATCATGATGCGGTCACGATCCTCCAGCTGAGTCTCCACGAACCGGATTGCAGCCTCCTGCACGTCGAGAATGTGCTCCCCCATGCTGTGTGAAGCGTCGAGAACGAGAGCGATCCGTAGAGGGGATTCTTCTGCGGAGATGACTCGATCTACTGCACGCTGCCTCGCCCCTTCCTTCACGACAATCTCTTCGGCGGTCAGCTCACGTTCCGCGTAAACGGGTACCTCGACCAGATGCACTTCGCTGGCGAGCGTCATGGCGCCTGCGTTCGCTAGCAGCACGTCTTCGACCTCGCTACCATCATCCATGCGCATGACGGCACGAAGGATTCCCCGCTCGCCGACCTTGACCTCGAAGCGCGTACGGTATGGCGCAGACGTCATGAGGGCGACGCGCCGATCGTTCCACTCCACCAGGACACTCTCGATCAACCGTCCCCGAGGGACCTCTGTTGCGACCTCGACATCGACGAATCCATTGAGCTCGTGAGTAGAAGGTTCAACGATTCGAATCGCGAATTCATCGCTGCGCCGATTCACGACGACTCTCGTGCGATCTGAAACACGTCCTGCGGCGTCGAGTGAGCGGACCTCGAGGATCTGACGCTGCGGAATCCTCCCGAAATCGATTGAGGTTGCGAACGGTGCGCGTCTGGACGAGGCGACGAGACGACCATCGAGCCGGAACTCGACGAGTGCCGGCGCTGGTGCAACCGGACGTGGCTGGATCGTTCTCCGTCCGACGACTAGCGAGCCGGGGCCACCAAGTCCAAGGACCGACGACGCTCTCTCTTCGGCCGCACGCAGCGCAGCGAGTGCGAGACGATGGTTCACCGCCGAGGCCACTGCCACCGCGGATCGGTACGAAATGATCGCGTCATCGATCCTGCCTGCCGACATTCGCAGGTTGCCCGCGGCCATCCACCCTTCGAACCGGACGCGATCCGTCGATCCATTGTTCGCCAGCTCCAGGAAGAGACCCTCGGACGGCGCAACGCCCTTCTGATGGGCGTTCAGAATCTCGAGCCAGATTGCAGCGAGCTGCTGATCCTCCGGTTCGGACGATTCGCGGAGTGCTTCGAGAAGCTGCCGTCCCTGAGCCGCCTTGCCCAGTGCGAG
>JBGTDX010000175.1:0-22423 GCA_041748075.1 Thermoanaerobaculia bacterium
TCCGAACCGGGAGGGATGTAGAAACACGTCATCCTGAGCGAAGCGAAGGATCTCCTGAAGAGGATCGAGCATCGCAAGCAGAGATCCTTCGCTTCGCTCAGGATGACGTGGCCTCGCTCAGCATGACACGGTGGTTCATCAACACTTCACCGGCGCCCCGCCATTCTCTTCGCTCGAGATGACACTGCGGGAGTTTTCAGACAGTCTCGCGCTCACCGTGATCATTTCTCGCCACAATGACCCTCCTGTTATTCGCCGAGCTCGAGATGACAAACCGGCGAGGCCCGGTCACATCCCCCTTGCCATGCGCGATCCGTCGCGGCAAAGTAGATCGTACACGTGACGCGATTCGATCATGCGATTTCCGGCACGGAGCCTGCCCGCGATCGCCGGATGCCGGAATCGGCATTCCGTTGGAGCGTCCTGCTCCTGTTCATCGCACTCCTCGTGCTCGTGGCGTTCCATCACGAGCGATGGCGGGACGAGGCGGAAGCCTGGCTGTTTGCGCGCGATGCCGATTACGTGACCATCATCGGCCGGGCCGGTTACGCCGGACACACGGCGCCCTGGTTTCTTCTTCTCGCAGCCCTGGCCAAAAGCGGGGCTCCCTACGCGAGTATCGCCCTGCTGAATGGTCTATTCGCTGCAGGTGCTGCAGCCGTCGTTCTGTGGAAGGCGCCCTTCGCACGGATCACGAAGCTGCTGTTCCTGTTTTCCTACTATCCCTTCTATGAGTATGGCGTCGTAGCCCGCCACTATGGCCTGACGATGCTCATGATGTTCGTGGTCGCGACACTCTTTCCCAGGCGATCGGATCAGCCGATCCCTTATGCCGCCGCGATCTTCGTTCTGTCGAACATCAATGTTCAGGGCCTGTTCATCGGGTTCGCTCTGACCGGGGCGCACTTCGTCGAAGTGCTGCGCAATCGCGCCGCATGGAAGCGGGAAGCCACCGGCATCGCCGTGATGGGGTCGGGGCTCCTGCTCGCGTGGCTGCAGCTGCGTTCCCCTCCCGACGCCGCGATCACCGGCTTCATGCGAATGTTCGAGCCCTGGAACGTTCCCATTGCGCTCGCCGACGCATTTTTCCCTCTGATCGGCCGCGGTTCGGCGTGGGCGGCGGTGGTCGGAGCAGTGCTGATACTGCTCGTGGCAATTCAGATCAGGCGCCACTTCGTTCCGTCCATGGTTCTCTGGGTTACCCTCGCTCTGTTTGCCTACCTCTGGATATTCAAGTGGCCGGGGAGCGCCCGGCATCACGGGTTCGTTCTCCTCGTCGTCTTTTTCGTGCTGTGGATCGCGCGGAGCGAGCGATTGAAGATGAAGGGCGCGCTGCACGTCGCGGTGCAGACACTCCTTGCGGGAACCCTGATCTGCGCGACGCTGGCTGCCGCGCATAAGGCAACGCTCGATGTGAAGTTTCCGTTCTCCGGTTCGAAAGCGGCAGCGGAGTTCATCGAAACGAACGGGCTCGCCGGCTATCCGATCGCGGGACACTCCGCGCCGCGAGTCGCGGCGGTACTTCCGTACCTTCCCGGGCGGAAGCAGATATGGTTCGCAGGAATCGGCGAGTACGGGTCCTACCTGTTGTGGGACCAGGAGTTTCATCGAGGCCAGCAGATGACCTATCCGGAAGCAGTGTTCCGGGCGAAGCAGCACTTCGGAACGACGCCGTACCTTCTGCTTCTGGATGCCGGGATGCCTGATCCGAAGCAGGAAGGATTCGAGCTGCTTTACGCATCGCCCGATCGGATCATCGGTTACCCGGACGAACGGTACTATCTGTACAGGCCCCTGCCGGCACGATGAGGCTTCCTGCTCCGGTTGGACGTCAGTCTTCGCAGAACGAGGTTGTCCTTGCCATGGGCGGATTGTCGCGGCAAAGTAGAACGCACACGTGCCGAAGGTTGACCAGGAGATGACGACGAATCCCCATGCGCCAGCCGAGGCGAGCGCGCCGCCTGCGCGAGCGGTCGAATACCTGCTGATCGCGCTTGCGTTCGCCCTTGTCGTACTCCTGGTCGATCCGCGCGGGGACATGCCCCTGAATGACGACTGGAACTTCGCGCTGGCGACGTGGGAGTTTGCGGATACCGGCGAGCTGCGCTTCGCGCGGCTGACGGGAATGAGCCTTCGAACCCAGGTGCTGTGGGGCGCGCTCTGGACAAGGGCGTTCGGCGCCTCATTCGAAGTGCTTCGTGCATCGACTCTGACGCTTGCACTGGGGACGCTGCTCCTGCTTTACAACCTCCTCGCGCGATTCGGTGTGGGCAGAAGCATTCGTTTCCTCGCAACGTTCGCGCTTCTTTTCCATCCGATCTTCTTCTGGTCCTCCTTCACTTTCATGACGCACATTCCCTTTCTCTTCCTCACGGTTTTCGCCTTCTGGTTTTACTCCGCCGGCGTCACGGAAGACCGCAGCTGGATGGTAGGGCTCGGCTCACTCGCCGTCGTCGCGTCATTCTTCATCAGGCAGACGGGGGTGGCGACGGCGCTTGCTGCAGTCGTCGCGATCTGGTTCGCCGGGCGGCAGCGGCGCGCGATGCACCTTGGGCTCGCCCTGGCGCCCATCGTCCTGTTCGTCGTGCTGTGGTTTGGAACCGAGTGGCTCCTCGGATACCGCGAGCAGATGAGCCAGCATGTCGGGCACCTGGACGGAGGTCTCGGGTCGGTCTTCCTGAATCTTTCCGGACTGGTCATCTCACACACGGTGATGAACCTGCTGTTCAGCGCGGTCTTCTTCGCGCCCCTGGTGCTCCTCGCAATGCCGCGGCTGAGTGAGCTTCGCAGGGCGCTGCCTCCGCTGCTTCTGGCCGCAATCCCCGTCGCCTGGGTCGTCTCGGGAGCCATCGCCCTGGGGCAGGCGATCCCGGGAAGGCGGAGGGAAGACATCTTCGGCAATCTCAGGCTCGGTCCACAGACCCTGCGGGATCACTGGGTGTTCAACTATGCGTACCCGCTGCATCTGCCGTCGATTTTCCGGAGCGTGTTCACGGTTCTCGCGGCGGTTCTCGCGCTCGTGCTCGTTTATCAGTTGTACCTGGCGTGGAAACGATGCGAGCCGGGGAACGAGCGTCGCCGCTTCGTTTCGAGGTTTGCCGTGATCAGTGCGATCAGCGGGACGCTGATCCTCACGGCTTCGTCGATCTACTTCGATCGTTACAGTCTCGACGGGCTCTGGCCCGTGGCCGTCGCGCTCGTGCTCTGCCTCCGTCCGACGAAGCGGAACGTTCGGATGGCGACCGTTGCGCTTCTGGTGCTGGCTGTCTTCTGCATAGGAGCGATGTCGGAGTACCTCTCGTGGAACCGGGCGCGATGGCAGGCACTCGCCTGGCTGCATGCCCGGGGAGTGACGCTGGAACAGATGGATGGGGGATACGAGATCAACCAGTATCTGCTGGGCGGCTACGATGGTGAGATCAATCTCGAGAAGGCGGGGATGTCGGTCGTCGACGACCTCTACATCATTTCCCTGACCGACGTGCGCGACTACCGGACGCTCACGACGTTCCCCTACCGCGCGCCCCTGAGCTTCGGCACGCGCAACCTGTATGTGCAGGAGCGGATAGGGAGAGGCTTCGTGCACGACTTCGATCTGGACTGAGTATGAAATGAGTGCAGCGAATTCAAAGAGAGCGGTGCAAACGCCTGAAGGTATCTCGACGAAAAAGACGCCCCGGATTTCGGAGGCCGCCTTCAACTCTACTGTTCTACTGCTCTACATAGCAGTCCTCCTTGTGACATCGTTCCATCATGAGCGGTGGAGAGATGAGGCCGACACGTGGCTGTTCGTGCGTGACGCCGATTACGCGACCATTGTGAGCCGGGGTGGGTACACGGGGCAAATGGCACCCTGGTATCTTCTTCTGGCACCTCTGGCCAAGAACGGCGCACCGTACTGGAGTATCGCTGTCCTGAATGGTCTGTTTGCTGTTGCAGCAGTAGGCCTCTTTGTATGGAAAGCTCCCTTCGAACGCATCACGCGGCTCCTGTTCTCATTCTCTTATTTTCCGCTCTATGAGTACGGCGTAATCGCGCGAACGTATGCGTTCTCAATGTTCATGCTGTTCGTCGTTGCGACGATCTTTCCACGACGGAGAGAGCGCCCGCTTTGGTACGCCTCCGCCGTCTGTCTCCTGTCGAATCTGAATGTTCAGGGGTTGTTCATCGCAGTATCGCTGACGATCAGTTACGTTATGGAGGCGCGAAGGACATGGCGGCGAGAGATTCTGGCTGCACTCGTTATGGCCTCGGGGCTGATCCTCGCTTATTCTCAACTTCGGACACCCAGAGACGCTCTGATCACAGGAATTGTCCGAATGGTCGAGCCGTCAGTGATTCCTCGGGCTTTTACTAATGCGTTCCTTCCATCGATTGGAACCGCTCCGGCGCTGGCACCCTTGATCGCAGGTCTCCTGGTTTTGCTCGTGGCCATTCGAGTGCGTCGTCTGATGGTGCCGGCAACGGTACTGGGGATTTCTTTCGTGTTGTTTACCTATCTATTTGTATTCAAATGGCCAGGGAGCCCCCGCCATCATGGTTTTGTCTTCCTTATCATTATTTTTGTTCTATGGCTGGCTAGGTCTCTGGAATCCCGATCCCGATCACCCTTGAATTTGCCCATTCGGGCTCTTCTCATCGGAACTCTCGCCTGGTCGACTGCTTTTTCGTTTTACAAGGTGGCGATGGATATCCGTCTGCCTTTTTCTGGTTCGAAAGCTGTGGCCGCTTTCATCCAGCGTGAAGGTCTCACTGAGCTCCCGATTGCCGGACATCGCGCCCCTCATGCAGCGGCGGTTCTCCCTTACCTGCCCGGCCCGAAACGAATGTGGTTCGCTGGAATAGGTGAGTATGGTTCGTACCTGCTGTGGGACCAGGAGTTCTTTCTTGGCGATCAGGTTTCGCATGCAGATGCGGTTTCTCGAACCAGAGAACATTTCGGAGAGCACCCTCACCTGATTATTCTGAATGTCATGATGCGCGGCCCCAACCGACGGAAATATGAGTTGATTTACTCCTCTCCTGATCTGAGTGTCGGATACGACGAAGAATATTATCTATATCAATATCCCGCCAGGCCTTTCTCGCACGGCAGAATTTATCAGAATGGTGTGGAGTAACCTCATTGATTGCCCTAGGACTCGCGGTGTGTGAAGCTCATGAGTGATCACCTCAGGGATGAGCCGATGCGAAAGACGAGCGATGGGCCTCGCTGGCTACCGCTGTCGATCATCACGGGAGTTTTTGCGCTTGCCGTAGTCGTCGTGCAGCCGTTCGGTGATTTTCCTCTCAACGACGATTGGGGATTCGCAATGGCTGCCTGGCATTTCGCCGAGACGGGTGAATTCGCATTTGCCCGTATGACGGCGATGACCCTGCGCCTTCAGGTGCTGTGGGGCGCGCTATGGACGGTGTTGCTCTGGCCAGACTTCGAAGTTCTGCGGGCCTCAACGCTCGTCCTTGCTCTGGTGACGTTGATCACGGCTCATGAAATGCTCAAAGAGGCTAATGTAGCGTTGAGGCTGCGGGTACTTGCCGTATTGGCACTTCTGTTCCACCCGGTGTTCTTTCTGAACTCCTTTACGTTCATGACGCACGTGCCTTTCGTCTGTGTATCGATGCTCGCACTCTATTTTTTCTTCCGGGGCTTGGCGGAAGATCGTATGTCTCTCTTTCTTGTCGGGTCGCTTGCGGTGGTCGGCTCGTTTTTCATCAGGCAGACAGGCATCGCGAATGCGGTTCCACCTCTGATGGCTCTTGTCTTCGCTCGGTCCAGTCTGTCACGCCATTGGAAGCGATATCTGATCGTCATAACCTCGGTCATCGGGATGTTCGTGCTTTTATTCTTTGCAACTGACGCATTGGTTGGCTATCCCGGAATCATAGACGCCCACTATGAGGTGTGGGACGGCTCGGCCCGTGAGGTGATCTGGAGGCTCGCTGAAATACCGGCAAGGTGGACGACTTACACTTTCATCTACGCGGCGCTCTTCCTCTTGCCTCTGATGATTCCTCTCATCCGTGGATGGCGCCAGCTGACGCGGCGGGAGACTCTGATGCTTGGAATCGTCCTGCTCCCTTTTGCTCAAGTAACGACTGAACTTCATAGGCTGGGCCGGCCTTTACCGTTTACTGGAGAGGCAAATGTCATTTCGAATTTTGCGATGGGGCCCCTGACGCTGCGAGACACATGGGTCTTCGGGTATCAATACCCGCTTCATCTTCCTGACTGGACCCTTGCGCTGTTGAACTATACCGGCGGACTGCTGGGGGCTTTTCTTCTGTTCCATGTACTGCGTGCCTGGTGGAACAATCGAAGAGTGGTCGGGAAGCGCGAGTTGCTAATGCACCTGTCGGCGGTGCAGTGTCTTGTCGCGACTGCTCTTCTCGGCGTATCAGGACTCTATTACGACCGCTATGTTATCGATGCATCCTGGGCGCTTGTCTTTCTATTGGCGCTGGCTGGCGACTGGTCGAAGCGGTGGACTCAGCTCATAGCGGTTTCCCTGTTGGTTCCGCTGGCGATGTTCGCTCTGTTTGGGGTACGGGAGTACTTCGAGTGGAACAGGGCGCGCTGGATTGCGTTCGACTACCTGACCGGACGTGGAGTCCGACTCGAGCAGATGGACGGTGGGTACGAAATCAATCAGTACCTATTGGGGGGATGGGACGGCGAGATTCAACTGAACCTAGTCGGTATGTCGGTCGTTGATGATGAATTCATTCTCTCCTTCAACGAAGTTCGCGGCTACAGAACGCTGAAAGCCTTTCCGTACGAAGGCTTCATGGGCTTGCGTCGGGGTGCAATCTACGCGCAGGAGCGCGAGGAGGGGTTCCACGCGGCTTCCAGACCGGGGGTGCAGCCATGAGGGAAACGAGTGAAAGCCTTCCGAGCCCATACTCCGTATCCGAATGTCGTTTGGATGCGCAGGACCCTACGCAGCGGGAGAGGGAAATAGAGCACCTGAATGAAGACGTCCCATCCGAGGGCCTCGGTTTCAAACTCTTCGTGTTTCGACGCGGCGCATTGGTTGGGGTGGTTGTCGCATTCGTCCTTCTTCAACTTCCATTCCTGACCGGCGCGATTCGGATCGACGAGCCGAACATTCTGGAGATCGCCCGGCAGATCTCCAGAGAGCCTCTGGATCCCTATGGGTTTTCGATCAACTGGCTCGGCTGGTCTCAGCCCGCGTGGGAGGTTCTGGCGAATCCGCCACTCGTTCCGGCCTGGCTCGCCATCGCCGGCAGTCTGACGAACTGGAGCGAATCCTGGCTCCGGCTCTCCATGCTGCCCTTCGCATGTCTCGCGCTCGTCAGCTTCGCCGGAATCGCGCGGAGATTCGAGATCGCGCCCCCCGTCGCGGCAGTCCTTCTCGCCTGTACACCCGCGTTCTTTTTATCTGCGCATCTGCTCATGCCCGATGTCGCGATGCTTGCGCTCTTTCTTGCCGGGGTCTGGGGCGCACTCCGCGCTGAAGAGGGCAGTCGTGCAGGTCTCGCAGCCGGAGCAGCCGCAGCGTTCCTCACCCCTCTCGCCAAGTACAACGGAATCGCACTCATTCCGGTGCTCGCTTGGCTCGCGATCAGCGCTTCTCCGGAGGCACGACGCCGGCTTTTCCTGCTGTCGCTGATGCCGGCCGCAGGCCTCGGAGTGTGGAGTGTGTTCGGATGGCTGCAGTACGGCGAGCCGCACGTTCTGGCAGTAACCTCGCATTCGGGTGGCGTCATCTTATCCACGGCGTCGTTTGCGGCGATCACTTACATTGGCACGGTGCTCGTGCCGTGGATTTGTCTGGCGGTTCGGATACCTCATGTTCCTTTGAAGCTGGATATCGCTTTCTCATTGCTGATGGCGCTGGGGGTCTATGCGAAGGCGTACTCGATGTACTACCCGTTAGTCCCGTCGATCTTGTTCGCGGTCGGCGCGACGCTCGGTCTGAGAGTGCTTGTGGGACTGCTCTCCCGCACACTCGTGGAGCCAGGCGAGCGGCGGAACCTTCTGCTTTTGGTCTGGATTGCCGGGCCAATCGTATTGATGTTCCGTCTGGATTTTGCGGCGACACGCTATCTTTTGGCCGTGACCCCGGCAGCTATTCTTTTTCTTGCTCCCAGAGTGTTGGCGGGGCGTCACCGTTTGATTGTTCCGGTCCTTGTCCTGAATCTTCTCCTCTGTGTCGCAATCGCCATCGGGGATTTGAAGATTGCCGAGCTGTCGCGTTCCTTTGTAGATGAGCGAGTCACGGAGCTTCGTCGGGAGACCGGTGGACAGATCTATTTCGATGGGCACTGGGGATTCCAGCATTACGCGACTCAAGCCGGCGCGACGCTCATCGATAAATGGAAACGTCCACCCATGCAAGCTGGTGATGTATGGATTATTGTCAGAAACGCGTCTCCATCGTATAAGTCGATTCACGGCAAATCGGCTCCGCTGAGGTTGACCGTGGAGCGCGTATCACCAGATTGGCCGGTCCGCACGCTCGACTACTCGTGTCGCGCAAACTTCTACGCGACAGGAATTCCGATCTCGACACGCGACATGTATCTCCCCTTCGGATTTGCCACCGGTACCTCCGAACGGTTCGATATCTACGTAGCGGAAGGACCGACCGAAGTGCGAGGTATCCTTCCATAGAGCCGAAGGTCAACAATCCCTAACGGTGTACTCCCCTGTCGCCATGGGAGCGATCCTCGCTTCTCTATTTGGAATTCACACGTTCGCCTCTAGTCGCACTAAGGCGAATCGCTCAAAGATTAGAAGACACTCCTGCTCGCGGGTGTTCACGACCCGGAGCGTTGTATAAAACTGCTGACAATGGCAGCTCTGGCAATTGCGATATTTCCACGGTTGGAATGTGCCCGTCGAGTAGGGACGGGCTCTGGCCGGTAGCGGGAATTCCAAGCTCCGCCCGGTCAGCGACCATCTAAAGGCAGCCAGATGAAACGATGCATCGCGGAGGGCGATATTACCGATGGGACCTCGAACTGCGGTTGCCGAAAAGGCTCCCTCTCGAAAAGAATTGATTGACTCTGTTCCTGGCAGGATGAGACGTACCTCGCCTCGCCTTCGCGCCTTGGCTACATCGATATTCCTTATCGTCGCCAGCCTGTTCCTCATCCCTTGGAATCCAGGTGCTCCTCCTGACGGCTTGGATCGCGCCTGGGAACTCGCGCTCCATGTCGCGTTTCTCCGCGAGCTAGCGTTTGGACGCGACCTCATTTTCTCCTTCGGTCCCTGGGGGTTTCTCTGGCGAGGCTATCATCCCTCGACCTATGCGATGACCATCTTCGGGTGGGCTTTTTTTTCTTTCGTCTTCGTTGAATCACTCTGGCGAATCTCGACCAAAACAGTGTCGCGACCCGTATCGATGCTGGTGATTTCGCTAGCGGTCGGCGTCGTCCTATCCAAGGGCGGCGATGCACTCCTGATGGCACTCCCTGTCTTGTGGTACTTTACTGCTCGCGATCGAGCCCTCTCGGTCCGCTTCTTCTTTCTTACAATAGCAACGGCTCTCGCCGTCCTCGGCAAGTTCTCTCTCTTCTTATTCCTTATCCCGCTGGCCGTTCTTCTGGCGATTGACGAGATGTTTCGGCTGCGTCGGGCTCCAGTCTCAGTTCTCGCTTTTACCGCGGGCGTTCTTGGGTGGTGGTTGCTGGCTGGGCAGCATCCGAACGACCTGCTTCCATTTCTTCGCAACAGTCTGGATCTCGCCTCCGGTTATGGGGAAGCGATGTCCTTAGAACATCAAGGAACGGATCGTGCGCTCCTGCCCCTATTCATTGTTGGATCGGCGCTTCTTTTTTCACTCCCGATCCTCGCGAGATCAGGTGGGGGCTACCCATGGCCGGGGCTCGACGTGATCGCGACTGCTAGTGTAGTGCGTCTTAAATAGAGCAATTTATTTCAGTGAGTCGATGTTCTACCATGTGAGGTGGGACATGAGGATTGCTGCGAGCATCACGCTGAGCGAGGAAGAGGGGCGGCAGCTGGAGTCCTATGCGAGGGGCCGGAGCACTCCAGCTCGCGTTATGTTTCGAGCAAAAGTCATCTTGCTCGCTGCTGAGGGAAAGCAGAATTTGGAGATTGCGTCGATTCTCAACACGACGCCGCGTGCCGTGGGTCGTTGGCGGCAGAGGTTCGTGAAGGATCGCATCAGCGGAATTCTTCAAGACGCGCCGAGGCCGGGCAGGCCGCGGAAGATCACGCCGGGCAAACAGCGCTCGGTGGTGCGTGCGACGCTCAAGGAAAAGCCGCCTGCCGCAACTCAGTGGAGCACTCGCACGATGGCCAAGGCGGCAGGGATTAGCGAGTCTTCGGTACGAAGGATCTGGAAGCGTCACGGTCTGAGACCTCATCGTGTTCGCACGTTCAAACTGAGCAACGACCCCCGCTTCACGGAGAAACTCGAGGATATCGTCGGCCTCTACTTGAATCCGCCCGAGCACGCCATCGTGCTGTCGGTCGACGAGAAGAGCCAGATTCAGGCGCTCGACCGTACGCAACCCGGATTACCGATGAAGAAGGGTCGCTGCGGAACGATGACTCATGACTATAAGCGTCACGGTACGACCACGCTTTTCGCAGCTCTCAATACGCTCGACGGTAAAGTGCTCGGCGCTTGTATGCCGCAACACCGTCATCAAGAATGGCTACGCTTCCTTCGCCAGATCGATCGTGAAGTCCCGAAAGGGAAAGATATTCATCTGATCTGCGACAACTACGCGACACACAAACATCCGAACGTGAAGGCCTGGCTCGCGAGGCATCCGCGTTTCCACTGCCACTTCACTCCCACGAGTTCGTCGTGGTTGAACATGGTTGAGCGCTTTTTCCGCGATCTGACCGTCAACCAATTACGTAGAGGCGTCTTCCACAGCGTGGCCGATCTGAATTCGACGATCTCCGACTATCTCGCTTCCCACAATGCCGATCCAAAGCCGTTCGTTTGGACAGCAAAAGCCGCCGACATTCTCGAAAAAGTGAAGCGCGCACGGCGAGCCCAGAATAAAGGCCGTTCTGTATGACGCACTACACTAGCGTAATCTTCTTCACCTTCAAGTCGGGCTTCGTGCGATGGGACACTGCTCACACGGCTATAGCCTACGGCACAATTATTCTTTTCATAATCGTGTACGCGGTGTCCATTTCACTGCCCAAAGAGAACTCACGTCAATCATTTCTCGTGTTGACGTTCGCGCTGATGCTCCTCCTAATAGACTCATTTCCTCGTCGAACCGACGGACGGTTAGTGGAATCGCTCAGCGACGTGATCTCGCTGGTGACGGACGGGTGGGGCCCACACACTCTTGCGCTGCAGCACGACCACGACCAGTTTCAGGAACGGTCCGAGGCCAGGGCTGCCGAGTTTTCATTGAGTGGAAGCGTGGACGTCTATCCCGATCTCCTGAACGTGGTCGCCCATCGACCGGGATACGCACCGAGGCCAGTGCCGCAGAGTTATGCAGCGCTCTCTACACATCTTGCCCGACTCAACTCGGAGCATCTCCGCGCGAGGCCGCCTGACCAGATCCTCTTCGACATCGCGCCTATAGATGGGCGATTTCCTGCTATCGAAGACTCGCTATCATGGCCGGAGATCATAGCGCGGTACGCTGTGGTCCGGAATGGTGCATCGTTCCTTTTGCTGGAGCGGCGCGAGCGTCCCCGGGCGCTGCGAATCAGGCGCTTAGCGGAGCGCACGATATCAGCGACGCAAACGATTGCAATCCCCGACACTCCGAAGCCCATCTGGGCTTCCATCCGCGTCGAGAAGACCCTTATCGGTCATGTCGCTTCCTTTCTGTTCAAGACGCCCCCTGTCATTATGCGAGTCCGTACTGCCGACGGAGAGAGCAACGACTTCCGTCTCCCTCTCGACCTGGCCGCGGGAGGGTTTCTTCTGTCGCCGGTCATCTTGGATCGTGCAGACTTCGCCTCGCTCTACGAGGGGACGAACGGGAATCCCGAATCCCGAGTGATTGAGATACACATCATGGTCGCTGAGCGGTTCTTTGAAGACCGGATACGAGTTTCGTTCGCGGTAATGGAGTCGGGGCGCTGATCTGTCGTCTCGTGATGGCTCAGGCCGGACCGACTTCTCGACTGTCGCGCCGACCGGCGCTGGTTGTTCGTGTCGCCGGTGCTCCTCTCCCGTTACGGCTCGACCGCACGGTCGCGAGCCGCTACAATCCCCGCGTGGCGTCATTTACCCGCGATGTCTGCGTGATCGGGGGCGGTGGGCATGTCGGCCTTCCCCTCGCTTTGACGTTCGCTGACGCGAAGCTTCGCACAGTCATTTACGACACCAACGCTGAAGTGCTCGAAACGATTGCCGCGGGAGAGCTGCCGTTCATGGAGGCGGGAGGTGAGGCGCTCCTTGCCCTTGTTCTCGCCGGGGACCGCCTCGAGTTCCGTTCGACACTCGATCTGCTGCACGAGTGCGAATTCCTCGTCGTGATCATCGGTACGCCCGTGGATGAGCACCTCAACCCCGATCTCACGGCGATTCGACGGCTTCTCGACCACTGTCGGAGCTCGCTTCGCGACGGGCAGGTAATCATCCTTCGCAGCACCGTGGTCCCGGGGATGACGGAATACATCCAGCGCTACCTCGACTCGGAGGGACTTCGCATCGGCGTCGGCTTCTGCCCGGAGCGTGTCGCTCAGGGGAAAAGCCTCGAGGAATTTACGACTCTTCCGCAGATCATCAGCGCGGTCGACGAAACGACATTGCGCCGCATCCGCCAACTGTTTGACCCTTTCACTTCGGAGTTCATCGAGCTCGAGCCGCGCGAGGCAGAGATCGCGAAGCTCATGACCAACGCCTGGCGCTACATTCAGTTCGCCACCGTCAATCAGTTCTACACGCTCGCCACTTCCGACGGGCTGGACTTTACGCGGATTCTCCACGCCTGCCGCCACAATTATCCGCGGATGCAGGGAATGCCTTCCCCCGGGCTGACGGCAGGGCCCTGTCTGATGAAGGACACCATGCAGCTCGCGGCTTTCAGCCGCGACGGATTTGTGCTGGGACACGCTGCAATGATGGTGAACGAGAGTCTCCCGAGACACCTGGTCCAACTCGCAAAGCGACAAACGGACCTGGCTTCTGCCCGCACCGGCATCCTCGGCATGGCTTTCAAGGCCGGCAGCGATGATTCCAGAGACTCACTCAGTTACAAGCTGCGCAAGATCCTCGTGCTCGAAGCGAAGAGCGTTCTCTGCACGGACCCTTACGTCCGCGATGCAACGCTTGTATCCCTTGAGGAGACGATCCGGCAGTCGGATGTGCTCTTCATCGCGACGCCGCATGCCGAATATCTGAACCTCGATATCCCCGCCGGGAAGATCGTCATCGACGTCTGGAACATCGTCCGCGACGGAAGCGGGCGATGAGCACGGTTCTCGTCACCGGCTCGGCCGGCTTCATCTCCGGATACCTCGTTCAGGAGCTTCTGGAGCAGGGGCACAACGTCATCGGCGTCGACAACTTCTCGAAGTACGGACGCGTCGAGAAGTCGTACGACCAGAACCCGCGCTACGAGCTCGTCGAGGCGGACGTTAAGGACGTTGAAATGCTCTCGGCCCTCGCCATGCGCAGCGATTACTTCGTCGCCGGTGCGGCGAAGATCGGCGGGATCTCGTATTTCCACGCGTACGCGTACGACCTCCTGGCGGAGAACGAGCGCATCCTGGCTTCCAGTTTCGACGCCGCCATTCACGCGTTCCGAAATGCCTCGCTCAGGAAGATTCTGGTCATCAGTAGCAGCATGGTGTTCGAGAACAGCAACCGCTTTCCCAGCTCAGAGGAGGATCTTCGAACGATTCCACCGCCGACGAGCACGTATGGCTTCCAGAAGCTTGCTTCCGAGTATTTCGCCCGCGGCGCCTTCGAGCAGTACCAGCTTCCCTTCACGATCGTGCGGCCATTCAATTGTGTCGGTATCGGCGAAAAACGCGCGCTCGGGGGGAACGAGGTGCCGAGTGGGAACATCCGCCTTGCGATGAGCCACGTCGTTCCTGATCTGGTGCAGAAGGTCGCGAAGGGGCAGGATCCCCTCCATATCCTCGGCGACGGAAGCCAGGTGCGTTGCTATACGTACGGAGGCGATCTCGCGCGGGGCATTTCTCGAGCGATCTTCGACCCGGCCGCGACAAACGAGGATTTCAACCTTTCGACCCGGCAGACGACGACCGTGCTCGAGCTTGCCCGGCTCGTCTGGGACAAGGTGCGCGAGCGCCAGAGGCGGCCGGCGCCGTTTCGTACGGTCTCCGACCCGCCATTTCTCCACGACGTCGCCAAACGCGTTCCCGATACGACGAAGGCGGAACGGCTGCTGGGTTTCGAGGCCACGACACCACTGAGCGAGGTTCTCGATGAAGTGATCCCCTGGATCGAGAAGGAAATCGAAGCGGGAGGGATCTGAAAATGCGGACTGACTCGAACCCTTCAGTCAGCTCCGCGAAGCGTGAGGCCGAATTCTTCGATGGGCTCGTCGCGGCGGGCGGTTCGTACGAGCCGTTCGCCGAGGCCGCGTGGCGGACGCTCGCCAGCCGGCTCGAGCGCCTGCTGCCGCCGGATGCCGGTCCGCTCGCCATCCTGGATGTCGGCTGCGGCACGGGCAGCTCTGAAGATCTATATCGCCCGATCGCCCGCTCTTACGTCGGGATCGACCTGTCCATGACCGCACTCGCAGTCGCCCATCGCAACCAGCCGGAGGCGCAGTGGCTGCGCGCGGATGCGGGGGTGCTACCGTATCGCGACAGGTCGTTCGACCTGGTCGCATTCAGCAGCGTCCTTCATCACATGCCCGATTTCTACCCGGCGCTTCGCGAAGCATTTCGCGTCCTCAGACCGGGAGGATTCGTCTTCGCGTTCGATCCTAATCTGCTCCACCCTGCGATGGCGTTGCTTCGACACCCGCGAAGCCCATTCTATTTGAGCGAAGGAGTCAGCCCGAACGAGCGGCCTCTTTTGCCCCGAGAGTTGCGACGCGGATTCGCAACCGCCGGATTCTCCAGCATCCGCCAGCGAGGGCAGGCAGCGATTCCATATCGCCGGCTCGCGGTCGGTGTGCTGAACAGGCTTCTTCCTATTTATAACTTCCTGGACCGTGCGATGGAGCAAGTGGGAATCGGCAGATGGCTCGGCCCCTTTGTCGTGACGTTTGCCCGCCGCCCTCATGAGGGGTCCGGGCATTCATGACGGCGCTCGAGGGTCAGACCTTCCGATATTCGGTTGTAGTTCCCGTATACAACGAAGGGGTCAACATCGGCCGCTTCTGCGAGCAGGCCTCCCGGCTCCCGAGCGGTGGGGAGTTCCTCTTCGTGTACGACTTCGAACAGGACGATACTCTCGCCGCCCTCGCAGGCCTCGGCCCCCAGGAGAAGCCGGCCGTCGTACGGACGGTGAAAAACCGCGAAAGCGGCGTGCGGGGCGCGATTGTGACCGGCATGGCGGAGTCGCTCGCGCCCGTGATCGTGGTCATGATGGCGGATCTTTCGGATGACTTCCCGAAAGTGGATGAAATGATTCGCAGAGCCGAAGCGGGAGCAGACGTCGTCTGCGCGAGCAGGTACATGCGGGGGGGGAACCAGATAGGCGGACCATTTCTGAAGGGATTGATGAGTCGGGCGGCGGGGCTCACCCTTCACTGGTTCGCCGGTCTGCCGGTTCACGACCCGACGAACAGTTTCAAGGCCTATCGAAAAGAGTTTCTCGAGCGGACGCCCATCGAAAGCTCAGCCGGGTTCGCGTTGGCGCTCGAGCTCACGGTGAAGGCGCATCTCAGCGGAGGGCACGTGGAAGAAGTCCCCGCCGACTGGATCGACCGGTCTGCCGGATCGAGCCGTTTCCGGCTCGCTCAGTGGCTTCCGCATTACCTTCGCTGGTACTTCTGGGCGCTGCGCATGCGATGGACCGGACGGCGAAAACCTTAGTCAGTCAGGCTTGGGGACCATCAGGAATCGACATGTCCGAGACCGATCGATGAGATCGATAGCGGGCGCCAGGAGCTTGGTTTCTAGTGCTCTCGTCGTGTGGTCGATTCTGTTCGGGTGGCGGATGTTCGCGACATCCCGCGGCGGCGAGCCACGCAGCCGGGAGACTGCGGGTGCGCGGGATCCTCGAGAGGAGGAGGAAGACAGAACGGCGGATCCCGTCAGTGCGAGAAGCTGGTGGATACTGAAGAATGAGGGGGTCATGCCCGCAAGGCCAGATCCGTGTCGAAGGAAGCGGTGGTAGCATCGAACTCTACAGCACCGTGATCGACGCATCATGACAATCGTTCGCGAAAAGGCCAGTGTTCGAGGACAGGCGCCGTGGTCATCGGGTCTAACGGTTCTGTTGTCGATTTTCGTCTTCCTGCCTCTTCACGGATTCACGCTGCAGGGCGAGCCGGATCTCTCGTTTGGAATCGTGCATCATCACGGTTTCGCCAACGGCCTGCAATGGGGTGTTGATCTGGTCTCCACGTATGGGCCCTGGGGATTTTTATTTCGAGGGTTTCATCCGGCGACCGATCTGCTCCTCTTTGCTCTGAACGGGCTGATCGGTGCCGCGTTCGGCCTGGCTCTTGCGGTCCACCTGCAGCCGGTTCAGCAGGGGTGGCTGCGGAGCCTCATCAGCGTCGGAGTTTTCGCACTGTTGTCGTTCGGGGGGAGTGACACTCGGTACCTGGGGTTCTTTCTTCTCGCCACACTGAGGCTGACCGAGAGGGAGAAGCCTTCGTTCGCCGTAGAACGGGTGGTCGTCCTGATCGCGCTGGGATTGCTCGCGCTGATCAAATTCTCGTACTTTCTGCTTGCGTGCGGCATTGCAGGGGTTCTCGCAATGCGGGAGATTCTGTTGTTGCGCCGAGTGTCGCGGGATGTCGTTATTCTGTTTTCGGGGGTGATCACATTCTGGCTGCTCGCCGGGCAGAATCCCGTGAATATCCCTCGGTGGGTGAGGCTGGCGGCGGAGGTCGCGGCGGGCTATTCCCAGGGAGGGGTCTTGCTTCCGCGGCCCGGAGATGCATCGGACAGCCTGTTTGCCGTATCCGCCTGCGCTCTCCTGATCGTGAGTTTCTATCTGGGTCGCAACATTCGAGGGTGGAAGACCTCGGCGGTTCGGACCGCGGGGCTGGCGGTCTGTCTCTGGTTTGTGTTCAAAGCCAGCTTCGTACGGTTCGATGACAGTCACTCGGTGACGGGTGCGAGCTGCCTCGCATTGCTTGCATTGATGATCCTGCCTGTCGAAGTCCGAGGCCTGCCCGGCCGTGCGAAAAGAGCGCTCTCCGTCGTGTTCTGCCTCGCTTCCGCCTGTGCGCTCTGGCTCGGGCTCGATTCTCTCCGAGCCAGAGGCGCATGGATGAACCGGCTTGTGAGAGATCGGTCTTCGTTGGCCAGGTTGCACACCGAGAACCTGCTGTTCCTCCGGAAGCGCTCAGTGATTCCACCAATTACCGGCAGGATCGACAGCCTTCATACGGGACAGGCCAGTTTGCTCGCCTGGGGTCTTGATTACGCGCCGCGACCGGTTTTCCATAGCTACCTGGCCTGGAGCGAAGGCCTTGGCCAGCTCAATGCCCGGCATTTTTCCGGACCTGCGGCGCCCGACTACCTCTGGATTGAATTTTTTCCGATAGACGGGCATCCGCCGCTTCTCGAGGATGGTCCGGCCTGGCTCGAAATTGCCGCCCGATACCGCCCTTCCGCGCGTAACCACCCGCTCCTGGAGTGTCGGGACGCGCCGCTGACATCCCGGCGTACACTCCGGCTGGAGCGGTCAGTGCGGGTGGGGGAGGCGATCGTCCTCCCAGAAGGCGAGGTCTTGTGGGCTGAGATCCGGACGCGGCCGACTTTTCCTGGTTGGCTCGTTCGCACACTCATCCGTGGGCCGGTGCAGAGCATGGAGATGACATTCCCTGCAGGGCCCGTGCGAACCTACCGGTTCTCGCCCGGTGCTGAAGGAGGCTTCATTCTCACTCCCCTCCATGAGGAAGCAGAGTTCAGAGCATGGCTGGAGGGGCTGCCGGAACGGCCTCCAGGAGCCCGAGCCCGGACTCTGACATTTCGCTCGAGTGCCCGCCAGCGGTTCATGCAGGGGAGCTTCGAGGTGCGGGTCTGGGAGCTGGAGTTCCGGTGAGGGAACTCCAAGCTCCCGCACCGCAGCTGGAGGAGACAGGCCCGGTTGAAAGCATGGCCTGAGCGTTTCGTAGCTGGAGCTCCCCTCACCCTTCACCACCCATATGCACTAACTTTGACGCTCGAGCCCCGGCCAGGACATTGCTTCTTCGAGCAGACTACGAGCTAAATAGTGCATATGCCCCTGACCACTCTCCTGCGGGCGATTCGGGACCGCCCGTCGTCCCATTCAACATTCACCATTCAGCATTCAAACATTCCGTTCCCGTCCACAATCATCCTCGCCCCAATTCCCCGGAATTTCCGCCCGTCCCCCCAGGCTGATAGCGCTCCGGCCGGGATCAGTCAGGACCCGGAATATCGTGCAGTATCAGGTCGTTAGGCCACCCGGACGGGGTTGACAAGGCCCCGGTGTCCGCGTAAAGTGCGCGGGTTTCCCTTCTGAAGGGCCTTTGACCGGTCTGTCCGGTCGATTTTTCTCATTAAGCAATAGGAACGTCTGCGAATGCCAACGATCAATCAGCTCGTCGCACAGGGTCGAGCGAAACTGAACCAGAAGACCAAGTCTCCGGCGCTTCAGTCGAGCCCGCAGAAGCGGGGTGTCTGTACCCGCGTCTATACCTCTACGCCGAAGAAGCCGAACTCGGCTCTCCGCAAGGTGGCGCGCGTGCGGCTCACCAACGGCGTCGAAGTGACCACGTACATCCCGGGTGTGGGTCATAACCTGCAGGAGCACTCGATCGTGCTGATCCGTGGGGGTCGTGTCAAAGATCTTCCCGGCGTGCGTTATCACGTCATCCGCGGAACGCTCGACACGACGGGCGTGGCGAAGCGGAACCAGAGCCGCAGCAAGTACGGCGCGAAGCGTCCGAAAGTCTAAAGTCAGGAATCGATAAGCAATGCCGAGAAGACGCGAAGTACCCAAAAGAGAGATTCTGCCGGATCCGGTTTACAACAGCCAGCTGGTGACCAAGTTCATCAACTCGCTCATGATCCAGGGGAAGAAGTCGACGGCCGAGGGCATCTTCTATGGTGCGCTCAAGACGGTCGAAGAGCGGGCGAAGGAAGATGCCGTCAAGGTCTTCAAGAAGGCGATCGACAACATCAAGCCGGCCCTCGAGGTCAAGAGCCGCCGTGTTGGCGGATCGAACTATCAGGTCCCGATCGAAGTGCGGCCCACCCGCAGGGCGTCGCTGGCGATCCGCTGGCTGATCACCTACGCGGCGGCCCGCGGCGAGAAGACCATGCAGGACAGGCTTGCCGGCGAGATTCTCGACGCGGCAAACAATCGCGGCAACGCGATCAAGAAGCGGGAAGACGTGCACAAGATGGCCGAAGCGAACAAGGCCTTCGCACACTACCGCTGGTAGGTAAAAACGAATGTTGAATGTTGAACGTTGAATGATGAATTGAGTACGGAAGTTCCCCGCTCATTCGGCATTCCAGGCGACAGTCAGCAGTCGGTAGCAGGCGCGAGGCAGGCCCTCGCGGGCAGTAGCCGGAAGTAAACCCGAGTGTTGGGTGTTGAGTGCTGAGTGCTGAACGGGGGGTTAGTCCCTCATTCAACATTCAACATTCAACATTCAACATTCCGCAGTACTTAGCCTCCCCGAGCTCCGTCTCGACCGGATAACACAGAAAGGCATCTGTTTCTGCGGTTCCGGACCGAGCAACGGGAAAACGAGCAGTGAAGACAATCGAATGAACGGCGGAGGCTGTGTGTTCCGTCGTTTCCGGCGTCGCAAACAGGCGATATCTGTCTGTCGTGGCGTCTCGCTCTGAGGAATCAACGGTTATGGCACGTCAGGTCTCACTCGACAAGATCCGAAACATCGGAATCATGGCTCACATCGACGCCGGTAAAACGACGACGACCGAGCGGATTCTGTTTTATACGGGGATCACCCACAAGATCGGTGAGGTGCATGAGGGAACTGCGACCATGGACTGGATGGTCCAGGAGCAGGAGCGCGGCATCACCATCACCTCGGCTGCCACCACCGCCTTCTGGGGCGACATTCGGATCAACATCATCGATACGCCCGGCCACGTCGACTTTACCGCCGAGGTCGAGCGCTCGCTCCGCGTGCTCGATGGCGCGGTGGCGGTTTTCTGCGCCGTCGGCGGCGTCGAGCCGCAGTCCGAGACGGTCTGGCGCCAGGCGGATCACTACGGCGTTCCCCGCCTTGCCTTCGTCAACAAGATGGACCGCATCGGCGCGAACTTCGAGGCCGTCGTCGGGCAGCTCCGCAGCAAGCTCCGCGCGAACCCCGTTCCGATTCAGATTCCCATCGGATCCGAAGACAAGCTCCGCGGCATCATCGACCTGGTTCAGATGAAGGCGCTCATCTTCAAGGATGAGACCCTCGGGGCGAAGTACGAAGTTGCCGAGATCCCGGCCGAGCTACTCGAGGAAGCGAACCACTACCGCGAGAAGATGGTCGAGTCGATCGCCGAGTCTCATGATGAGCTGCTCGAGAAGTACCTCGCCGGCGAAGCTCTCGAGATCGGCGAGCTGAAGGCCGCGCTCCGCGAAGCGACTCTCGCGAACAAGATCATTCCGGTCGTCTGCGGATCCGCGTTCAAGAACAAGGGCGTTCAGCCCCTGCTCGATGCGGTCGTCGACTACCTGCCTTCTCCGATCGACATTCCCCCGATCAAGGGCGTGAATCCCGACAACGACAAGGAAGACGAGCGTCCGACCGCGGACGACGCGCCTTTCGCGGGCCTGGTGTTCAAGATCATGACCGATCCGTTCGTCGGCCAGCTCGCGTTCTTCCGCGTCTACTCCGGTCACGTCGAGTCGGGCACGGCGGTTCTCAATGCGAGCAAGGGCTCGACCGAGCGCATCGGCCGCATCCTGAAGATGCATGCGAACAAGCGCGAAGAGATCAAGGAAGTCTGGGCGGGCGACATCGCCGCCGCCGTCGGTCTGAAGAACGTCACCACGGGCGACACGATCTGCGACAAGAACAACCCGATCGCGCTCATGGCGATGAACTTTCCCGAGCCGGTCATCGCGGTTGCCATCGAGCCGAAGACGAAGGCCGACCAGGAAAAGATGGGTCTGGCGCTCGCCAAGCTCATGCAGGAAGATCCGACGTTCAAGGTCCACACGGACAAAGAGACGAATCAGACGATCATCCGCGGGATGGGCGAGCTCCATCTCGAGATCATCGTCGACCGGCTCGTGCGCGAGTTCAACGTCGCGGCGAACGTCGGCAAGCCGCAGGTTGCGTACCGCGAGGCGATCACGCGGAACTCCGAGGCGGAAGGCAGGTTCGTCCGTCAGTCGGGTGGTAAGGGTCAGTACGGACACGTCAAGATGCGCTTCGAGCCGCTCACCAACGGAGTGGACTTCGAGTTCGTCAACGACATCGTCGGCGGCTCGGTGCCACGCGAGTTCATCAAGCCGGTCGAGCAGGGAATCCGTGAAGCGATGGAGCGCGGAATCGTTGCCGGGTACCCGATGACGGGAATCAAAGCAATCCTGTACGACGGTTCGTACCACGATGTCGACTCGTCGGAAATGGCGTTCAAGATCGCCGGATCGATGGCGTATCAGGAAGGTGCCAAGAAGGCCAAGCCGATTCTGCTCGAGCCGATCATGGACGTCGAGGCGGTCACCCCTGAGGAGTACGCCGGAGACGTGATGGGCGATCTGTCCCGCCGTCGCGGGAAGATCCAGCAGATGGAAGAGCGTGGCGGCGCGAAAGCGATTCGCGCGTTCGTTCCGCTGTCCGAGATGTTCGGCTACGCGACGCAGCTGCGCTCGATGAGCCAGGGGCGCGCGAGCTACACCATGCAGTTTTCAGCATACGAGGCCGCGCCGAAGAACGTGGCCGAGGAAGTCATCGCAAAGGTCGCAGGATAAGAGACTGAAGAATTGAGAATTCAGAATTCAGAAAAGCGAAGTGTCATCCTGAGCGAAGCGAAGGATCCCGTCACGACTTGCGAGGTCCTGCTTCAGGGGATCCTTCGCTTCGCTCAGGATGGCACGGGGCCATACACAAGCAACGAAATCAGGAGGTAGTCACAAATGGCTAAAGAGAAATTCGATCGCAGCAAGCCTCACGTGAACATCGGCACGATCGGTCACGTCGATCATGGAAAGACCACGCTGACGGCGGCAATCACCCGGACCCTCGCATCCAAGGGCACGGCGAGCTACGTCGCATTCGATCAGATCGACAAGGCTCCCGAAGAGCGCGAGCGCGGCATCACGATCGCGACCGCACACGTCGAGTATTCGACCGACAAGCGCCACTATGCGCACGTCGATTGCCCGGGCCATGC
>JBGTDX010000176.1:0-16838 GCA_041748075.1 Thermoanaerobaculia bacterium
CCGCCGCTGCAGCAAAGAAGCTGCCGAAGACACACACGGTGGATCATGAGGGCGTGAAGCACGCTCCGGGTTCCGACACCGCGGTCAAGAGCTGTGGAGCGTGTCACGGCAAGGACCTGCGTGGCGGCAAAATGGCACCGAGCTCCTGTTTTGACTGCCACGAGAAGGTCTGGAAGTAAGTCGCGCTTCAGCGTTCCTGATGTCGTAGCGCGTGCGCCACCTCCGCGTGTGCGCCGGGTTCTGTCACGTGGTTTCAGCTATCATGGACTCACGCCCGATAAATGATGAACCGCAATCGTCAGGAGGCTTCGATGCGCCGCTACTCGCTGATTCCCGCACTACTACTCGTCTTCCTGTTCGCAGCGTTTCAGAAAGGGGAGGCGGTCTCCACCTCCACACCCGACGTGACCACCGCACCTGTTGCGACGAAGCAACCAGCTGCGACGGCCGCGAAGGCGAAAATGCCGAAGACCCACAACGTCGACCATGACGGCGTAAAGCACGCACCAGGCTCCGAAGACGCGGTCCAGAAATGCGGCTCCTGTCACGGCAAGGATCTCCGTGGCGGCAAGGTCGCGCCGAGCTCCTGCTTCGAGTGCCACGAGAAGAACTGGTAGACGGACTGCGTGCAATCTCAACCGCGAGGGCAGCTGCGCTCGTCGTTTTGCCGACGGCCGCCCTTGCCCATGACCATCACGAGGCCATGTCCGGCAGCCTCGATCTCGTCGGCCAGGACTGTCAGCGAGTCCGTCGATGGCAGCACGATCTCGTGGTGCTTTGCCTTTTCGTCGGGCGCGGTGTCGAGGTCGAGGAGCTTTCGGAGTGCCGGGATGCCGAGCGCTTCGATTGGAGTCGGCTCGATACCGATTGCCGGTGACAGATTGTTGGCAAGCACAAAAAAAGCTCTTCGTGGAAGAAGAGCTAAGCGCAAGATTTTAAATTTGGTTGCGGGGGCAGGATTTGAACCTGCGACCTTTGGGTTATGAGCCCAACGAGCTACCAGACTGCTCCACCCCGCGACAATTTGTTTTTGAGCAGCAGAAGCCGCCCTGGTTGAAGGCTCCCGTGACAACGGGATCACCCTCCTCATCATTCCCGAACTCCGAAGTCCGGCGAAGGAGCGCCATTATCTGAACGGAATGCTGCTGAGTCAAGGCCGCGGAACGAAATTGAGAATTCAGAATTCAGAAAGGGGGACCGTGTGTTTCTGAATTCTGAATTCTGCATTCTCAATTCTTCTCGGTCTCCGGCGCTACATTTGCACCAGGGCACGCCAACGGGCGACAATCGTGCGCTCTGAGGACCGATGGCATTGCAACTTCGACCCACCCTGATTCTGTTGGCAGCGCTGCTTCCTGCGGCCTGGCCACTTTATGGCGACATGCTGCCCGGTTTCCGGGTTGAGAAACTCGCCGACACAGCGGGATTCGTCTCCTCGCTCGCGTTTGCTCAGGCCGGCACGCTTTACTACTCCACCACTGCGGGAGGCGTGTTCCGGCTCGATGGGACTACCAGTACTCTGGCCGCTGAGATTCCATCCGCCGACGACGGCAATGCGGCGCTCCTCGGGATCACGTTTCTGTCAAATCATGAGTTCATCTCCCACTATGTGCCGCCCGGGCTGACTGCCAACGTCATTTCTGCGTACAACCTGGCCACTGGCGAGGAGACCGAGCTCGCGCGGTTCCTCTGCGACGCGGGACGTCCCTGCTCCAGCGAACATCGCGGCGGCAACCCGGTGATCGGACCTGACGGATCGATCTTCGTCGGGATCGGCGACTATGGGGGTCCGACACTCGCACAGAATCCGGATTCACCCGGTGGCAAAATCTGGCGAATCGCTCCCGATGGCGGGATCTCAATGTTCGCTCTCGGCTTCCGCAACCCTTTTGATCTCGCCGTTCATCCGACCAGCGGTGAGCTGATCGTGGCGGACAACGGGCCCGTTGCAGGAGACGAGATTCACATCATCCGCGAGGGCGATAACGCCGGGTGGCCCTTCACGGTCGGGAACGATCCACCCCTCGAGGGTGCCGTCAGCCCCGACTACACCTGGGACGAGACAATCGCCCCAACCGGCGTTTTCTATGTGCGGGGGCCGCTCCCGATGCAGGATGGGGGGCTCCTCGTCGCTTCGTTCGTCACGAGCGCGATCTATTACTTCCCCGACCTATCCATCCGGCCGCTCGACGATCCGCTCGTGCTCATCGAACGGGAGACCGGTTCGATCATCGATCTGGTGCAGAACGGCAACGGCGATATCTTTTTCGCCACGGCCTTCGGAATCTATCGTCTCCACCTGCCGATTCCTGGAGATGCGAACGGCAACGGCCGCATCGACAGTGACGACGGCAGGGCGCTTGCCAACGAGATTGTCGACGGCGATGGTATGCGCACGGCAGACGCAAGCCGTGGCGGATTCGCCGGCTCGTGGGGGGCTGATGCGAACCAGGACGGAGTCATCGACTCGCGCGACCTGGTCACCCTCGGCAAAATGCGCAACGGTAGGACCCGGCCCGCGAGGCGGTGACGTCCTCCTTGTGAAACGCGCTCCGAAGTCCAGCCCACCACACAGCCGGCACGTGTGGTCGGTTCGAGCTAGCTGTCTCTTTTTCCGGACAGTCGTCTGCGTGATAGGGCGTTAATGCCTCAGCTTCTCTCCTGTTTTCAAATATTTACGAGGTGGTAGTCCGGGCACCGAGCGTGCAGTTGTGATGCCCGTACACACAAGGAGGAACGCATGAACACGACACAGAGATCTGTCCGCCGAAGCGCCGCGGTCGTCATGGTGGTGGCGATGGTCTTCACCCCGCAGCTTCTTCAGGCACAGACCCAGGTCAAGTCGGGCTACAACATGTTCAGCCCCGAGCAGGACGTCGAGATCGGGCGCCAGTCCGCGGCTCAGGCTGACAGTCAGTTACCGATCGTGCGCAACAGCACGGTCAATAATTATGTCAATTCGATCGGCTCAAAGCTCGCCGCTCACGCTCCGGGACCACGCTTCAACTATCAGTTCCGCGTCGTCGACGCGTCGGATATCAACGCGTTCGCGCTGCCGGGCGGCTATATCTACATCAACCGGGGCATCATCGAGTCGGCAAAGAACGATGGAGAGGTCGCGGGAGTGCTTGCACACGAGATCGCTCACTCTGCCCTTCGGCACGGAACGCAGAACGCGACGAAAGCACAGATGACGCAGGCTGGTGTCGGAATTCTCGGGGCCATCCTGGGCGGAAAGGTCGGCGAGAACGCAGGTCAGGTCATCAACGTGCTCGGGGGATTCGGGTTGAACGCCCTTTTCCTCAAGTACAGCCGTGAGGCGGAGACTCAGGCTGATGTGATCGGAACGCAGATCATGACGCGCGCCGGCTACAACGCCGGGGATCAGGTCAACTTCTTCAGGACTCTCGAGAAGACCGACAACCGCAAGAAGGCGAACTTCATGCAGAGCCATCCGGCACCGCCGCAGCGGATTCAGAACATTGAAAAGGAAGCCCGACTGATGGGTGTGACGCCGCGTGCGGGACAGGCAACCGCGGAGTTTGCACGTGTGCAGTCGACGCTCCGAGGCATGCCGGCAGCCCGAACAACGCAGCAGATTGCACAGTCGCAGGCGCGTCAGCCCGCGAATACGAACACCCGCAGTCCGAACCCGCAGCAGGCCATCCGCGTCGCGGCTCCCTCGCGGCAGTTGCGGACCTACACCGACCGCTCGCGCCTCTACGCGGTGAGCTACCCGTCGAACTGGAAGGTCTATGACGGAAACGGTCACGCTGTGACGCTTGCTCCAGAGGGAGGCGTGGGGAATGTTGGTGGACAGACGGAGATCGTTTACGGCGCGATCGTGAATCACTATGAGCCGTTTGGTAACGTAAGAAGCAGGACGGGACGGTATACGATGGAGCAGGCCACGGATGACCTGATCCAGCAGATCCGCAGGGGAAGTCCGTACCTGAGCGTGGTTCGCGGCTCCCAGAGCGAGTTCCGACTCGCGGGTGGACGCGGGCTCGGTGCGACGCTCGCGGGTACCTCCCGGAATACCGGTCTTCGCGAGCGGGTCACCATCGTGACGCGTCAGCTCGCAGACGGCCACCTGATCTACATGCTCTTCATCGTGCCTGAAGGCGATGCGGGCAACTACAGCCAGCTCCTTACAGCCATGGTGAACTCGCTGCAGGTGAGCGACACGGGACGGCATTGACGGAGTTCTGAGTTGTGAGTTCTGAGTTGTGAGTGGTTGTGGGTTGTGGGTTGTGGGCTCCCTCCCACCTTTTTCTAATCTGTGAGTTGTAAGTGGTGAGCGGTAGGGTGGGAACCCAGAACCCAGAACCGTGTGGGGGGCCGGGTGTGCAGAACCCACAACCGGGCGGGAGGGGGTAGGGGCGTGCAGAACTCAGAACCGGGCGGGAGGGCGGAGGGGGCATTTTTCTCGTATGATTTCCGTTTGCAGGACGAACCCGACGGAAGGAGATTCAATGTACGACGAGAGAATTGTTGAGCCGATGCGGCAGGAGCTGACGCGGCTTGGAATCAAAGAGACCCGCACACCCGAAGAGGTGGACGCCGTCCTTGGCGACAGGAAGGGAACGGCTCTTGTGATCGTGAATTCGGTCTGCGGTTGCGCGGCCGGCAACGCCCGTCCCGCGATCGAGCTCGCCGTCCAGCACGCAGTGCTTCCCGACGAGATGATCACTGTGTTCGCCGGAAACGACAAAGAGGCGACCAACCGTGCACGTTCGTACTTCGAGGGCTATCGCCCGTCATCGCCGTCGATCGCGTTGCTTCGCGACGGCGATGTAGTGAAGATGTTCGAGCGGCATCAGATCGAGGGGCGGCAGGCCCATGATATTGCCGCGGAACTGGTCGCAGCTTTCGATCAGCACTGCGCCCGCTCCGTAGCTCAGTAGCCCTCTCAGCGCGTAACGCTGACCGTCGTCCGGGCGGGCGGGATCGCCTGACCCCGGTCGTTGACCGCATCGACGACCAGTTCCGCCTGGACACCTCCGAAGAGCCGCTCATCCGGGACTTCCCGCGTAGGCGAAAAGCGGTACCGAAGCTCGCCGTTCGCGGGAACCTCAGTCGGATAGCCCCGAGTCCGGATTTCAGCTGCATCCTGTGTGTCCGAATAGACGGGAATCGAACCGAACGCGGTGACGCGGATGGTGACCCGCTGGACTTGCACACTGGAGCCTCCGGTCTCCTGTACGACGACGTCGAAGGGAAAGGTCCACATCTCCCCCGATGTGCGCCGGGCGACGATCGGATTCGGAACGACTCGGACCGACAATGCGCCTACCGGGCGTACCTGCGTATCCTGGATGACGGTGTCCTGTGTGGTTCCGCACCCGGAGAGCGCGAGGATTGTGGCTCCCAGTGCGGCGAAGGCGAACGCGGTCGCGTTACGCATCGGACCTCACGACGCCGCAGGCGATTCGTGGTCCCGCGTCGCCCGCAGGCTGGGAGGTCAGGTCGTCGGTGCCACCATGGATGATGACGGCGCGACCGATGACGGAGGCAGGTCCGGGCGAAACGGTGATGGCACGCGTGGTGAACTCGTGGCGGACCAGGCCGCCGCTGGTTGCCAGGACATTACCGAAATCTCCGGAGTGATGCGGGGTGTTGCCGGGGGCACCGTGAGGATTGTTTCCGGCGTCGAAGTGGGGGCCGGCCGAGGTGGCGTCAGGAGCTGAGCAATCGCCGATCTCGTGCACGTGAAAGCCACGATTGCCGGCCGGAACGCCTGTGGCATCGAGAGTGACGCGCACCGATCCGTCTGCAAGCTCAAAGAACCGCACCATCCCGCGGGCTGACGAGTTACTTCGCGGCTCGAGGACTGCCGACGCAGACGGCCCCATGTCCTGATGAGGTATGCAGCCGGACGTCAAGAGCAGGGCGCAGAGCAGCAGAGCGAGTTTCTTCATGGTTCCTCCGGTCGTGGTTTCAGAATGATGGTGACGTCAGTTCCTGCGCGGGGAAGGTTCTCTCGGATTGCGGTGTAGATCACACCTTCGCGCGTGTAATCGCGGATCGTTTTGGTGCGATTTCCGATGGCGCCTCCGGGACAGGAGTAGAGACAGACGACGCATCCGGAGCGGAACTCCGCCTGATAGCGTTCGTTTCCTCCGAAGCGGAAGTCCAAGTGGGGCACGCGCCTGCCTTTCTCTGCAATCAAAGCGCCGAGTGGGACCGGCCTCGCCAGGCCCGGCCATGTGACGAGGACGTCGATGGGCGTGCCCTCGACGCGCTTGTCGGGTTCCGGGTTCGTCGGATCCGTCCGGGCGTTCCAGGTGTCGGGAGTGAGATTTTCACCAGCGCCGGCGCCCAGAGCGCGCAGTCCCTTGCGGATCGCGTGGTCATTCGCATGGCTCTGGAACAGGGCCCAGGTGGATGCGCGGCCTCCGCGCCAGACGATTGCATGGTGCCCTTTGACCCCGAGGGGGCGATTCATCGCGCCAGGCTGGACGGTTGCGGAGAAACGAATCTCACCTCGCTTCCTGTGGACCTCGACACTTCGGTCGGGTGACTTACGGCCGTTCCCGTATGCGCGGAGGCCGAAAATCAGCAGCGCGATCAGAGCTGCCGAAACGAAGAGGATGATGCGGTGTCGTTTGTGGCGCATAGGGCTGGATTGTGCCGATGCAATGGGCAAGCCGAGACTGAAGAATGACCAATTGAGAATTCAGAATTCAGAAAGTACCGCGCCGTAAGAATGCTCATTTCTGCATTCTGAATTCTCAATTAGTCATCCTTCAGCCTACTGGCTCCATGCGGCGATGCGCTTGCCCACACTGCCGATCCAGCTGGTGCTGAGATTCTGGTAGTAGAGGGATGCAGTCTTCGAGATCGAGTCGGCAAGTGATGGGTAGGGGGAGACGAGTTGGGCGAGCTCGCCGATCTTCATTCCCTTCTTGCGGGCAAGCACGACCTCCTCGATCAGGGTGGACGCATTGCTGGCGACCGCGTGTGCGCCGAGGATGTGCCCCTTTTTGTCGCAGACGAACTTGACGAATCCTTTGGAAGTACGATCGACCACAGCGCGGTCTACGTCCTCCATTTCCACCTTGTAGGTCCGGATCTCTTCCGCGCCATGCTTTTCGACTGCTTCCCGCTCGGAAAGACCGATCCGCCCCAACTCGGGATCGGTATAGACCCCCCACGGTATGTTGTCGTAATCGAGCGCCGACTTTCCGGGAAAGAGGATGTTGCGCACGAGCTTCACGGCTTCGAATGCCGCGACGTGGGTGAACTGCAACTTGCCATGGATGTCGCCGCAGGCCCAGATGCGGGGCACGCTCGTCTGGAGGTACTTGTCGGCGACGACGTAGGTGCGGTCGGTCTTCACGCCTGCGAGCTCGAGCCCGAGACCTTCGATGTTTCCACGGCGGCCGGATGCTACGAAGATCTCGTCCGCGACGAGATTCTCCTTCCGCCCGTCTTTCGACTCGATGAGGACGTGCTTCTTCCCGTCCTCCATCCGCACATGCTTTGCCGCCCAGCCGGTCCGGAACTTCACGCCTTCGGACGAAAGGATCTCATGCAGGCGATCGCTTACGTCGACATCCTCCCGTTTCACGATTCCCCGGCCCATCTCGACCAGGGTCACTTCCGAGCCGAACCGGGCAAAGATCTGGGCGAATTCCGTGCCGATGGCTCCACCGCCCAGAATGATGAGTGACTTCGGAAACTCATCCTGGTCCAGGAACGACGCGTGGTCGAGGTACCCCGCTTCCTCCAGTCCTTCGACGGGCGGAATGAACGTACGCGAGCCGGTTGCAATGACGATGTCTTTGGCCTCGAGCCTGCGGCCGTCGACGTCGACTTCGCGCGGAGAGACGAACTTTGCGTCGCCCATGATGACCTCGACGCCGAGCTTGCGGAACTTGTCTGGATGGTCATGTTTGCTGATGAAGCGACGCCGGTCGCGCATCGACTCCATGATGCGGCGGGGTGTGACATGGACCTCGACAGGATCGAGACCGTAGTCGTTCGCGTGGCGCATCTGGTGGACGAGCTTCGCGGAGGCAACGAGGGCCTTGGTCGGCACGCAGCCGGTCCAGAGACAGTCGCCGCCAAGGGCTTCGCGCTGCTCCCGCTCGATGAGCGCGACCTTGCGTCCAAGGCGCGCACAGCCGGAAGCGGTGACCAGTCCGGCCGTTCCGCCGCCAATGACGACGACATCGAATTGTTCAGCCATGGGAGACCTCTCAGTTCGGCAGTTCGAGGATGGGGGGATTATAAGGAAATTGAGAATTGAGAATGCAGAATTCAGAAAAAGAAAGGCGGGATAGTCGAGGGTGCCTCGGTCTCCCCTCTCCCCGACTACGCAGGGAGAGGGGAATGGACGGCCGTGGATGGTACGTCGAGGCTTGTACCCTGACCCCTCTCCCCTTTCACAGGGAGAGGGGAAAAGGAGGGTTATCAGGCTTTCGCCGACTCTTCGGTTCCGATGCGCATTCCGTAGAACGAGCGGTAGACGAAGACGAACGAGCAGAGCAGGAAGACCACCGATAGGATCTGCGTCAGCGTGTGCTGGCCATTGCTTGTCATCTCGACTGCGAGCTCGACGGCGAGAAGGCCGAACAGCGTGGTGAACTTGATCACGGGGTTCATTGCGACGGATGAAGTGTCCTTGAACGGATCACCCACCGTGTCGCCAACGACGACGGCGGAGTGGAGCGGAGTTCCTTTCTCCTTGAGCTCGACTTCCACGATCTTCTTCGCGTTATCCCAGGCGCCGCCGGCGTTCGCCATGAAGATTGCCTGGTAGAGCCCGAAGATTGCGATCGAGATCAGATAGCCGATGAAGAAGTACGGCTCGAAGAATGCGAATGCGAGCGTCGAGAAGAAGATGGTGAGGAAGATGTTGAACATGCCCTTCTGCGCGTACTGCGTGCAGATGGCGACGACCTTTTTGCTGTCTTCGACCGAGGCGCGCTGGGCGCCTGCGTCGAGGTTGATGTTGCGCTTGATGAACTCGACCGCGCGATAAGCGCCGGTGGAGACAGCCTGTGTCGACGCGCCGGTGAACCAGTAGATCACCGCGCCGCCGAGGATCAGTCCCAAAAGGAACTGGGGGTGGAGTAGCGAGAGCTTGTCCATGTCGACGGTAAGACCGTTGGTGAGGATCACGATGATCGAGAAGATCAGCGTCGTCGAGCCGACAACGGCGGTGCCGATGAGCACCGGTTTAGCGGTCGCCTTGAACGTGTTGCCGGCGCCGTCGTTCTCCTCGAGGTAGTCTTTGCCCTTCGCAAAGTTGGGCGTGAAGCCGAAATCGCGCTCGATCTCCTGCTCGATGCCGGGAAGCGACTCGATGGTCGAGAGCTCGAACACCGACTGAGCGTTATCCGTGACGGGTCCGTAGGAGTCGACTGCGATTGTGACCGGACCCATTCCGAGGAACCCGAAGGCAACGAGACCGAACGCGAAGATCGCGGGGGCGATCATGATGCCCGGAGCGAACATCGAAGCGACCCATGCCGCGATGCCCATGAGGGTGACGATCGCAAAGCCCATCCAGTAGGCGCTGAAGTTGCCTGCAGTGAGACCCGCCAGGATGTTGAGTGAAGCGCCGCCCTCGCGCGATGCGGTGACGACCTCCTTCACGTGCGCAGATTCGGTCGAAGTGAAAATCTTGACCAGCTCGGGAATGATCGCGCCGGCCAGCGTGCCGCAGGTGATGATGCTCGAGAGCTTCCACCACATCGTGGTGTCGCCGCCGATGCTCGGGATCAGCAGGTAGGAGGCGACATAGGTCACGGCGACGGACAGGAGCGAGGTGAGCCAGACGAGCGAGGTCAGTGGCGCCTCGAAATTCATCTTGTCCGCTGTCTCGTATCGCGATTTCGCGATTGCTGCATTGATCCAGTACGAAATGCCCGAGGTTGCGATCATCAGGATGCGCATGGCGAAGATCCAGACGAGGAGCTGGATCTGCGCCTCGGGACTCGCCACGGCGAGGACGATGAACATGATGAGCGCCACGCCGGTGACGCCGTACGTTTCGAAGCCGTCAGCCGTCGGGCCGACCGAGTCGCCGGCGTTGTCGCCCGTGCAGTCGGCGATGACGCCGGGGTTGCGCGCGTCGTCTTCCTTGATGTTGAAGACGATCTTCATCAGATCGGCGCCGATGTCGGCGATCTTCGTGAAGATGCCGCCCGCGATGCGGAGTGCGGCTGCCGCGAGAGATTCACCGATCGCGAATCCAATGAAGCAGGCGCCCGCATACTCGCGCGGAACGAACAAAAGAATGATGAGCATGATTACGAGCTCGGTGGAGATGAGCAGCATGCCGATCGACATGCCCGCCTTCAGCGGAATGGCGTATGTGGGAAACGGCTTGCCGCGGAGCGATGCAAAGGCGGCTCGCGAGTTCGCGAAGGTGTTTACGCGGATGCCGAACCAGGCGACTCCGTAGCTGCCGGCGATGCCGACGAGGCTGAACAGCAGAATGATCGCGACGCGCTCGGCCGGAAAGTCTCGAAGCCAGCCGAAGTAGATCAGCATGATCGTGCCGATGAAGGCTTCGAGAATCAGGATAAACTTGCCCTGCGTGATGAGATACGTCTTGCAGGTCTCGTAGATCAACTCGGAAATCTCGAGCATCGACTTGTGAACGGGAAGGTTCTTGAGCTGGACGTACATCATGAGTCCGAACCCCAGGCCCAGTCCGCAGACGATCAGCCCGAGAAGGAGAAGCGTCTTGCCGTCGATGCCCATGAACGAGACCGTGCTCAGATCCGGCAGGACGAGATCGGCTTCACTCATGTGCTCGCCCGAGTGGACGGCCGGGGCCGCTGCGTCAGGGGCGAGCTGAGGATCAGCCGAAGGATGCGTCTGTGACGGCAGCGTTTCCTGTGCGATTGCGATGGGAGTTGCACTGATGAGAATCGCCACGAGGGTCAGCGCAAGGGTCAGGCCCTTCCCTGCGCCGTGTTTCCACATATTCATGAAGCCTCCGTTGGCAGCCTCTGTCCAGGAGGCTGGCCGCGTTCAAAAGTTGCGACGAGAGCAGACATCCCGAGCGGAGGCGACCCGTGCATGCATCCTTCAGCGGTCATCCGATGTGGGGTCGAATGGGGCAGAAGGGTGCAGGCGCGGGCCGCCTGCGCTCCGGGCGTGCGAATCTCCAACCTGATTGTTCTGGTGAAGACCGGCCCGGGGTCAGCGGGCGCGCGGATTCTAACGGATTTTGAGTGGCTTGTGGGGAAAACCCCCGCCCGGGCCGCCCGACCGACCGGTTGTGAGTTGTGAGTTCTGAGTTCCCGCCCGCCCGGGGTCGGCCTGCCGTGCCCTCGGTATCGTGATGCAAAAAAAACCCGCCCCCGGGGGGGCGGGTCTCACAACTCACAACTGTGTGGGCGTGCGGGTGTGCACAACCGACAACCGTGCGGCTGGGGGTCTTATCCCTGCGTCTGCGTGGCGCGGACGTTGATTTCCACGCGACGGTTCTGCTGCCGGCCTTCAGCGCTTGCGTTCGATGCTCTCGGCTGAGTCAGACCGAAGCCGCGAGCGATCATTCTCGTGCCCCGTACACCCTGGTCGAGGAGAAAGTCACGAACCGAAGCAGCCCGCTGTTCAGACAGACGCTGATTGTACGCGGCGGTACCGGTCGAGTCGGTGTGACCCTCGATCAGGATCACTGTGTCGTCGTACCGTGAAAAGACCGAAGCCATCTCGCGCAACGCAGTCCGCGATTCGGGTCGCAGGGTCGATCGGTCGACGTCGAACAGCACGTCGTTACGGAGAGTAACGCTGATCTCGTCTTCGGCGGTTCTGACGACGTCGACGCCTTCGATCTGCTGTAGCTCACGCTGTTGCTGGTCCATGCGGCGGCCAACTGCTGCTCCGATTGCGGCTCCGACCACACCGCCGACTACCGCGCCGGTGTTCCGTTCGTCAGACTGGTTTCCAATCACTGCGCCCGCCGCGGCTCCGACGGCGGCTCCGGTTGCCGCGCCCTGCTTGGTGCGGCGGTTCGGGTCGTCTGCCGATATGCAGGCGCCCAGAAATAATGTCAGTGTCAGGACTGCGAATGCTCTTTTCATGGAAAAACTCCTTCTGGGTTTAGACCCAAGTAACTCATTTCAAAGGTTGTGCCTACCCCCGCCCGCCCCCGGCCTCCCGCCCGCCCGGTTGTGAGTTGTGCCCTCCCTCCCGCCCTCACAGTTCTGAGTTCTGGGTTCCCACCCGCCCGAGGGGGGGGCGGGAACTCAGAACTCAGAACTCACAACTCAGAACTAGAAAGAAGGCACTCCCGGAGGAGCGCCTTTTCGGTTCAGGAGTTGGCTTTCACCTTGATCTCGACCCGGCGGTTCTGCTGGCGTCCGCCTGCCGTTGCGTTCGATGCGATCGGGCGCGATTCACCAAACCCGATGGTTCGGACGCGGTACCGGTCGACGCCGAGATTCTGAAGATAGCTGGAAACGCTACCGGCGCGACGCTCGGCGAGACGATAGTTGTACGCGTCCGTTCCGGTCGAATCCGTATGGCCTTCGACCGAGATCGTCGTCTCGCTGTAACGCTCGAACACGCCGGCCATCTCCCGCAGAGTGTTTCGCGAGCTCTGCCGCAGGATGCTCGAGTCGAAGTCGAAAAGAACTTCATTCCGGACCACGACGTTCAACTCGTCCTCATCCGTGCGATAAACGTCGAGGCCTTCGATCTGGCGGAGTTCGCGCTCTTGTTTGTCCATGTAGGCGCCGATTCCGGCACCGATCGCGGTTCCAGCCACGGCCCCGATGATCGCGCCCTTCTTCTGGTCGCCGCTTCCGGTGTTGTTACCGATGACTCCACCGAGGACCGCACCGGCGACTCCGCCGATGAGCGCGCCTCTTTTCGTCTTGGTGCGGGACTGCGCTTCGAGTGTCAGCCCGAAGGTCGACATCGTGACAATCAGAACTGCTGCGAACATCTTTTTCATGACTTCCTCCGGGTCTACTGCTCCTGGCTTTCGGGTTTCTGATGACGCCCTCGGCCTTGTTTTTTCTGTTCTTTTTTCGGTCCGAACAACTCCCAATATCGCAATCGAAGTGCCACGAAACGGAAAGGCCGGATTCTGTTGTGTGCCAGTGGGGCTTGTAGTAGGCTCGCGGTCGTCGTGAGCGACCTCGAAAGCTTCCCCTCTTCGCCCGGCCACCCGCCCGTCCCCGCTGGCAGCTTGGTTCTCAACCGTCTCAAGAATAAAGAGTTACCGTTTAGAGATTTCGTGGAGCTCGCCCTTTACGATCCGGTGGCGGGCTATTACAGCCGCCCCGGAAATCCGGTCGGAAAGGCGGGAGATTTCATCACGGCACCCCGGATTTCGCCCGTTTTCGGCTATGCGCTGAGTCGCCTCGCGGGGGACTTTGTGGACCGCGCAGGCGACGGCCTGTGCGCTATTGTGGACATCGGCTGCGGGGACGGAGAGCTCATCCATACGCTCTGTCGGAACCTCCATCCCAGTGCAGCATCGAGGGCGGCCTTTTACGGCGTAGACCGGTCTCTCCAGCGCGTGCCGCCTTCCCTCAAAGCCGGCGGCGCGATCCACTTTCTTCATTCAATCGACGAGTTGCCGGGTGGCCTCCCGATGCTCATTCTGAGCAATGAACTATTCGATGCATTTCCCTCCGCCAGGCTCGTTCAGCGTGAGGAGGGGCTGCACGAGTTGTGGGTCCGCGAGGACGGCGGCGCGCTCGACTGGTCCGAAAAGCCGGCTCGTGCCGCATACGTGTCGTACTTTGCGGAGCGGGAGATTGCGCTGGAGACGGGTCAGTTCGCCGACGTTTCTCTCGAGTGGTCGGATGTCTATCGCTCGCTGTGCGAACGCATGGAGAGGGGGCTGATCGTGACGATCGACTATGGCTTTCCGCAGAAGCAGTTGTTCGATGTGCGGATCCGCCGCTATGGCACGGCCGCAGCCTTCACGGGGCATCAGGTGCATCGTGACTTGCTGGCGAGACCCGGGGAACAGGACCTGACGGCTCACATCAACTTCAGTGATCTGCTGAATGCCGGAGAGCGGGCCGGACTGAAAACGCTTCTCTTCGAGCGTCAGGCGAAGTTTCTGCTCGCCCTCGGCATCACGGACCATCCACTGTTTGCTCCGGTTGCCGAGGAGCCGACCGGATCCCTCGCCGACGCGCTCGACCGTGAGGCGGAGAGACAGGCCGCGCGGCGTCTCATCCTTCCCGAGGGTATCGGGGAAGAAATGCGCGTGCTCGTGCAGGGACGGGGGATTGCGGAAGGGGGGTGGAGTTTTCAGAGGAAGCTTTTCTGAAGAATTCAGAATTGCGAATTCAGAAACGGGAGGAGCGCCTTTCTGAATTCTGAATTCTAGACTCTGAATTCTTCAGTACATCCTTGACACGACCATGAGCACGTCTACAATACAGGCGACTCTCCGGGACAACTAATGCCGAACTACCTGGTACTACTGATAGCGGCTCTCATCGTCATCTCGCTTCCGGTTCTGACGCTTTTCATCATCACGCCTCTGATTCGTGCATCGAGGCCGTCGAAGGTGAAGCTCGAACCGTACGAGTGTGGCGTTCCGCCGTCTTCGATGGCATTCGACCACCGCTTCTCGGTGCGTTACTTCCTCGTTGCGGTGCTCTTCATCATCTTCGACGTCGAGACGATCTTCCTCTTCCCGTGGGCTATCCGCTTCCGTCAGCTTGGCTGGCTGGGAGCCATCGAGATGGCCATCTTTCTGGGGATTCTGCTGGTGGGCTACTTCTACGCCTGGCGGAGAAAGGTCCTCACATGGGTCTGATCGAGAACCGGTTCGACCCAAACATCCTGACCACCTCGGTCGACAAGTTCTTCAACTGGGCCCGCAAATCTTCCCTCTGGCCAATGCAGTTCGGACTGGCATGCTGCGCCATTGAGATGATGGCGGTTCTCGATCCCCGTCATGACATGGCGCGATTCGGGGCCGAGGTGTTTCGGGCGACGCCCAGGCAGGCGGATCTAATGATTGTTGCGGGGACGGTGGTGGAGAAGATGGCTCCCATCGTCAAGCGTCTCTACGATCAGATGCCGGAGCCGAAGTGGGTCATCGCCATGGGTTCGTGCGCGACCTGCGGCGGGCCTTACGACACGTACGCCGTTACGCAGGGTGTCGACCGGCTCGTGCCCGTCGACGTCTACGTGCCCGGATGCCCGCCGCGTCCCGAGGCTCTGCTCTGGGGGCTGATGGAGCTTCAGCGCAAGATCGAGAAGATGCACGTCCTCCGTAAGGGTGGTGCGGGCTACGACTTTGCGCGACAGTCGGTGCGCGAGAGCATCCGGCCGGCTCACGAAGGGCCGGCGCTGCGCAGTACGCAGGCAGCGGAACTGAAAGCGGCACCTCCGTCCGGAATCAAGAGGCCCCCCGTAGAGGCGAAAGCGGACAAGCAGGCGAAGACAGTGGCGAGTGCCGACGCGACCGCGCCGGGTGCAGCTGAAGAAGACGAAGAAACGGCGGCACTGATGAAGGAAGCAGGCCTGGATGGCGAGGAAGCCTGATGAAAAATCTCGACCTGAAAGGTGAGAATTAGTGGTCACGTCTCACGCCACCACCATGAGAGCGGCTCACACCAATCGATGACAGAAGAACCCGACAAGCCAGCTTCGCCTCCCCCGGCGACTGAAGCTCCCAAACCTGCGGCGACCGAAGCTCCCGTTGCACGGAGTGCGGAGGAGATCCGTAAGGATCCGCTGGTCGCACGGACGCTGGAGAGGGTGAATGGCGCGGTCCTCGATGCGCGCGAATTTGCCGGCGAGATCACGCTGATCATCCAGTCCGAGAGGATTCGGGAGGTCTGCGAAGCATTCAAGGCCGACGGATTCCGTTACCTGGTCGATCTGGCCGGCGTCGATTACTCGACCTATCCGGGCCACACCGGCGATCGCTTCTCGGTCGCTTACCACCTCTATTCTCACGAGAAGAACCAGCGGCTTCGCCTCAAGGTTTTTGTTGCCGATGATGTGAGTGTCCCGTCGGTCACCCCGGTCTGGAAAACCGCGAACTGGCACGAGCGGGAGACCTGGGACATGTACGGCATCGTCTTCGACGGGCATCCGAACCTCGAGCGGATTCTCATGTGGGACGAATTCAACGGGCATCCCCTCCGGAAGGATTTTCCGTTGCGCGGTATCGACACCGGCGCTCGCATCTATCCGGAAGTGTTCGCCGAGGGGGCGGGTCCCCAACCCGGCTCGACGGGCAAGGATCACACGGACGTCCATCGCTACGAGGGAGAGTGGCCGAGGATCGGCACCTGGCCTGCCGCCAGAACGCCCCAGGACGAACAGATGCCGCCGGCTCCCGAGCTGGCCGGCGCCGTTGCGGAGACGGCCGTACCGACGGAAGAGGCGCCATTTCACGATCCCGACATGCCGCTCGGAGACCGGATGGAGCTCGCGAAGACAGCAGATCTGAAAACGAAGCTCTTTGCGGCGATGGCGCAGACCGACTGCACGGCCTGCGGCTGGGACTGCGAGGGCTACGCGGAAGCGATTGCCACGGGAGAGACGTCCGACCTGACGCTGTGTGTGCCAGGCGAGGAAGAGACCGAGTCGATGCTCAAGAAGCTGATGGCGGAAGCGTCATGAGAAGAATCGAGAATTCAGAATTCAGAATGCAGAACGCCTGGCAGAGCGAGTGTCATCCTGAGCGCAGCGAAGGATCCCCTTCCTCGAGACGAAGTCCGCAAGTCTTCGGGGGATCCTTCGCTTCGCTCAGGATGACACGTGCGCCTCTCATGAACCTGCTCCAGGGATGTCGGTATTCGCGGCGCGCGCAGGCGCGCCACACAGTTCTAGCCCCGGGCTCTGCCCGGGGTCGGCTTGACGCCAGACGCAAACGCGGCCGCGAA
>JBGTDX010000177.1:0-6471 GCA_041748075.1 Thermoanaerobaculia bacterium
GGAGGGCGTGCCGCGCAGCAGGACCAGCGTGACTGCGCTCGGTACGACCCAGCCGCTCCCCGGCAGCGACCCTGCCGAACGTGCCCGTATCAATCGCAGCGTATCGTTCGATGTGAGGATCGACCTGCAGACTGAAAAGGAATCGTCGCGATGATCCAGAAGAAGGTATGTATGGTCGGGGTTTTCGGTACCGGCAAGTCGAGCCTGGTGCAGCGATTCGTTCACTCGCTGTTCTCGGATCGCTATCTGTCGACCGTCGGCGTGAAGATCGACCGCAAGTCGCTGGAGCTGGACGGCACACCCATGACGCTCGTGCTATGGGATCTGGCGGGGCGCGACAAGCACGAGGACATCACGGTGAGCTATCTTCGCGGCGCCCATGCTGTGCTCTATGTGGCGGACGGCACGCGGAAAGAAACGTGCGACCAGCTCTCCGAACTGCGAGCTCTCGTTCGCGGCGCCGCGGGCGATGTTCCAGCCGTGCTGGCCCTCAACAAGAGCGATCTCGTTGACTCGTGGACGCTCACGGAGGAAAACGAGAAAGCGCTGGCCGCGGAATGGGAGATCGTGCGCACCAGCGCAAAGACCGGCGCCGGTGTCGAGGATGCTTTCCTGCGACTCGCCCGGGCAACGCAGGCACCAAAGCAGGTGCAGTCATGACGACGACAACCGTGCGGATCGACGCGTTCGGGCAGACCGACATTGGCCTGCGCCGCAAGGTGAACCAGGATCAGTTCGTCATCATGACGCTCTCGAAGGCGGCGGGGCTCCGGCAGACCAGTGTGCAGGATCCCACTGTATTTCAGGAGCTCAGCGGTCAGGAAGGATGGTTGTTCGTCGTCGCGGACGGCGTTGGCGGGCATCGAGGCGGCGAGCTGGCGAGCCAGACGGCCATAACCGCCCTGGTGCAGTACATCGGCCGGGCCGTGAGCTGCTTCAGTGGCGTCGAGCCGGACAGGGAGCACGAATTCCTCGAACAGCTGGAGGGCGCGGTTCATGATGCGCACCGGCGCATCTCCGAGGAGCTCGGCGGTGACGGCACGGAGCAGGGCCCGGCTACGACCCTCACGATGGTCATGCTGGTGTGGCCGCGGGCGTACGTAGTCCACGTGGGTGACAGTCGCGCGTTCTACCTTCGCAATGGCCGCCTGAGGCAGCTCACCCAGGACCAGACAACCGGCGAGTTCCTGATGGCTCGCGGTGTCTGGACCGAAGAGCAGGCGCGCAATATGCCGATCGCCGGCGCGCTGGCCAGCGCGCTGGGCGCACCCGAAATGAAGCCTTCCGTCGGACTCGTGGACCTCCAGTCGGGCGACAGCGTGCTCCTCTGCACCGACGGCCTCACCCGCTTCGTGTCAGACGAACGGATCACAGAACTGCTGGGCCGTGCCCATGACGCAGAGTCGGCCTGCCGCGAACTGGTGGAAGCTGCGCTGGCCGCCGGCGGAAACGACAACATCACCGTGGTGGCTGCGCGGATGGTGCCGGGCTAGCGGAAAAAGGGGGAATCGACTTCTCCCTGGAACCCCGAAGCTTGACTAAATGACGATCTGGACGTATCTTGATTTGTCAGGATGGCACCTGTCAAGATCAGTTCTGTCGTCGACGAGACCGTATGGAACGAACTCAAGTCGATCGCCGAGGAGTCGCACCAGAACATTTCCGGGTTGCTCACCGAGGCGATTGGCGACTACGTGCGACGCCGGCGCTTGCGGCCCGATGTGCTCGAGCACCTCGAGCACTCGATCGAAAAAAACCGCGAGCTTGGGCGGCTTCTTGCCGAGTGAAGTAACGTTCCTCTCTCTCGACGAAGCCCTGGCTATCCACGATCGCCTTATCGAAATCTTCGGCGGTCCCCGGGGGGTTCGCGATCCCGGTCTTCTCGAGAGTGCTCTCTATCGTCCTCGCACTGGTTACTACAACGACCTCGCGGAAATGGCCGCAGCGCTGTTCGAGTCCCTTCTGATGAACCATCCGTTCCTCGATGGCAACAAGCGTGTCGCTTTCTTCGCGACCGACACATTCCTGCGGATGAATGGCTGGATACTGGACGTGGACGCCGAAGACGCACATCGATTTCTGATCGATCTGCTCGAGAAACGGGAAGCCCGGTTCACTCATTTTCTTCCCTGGATCCGGACGCACCTGCGGCGCGGAACGCAAGGGTAGTTGCCCGGCCATGTGGCAGGGGACTCCAATCCGCTGCCTCCGTTCCAGCGACAGTGCCGCAACGTGAAGCGGGTCGATCAGGCAGGGCCTGGGAAGGCCCTGAGTTGAGGAAGAGGGCGTTTCTACCGCTCGTCTCCCGACGGCCCGTAGACTGAGGGCACCTTCGCTCCCATCGGCCGGAGGTAGACGGTCAACTGGCCGCGGTGGTGCACCAGGTCGAGCAGAAATCCCCAGGCAATGTCGGCGACGCTCGCCTCCCAGGCCACCTGTCCGTCAAAGAGAAACTTTCCCGGTCCTTTCCAGAGATTTTCGTGCATGCTGCGCGCGCGATCGATGGCACGATGCGCGCCCTCTTCGAACGTCTTCGCGATCTCCTCGGATGTCGCAGGCCGCGGCCCCGGCCTGTAATCCGCCACTCCCGTTTCCAACAGGTCGACCAGGATGACCATCTCCGAGGCGATCTGCCACGCGAGGTCGCCGGCGGAGGCGTTCTTTTCGTGCGGGCGGTAATCGAACTTCTCGGACGGAACGGCGCGGAGGACCTTCCCGAAGCCCGCGACTTCCGCCTCGACGCGGAGAGCGAAGAACTCATAGTTGCGCATGATCTGGAAGTCTACACAATCCGGTCGGGTCCCGGTCAAGGTAAGTTGGAGTTGCTACAGCAAGTGGAAAATCAACTCGAGGCTCACGCGCCTTGTCCCTCCCGCGAATGGCGATCGCTGACATGGGGGGCCCGTCCAGATTGTGTCGCTTACGTTGATAGCAAAGGTACAATCGGCGCATGATCTACCGCAGCATCGAACGGATCGACGAGGTGCTCCGCTATCCGCTCTTCTCGCTCGGTAACCAGACGATGACGCTCAGCTTGTTGCTCTGGCTCGGTCTTCTGGTCGCCGGCCTCATTTTCGTCACGGGCCTGCTCAAGCAGTGGGTGTTCCTCCGCGTTCTCGAGCGAAGTCGGATGGACGCTGGAGCGCGGCAGGGCGTGGCGACGCTGCTCGGCTACGTCATCATAGTGATCGGATTCATGATCATCCTGCAGACGGCAGGGATCGATCTGACCACGCTGAATGTGCTTGCCGGTGCCGTCGGTATCGGTGTGGGGTTCGGCCTACAGACCGTGGTGCAGAACTTCATCTGCGGAATCATCATCCTGCTCGAGCGGCCGATCAAAGTCGGCGACAGAATCGAGTTGCGTGAGGAAAAGATCCATGGAAAGGTCTCGAGGATCGGTATGCGCAGCTCGGTGATCGTGACCAACGACAACGTCTCGATCATCGTACCCAACTCGAAGTTCGTGACCGAGAGTGTGACCAACTGGTCGTATGGTGAGCCGACCATCCGCTTCAGAATTCCGGTGACTGTGGCGTACGGCAGTGATCCGCGTGAGGTCGAGCGGGCCCTGCTCGAGGCGGCCGGATCCTGCGATGACGTTCTGAAGCTCCCGGCGCCGGCCGTTCGCTTTTTCGCCTTCGGAGAGAGTGCGCTGGAGTTCGAGCTGCTCGCCTGGACCCAGGGCCTGCTTCACCGGCGCGGAGCGTTCAAAAGCGGCCTGAATTTCGCGATTCACGATGCCTTGAGGGACCACGGGATTCAGGTACCTTTCCCGCAGCGGGACCTGCACATTCGCGGCGGCCGGATGCAGGTGGAGATCGCGAATCCGACCGAGTCAGATCCGGAGAATGAAAACTGGAGGCGCAATGAGCGCCCCTTGTAGAAAATGGACCCATGCGGGACCTCGACGTCAGCCTGGCTTCCGCCGGTGCGCTTTCGAGGGATGGAAAATCTCCAGAAACCGGTCCTCGGCTTCCAGCGTGCCGACGAGCAGCATGCGGCCCTTGTTCGGCATCACGAAATCCAGCCCGGGATTCAACTCCCTCGTCCCGTCCTCCTCGACCGAGATGACCGTGCAGCCGGTCCGCGTCCGAATCTTCGACTCCCCCAGGCTGCGCCCGGCGATGGCGGACGGGATCGAGAAAGAGAATGCGCGGAGACCTTCCGCGAGCAGCAGAAACTCGCCTCCGCGGATGAGATTGAAGATGGCGTTCGTGCCCATCGAGGCGTAGGAAAGCACCAGGTCCGCTCCCGCACGCGAGAGCGTCTTGACGTTGCGGTCGAAGTTACTGCGGGCGAGGATCTGCCAGTTCTCGCGCAGCCTGCGGAAGAAGATGGTGAGCGCTACGTTCGTGTCGTCGTCGTGTGTGGTGATGATGACGCTCGTGGCATCGCGGACGCCCGCCTTTTTCAGCACCTCCATCTGCGTTGCATCCCCGATGACCGCTTCGGGATGACCCTCCACGCGCTCGGCGATCCTCTCGATGATAGTGGTCCTGATGCCGAGACTCTTCAGCGCATCGCTCGCGGAACGGCCGACGCGGCCGCCGCCGATGACGAGCACGCGCGGCGCCGGGGCATCCGGGTTTGAGAATGCGGCGTTGTAGAGGTCGAGTTGTTCACGCGTGCCCGCCAGGATGAAGACCGTTTCCGGGGTGATCATCGTGTCCCGATCCACGATCGCCAGGCTGCCGTGATCCCAGATTCCGATCACGCCGACGCCCGTCTGGTCTCGCAACCCGCTCTCCCCCAGGGTCTGTCCCGGAAGCTTTGTGCCGAAGGTCGAGGCCTCGGCGATGAGAAGCTCACCGACCTGGCCAATCACGTGGGCGTCGGAATCGCGGATGCTGACGCGCCGCGCGAGAGCAGCACCCATCGTCTCCTCCGGGCGCAGCACCATGGTTGCGCCGGCCAGCTCGAGCACGTCGCGCGAAGCATCCGAGGTCGCAGTAGCCACGATCGGCACGCTTTGCGAGAGCTCCCGCGCGGTGAAGGCGACATTCGTGTTGATCACATCCGTCCGCGTGGTCACCAGCATCGCGGCCTGCTCGAGCCGCATCCGCCGGTAGGTTTCCGGATCGTCGAGGTCGCCCACGCTCACGTCTACGCCGCGCTCGTCGAGCTCGAGCGCCTCCTGAAGGGTCGGGCAGAGGACGACGCATGGATGGCCGTACTTCTCCAGCACCGGGATGAGAGTCGTGGCGAGTGGTCCGTACCTGGTGAGGATCACGTGATCGCGCGTCGACTGCGGCAGCTCGCGCGGCGCCTTCGCTTCCTTCTGCGCGCGCATCCACGGAGCATAGAAGAACTCGATGAAGGTGAACGGGAGCAGGACGAGCATGAAGGTGACGCCCGTGAAGAGCACCACGACGGAGAAGATCCGGCCGAGGTCCCCGTGGAAGGTGATGTCGCCAAACCCGAGAGTCGTCATCACCGTAACGGTCCAGTAGAGCCCGGTGATCCACGAGTGGGTCTGGCCCTCCCTCAGCATGAGCAGGTGAAAGAGGACGCTGTAGAAAACAATGAGGCCGAAAAGGACGAGCAGGAGATTTCCGAGCTTGCGCAGGTTCGCGCGGCTCGTCCGGTCCTCCATCACCGTGGTCAGAACCGCGATCATCGTTTTCATCGGGTGGGATTCTCTCCTGTTTGGCCCTCCCGGGGAAGCGTCATCGGGCGATGCGCGCTCGCGATCTTCCATCTTGCACACCTCGACGCTGCTAATAAACCTCTCGCGAGCCCAGCGGAGAAGGCCTCTTCTTCACCACGCTTCGCGGTCCAGGCAAGGTCTGGCTTCAGTCGCTTCCGTTCAGCCGTTTCGCGAGCCGGGTATTCTCCGCGATGCCTGGCAACCCCCGCGGCCAGCGCAAAGGGACGCGGATCATGAATCGCGATCCGCAGCCTGGCCCTGCACTAAAGACCTCGACCGTCCGATCTTCTTGCGCGGATCGAGTGTCGAAAGATGATCGCTTCGCTTTGCTACAGGGATGGCAGGAGAGCAGGGCTCTGACCCACTTCCTTCCTCTTCAGTGCGACATGGTGGCGTACGCCGTGAACCGCGCAATCTCCCGGTAGCCCATGCGGTGGTAGACAGACTTTCCGGCGTCTGTTGCATGCAGGCTCGTACGAGTGTGTCCGAAGCGTTGCCCGGCAATGTCGAGGCTGTGACGCATGACGGCTTCGGCGTACCCTCGCCGCTGATGGCCGGGTTCCGTCGCGACGAATGCCACGTACAGCACGTCGTCGACGGGGAGCGTTCCCGAACAGGCCACAGGCGTCGCATCGATAAACCCCACGCTCGCGACGACGCCATCGAACATTCGCTCCGTAATCGACGCTGTTCCAACCGACGGGTCGATGCCGTAGGCGGTGCAGTTGAGGTCGGACAGAATCGAGGCTGCCTCTCCGCCGGTGACCTCGCGGATCGTCAACGCCTCGGGCACACGGGCTTGCGCGGCGAGCACGTCGGCT
>JBGTDX010000178.1:0-2905 GCA_041748075.1 Thermoanaerobaculia bacterium
TAAAAACCGGCACTCCCTATCGCGATCCCGGAGCGGCCTACTACGAAGAGCGCTACCGCGAAAGGCTAGTCAAATCATTGCAAAAGAAAGCAACTACGCTCGGATACCAACTCATCCCGGTTCAGGAGGTTCATTAGAAGCAAGCGCGGGTGTGCGGGAGGGGCGAGGGACCTCACGCGATGGTACATAGTTGCTTGAGGAAGGGTCCGCACTTCGCAATTCGCTGATGACAAATCTACCATGTACTACCGCCGGAGGTCCCTCGCCCCTCCCGCCCGCACGACCAAGCTCGGGATGACAAGTGCTGACGGTCGCCGCGCGATTGTTGAGAGTTCATTAGAACCGTCGGGATGACACAATGCTTCGATTTCTTCACAGCCTCTCAGGATGACACGCGTTCGTTCGCCGTTAACCTTAATCGATCGTCGCCATCCAGATGTCGCCTTCCACGCGCGAGGCACCGAAGAAAATCGTTTTCCCGTCGGCGGTCACCGATGCGTTGCCCGCAAAGTAACCGGCCGGACGAAAGACTTCCTTCAGCTCGCCCGTGACCCGATCAACGGCGACGAGCCCCCCTCGGTCCGAGATAATGAGGGTGCGACTGTCGGGCATCCACGCCTGTCCTCCCTCGCTGAATCCTCCGAGGTCTGATACTTTCGAGTACTTCTTCTCTTCAAGCGAATAGATCCACGTTCCGGGGGTTGGCTCCGCATCACGGAACGCGAGGCCCGCAAGCCAGTTTCCGTCAGGCGACCACAACCCGGCTGCGAATGTGAGTCCCTTCTCGATCGGGGGCAGCGTCTCGGCCACCCCGGTGGGCAGGGCGCCTCCAACGTTGAACACGTACGTATTCTCTGTGTTGCTGGCGAGAAGCCGCTGTCCATCCGGTGACCACAACGGATACCAGAATGTATCTCCCGCCGTCTTCGTCATCTGCTGAAGGTTGCTCCCCTGCGCATCGATCGACCAGAGCTCGTACCGCCCGCTGCGATCCGAGTAGAAAACGATCCGTTTGCCATCGGGCGACCACTTCGGCCCACGATCCTTGGGCGCGTCATCCGTGATCTTGCGGAGATCGGTGCCATCGGACTTCACGATGTGGAGATCTTCCTGACCGGTCACATTCCGCATCACGACGAGCGATCCGTCCGGCGAGACGTCAGGCTCGAAGAACTGCGTCGAGCCGCTCGTGACCGGAACATCAGCCCCCTCTGCCTTCATCGAAAGAGGGTCGATCGCGATCCTGTGCACATTGATCTGGGTGTTGGAGGCTGAGTACGCGATCTGACCGCCGGTCTGCGCGATCGTCAGTTCGCCACTCGAGGCGGAAGGAGTGGTGAGAGCCTGCAGCGGGCCTGTCACCTCACCGGTGACTTCATCGATCGGCGCCCGCCAGAGATTCATACTGCCGCCTCGGTCGCTGGCGAAGTAGAGGAACTTCCCATCCGGTGCCCAGGCCGGACTCCAGTCGAGCTGCGGATCGCTCGTGACAGGCACAGCCTCTCCCCCCTGAGCCGGGATGGTGAGAATGTCGCGTTGCCCCAGTTCGGGAATCGGCAGTCCCCAGAAGGCAATCCGATGCCCGTTCGGCGACCAGCGCGGCATCACCGCGTCGCCGTCGTAGATCTTCTTCTTCTCGCCGGTCTGCACCTCGACGACCCACAGCTCAGCGGTCGTGCTGCGGCCCCACGGATTGTTCCCGCCCTCGGTCGAAACGACGATTCTCTTTCCGTCAGGCGACCAGGAAGGGTTGTATCCGAAGTCGGCGATTCTCCGGACGGACTCACCCGTTGCTCCCATCACGTAGATGCCGCCACCCGCGCGCTCGGAGCGAAATGCGATCGACTGGCCGTCGGGTGAGAACGCCGGATGACGTTCGTTGGGAGAGCCGCCCTTCGTCAGATTGATCGGATTTCTTCCGCCAACGCGGATGAGAAAGATGTCGGTTCCGGAGGAGGGCGAAGCCCTGGCCACATAGGCGAGATTCTGACCATCGGGTGAAAGCGCTGGCTGGCTCTCCGGGCCTCCGAGATCGGTCAGCTGCGTGAAGGTGGCCTTGACGGACGTTGACGCTCCCGCAGCCTGCCGTCGCAGAAGGAGGATACTGAGAACGGCGACTGCAGTAAGCACCACGACAGCAATTGCAATGATCGGCCAGTTCTTTCGCGGCGCGAGAACCGCCATCGACCCCGATCCCGAGCTCGATCGCGACGAAGCACTCGTCGACAATTCGTCGAACTCCTCGACCATGTCGAACAGCTCGAGGGATAGATCCTTCATCGACTGGTAGCGCTTCTCGGGATCTTTCGCGAGGCAGCGCCGGATCATCTTCCGAAGCTCTGCGGGCGCATCGGGGTTCAGCTCCGAGACCGGAACGGGCGCCGCGTTGATGATCTGATGCATCGTCTCGATCTGCGAGTCGGCATCGAACGCGCGCTCGCGCGTGGTCGCCTCATACAGCATGCAGCCGAACGAAAAGATGTCGGAGCGTGCATCGACGACTCGTCCCTGCACCTGCTCGGGCGACATGTAGCCGACCGTTCCCATCACGGCGCCTTCGTGCGTGTTCCGCACGGCGGTCGCCATCGAGGCGCCCCCTTCGACCGGCGTCTTCCCTTCCGTCAGCTTCGCGAGGCCGAAGTCGAGGATCTTCGCGAAGCCGTCATTGCTGATCATCACGTTCTCAGGCTTGAGATCGCGATGGACGATTCCTGCTGCATGCGCCTTCGCCATCCCCTCGGCCACCTGCGCAAGCCAGCGGACGAGCTCTTTGAGCGGCGCCTTCTCGCCATGGATCTTGTCGCGGAGTGAAAGTCCTCGCACGAGCTCCATCGCGATGTAGTGCACGGGTTTTCCGGGTGTTGAGGGATCTACGGAGTCCTTCTGCTCGGGCACGGCGTGTCCG
>JBGTDX010000179.1:0-67742 GCA_041748075.1 Thermoanaerobaculia bacterium
TGTTTCTGTTATATCTCTTGGGTGGGCGGACGCCGCCCACGGCCTATCCGATATTTTGACCCCCCGTCCCACCGGGTTGTGTGTTGTGGGCTGGGGGTTGGGGGGTGGGGGGTCACACAACCCACAACCCACAACTCATAACCGGGTGGGTGGGCGGGCGAAGGCTCAGCGGGCGTTGCGAAAATGCGTCGCCAGCAGATCGTAGGCTGCCCGAAGTCTTGGGGACGGCGAGGTCAACTCGCTGAATGAATCGCGATAAATCAGCGCTGCCCGCTGCAGATTCCTCGCACGAAGCGCGAAGACGACCTCACGCAACGCTTCCTTCGACTGCGCATCCAGCTCCGGCAGGTGAATCTCCTGTTCGAGAATCGCCAGGGCTTCCTGCAACTGCGCGGGGAGCTCTTCGGGTTTGTCCGCTTCCGACACGGTTCCGGGAATCGTCTGTGCTCCACCCGGGCGCCCGGAGGCGATGGATGACGATCCCTGAATGTCGACATTGCCGGGCAGCTCCTTGAGCTGCGCGCTGAACTTTCCGAGCATCAGGTAGATCTCGCGCTCGTTGGCGAAGTTGCCTACCAGACGGCTGGTCTTCGAGAGCTCGAGCTGCTCGCACTCCTGCATCATGATGTATGCCTTCGCATGATCCTCGAGCGCGATCTTCTTCGCCTGAACCCGCCAGGCCGTCAGGGTGCCCTGGATGAAGCATGCCTGTGCAGCGCGGACGCTGACCGCTTCCACGCTCACGTTGTCCTCGATGCGGATCGAGCCGTTCGTCGATTCCAGCTCCGAGTAGTTTCCGGAATTCTGAATGACCAGATTCCCCGGGGTCTTGATCGAAAGCTGACCGTGCGTATTGATCTTGATCTCCGTCCCGTGCGGAATGATCATGGTTGGAAACGACTGGCTGTCTCCGCTGGCTGACATCACACCCCCATCTTCCCAATGAACGTCGACGGCAATGGATCGAAATTCTTGTAGTCTTTCGAGGTTCTCGCCCGGATCAGCAGCGCTTCTTCGTCGCTCCACTGATAATCGAGAATGTAGATTCGCGGATCGATGGGATCGAAATGTCCGGGCCTCTCGAGGTTGCTCCTGACCTCGTAATGCAGGTGCGAATTGGTGCTCCAGCCGGTCGATCCCACCGTGGCGATCACCTCACCCTGTGAAACCCGCTGCCCCGCCTTTACGTTCACCGTATCGCAGTGCGCGTAGATCGTGATGAACCGGTCCGCGTGGTTTACCACGACGACGTTACCGAAGCGCCACCAGGCGACATTCTGTGACATCGGATACCTTCCAGCGAAGGTCACGACTCCGTCACCGCTCGCCAGGATCGGAGTCCCGGTCGGAGCTGCGAGGTCCAGACCCTTGTGAAAGTCGGACGTTCTCGTGAATGGCGAGATCCTCCCGCCGAACGGCGAGGTCAGCACGAACTGATCCGATGGTACCGGCAGGATCGAGGGAACGTGCCGGATCAGCTCTGCGTTCGCACGTTCGTAGCTGGCCAGAATCTCGATCTGTTGCTGGAGTTGCTCGACCGAGCTCCTGAGCTGACTCTCCTGACTTCTGGCGTCCATCAACGCAATCTCGTGAGCGTGCCTTCGAGAGCTCAGCGGGTTCTGAAGACCTCCATGACCGAGCCCCATCGGGCTGAGCCCGTAGACCGTCATCAGTTTCTCGACCCGGATCCGATGAACGTCCAGGTTTGCCGCCAGCGAGGTCATCTGATCCACATGCTGCTTGAGCCGCTCGCTCTGAACCGCACGCTCCTGCCGCATGGCGTGAACGTAGTTGTTCTTGTAGACGCGCCTGATGACCGAGGGGGCCACCGCCATCGAGGTAATCACGAAAAACAGAAGCACGCCCAGAACGCCGATGCCGGCGAGCACAGCTCTTCTGTTGAAGAAGAAGTAGCGGACCTTCCGCCGGATATCGCTCGGATGAATCTGAATTTCGATCATTGGAACAGTTTGATCGTCAATATAACATCTCGAACAGCGAGATCGACCCGCTATCTTAGCAGGGTTGTGGGTTGTGGGAGCGAAGAAGAAAACCTGGGCTGGCGGCTCTCCAGGATTCTGAACTCAGAACCCTCAGGGTGGGGGCTCGGGAACGATCAGCCCCTTCCGGGTTGCGAACTTTTTCACGAGGAATGGGATCGAAACGAGAATCCCCATCAGCCCCGCAGCGATGAACACCCGGATCAGCGCGTCGCCCCCGCTGAGCGAGCCGTTTGCAATCGAGTCCGCCGAATAAGCGATCACGAACTGGGAAGGAATGATGCCCAGAAAGGTTCCCAGCATGAAGGCGGAGAATCGCATGCGCGCGACTCCGGCGGCAAAATTCAGTACGGGAAACGGGATTCCGAGCAGCCGGAGTATCAGCATGGAACGAAATCCGGCCTTCTCGAGCTGCTTCTGCGCGCTGACTCCCATTCTGCCGAAACGCTGGAGGAGTCCCCCACCGATATACCGCGCGACGTAAAACGAGGCGGCTGCTCCGAACATGCTGCCGATGAGCGCATAAACGACCCCGAGGCCCCATCCCCAGATGATTCCGGCGGAGAGCACGAAGATGCTCGCCGGAATCGCCACCACACAGGCCGCGGCATAAATGAATACGAAGACGATGGGGCCGTACCAGAGACTCCGGAGATCATCGAGCGTTGCGCGAACATTCTCGAGCGTGAGCCACTCGCTGGCCGGCGAGAGGTAGATCGCCGCAACCGCCCCTACGAAGACCGTCGCCGCGATGATCCGTCCTGTCTGCAGGCGTTTCGTACCCTCTACTACTTCCACTTATCGATCGCTCCCCTTGACCCGCACCAGTCCCGTCTCGACCTCGGCTGCAAGTCCCAGCGAAGCGAGAATCACCCGAAGTCCTTCCCCGCAGGGAACGCCGGTAAATAGAAACGTACCCTGGCCGCTGACTTCCTGATCGATGATGAGGTTTCGGATTCCGCACTGTTTTTTGACCGAGCGGAGGATGTCCCGGACGCTCGCGTTCTTCACATCGAGGTGGAGGACTGGCTCGAGCGGATCCGTGAGCATCATCGATCCGGCGATCTCGCTCACATGCAGACCTGAGAGTCTCGCGGACCGACGGACGATCTCCGCCGGGGTGATGTCCCGAGCCGTCAATCGGACCAATCGGTCGCCTTCGAACCGAAGGACGATTCTGTGATCGACGTGAAGCTGGACCGCAGAGACGAGCTCACGGAGTGAGACGCCCTTTGCATCGATGTGAAGCATCCCCCGGTGGGTTTCCGAGGGGGTTACCCGCACCGAAGGAGGAATCGATCGTTCTGCGTGAATGGAGATCGTCGAGAGGGCGAGGCTCACGGAGACTGCGAACCATGCCGTGGCCCGCAAGGCCCGGCGCCGCCTCCGGACTTTACAAGGAGCAGAAGTTGTGTAGGTCATGGCGGGGCTAACTGAACCATTTTGACATTTATTTACCGCTCGTCCATCTTTTGCTCGTGCTCGCTGAAAACGAACCGCCGGTTTCCAGCCACGGGGCAACCCGCGTCCTCATTCCGGCGCACTTCGAGAATGACCTGACCGAGCTTGCCCTCCAATGCGGCGTCGAGCTCATTCCGTATGACGCGGATGGACAGTTGATCCGGAACGGCGCTGGGGCGCGGGCGTTGTTCCGCTGGTGGCTTTCGGCGGACCAGGGAGACCGCTTGATTCGGGAGTATCCGCTCGAATGGATTCACACCGGATCCGCAGGAGTCGATCACATCCTTACGCCCGCGTTTCGAGAGCGGACGATCGTATTGACCAATTCCGCGGGAGTCCACGCGCCGTCGATTGCGGAGTGGGTCGTCGCGATGATTCTGGCCTCCGAAAAACAGCTGCGCGAGATGTTCCATCGCCAGCGTGAGCGGCGATGGGAGAAAGTCGAACGGAACGAGCTCGCAGGAAAGCGCATCCTGATCGTGGGAGGCGGACGCATCGCCACCGAGATCGCAACTCGTCTCCGTCCCTTCGGAGTCACGCTCACTGCTCTCCGCAGGAATCCCGTACCCGCGGTTGCATTCGATTCGGTTCTGCCTGTGTCCGATCTGTACAGGGCCGCGAAGACCTCTGACTGGATGGTCGTCGCCGTGCCGCTCACCGAGGAGACGCACGGGTTGATCGGCAGAGACGTGTTCGAGGCTCTCCCGCCGCAGGCGCGATTGATCAACGTCGCCCGAGGAGAAGTCGTCGACGAAACCGCGATGCTCGACGCCCTTCGGCGCGGACGGCTGGCGGGCGCAGTCCTCGATGTATTCGATGAGGAGCCGCTTCCATCCGACCATCCATTCTGGACGATGGAGAGCGTGGTCGTACTTCCGCACACCACCTGGCGGAGCCCGCTCGTGCGCGCACGGCAGGTCGCTCTCTTCAGCAGAAATCTTCGCAGCTTCGCACGCGGCGAGCCCCTCGAGAACGTGGTCGATCCGGCTCGAGGCTACTGAAGGCTCCCTGTGTCATCCGGGTTCCTCAGCTGCTCGACAACGCCAGTTCCCGTTCGATCTCGAGCAGTGCCGGATTCGCTTCCCAGCCGTCGAGCGTCTGCGATCTTCCCACCATTCGCGTATTCTTCAGCAGCCGCTCTTCACCGAACAGAAAGAACGGCGTCCCCTTCTCCTGGGCGAGCGGTGCGATCGGAACTCCCTCCCAGTGGAGCGAACCATCAGGCATCCGAATCGGTGCTGGTCGGCTGTACATGACCGGGGACAGTAAACAGGACTTCGGCAACAGGAGTAAAGCTTCGCGACGACTGCCAGCTCTCGGGTCGCCCATCCGGCAGCCGGCCCACTTCACCGGATGTGCATCTGGAGCCGCACTCGGGCGACAATGCGCCATGCCGAAGAAGCTGCGCAAAGGGATTGCCCTCGCTCTGAGTGGCGGCGGCTTCCGCGCGACGCTCTTTCACCTCGGCGCCATTCTCCGGCTCAATGAGCTCGGACTGCTCCGGCAGCTCAATCGAGTGGTGAGCGTCTCGGGCGGATCGATCGCGGCCGGATGTCTCGCGCAGGCGTGGTCTTCAATCGATTGGGAGGATGACCGCGCGACCAATCTCGACGCGGTAGTAACCGCACAACTCCGCTCGTTCTGCCGGCGCGATCTCGACGCGCCGGCAGTCCTGGAGGGTTTCATCACTCCCGGTCGCACGCCCGTGCGGATGCTTCGACGCGCCTACGAAAAACATCTCTTTGGCGACTTTCCGCTCAGGAAACTTCCCTGGAGGCCCTCGTTCATTTTTCAGTCGACGAATCTCGGCACGGGACGGGCCTTTCGATTCGGGCGCGACTACGTGGCCGATTACCTCATCGGCAGTGCGTCGTCGGAGGGCATCACGCTGGCAACGGCCGTCGCCGCATCGAGCGCATTTCCACCACTCCTGTCTCCCCTGACGCTCCGCATGAAGGCATCCGGTTTCCGGCGTCTTCCCGGCGCACACCTGTACGACCGTCCCGGCTTCCGCACCGAACTGCAGCTCAGCGATGGCGGTATCTACGACAACCTCGCGCTGGAATCGGCTTGGGATTCGGAGATCGTGCTCGTTAGCGACGCCGGCGCGCCGTTTGAGCACAGCGCCACGCCCGGCGCGGCATGGCACCGGCAGGCTGCCAGGGCGCTCGACATAGCCACCGCTCAGGCACGGGCACTCCGACGGCGATGGCTGATCGATCAATATGTGCGCGGCGTGCGTCGGGGAGCTTACTGGGGCATCACGACCCGCATCAGCGATTACCGCATGAACTCGGTCCGCATCAGCAGCCGACTGCAGGAACGACTCTCGACCCTCCGCACGCGACTGAACTGCTTCACCGATGAAGAGCAGGAGCAACTGATCAACCTCGGCTACGCCATGAGCGATGCCGCCTGCCGCAGCTACATGGCTCTTGCCGATCACCCCTTCGTGCTCCCGTATCCGACTCGGACGCTGTTGTGACACGGCTGGAGCCGACGACCGGTAGGATCGTCGACGAACGACCAGCACACTTCGATCGCCAGGTCACCCGTCAAGAGGCCCGCCTGCTGGGCCCACGAGGCGAGAGCGCTCCACGTCAGATCCCCGCTGGTGCGCTCCTCTCCTGCGGGCCCTACGACGCGGAACGTTTCGTTCGCGTGAGCGTGTCTTCCGAACAGGTGCGTGCAAAGGTGATGAACTCGTCCATGTCGAACGGCTTCGCGAGCACCTTGCAGATCTCCTCCGGAAACGGGCTCTGCATCGCTGAAGTCGCCGCGGTCGTCACCACGATGCGTTTGAGGGACGGGGGAATGTTCTGCTTGAGGTACTCGACAACCTGATAGCCACTGACCCGAGGCATCATCAGATCGATTACCAGAAGCTGATATCGCTCCTGATCGATCATCCGGATCGCAGCCTCACCGTCTTCGGCCGCATCCACAACGAAGTCCTCACGTTCCAGCATCGTGGTGATCATGCGGCGGATCGTGGCATCGTCCTCACAAACGAGCGCCCTGCGGATATCGGAAGTCATGAAGTTCGTACAACAAGGCGACCGCCAGATTGTTCCAGCCCTGAAAATCTGTAGAAGTCGTTGTGAAGTTCTCCCGTGTCGAACTTCACGCAGTACTCGGAGCATCTTCGATTCCGGGGATTTTTCACGGGTAGAGAGGTCCCGACAAATAGCCGTAGTCTAACCATTCGCACACTTGGTCGCGGCAGATCCTTTATCAGGGCCGTCCACCGATTCGGAGGGTGCCCCGCGCGCTTCCCGAGCTGCGAGTCGAGCCGGACGGCGTCCCTGCTTGCACCCCTGTCGCCTGTCCGCCCTGTGAAATGGGCAGTACGACGCCCTGAGTTGGAATCGCGCCCGATCCGGCAATTCCCGGTGACGATCCCGGACCGGCAATCCCGATGAACGGCGAATCGATCGGCCGGTTAAACCGGACCGTAGTACCACGCCCTGAAATTCCTCCAGCGTCGACCGTCCCTGCCTGGGTTGGATCGCCAGTAAAATTCTCGGGTATTACGAGAAGAGAGTCTCCGTCGACGAACGCAGGGAGGAGATCCATCGCTGCAATCCGACCCTGTGCTGGCTGTTGAATCTGGCCGGACGGCACATTGACGGAGGGTCCGGTTGCAGACATCTGATAAGAGACCGTTCCAAGAACTACGTCAGGGAATCTCGCCACCGGGCGGACGGCAGTCTCTCTCAAAGAGATGGTTGCCTGGGTTCCTGCCAGGCGCTGCGCAGCCACGATCGGATCTTTCGAATGGATTCTCGCGGATCGGATCTCGATTTCACTTTGGGCAGCAGCCGTCCCGGCCGCGAGCGCCCCGGCGCACACCAGCGCTGCCAAGGAGCTTTTCATCTTCAATTTTGTCCCTGCCATGAGGGGCCTCCTGTTCGGTTAGCGGCCGCGTTACCGGCTCACCATTTCAAGAGCAACTGGTGTGCCGAGAAAGCGATCTAACCGGGCTCTGGCGGGCTTTATTTTCAATGACATCGAGCGAATCGGCGACCCGGTATGGCGCTTGCTATCTCCTGAAGCGAATTCATACATATAAGTTCGAATAAAGGAGAAGGAGCATCAGAATGAAACACAAAATTATGCTGGCACTCGTTGCAGTCCTCGCGCTCTCGGCGCTGGCCTGTACATCCCTCAATCAAGTCACTCCCGCGCCGCTCGACAACGCCGCTATGGAAGCCGACGTGCGCGCCGCAATCGCGTCCGACCATCCCGCTCTGACCTTTTCCATCGGCGTTTCCGTGGACAACGGAGTCGTGACGCTGACGGGCAGTGTTGACAACGCGGCGCAACGCTCGAGCATCGGAACAGCGGCGAGCCGCGTCGATGGCGTTCGCAGTGTCATCAACAATCTGGTCATCCGGTAACCGCGAATTTCAATGAAGGCAATCTGTGGCAGGGTGATCTTCTGCCACAGACACGTCCATCACCTGTAGACTTTCGCTGCTCAGAGCGAGTCTGCGATCCGACGTCCGATCAATCGATAGCCTTCCCTGCCGGGATGAAAGCGGTCGAGACTCAGGCGTTGTCGGTGGGAAAAAAGGTCGTAGGTCTGTACGACCGTCAGATCGGGATCACTCTGAAAGCGCTCGAGCAGCTTGCCGTTCCAACGGTTGACGAATTCACCGAGCCTGCCGCCTGATTCGCTTTCGGTGAAGGGGTTGTAGAGGCCTATCAGAAAAATGCGCGCTTCCGGATTTGCTTCCCGGACGCCTCCGACGATCTGATCAATGCGTCCGAGCACGGCATTCATCACAGCGTCGGGATTCTCGGGTGGTGCATTCACTCTGCCGAACCCTCCGAAAAGGTCGTTTCCTCCAATGGACAGCACGACTACATTCGATTCGCGGATGATCTGTTGGACGTTACGGCTTTCGAGTTGTCTGAGCAGGTCCGGAGTGCGCGCTCCGTTGATTGCCAGATTGATCGTGGGGCGCCGGGTGACTTTGCGCGAATCGAGTTCGGCGTCCAGCGTGCCTCCGATACCCAGTCCGCTCTCGTCGCCCGTTCCTCTGGCAAGCGAGTCTCCCAGCAGCACCACACGCAGTGTTTCCGGAAGGGTCTCCGCTCGAGGTTCCGCGACCGGGGCGGTTACAGCCTCTCCGACATCTCCTCGCAGCACCAGGATGAAGCCCGACGCGAATACGAGGGACGCGAACAATGCCGTTACGAGTGGAAGCTTCCACGTCAGAAAACGTTTCAACATGAGCACCTCGGGGGAAAAGCTCCACGACGTCATTACATCCGACGCCGTGGCTCTCACGAAAAGCCCTGTGGCGCCTCGCATATTTCAGGACTACACCGGAGAAGATCTTGGAACAGACGACACTGGTCGCAGACAGACTCACGAAAGTCATCGGTAAAAAGACGATTGTCGACGAAGTGTCGTTCGAGCTCCGACCCGGCGAAGTGTTCGGGTTTCTGGGGCCCAACGGCGCTGGCAAGACCACGACCATTCGGATGCTGGTTGGACTGATCCGCCCGACGAAGGGAACCGTCCGGATCTGCGGGCATGATCTGGGACGCGAATTCGAGAAGGCTCTCGCGTGCGTTGGCTGCATCGTGGAGACTCCCGACTTGTATCGCTTCATGAGCGGCCGGGAAAACCTCGAACAGTTCGCCAGAATGCTCGGGAAGGTCGAACCGGAAGAGATCGAGCGTGTGGCGGCGCTCGTCGCGCTTTCAAATCGTCTCGAAGATCGCGTCGGCACCTATTCTCTCGGGATGCGCCAGCGGCTGGGTATCGCGCAGGCACTGCTGGGCAAGCCCAGGGTGCTGATCCTCGATGAGCCGGCCAACGGCCTCGATCCGGCGGGCATTCGCGAGATTCGCGCTCTGCTCCGTTCACTCGCGGCTCGGAACGGCATGAGCATCCTGGTATCGAGTCACCTGCTCGCGGAGATTGAATTGATGTGCGATCGGGTTGCGATCATCCACCATGGCCGCATTCTTCGCACCGGCCGCGTGGCCGACCTGATCGCGGTGAGCAGGGAGATGGAACTGACGGTAGACCGTCCGGACACTGCGGCCGCATTGGCCCGAGGATTTGGAATGTCCCCTGTTCTATACGATCACGCGCTGCGGATTCCAGCGGACCGCGAGCAGACGGCCGAACTGATCGCCGCGCTCGCCGCGGGCGGCGTCAAGGTCTATCGGGCGCAGCTTCATCAGCGGACGCTCGAGGAGATGTTTCTCGAGGCAACAGGAGGCGAGACGGTTCTGTGATCTCCGCATGAGCGGGTCATGAACCGTCCATCAGATGACGAACTTTGCACTGCTTGTCGAGAATGAAACGATCAAAATGATTCGCCGGCGGAGGTTCGCGATCGTCCTTGCGATTCTTCTGTCGATTCTTTCGGTGATCGCATACTCTCAGTACAGGCAGCTCGAGCGGACTGCAAACCGTGACTGGCGCGCCGAAGTGCAACAGCAGATCACCCGGTACGAGAACATGCTGCGCCGCGACGCGGTCAACGCCTCGTGGGCGCGTTCGCTTCGTGCTGAGAAAACCCGCCTCCAGTTCTATCTCGATCACGACATCAATCCGGAAAGACCTACGGCTCCTCGGTTTGCCCGGACCTTCGCAAATGCCGCCGGCTTTCTGCTGCTGCCTCTGCTCATCGCCGTCCTGGGAAGCGACATCGTATCTGCGGAGAATGCGGAGGGTACGGACAAGCTTCTCCTTACAAGACCGGTGAAGCGCTGGAAGATTCTCGCCTCGAAGCTCATGTCGCTCTATATCTTCACGACATTGACGCTGCTGTTGGGAGGATTGCTTGCCTATGGTGTGTCTGCACTCGTGCTCGAGCCCCGAGGATGGGAAGCTCCGGTTTTCAGCGGATTTCAGGTCTCCGAACGGGGAAATCTGACATTCGAGGCCGTCCGGCAACTGCCGCTGTGGAAGGATGCACTGATCGCGTACGGCCTCGGATGGTTCGCGCTGATCGTGGTTGCCTCGATCTCGCTCATGCTTTCCGTGCTCTTCAAATCGAGCGCAGCCTCGATGGGAGCGATGCTTTCGGCACTCATCGGAGGAACTATCCTCTCGCGGATCAGTCCCGACTGGACCGCCGCAAAGTATTTGTTTGTCTCCGCACTTCCCCTGGCGGACTACTACAGCGGACAGGCCCCACCCTACGACGGAATGTCTCTGCTATTCTGCATCGCTCTGCTGGGGGCGTGGGCCATCGGTGCGCTCGTCGTGGCATTCACCATCTTCACGAGGAGAGATGTCTTTGGTTAGAACGCTCTGCCTGATCGTCACCGCCGTTGCGATTCTCGGTTGTTCAGGTTCCGAGGAACCATCAGAACCGGTAAGGGAAACGATCGCGATTCAGTATGTGGATGAGCCGGAGCTTTCCATACACGAAGGACCGGACGGCGGAACGCCGGTGGTCACTACGTACCGCCAGGGCGAGACCGTTTCGATCGTGGCGCGGCGGGATGGCTGGGCTGAGATCCGCCTCGTAAAGGGCACCGGCTGGGTACCTGAGGACTCCCTGTCGACTGAAATGAAGAGCGCGGACGAGGCGGAAGGGGCATCGACTACGGTACGGTTCAGGGACGCCCCTTCGCCGGTCTACAGTCAGTCTCGAACCAGAGGCGAGATCGTTCTGGAAGGGACGGTCAACACTGCCGGCATCGTGACGAACATCAAGACACTCCGCAACACGACCGGCTCGGAAGCGCTCGAGAGACAGAACCGGGCCGAGTTCTCGCGGGCCACGTTCTACCCGTTGCTCGTCAAAGGAAAGCGGGTCGAGTTCATCTACGAGTACCGCATCGAGTATTGAGTGGCGGTTCCGCGATGACGAGCCGTGCATCGGAAGAGATTCAGACCGATCCCCGGTTCGCGAGCGGAGTCGCGCTATTCAATTCTCAGCAGTTCTACGAAGCCGGCGACCTCTTCGAGGAGCTGTTCTTCGAAGCCGTGGGCGGTGAGCTCGAATTCATCCGGGCGTTTCTTCAGGTCAGCGTCGGCTGTGTGCACGCCGAACGGCGGCAGCCTCGCCCCGCCATTGAACGGCTGCAGGAGGCGACACTGGCGATCGCCCGGGTGACCGACGATCGTGGATTCGATCTTGCGAGCCTGCGAAGCGACATCCTGAAACTGATGAGCGACCTTCCTGGACCCGAGAGCCCGTTCGGGGGAAGTTGGCCAGTCATCCGAGCGAAATGAACCCTGTTCTCAGAATGGCGACGCGTTATTTCATGAATCCAGCCGGTACGGCGCCATCAAACAACCAGCCATCCACTGTCCTCTGCATGCGCGCGAGATAAATCATTCTGGTTCCCGCATAAGGCTCGCCCTGCAGTTCGAGGACCGCTTGACTGTCACTCACGGTTCCCGACAGGAACTTCATCTTCTTCGGCAGCCAGATGTCCAGGATTCCGATCATCGAGTCGAGATTCTCCTGGTCGCTGTTGTAGTCCTCCACCAGGATGTCGATGTTTTCCGCAGAGAGTCTGCTCTTGATCGCAGCGAAGTCTTTCTTTGCGATTGCGGCGTCTCCGGTTTTGAAAGATCCTGTGACTGTACCGGCGACCGCGGGCAAGGCAATCATCGCCACAAACGCGAGGGACACTCCGGACACGTAGCTGATGCGCATGACACGCTCCCCCCACACGCCGTGTTGGAGTGCGGGAAACTTTTCATTCGAGTGGAAGAATTCTGTATACCACACAGAGAGATCGCCGGTATCTCCTTCCTCACAACGGGCAACGGGCCAGCCGATGGGCAAGGGAAGAACGAGGTCGTAACCCTTCTGCGGGAATCCTACGGACGCCCGTTTGTTGTAGCTTCATTGCCACTCCCCTCGAAGTCCTCGCGGTGGCAGAATTCAACCAGCAGGAAAGTGAACGCGCGGCCGGACCGATCCATCGTCCGGTCGATGCGGAATCAGAGACTATGCAATTCAGATATGACATACGAAACGTCGCGATCATCGCTCACGTCGATCATGGGAAAACCACGCTGGTCGATGCGCTGCTCAAACAGGCGGGCGCTGTCCGCTCAAATCAGCACATCGACGAGCGGGTCATGGATTCGAACGACCTCGAGCGCGAGCGTGGCATCACGATTCTCGCGAAAAACACATCGATCCGCTACGTCGTCGACGCACCTGACGCCGTGGGCCATCCCGTCCATCACGAGCCGACTCCAACTCATCTCGGAGGAGTGCTCCCGGCGGACTTCGTCCACCCGAGAGAGGTGAAGATCAACATCGTCGACACGCCGGGCCACGCCGATTTCGGCGGCGAGGTTGAGCGCGTCCTCTCGATGGTCGACGGTGTCATTCTCCTGGTGGATGCCGCAGAAGGCCCGATGCCTCAAACGCGCTTCGTCCTTCGGAAGGCGCTCGGGCTTCAGCTGCTCCCGATCGTCGTCATCAACAAGATCGACCGGCCCGACGCCCGGTGGGTCGAAGTTCTCAACGAAGTGTTCGACCTGATGATCGAGCTCGGCGCATCCGACGAACAGCTCGACTTCCCCGTTCTCTACGCCTCGGGACGCGACGGTTACGTCCGGATCGCACCGGATGACGGCAATGACGACGTTCGTCCCCTCTTCGACGCGATTCTCAAGCGCATTCCACCTCCGGTGGGCAACGCCGATGGACCGCTGCAGATCCTCATTACGGCGATCGACTACAACGAGTACGTCGGACGTCTCGCCGTCGGCAGAATTCAGCGCGGCAGGGTCCGCCAGGGCGAAGACGTCGTCCTGATCCTTCGCGATGGAAGCCATCACAAGAAGCGCGTCGCGAAGCTGACCGTCTTCGAGGGCCTGCGCCGCGAGGAAGTCTCGGAAGCTGCCGCCGGCGAGATCGTGGCGCTGGCCGGCTTCAGCGAGGTCGAGATCGGCGAGACGATCGCTTCAGCGGAGTCCCCCGAGCAGATCGAACCGATTCCGATCGACGAACCGACCGTATCGATGTTCTGGATGGTGAACGACTCGCCGTTCGCCGGGCTGGAAGGCAAGTACGTGACGTCGCGAAACATCAAGGAGCGCCTCGAGAAGGAGCTCCGGAAAGACGTTGCCTTGCGCGTCCGGGAAACCGACCTTCCCGATCGCTTCGAAGTGAGCGGTCGCGGCGAGCTCCATCTCTCGATTCTCGCTGAGAACATGCGACGCGAGGGCTTCGAGTTCGCGCTGTCCCGGCCTCAGGTCATCACGAAGATGGTCGACGGCCACGTGCTCGAGCCGTATGAAGCGCTCGTCGTCGACGTCGACGAAGAGCATGTCGGAGCCGTGATGGACAAGCTCCAGATCCGTCGAGGTGAGATGTCGGACATGGTCAATCCAGGCAGCGGACGCGTTCGCATCGAGTTCAAGATTCCCACTCGCGGCCTCTTCGGGATTCGCACCGAGTTCCTCACGGAGACCCGCGGGACCGGTCTGCTGTATCACAACTTTCTGGAGTACGGCCCATACAAGGGCGACATCGCGTCGCGTGGCAAGGGCGCTCTCGTCTCCAAGGAATCGGGCGACACGACGGCGTACGCCCTCGAAGGACTCCAGGAGCGGGCAACCCTCTTCCTCGGACCGGGCAACAAAGTCTATGGCGGACAGGTCGTCGGCGAGAATTCTCGCGACGTCGACATGGTCATTCAAGCGTGTCGCAAAAAGCATCTGACCAACATGCGCGCTTCAGGCTCCGACATCGCCGTCCAGATGGCTCCGCCGAAAGTGCTGACGCTCGAACAGTGCCTCGAGTGGATCGATGAGGATGAACTGGTAGAGGTCACGCCGAAGTCGATCCGGATTCGGAAGCGGACCCTCGATCACTCGGCTCGGAAGACCGCATCCAAGAAAACCTCTGAGATGGAAGGCTGAACGGAGTCCCACTTTTGTAACTCGACACCGACCTGAGACGGTCTTATCCTCTCGCCATCGATCTTCATCGCATGACGGAGGGCTTCAGTATGCTTCCCGGAATTCGGACGGTGTCGTCCGCCTCGGTATTCACGGTTCTCCTCCTCGCTGGGTGCGTTGCATCGACGCCTCCAGGCTCCCCGATCCCTCCCGACCCGCCGCCGCCTCCGGCGGCCCCGGACTCTGCGCAATCAGCACAGGCGGCCGCGTGGCGCGCCCAGAAGTCCGCCGAGGTTCTCGAAATGATCAAGGGCCGCGAGAACGAGCCGGCGGAAGAAGTGTTCAAGAACATCAAGGTCTTGCGAGGAGTCCCGGCCGGACGGCTCATTCGCATCATGGACATGGGCTGGGGACGCGCGCTCGGCGTCGGCTGCGGTCACTGCCACGTCGTCGACAAGTGGGAGCTCGAGGACAGACCCCATAAACAGGTGGCGCGCGAGATGGCCGCCATGACCAGAACGATCAATGAGAATCTCAAGGCGATCCCCAATCTGGGCGGACCGAATCCGGCGGTCAACTGAGAGACCTGTCATCGCGGCGAGGTTAAACCGGCGCTCGATCTCGGACCCTGACAGGTCAGTTCGTACGGGCGGCCTGCGGGCCGCCTTGCGAAACAATTTCGTTCATCTACGCTGAACGGACATCTGGTCGAACAACTCTCGTCCGGCCTTCTGCGCTTTTTCGAGCCGGTCGAGAAACGCGCTCCTGCTGATGAGCCGAGCGCCGAGCGACTCCATGTGCGGAGTCATCACCTGGATGTCGAACCAATCGAGTCCCCGCTCGTGCAGATGATCCATCAGATGGAGCAGCGCGAGCTTCGATGCGTCAGGCCTCCTGTAGAACATGCTTTCACCACCAAACGCACCGCCGGCGTCGACGCCGTAGATTCCTCCGACGAGCAGGTCGTCTTCCCAGACGTCGATGCTGTGCGCATGGCCCAGCCGGTGGAGCTCCGTGTACGCTTCGATCACTTCAGGGAAGATCCACGTTCCGTCCTGATCGGGCCTCGAAGCCTCTGCGCAGGCACGAATCACGGCGGGGAACGCACGATCGATCGTGAACGTGAATGCGGTGCTTCGCCGGGCGCGCTTCAAACTTCGTGAGACGTGCAGACGATCATAGTCGAGCACCGCACGCCGTTTCGGCGAGAACCATGGAAGTATCATTCCCTCGGCTGGCCAGGGGAAAATCCCATGACGGTACGCGTCGAGGATCGTCGCCGGTCGCAGATCGTCGCCGAGGGCGACGACATCGCCTCTGGCGCGGCGGGGATCGGGAAATACGGAGCTCATGGTCATCTCGAGATCCATGATGACCCTAACCGATCACTGAACGTGTCATCCTGAGCGCTCAGGATGACACCGTGGCGTTTTCACACAGTCTCGCGTGCCTCATCCCTGATCGCCAGTTCGCCATTCTCGACATCCACCAGCACCCGGCCACCATCCTGCAGTGAGCCGAAGAGGACCTGGTCGACTAGAGGGTCTTTGATCTTCTGCTGGATGAGCCTTCCCAGCGGCCGCGCGCCGTACGAGCGATCGTATCCCTTCTCGGCGAGCCAGGTTCGCGCCGCGGGAGTGACGTCGATGGCGACACTCTTCGCCTCGAGCTGCACGGCGAGCTCTCCTATGAACTTGTCCACGATCTTTTCGATCACCGCCGGTGGAAGTGCGTTGAAGGCGATCCAGGCGTCCAGACGGTTGCGGAACTCGGGAGCGAACATACGTTCAATGGCCCCTCTCCCCTTCCCGCTACCCACTTCGTTGCGGAATCCAACCCCGGCCTCTGTGAGCTCGCGGCCACCCGAGTTGGTGGTCATGATGAGAATAACATTTCGAAAGTCAGCTTTTCTACCGTTGTTGTCCGTGAGCGTCGCATGGTCCATCACCTGAAGCAGAAGGCTGAACAGGTTCGGATGTGCTTTCTCGATTTCGTCGAGAACGAGAACCGCGTAGGGAGTCCGGTTGATGGCGTCGGTGAGCAGGCCGCCCTGGTCGAAACCGACATATCCAGGCGGTGCGCCGATCAGTCGCGACACCGTATGCGACTCCATATACTCGCTCATGTCGAATCGGATGAACTCGACTCCGAGGACGTTTGCGATCTGTTTCGCCAGCTCGGTCTTCCCGACACCGGTGGGTCCCGAGAAGAGGAACGAACCGATGGGCCGATCCGAATTTCCCAGTCCCGATCGGGACAGCTTGATCGCGCTGACGACCTGACGAACGGCCTCATCCTGGCCGAAAATCACGGCATGCAGTTGATTTTCGAGAATCTGCAGCCGGTCCTTTTCATTCGACGCGACGGTCTTCGGCGGGATCTTCGCCATCCGAGCGATCACCATTTCGATCTCTGACTCGGTGATGACCGCGGGCTTCTCTTCTGAGGGAAACATCCGCATCCGGGCACCGGCCTCGTCCAGCACGTCGATCGCCTTGTCGGGAAGGTGGCGGTCGTGCAGGTACTTCGCGGACAGCTCCGCCGCCAGACGAAGAGCCGCGGGAGTGAAGCTCACGCCGTGAAACTCCTCGTAGTAGGTCTGGAGTCCGGTCAGAATCTCGATCGTTTCTTCGACCGTCGGCTCTCCCACTTCGATCTTCTGAAAGCGCCGGGCAAGGGCGCGATCCCGCTCGAATGCCGCCTTGTACTCGGCGAACGTCGTCGAGCCGATGCACCGAAGCTTCCCGGCGGCGAGCGCTGGCTTGATGATGTTCGATGCATCCATCGATCCGCCACTCACAGCTCCGGCGCCGACGATCGTGTGGATCTCGTCGATGAAGAGCACTGCGTTCGATTTCCTGATCAGCGCGGCGATTACGGCCTTGAGCCGCTGCTCGAACTCGCCCCGGTACTTCGTCCCTGCCAGAACCGCGCTCATGTCCAGCGAGAACACCTCGGTTCCTTTCAAAACCTCCGGAACATTTCCTTCGTGAATCTTCAGGGCCAGACCTTCGGCGATGGCCGTCTTTCCGACTCCCGGCTCACCAACGAAGAGAGGATTGTTCTTGCGTCGACGGCAGAGAATCTGGATGGTTCGCTCGAGCTCCGGGCCCCGACCGATCAGCGGATCGATGTCGCCCTCGGCCGCGCGTACGTTCAGGTTCACGGTGAACGCTGCGAGAGGATCTGCGGGCGTTGCCGGACCTTCCTCATCATCCGAATGGATGAGGTCGCCCTCTGGCGATGCAATCTTCGACACACCATGCGAAATGTAGCTGAGCACATCCAGCTTGCTGACACCCTGGCCATTCAGGAGGTACGCAGCCTGCGAATTCTCGGCCTGAAGAATCGCTGCAAGCATGTGCGCGCCGTCCAGCTCTTTCTTCCCGGAGCTCTGCGTATGCAGCAGCGCGTACTCGAGCACTCGCCGGAACATTGCTGTCTCAGAAGGCATCTCCTCGCCTCCCTCGGGAAGCTCCTGTAGGGTCTCCTCCAGAAACGAGTCGAGCTCCTTCCGCAGACGTTCGATGTCTGCTCCGCAGTTCATCAATACATCCCGTGCTGATTCATCGTCGAGAAGAGCGAGTAGCAGATGCTCCAGGGTGATGTACTCATGCCTACGGCCGATGGCTTCGCTGACGGCGTTGGAGAATGTTTCCTGCAGTGTTTTTGCGATCATCGTTCGGTTCCTGCGATAGCTCAGAATACAGTAGACCCCGCAAACGCCGTGGTTTCCCTACTCCCGCCTGTCTCCTGTGTGCTGCCTACTCTCAAACTCACGCCTCTTCCATTGTGCACAGCAATGGGTATTCGTTGGCCTGCGCCATGGTCGTCGTCATCGCCACTTTCATCTGGGCAACCTCGTAAGTGAACGTCCCGGCCACTCCCACACCCCTCTTGTGAACGTGAAGCATTACCTGCACCGCCTCGTCCTCAGGCAGGTGAAATACGGATTCCAGCACGTGGACGACGAACTCCATGGTCGTGAAGTCATCGTTGTGGAGCAGCACCTTGAACAACGGAGGCTTCCTGACGCGCGTGCGGCTCTCCGCGACCGCCGCTTCTTCATTTTCGTACTGGGGAGGCAGCATTCGGGAGGGAAAACGATAAAGCGAAGAGTGGGATTCCGCTGACGTCGTGGGGAACAATCCCGTAAGACGTTCCGGGTTGCAGCATGAACCTTGCAGGGTTCCATCAGCAATTGCGGGTTCTCAAATGATCTCGCGGGGAGGATATGAAGATGGCGAAGAAACATTTAAGAGGACTGAAGGTGGCGGTACTCGCAGCGGACGGATTCGAGCAGGTCGAGCTCACGAAACCGGTTGCCGCCCTGAGAAAACAGGGGGCAGAGGTGGAAATCCTTTCTCTCGAGGAAGGAAAAATCCGCGGAGTAAACGGTCTCGCCCCTGGCCGCAAAGTGTCCGTAGACGGCGCTATACGGGCCTCGAGTCCGGACGACTACGATGCACTGCTCCTGCCGGGAGGACTGAAGAATCCTGACAAGCTCCGTCAGAGCGAAGACGTACGGGATTTCGTGCGAAGCATTGAGACCGCCGGGAAGCCGATCGCGGTGATCTGTCACGCACCCTGGATTCTGATCTCCTCGGGAGTTATCGCCGGCAGACGGTTGACCTCCTGGCCTGGTATTCAGGACGACGTCCGCAACGCTGGAGCCCATTGGATCGACGGCGCTCTGGTGCGGGATGGAAACTGGGTCTCGAGCCGCGATCCGGATGATCTGCCGCACTTCATCGAAGGGATGATCGACCTGTTCTCCGAGAGTGCTCCCGACATCGAGGAGCAACCCTCGCGGCTCGTGCCTGCGGCGTCCGTCGTGCTCGGGGCAGTCGCGGTAGGAGCGGTCGGCTACTACCTGAACCGCAAACGGCAGGAGGAGGTCGGACTGGTCGTCAGCGACATCGAAATGATAGATCCCGCGGGCGAGCCCGCACAGTCCACGATCGACACTCTTCCCGGCACGCCGACCACACCCCTTTCACCCCCGTCAGTCTGAGCCGACAGCCTGCGGAGGATGGTCCGGCCGGCGCAGCGGTTCGGCCGGACCGCTGCCTTCGGCCCAAATCTGCAGATTCCTTTGACGATGGATGGCACTTCTGTCATCTTCAGCACGGCGGAGCTCGGCTGAACAGTGCCAGTTGCCAGAATTGCGTGGCCTGAAACTTGTACAGGAAGAGCCCCGACAGGCGTCGGAACAGAAGCTGTAGAGTCAAAGGAGACAGGCGTTTGCTGGAAAAAGCCCCTTCCCGGCGTGAGTCGGTCATGCTGTTCGCCCGCAATTTTTTCAAGCATCCCCGGATGCTCGGATCGCTGATCCCGAGCTCCCGCTTTCTCATCGATGAACTGCTCGCTCAAGTGAACTGGAGCGGTGCGCGAGTCCTTGTCGAGTACGGCCCCGGCGTAGGTAGCTTCACGACCGAGATTCTCCGCAGGATGCATCCCGACGCGAAACTCATCGTCATCGAAATGAATGAGGAGTTCGTAAGCCTGCTGCGCTCGTCCTACGACGATCCCCGGCTCCACGTCGTCCATGGATCTGCAGATGACGTCCAGTCGGTGCTTGCCGGCCTCGGACTCGAGCACGCGGATTACGTGATCTCAGGCATTCCATTCAGCACGATGCCGCCAGCCGTTCGCGACAGCATTCTGCAACAGACCCATGATGCGCTGGGGAACGAGGGTGCCTTCCTGGTCTACCAGTTCTCCGGCGACGTGCTGCCTCACCTGAAGGGACTCTTCCGGGAGGTCAGACAGGACTTCGAACTGCTGAACATCCTGCCAGCACGGCTCTTCTTCTGCTTCCGATAGGAAGGCGCGTTACGCCCTACGGCCGACGACGTTGGGCTCAGCGCGGCGCAGCAGCTCCTGCATTTCGAGCGGCGGGAGAGGCCGGCTGATGAAGTGCCCCTGAATCTCCTCGCAGTCCTGCGCACGCAGAAACTCGAGCTGCGCCTGACTCTCGACTCCCTCGGCGATCACTTTGAGGCCCAGCGCGTGACCCATGGCGATGACCGCAGCCACGATCGCCGCGTCTCCGGCGTCCGCCGGGATGTCCCTGACGAATGACTGATCGATCTTCACTCGATCGAGGGCGAAGCGCTTGAGGTGCTTGAGCGACGACTGGCCTGTACCGAGATCGTCCATCCAGAGTCTCACGCCCATGCCCTTCGCCTGGCGAAGCACGTCGAGGGTCTGGTCCACGTTGCTCATTGCCGTGGTTTCCGTGATTTCAAGCGCCAGCACTCGCGGATCCAACCCCGTGGTCATCAGAATCCGTTGCACGGTCTTGAGCATGTCTCTCTGATGAAACTGGCGGGTAGAAAGATTGACGGCCACCGTGAGTGGTTGCAGGGACTGATCCTGCCAGGACTTCACCTGCCGGCAGGCGGTCTCGAGGACCCATTCACCGATTCCCAGAAGCAGTCGCATTTCCTCGGCTATCTCGATGAACTCTTTGGCATCGACGAGTCCCCGGTCAGGGTGATGCCAGCGAACCAGGGCTTCCATTCCGACCAGGTCGCCAGTCGACAACTTCACGATAGGCTGGTAATGCACCTCGAAGTCTTCCAGCTCGAACGCGCGGCGAAGGGCCTTCTGAACCGTCATCCGCTCCATCGCGCGGCGATTCATTTCCGGCGTGCAGAGCTGGTACGTATTCCGTCCTCGCTCCTTGGCCTGGTACATGGCACTGTCGGCATTTTTGAGAAGAGTCTCCGCGTCATCTCCGTCGCTCGGAAACAGCGCAATACCGATGCTCGTTGTGAGGAAGAGCTCCTGACCTTCGAGGACGAAGGGCTGAGCAATGGTCTGAAGGATCTTCTGCGCGATGATGACCGCGTCGTCTTCACCGCTCAACTCATTGAGCAGCAGCGTGAACTCATCCCCTCCGAGCCGGGCCACCGTATCCTGCTCGCGCACGGCGTTGCTCAGTCTCTCGCCCACCCCCCACAGGAGCTGATCACCCGCGGAATGACCGAGCGTATCGTTGACGAATTTGAACTGATCGAGATCGAGAAACATGACGGCCACGCAACGCTTGAAGCGGCGGGCCTGGCCCAGAGCGATAGTCAACCGGTCTTTGAAGAGCACACGGTTCGGAAGCCCGGTGAGCTCGTCGTGGTAGGCGTGATACTCGATCTTCTGCTCGGCGATCTTCCGGTCGGTGATGTCGATGAGCGTGCCTTCGAGGCATGTCGGCTGGCCTTCTTCGTCCTCGATCAGCGTCATGTTTTCGAGAATCCAGACGGGTGTTCCGTCACGCCGCCGCAGACGTACCTCGAGGTTCGTCACAGACCGCTCTTTCTTCAGTCGCTCGAGAACAGATTGGCGGAGTGCGGAGTCGAAGTAGACATCGAACGCCCCCTGAGCCAGAAGCTCCTCGCGGCTGTCGTAGCCGAAGATTCTGGCGCAGGCATCGTTGCAGTCCAGAATTTGACCGTCGAGCGAGTTTCGATACACGCCCGCCAGATTCCGCTCGAACAGATGGCGGTAGCGTCGCTCCGAGGCTAGCAGGGCATCCTCGGCATGCTTGCGGTCGCTCACGTCACGGAAACTCCAGACGCGTCCCACGGGCTTTCCGTCGATCAGCTGAGGGGTCGAGTAGCGCTCGAATACCCTGCCGTCCTTGAATTCGAGAATGTCGAAACTTTCGGTATCCGGCTTCGCGGAGATCTCGCGGAACCGCCTTACGAAGCTCTCCGGAGTTTTCATCAGACTGCTGACGAAACCCAATGTCGTCTCGTTGACCGGCCTCTTCAACTCTTCGGGTGGAATGTCCCACATCTCGGAATATCGCCGGTTGTAGGAAACGACGTTGCCTTTCAGGTCGGCAACCAGCATCCCGTCGTAGGTTGACTCCAGCGTGGACCGCAGCAGGGACAGGCTCTGTTCCAGCTCTGCCTCGACTCGTTTCCGTTCGGTAATATCGCGGGCGATACCCTGCACGCCGACCGGCTTCGAGTTCTCGTAGATGAGCCGTGTTCCGACTTCAACGGGGACGCGGTGTCCGTCCTTTGCGACGAGCTCCAGCTCGTAGAAAGTCGTGGTTTCTTCCCCCGTGATCTTCTTTGCCAGCATCTCATGGGCAATCGGCACCAGGTCGGGAGGAAGGATGTCCTCGACGGCGAGCTGGAGCGCCTCCTCGCGCGAGTAGCCGGATATCCTCTCCCCGGCCTTATTGAGCGAGGTGAACCTGCCCGCAAGGTCATGCGTGTAGACGATGTCGTTGGCGTTCTCGAAGAGCTCCCGATAGCGTTCTTCGCTCCGTCGAAGTGACTCGCCGGCCTTACGTCTCTCGGTGATCTCTCGGGCGATGATCTGAACGGCCGGCTCATTCTGGAACGTAAGGGGACCTGCCGCGAGCTCGACATCGAGCACGCTCCCGCCTCCAAGCTCCAGCCGCGTTTCCACGGCCGAGGTTTCCTGTCCCTGAGCCTGAACTGAAAGTATGGTTCGCTCGACGAGTTCGCGATCGTCGGAATGTATGAACGTGGCCAGGCTTGCGCCGATCAACTCCTCAGCGGGCTGTCCGAGCATTTGTGCGCCGGCAGTGTTCACGAACACGATCCGGTTGTGACTCTGAACCACGATCATGTCGGGAGAGAGCTCCACCAACCGGCGGTAAAGCCGCTCCCGCTCGCGCAGGGCCTCGAACGTCGGGTGAGTCTGATCCCGTTCGTCTGGAGGGTCGGTCATCTGGCCTCTCGCCTTCTCGTATGGCCCACACCGGGCACGGACATCTTCCGCATCAGGGTCGCGCCTTTCGATCCTGAGACGATCGTCGCCGCATTGATGTCACCCACCACAATTCAGTACGGTGCTGACATGTCGAGGACTCTGCCCACTCCGAGGATAATCGGAATCGGAGCGGGATCATAGTGTGGAGCTCCGGCAACCTGCCGGAGCATTGGAGGAGGACCACCCGCCGCGGCAGCCATTCCCAGACATTCGTTCCTGACAAGCAAAGAAACTTTACCCGGACCTCGATTCGAGGCGAGATCAGCGCGGGCAATGCTCTCCTCCGCCTGGCAGAACCCTTCCAGCATAACGCAGAGTCATTCCAAAAATCTTGAAGATTGATCCGGAACGCGCGAAACAGCTAGCTCTTTCGCGGAATGTCCGCGCCCTCAGGCTCGGGATTGGGATCAGTTTCCTCGGCCTTTTCCACGGGCGATGGGCCGGCCGGGTCCGGACGCGACCTCTGCTCGTCGCGGTGTGAGTGGTAGAAATGCTCGTCGCGCTTTTTGGCCTTCTCCGGATCTTCATTGACCTTCTGCCCGGTCTTTCCAGTCAGCCACGACTGATCGCTGCCATAGCTCTGTGGCTCTTTACCCCGCTTCTTGTCATCGTCCATGTCAGTCCTCCATCCTGAGCTAAAGCAACGCCGATGCCGAGCAGAATGCTTACCATCCGCGCGCAGGACGCCATTGGTCCACAGCTTCTCCTGCGCGAACCACCTGGTACGAATCGAACATCGCAGCGGTCAGGCAGGAATGATTCGGGATGATCCGCAGCTTCGAGCCCACCGGAAACCGTTCCAGATCGAATGGGCCTGTCACTGAGACCTTTCCGTGCTCCTGAGATAAGGCATCGATTCGAAGTGCCAGCCGGTTCATCGCCAGATCGCAGACGATCCCGTAACCAAAATGGGGAATCAGGTGATCGGCTCCGGTGTCCTTGCTCAGGGCCAGGGCTCCGGCGTCGATTAAGACCCGATTCTGCTCCTTGTAGACTCCGATCACGCTTGTAAGGACAGTGGCCGCACAATCTTCGAACGAGCAGGACCCGAGAGTAGACTGAAAGGCATCGTAGAAGACGTAGTTTCCCGGCCTGACCTCGTCCACATGCTCGAACGATTCGACCAGCGACGCCGTAGGCGTAGATCCGACGCTCCGCACGAGCTGATCCACTCCGAATTCAGCCAGCCGACTGGCGAACCGATCGACCGCCGCCGCCTCCTCCGCCGCAACTCTGAGTATCTCGACCCTGTCTGTCGCATGGTACGAATGACCCGCATGCGTCAGAAGTCCTCGAAAGTGAATGCCGCGCGTCTTCGACATCTTCAGTCCGAGCTCGAGGCTGGATGGATCGTCGGGGTCGACCCCCGCACGGTGGTATCCACAGTCAACCTTCAGAAATACATCGAAGTGCGACCCGCGAGACGCGGTAAAACTCTCGATCGCCTCGAGCGCTTTCGAACTGTCGATCAGAATGTTGAGCCTCTTCACTCTATCCGCGAGATCAGCGGCTCGTCCCAGCTTTTCCGGTGCAATCGGAACGGCATACGTGATGTCGTCGAATCCTGCATCGGCGAAGTGTTCAGCCTCTGCGAGTGTGGACACCGTGACGGGCCCCGGCTTTCCGCCATGCTGCAGCCGCCCGATCTCAGTCACCTTGTGGGTCTTGACGTGAGGGCGGAAATCCACGCGCGAGCGGACTGCTTTCTCCCGCATGGTCTCGCAGTTCCTGACGAGCACAGCATGGTCGACAAGAAGGGCGGGTGTCTGGAGCTGGGTGATGGGTATGTTCAATCTGAGAGCTCCGGAACTGAATTCGGAATTCAGAATGCAGAATTCAGAAAACGTGAACCATTTAAAATCAGGACGTGCCGCCAATGAGAAAGATCGTTCACGTCGACATGGATGCATTCTATGCCTCGGTCGAGCAGAGGGACAGACCGGAGCTCCGCGGAAAGCCGGTGATCGTCGCGTGGAGCCAGCAGGCCCGGGGAGTTGTCGTGGCAGCCTCTTACGAAGCTCGCAAGTTCGGCGTTCGATCCGCCATCCCCGCAACGCGTGCTGTACGGCTCTGCCCCGAGGGGATCTTCGTTCGCCCCGACTTCGAACGATACCGCGCGGTCTCGCATCAGATACGCGAGATTTTCCTCCGGCACACGCCTCTGGTAGAACCGCTCTCGCTCGATGAGGCCTACCTCGACGTCACCGAGGAGTTGACCGGCATCCCGACGGCTACCGAGACTGCCGCCACGATCCGGCGGGAGATCCGGGAAGAGACGGGCCTCACCGCGTCGGCGGGTGTGGCCCCGAACAAGTTCCTTGCCAAGATCGCGTCGGACTGGAGGAAGCCCGACGGGCTGTTTGTCATTCGCCCTCACGAGATCGACCGTTTTCTCATTCCACTGCCCGTTGGAAAGATTCCGGGAGTGGGACGCGTCACCGAGCGGGCTCTGGCCGAACGGGGCATCACCACCGTGGCCCACCTCCGGGAGTGGACCTCCGAGGAATTGACGAAATACTTCGGCAGCTTCGGGCAGCGGCTGTGGGAGCTCGCCCGCGGCATCGATGATCATCCCGTAGTCCCGGAGCGTGAATCGAAGTCGATCTCGTGTGAGAACACCTTCTCCGAAGACATCGCAATGGAGTCCGTGAAAGAGTTCATGACCGAGGCAGCAGAGAAGGTCTGGGGTTCGCTGCAGAAACATGAGCTCTCCGGGCGTACCGTCACGGTCAAGCTGAGGCTGCCCGACTTCACCACGGCGACGCGCAGATTGACGCTTCCTGATCCCGTCCCCGATGCCGCGTCGCTGGCATCTGCGGGCGTCGGTCTTCTCGAGCGATTCCCCTTTCCGCCCGATTCAAAGTTCAGGCTCGCCGGGCTCGGTCTGTCGAATTTCACTCAGGAATCGGACGGCGAAGACGAGGAGAGCGAGCCGAGGCTGTTCTGAAGAATACTCCGGGACTTCGGCACCGGCAGATTTTCCACCCGCGTTACAATCCCGGCGCCTGCACTACAAAGTAAAGAACACTTCTAAGGAGTCACACATGCAACCCATCACCGTTGCGCAGTACGGCATCGGTCCCATCGGAGTTCAGATCGTCAAACTGCTGCTTAGCAAACCGTGGGTGAAGATCGTCGCTGCGGTCGACGTCGACCCTGACAAGGTTGGCCGGGACCTGGGCGAGATCATCGGCCTCGACCGAAAGCTGGGAATCGAAGTTACGCCCACGCTTACCGTGAAGGCGGACGTCGTCTGTCATTCGACGGGCTCCTGGCTTCAGGATGTGAAAGGTCAGCTCGAAAGTCTGCTGAGCTGCGGAAGCCACGTGGTTTCCACGTGCGAGGAGCTCGCGTTTCCTCTGGATGCCGCAATCCTCGAGTCCCTGAAGAAAACCGCAACCGCTGCGAACGTTTCGCTCCTCGGCACGGGCGTGAACCCCGGCTTCGTCATGGACAAGCTGCCGCTCACCCTCACGGCCGTCTGTCAGGACGTGAGATCGGTCGAGGTATTCCGCAAAGTCGATGCGGCAAAGCGGCGGGAACCGCTTCAACGGAAAGTCGGCGCCGGCATGTCTGGCGAACAGTTCGCAACCGCGGTAAAAGGGGGGAGGATCAAACATATGGGACTGCGTGAGTCCCTGATGCTGATTGGCAAGGGACTCGGCGTCGAGTTCGAAGATGTGTCCGACGAAGTGATCGCGCCAATGATCGCGCAGGGCGAGATCGTCACGCAGTACCTCACCGTCAGATCCGGCGAGGTCGCCGGAGTACATCAGACGATATCGGGCAGGGGCCGTATCGACGTCAGCCTCGATATCCGGATGTATGTCGGCGCTGATGAACCGAGCGACCGCGTGATCATCAAGGGCGTGCCCGACGTCGAAATGGTAATCCCGGGCGGCGTGCACGGCGATCTGGCGACAGCCGCGATGGCCGTCAACTGCATCCCGCGTGTCGTCGCAGCCCCCGCGGGGGTTCTCACGATGGACGACATCCCGGTGAGCTACCGCTAGCTACTTCGTGTGCGGCCACCGGTCTGCGCGCGTGTGCATCGTCCGTTCGCGTTGCCGGTCACGTCCCGCAAAAGAGCGCGCGGAGGCGCGCTCGACAGTCTGGCCCCGGGCTCCCCCCGGGTGGAGCGATTCAGGTAGGAACTCATGCGGCCGCGAAAGCGGTAACTACAGTCTGAACGGGAAATGACTCAGGTCAGGGCATGCTTCGTCTCCGCATCACGAGAAGGCGGCAGACGATCAGACCCAGCACTCCCGCCGCAAGCCATGCGATGATCCAGGCGGTGCTGCGATCATTCATCCAGTTCCACATCGCCATCGTGAAGCCCCAAAGGCCATATACCAGCGCGAAGATGATGTTCTGGTCGCGGCGATCCGAAGAGGATGCCACCACCTTCTCGTCGGCCGGTTTTCGCTCGTCGGCGGCAATGCTCCACGCGAGAGCGATCGTCGGGATCAGACCGAGAATGATGTTGAAGATGAGGCTGGACATGGGGTCAGGAGCAGACGGCGTGGTCTGCTCACCCCCGATAGCGAACATCGATCACCTTCCGCACGACATCCTTCGCGCCGTTCGGCAGGTGCTGCACGCGTGAGAGCACATCGTTGAATGCTGATGACTCGCCTCCATGCTTGAAGCACTCGGCACAGCGCGGCAGGTTCGTCAGGTCCCGATCCTCGAACGCGCGCTGCATCGCGGCGAATCGTTCGCTCTGGATGATGTCGGAGAGTGAGTCGATCTTCAGGTCGCCCATGATCTGGTCGCCGTGCGCGTCGTAGCAGCAGTGGGTAACACGACCATCGGCAAAAATCACAATCCATGTGAAAAAACTTCCCTGGACGCAGCCGTAGAACTTGCCGTGAAGATCGGTCTCCTCATTGACGTCGAGCGCTTCGCAGGTCTTTTCCACCACGCGCGTGTTGGAAAACTTCCGAAGATCGAAGAGCTTCTTGAAATCGTCGACCGTCTCACTCAAAGTCAGGCTCGAGCGCATCTTCTGGAGCTCGATCCGGATGGGATGACCCTTGGCCTGCACGAGAAACTTCTTCGTCAACTCGACGAGTTTCTCCCAGTCGCCTCCGGTACGGAGGTGCGGATAAACTTCGGGTTTGATCGAATCAATGCAGATGCGCAGCCGGCGAAGAGGGCTGCCCAGCAGCTTCGCTCCCACCTCCTCGGTCAGCACCAGTCCGTTTGTCGAGACGCTCGCTTCAGGGAACAGTCGGATCGCGTCGTCGATCCGTGAATAGAGCAGCGGCTCGCCCATCTCGTGCAGCCACTTGAGTTTCAGTCCCAGACCATGAATCTCCCGCTCAGCCCGCTCGACGAGCGGCCAGTCCATGTCCTCGTATGGCCGCCTGAGGACGGGAAGCGGGCACATGCCGCAACGGAGGTTGCAGCGTGAGGTCAGCTCGAGACCGACTTTGATTCGTCTGGGATTGAATTTCATTGGTTTCAGTGTACCCGAGAGGGACGAGGGGGCCAGAGGCTAGGGGCTACTAGGGACAAGAGGTTTGGGACTAGAGGCTGGAGGTGAGGTCCACAAGCCCCTAGCCTCTAGCCCCGAGTCTCTGGTCTCGATCGCTCGCTATCCACTCCGCGACTGGAGAACCATACCGCTCCCACGAATATTTTGCCGCGGTCTCCCCTGCCCCCTGCTCCATGCCCTCACGGTCCGCTATGGTGAAGAACTCATCGATGGCCCGCGCGAGGGCTTCCGGGTCCTCTGCCGGCACCAGTTTGCCGTTGACGCCCTCTTCGATAATGTCGGGAAGGCCCCCGACATTCGTCGCGATCACCGGCCTGCGGAAATGAAATGCGTTCATCGCCACGCCGCTCTGGTTTTCATAGCGGTAGGGAGCGACCACCACGTCCGCAGCCGCGAAATATGCCGCCACTTCGGCGTCCGGCACAAAGCGAAGGTCGAACCTCACCCGCCCAGCGACTCCTTCCTCCTGCGCCAGGCGGCGATAGGAGTCTTCTTCCCCGAACCAGACTTCGCCGGCTACCAGCAGAACGGCATCCGTCCTCACGAACTGCCACGCGCGAATCGCGATGTCCAGCCCTTTGAACGGCCGCACCTGACCGAAGAACAAGACGATGTCGCGTCCCTCCAGGTCCAGTTGCCGCTTCGCTGCGTCCCGCTCCGGAATCTCCCGTCCGATCGCCAGCACCGGAAGAAAGAGTTTGAGAGTCTTCGCAACTCCGCGCTCACCGAATCGCTCCCGCACCTCCTCGACGGACCGCGCCGAGTGAACGATGAGAAGGTCGGCACGCCGGAAAATCGCGTTTGCCAGCCAACGCTTCCAGAACGAAGGCTCCTTGTCCCCGATGTTGTGACACTGCACAATTACGCGCGTGGCTCGAGGCAACGCCGCAAGGATCACCAGATAAGGCAGCGCCCACACCCAGATCCACCACGCAATCACGACCGTGTCGTATCCGGCGCGTCTCATCCCGAGGCCTTCCCGGATCCACGTGATCGGGCTGAGCACGTCGAGCCGGTAGTGCGCATCCGCCGGTGCGAGATCTCTCACGGTCTCGTCGACATCATCTCCACCGGGATAGAAACGCTTCGGATATTGGCGGCTGAACGAGTGCAGATCGACGTCGTAGAACTTTTCGAGCTCAACCGCCAGCTGCATCGTGCAGAGAGAGATCGCTCCTCGGAAAGGATAGACGGGGCCGACGACCGCGACCTTTTTCCTCACGCCGCGGAGAGGAAATTCACGACAGTCGATGCCAGGTAGGCGCCGTACGTGCGGGGATCGAAGACCAGCGAAGACGACACGAAACAGGAGTGCGTGCAGTGACACTCCTTCGCCTTGATCGAAGCCCGCTGCCGGTCCGCTTCCTCCGAGAACCACAGCTTGCCGAAGTCGTAGTCGACGTCACGCAGGTTTCCTACTGCTTCGCGCAGCTCGCACATCCGGACCTCGCCGCGCGCATCCACGACACCGGAAACATATCCGGCGTGACAGGGCCGCACCTGCGTCTCCTGTTCGAGCACTTCGAGCTCGACTCTTCGCGAGTAGATCTTCACGAATTTCAGGAAGCCATCGTAGTTGCGGTAGCTGTTCCAGTACTTCTCGAGATACGGCAGCACTTCCCGATAACGGTCGGTCGAGATCGGCTGGATATTCTTGTCCGGCTGATCCCCGCGGAGCATTTCGAACGAATGGAAGGAGATCAGCGGAAAGTCGCGCCGGACAGCCGATGTGAGCTCCTCGAGATCGTCGACGTTATAACTGCACAAACATGTGTGCATGTTTACGGTCAGGTTGTCGTAGCGATCGCGAATCTCGATGAGCCGGGCGTAGGTCTTCTTCAGCTTCTCGTAGTTGCCGGGGACGCCGCGGATCCAGTCGTGCTTCTCACCGACATGATCGATCGAAATATTCACCACGATCTGAGTATCCGGGCAGCGTTCCAGCGTCGCTTCGACCGATTTCCCGATGATCTCGCTGGTGATGCCACCAGTGGGGATCGTGATCTGCTTGACGTTGTTCTTCGTTGCCAGGGTCTCGCAGACTTCAGGCAAATCCCGCCGCAGAAAAGGCTCTCCGCCGCTCATGACGACGAACAGTAGATCATCCAGCGACGCGAACGTCTTCTGCAGCTCCTCGAGGGAAAGTTCGTGTTCCTTGTTCTTCCGGAGCTGCTCCCAGTTGAAGCAGGTGCGACAGAAGGAGTTACAGTCGTAGGTGAGTCCGAGGATCATATAGACGGGTTTCATCCCGCGCTTGTCCACGAGGTATCTGAGGTACTGAAACTTGTCGGAAAACTTCATCTATAGGTTCCTGATACCCGGACGAACAGCGCGAAGGCCCGGACAATTCGCATTGTTGACGATCAGCGGGACAATTGGAAGGAGCCCGAGGTCAGAATCCGGTCTGTACCGTGTCGGCTGCAAGTGTCGTCACCTGGGAAGGAGCCCACGCATCATTCCCGCAACGATGCCCACGAAATAGGTAGCATGGTGCAGCAGAAACGCCGGCGGGATCACCCACCACCAGCGCATCGGCAGCCTGGTGCGCGGAACAGCGAGCGCCATCACCCCGACCCCGTAAAGAAGAAGCAGCAGGGCGCCAATCGACGGCCGGAATGCCGCGATCGCGAGGAAACCGGCCCCTGCAGCCAGAAAAAACAGGATCCTTCCGCTTTTCCGATAGGACGCCGAGCCTCTGATGAGCAATTCTCCGGTTTTCACCCGATACCGCCACCGCTGGCGCAGATACGGTCCCGGGAATGCGCGGCGGCGGTGCCTGACGATTACGGTCGAGTCGTAGAGGACGGGGCCCAGCTTCAGTAACTTCGAAACGAGATCGGTGTCTTCACCGATGTAGCCGATCGTCTCGTCAAAGCCGCCCGCGTCCCGGAACGCATCGGCGCGCACGAAGAGGTTCACCAGAGCGACATCGAACGGCGCGCGGACCGCGAAAGAACCCTTGCGTGATTCATGGGCCGCAATTCCACTTCCTGCCAGCGGCGTGGACAGCAGCGTGTCTGAGATCTGTTCGCCGATCGACGCATCCTCTGTTCCGGGATCGGGACCTCCCAGAGCGACGGCGTCCTCATGCTCCTCGAGGATCGCCACACCCCGCTCGAGCCAGGACGGCTCGGCGAAGGCATCATCATCGATGAAAACGAGGTAGAGCCCGTTGGCGACCTTGGCTCCCCGGTTGCGCCGCACCGCCGGGTTCCGATCGGCTATCTGAACGCGCCGGACGCGGGGGTCGCGCGGCAGATCGACATCGGCGCCGGAGACCACGATCAACTCGAACGCCCGTTCGGTCTGCTGGGCCAGCACGGCAGCGACTGCGCGATCGGCGTCGCCGCCCGGCCGGTCCATCGGCATGATGACCGAGATCGAAGGGCGGGTTCCCGGAGGAGCGGGAAAGAGCCATGCCTGTCGTGGCTGTTGTGCTCTCATCTCCGTTCGTCCCTTACAATGCCCCTGACCGGTCTCACGAGTCCGGAGTTGACCACACTTCCGAGGAATAATTGAAGCTGATCATCCAGATTCCTGCGTTCAACGAGGAAGCCACCATCGCCACGGCCCTTGCTGCCCTACCCACGAAGATTCCCGGCATCACCTCAATCGAGACCCTTCTGATCGATGATGGAAGTACCGACGCGACAGTCGAACGCGCCAGAAAGGCCGGGGTCCGGCACGTGGTGCAACTGCTGAGCAACCGGGGCCTCTCGACTGCCTTCGTCGCGGGAATCAACGCCTCGCTGCGGCTTGGGGCCGACATCATCGTAAACACCGACGCCGACAACCAGTACGCCGGGGCCGACATCGCAAAGGTTGTCGCGCCCATCGTCGAAGGGCGTGCCGAGGTCGTAATCGGGGATCGCGACGTGAGGAACTCGCCGCACATGTCGCCCGTCAAGAAACTCCTGCAGCGCACCGGAAGCTGGGCCGTCGGGCTTGCGGCGGGCATGCCGGTTCCTGACGTGACCAGCGGCCTCAGAGCCTTCTCGCGGGATGCAGCGTTCGAGATCAACGTGTTCAATCCCTTTACTTACACCCTCGAAACGATCATTCAATCGGGCAACCGTAATCTGAAAGTCGAATCCGTCGTCGTCCGAACGAACCCGCCCGTACGGCCTTCGCGGCTTTACCGGGGAGTCGGAAGCTACATCCGGAAATCAGTTGCGACCATCTTTCGGATTTACGCCCTGTACAAACCGCTCAAGACTTTCTTTCTGATCGGGGCCCTCTTTCTCTTCGCTGGCTTCCTGCTGGGCGCGCGATTTCTCTACTACTTTCTGGCTGAGGGGCGCGCGGGTCACGTGCAGTCACTCATTCTGGCCGCGGTTTTTCTGATTGTGGGCTTCCATACGCTTCTGATAGGCCTCGTTGCGGACCTCATTTCGGTCAACAGACGTCTCAGTGAAGAAGTTCTCATCCGTATGAAAAAGCTCGAGCGCCGGCCGGCGTTGAAGAGGTCACGCTCGGAGACCAGGAAAGAGCCCCGGGCTGCCGCTGACGCGCCAATGGTGGACGACCCCGGAGAGGCTGCGGCCGAGACGCAGTGGATCTGGCTCCTCGACGAAGCTCGCCTCGAGAATCTCGAGGAAGAACGTGTGCCGAAAGAGCCCGGGAGCGGCGCATTGAAAGAACAGCAGGGGCGCAGAAGGCGCCGGAGACGCGGCGGCGTACGGCCCGTTGCAGCCGGTCGCGAACGCATTCCGCACGCGCACGGCAAGCCTGCCGACCCCTCCGACGAATCCCGCTGAATGGCGGCTCCACATGACTCCGCGTGAGCCATTCGAAATACTCGTCACTGGCTCGAAACATGCAATAACAAAAGTGAGCCTTTACACCAATTGCAAACCGGAGGTGTCATGCGCGACCACAGACCTTCCGTACTCCTCGTCGATGACGACCCCGCCATCCGATCCTTGCTCAGGCTTCTGCTCGAGAAGGATGGTTGCAGAATTGATGAGGCGTCCGATGGCGAAAAAGCGCTGAAAAAACTCAAACGGAACCACTACAGCACAATCCTCCTCGACCTCCTCATGCCGCACGTGAATGGATTCGAGGTACTTCAGGATCTTCGCGCCCTTCACCCGAAAAAGTTGAGCCGTGTAGTCGTTTTGACCGCGGCTTCCGACGAAACCCTGCTGGACTTTTCGGACGAGAATCGAATTTTCAGATTGCTCAGGAAACCTCTCGACAACGCGGAAGTTCTCCGCGTGGTTCGGAGCTGCGCTGCGCGACACACCGGAGCTCGACAAAAGTCGCAAGTTGCCTCCGTCAGCCCCTGAGAGTTGCTTCTCAGGCCCGCCCGCGAAGGCTATGCGCTCGGATGAAGGACTGGGTCAGAGTCGCTGCGGCCCTCAACGCAAATGGAACGTCGATGAGCGGATGGATTGCGCCGAAGGTATGTCCTGCCCCCTCGATGACGACCAGTGAGCTATTCCTGACCTCTCGGGCAATCGCGCGCGACTCTTCGACAGCGACCGACTCGTCGCTCGAACCGTGAATTGCGAGCAGCGGAACCTCGAGTCCTTTTGCCGCTTCGAGGATGTTTAACTCCGCCGGATGACGTTCGAAATCCTCGAGCATCGCGAGCGACACCCGCATCCGCTGCCCGGTGCGCTGATTCAGGACTTCCTGAAAGCCGTCCTGCCGCCACTGCGCTCTGGTCGCCTCGTCCCACCGATCCACTCTCGAGATGGAGGCCCAGGTGACGACACCCCTCAGACGCGATAGATGCTTCGATCCAAGGAGTGCAATGGCTCCCCCGCGCGAGTGTCCCAGAACCACGCGGGGAAGATCGCGCAACGCATCGTCTCCATTCACGAAGCGATCGATGCTTCGAAGATCCTCGATCTGCACCGAGTACGTGTCGTCCTCGAAGAGATCCAGGCGATCGAATTGATCGGAGTTCTCGCCCACGCCGTTCCTCGACATGTCGAACCGCACGCTCGCGATGTCCGCACGCCCGAAGTGCTCGCAGATCCAGGGAAAAAAGCCCCATTGTCTGAAGCCCTTGAATCCGTGAATGACGAGAACAAGGCAGTCGGCATCCCGAGGGACGCTCAGGGTTCCGCGAATGGGTAGCCCCTCGGATGATTCAATTGTGAACTGGCGGATGTTCATAGTTTGGCTGACCCTGGTCGGAATCCGCAAGCCCGTCACCCCGAATTCACAACGGGGTATTAAGCGGCCGGTTTCAGACATTGAAGCGGAAGAGGATGACGTCGCCATCCTGAACTACGTAGTCCTTTCCCTCACTTCTCATCTTTCCGGCCGCGCGTGCCCAACGATTCCTACACTGAGACCCATCTGGTTCCTTCTGTTTCGGCAGGTTCCGGTTGAAAATCGAATCCGTGGCACTCGTACGTCACGGTTCCGGCACATTTCTACGTCTCCGAACCAGCCGTATGTTGTTGTAATCCTCGGAGGGATGTTACGAGCCACGAGCGAATTTCCCGGGCCGGCGCATGATAACAGCAGATCGGCCTTGAATCTTTCGACGCGTTCCCAAACCCGGCGGAATTCGATCTCTGCAATTTGCTTTATCCCGGTGAACCTTGAAGGAGGCATCAATGAAGTTCATCACCAACCCGTCAATGGCTGCGGCACTCATACTGACGCTGGCGGTCGGAATGGGCTGCTCGAGCGAGATTGACAACAAACCTGCGGCAGAGGTTTCGGACGTGCAGGCAGGCGCCACGGAGACTGCGAATCCAGGCGGTCCGGTTGAAGCGACTCCCGTCATCAAAGAGACCAGCTCGATCGGTTTCATCGGTGCGAAAGTAACCAGAGATCACGTAGGGACGTTTCAAAAGTTCGACGGCTCGATCGAATACGTCGGCCAGCAGCCGAACCGCATCATGTTCGAGATCGATCCGGGTTCGGCCGTCACCGACACCACGAAGCTCGACGCCCATCTGAAATCGGCTGACTTCTTCGACGTCGAGAACCACCCAAAGGCAACGTTCACGTCTCAGAACATCCGCGAAGAGATTGGGGCGGACGGATCGACGCACCGGATCGACGGCATCCTCAATCTTCGCGGTGTCGAAAAGGCGATCAGTTTTCCGGTCAAAGTCGAGCGTCTGCCTGATTCAGTCCGCGCGACGGCTGAGTTCACGATCAATCGCCAGGACTGGAACGTTTCGTATGCGGGAGCCGCGGATGACCTGATCAAGGACGATGTCCTGGTCAAGCTCGATCTCCGCTTTCCGCCTCCGCCCGCTGGCTAACCGCTGGGTGGCAGGAGGAGCTCTTTCCTCCTGCCACATTCCACTTCATTCGCTCTGCTCGACTTTTTTCCGGCTCACGCCATGATCGCTCACCGGGTCGTCGTCACGGTTCGAGCGTTCTTCATCCCCGATCGAGCCGCTCTGACTCTGAGCACTCATGCCCGAAGGCTGCTTCGCATTGTCGCGATCCTCGGTCGGCTCGTCGTTGGAACCCTGAGTCGGTCCGCCCATGTTGTTACGGTCTTTTGCCATGATGTCCTCCTGGAACCGACGGATCGCAAGACTCGTTCCGGCGGCTCTCGCGGCATGGAGCTGCCGGGAGCGGCCACCAGGTGTCGGATCCCGGATGTCCGACCCGCCCCGCGGGGTGGGACGAAGCCACCTTTCCGGGGTTTGTTTCGTTCAAAGCGAGCTGCGACATTCGTGTGGGAAGCTTCAATCGTGAGGAAACAGAATATCGAGGCACTTTTTGGGCCGAACTTCATCGAGTTTGGTGCGAACGCGGCGTTCAGCTACCCTTCCCTCATGATGACGCTCCGGCAGCTCAAACTGGTCGCGACGATCACGCCGGTTCTGGCCCTGATCGCGATTGAGCTCGCGCGACACTTCGTCATCGGGGAGCTTGCTCTCTGGCAGCGCCTTGTGCTCGATGGTGTTGCCGTCGCCGCGATCATCATCTTTTCCGCGATCATCTTCCGGTTCGTCGGCCAGCTGCAGGGCACGGTCGAGCGCCGCAACCGTGAGCTTCTGGCTCTGCACGGCGCGGGACTCGATGTCGCATCGGAGCTCTCCCTCGAGATCGTCCTCAGGAAAGTCGTGGAACAGGCGGCCGGTCTTCTGGGCGCCAGATACGGAGCCCTTGCGGTCATCGACCGTGAAGGCAACATTCAGGAGTTCATTACATTCGGCGTGACTGAGGTAGAGCGGGCCGCCATTGGTCCCCCACCGGTGGGCCACGGAGTCCTGGGTGTGGCGCTGCATGAAGGGCACAGCCTCCGGCTTTCCAGCGTCGCGGCGCATCCCCGTTCAGTGGGCTTTCCCGAGAACCATCCGGTGATGCGGTCACTGCTGGCAGTCCCCATCACCTGTAAGAGTCCCTTCCGCGGCAACATCTATGTGAGTGAGAAAACGGCGGGCAGTCAGTTCACCGACGATGATGAAGAGACTCTGGAACGATTTGCCGTTCAGGCGGGCATCGCCATCGACAATGCGCATCTGCACGCTCAGGCGGCGGAGATCGCAACGGCGCAGGAGAGGCTGCGGATCGCACACGAGATGCACGACGGTCTCGCTCAGGTTCTGGGATACGTGAACACCAAGGTTCAGGCAGCCAAGCAGTATCTCAGGAATGGCCGGACCGAGGAGGCGAGCACGCAGCTCGATGAGCTCGCGATCTCCGCGCGAGAGGCCTACGGCGACGTTCGTGAAGCGATCGTCGGTCTTCGGACACTGCCCGGCAGCGATCGCAATCTGACGGAAGTCCTCGATGAGTTTCTTTATCAGTGGAAAGACCAGAGTGGTGTGAGCACCGAACTGAACATCGATCCCGACCTCCGCCTTCAGACGTCCGTGGAGTTGCAGTTAGTCCGCATCATCCAGGAGTCCCTGACGAACGTCCGCAAGCATGCGCGGGCCAGAGTCGCGCGGGTCGACGTTCACAGGCACAACGGCCTGCTGGTGGCCAGCGTGACCGACGACGGCGTTGGTTTCAGTCCGGAGTTCCCCACGCGCGGCGATTTTCCACGCTTCGGACTCAGCACGATGCGTGAGCGGGCGACGAGCATTGGCGGTTCTCTCGAAATCGAAAGTTCTCCAGGCTCCGGAACGACCGTGCGATTCACGATGCCATCGATCGCTGCCATCGCAAGTTGACTGAATCCATCGCGGCATGCCTGGTGCAACCTGTCCGCGGTCAGGATACGATTGACTGATGAAGGTGGCAGGACTGGTGACGGTCATCGTGCTTCTTGGAGTCGCAGCCGGAGTGGGATTTTTCACGTTCGGCTACGCCCGTGGGGCCTCGTACCTCACGAATGACCCGGCGGCGTGCGCGAACTGTCACGTCATGCAGGGTCAGTACGACGACTGGCGTCATTCGAGCCATCGTTCCGTCGCGGTATGCAATGATTGCCACACACCGCCCGGCCTCGTGCCGAAATACATCGTGAAGGCAAAGAACGGTTTCTGGCACTCCTATTACTTTACGCTGGGCGGCTTTCACGAGCCGATACGCATTACGGAAGGTAATCGCAGGGTTACTGAGCTGGCCTGCCGGAAATGCCATGCAGCTATCGTGGAAGCGATCGATCCCCATCCCCATTCCGACACGACCGATGCGACCTCGTGCATACGCTGTCACTCGGAAGTAGGACACTATTGAGGTGAGAGATGACGACTCCTGAAACCAAATCTGAAGAACGATCCAGACGCCGTCGCCGCTTCTGGCTCCTGATGGCCGGACTCTTCGTGCTGGTCACCGTGATAACCGCCGGTGTGACTGCGCTCCTGATCAATATCTTCGAACAGAAGCAGGAGGCGCGGAATCCGTTCTATCGCGTCGTCGAATTGACCGACGAAACAGAAGATCCCGTGGTGTGGGGCAAGAATTTTCCGATGCAGTACGACGACTACCTCAAGACCGTGGATCAGGTGCGCACACGCTATGGCGGAAGCGAAGCGGTGCCCCGGACACCAAGCGAGGCGGATCCCCGCTCCATCGTCGCGCAATCGACACTCGAGGAGGATCCACGCCTGAAAGTCATGTGGGCTGGTTATGCATTCTCAACCGACTTCCGGGAAGAGCGGGGTCATGCCTACATGCTGGAGGATCAGATCTTCACCGAACGGCAGAAAGTCGCCCAGCAACCCGGCACTTGCCTGCACTGCCACGCCTCGGTCTATGTGCCCTACATGAAAGCCGGAAACGGAGACCTGATCAAAGGCTTCGAAGCCCTGAATCAGCTGCCCTACGCCGAAGCCCGCAAGCATGTCACCCACCCCATAACGTGCATCGATTGTCACGATCCGGACACGATGGAGCTTCGCATTACACGGCCAGGCTTCATCGAGGGAATCCGCGCTTTGAAAGCCGCTCAGGGCGTTGCCGACTATGACGTCAACGTCTCCGCAACCAGACAGGAGATGCGCTCCTATGTCTGCGGTCAGTGCCACGTGGAGTACTACTTCAAGGGAACCGAAAAGCGTTTGACCTATCCGTGGCTCAAGGGCATCAAAGGCGACGAGATCCTCGATTACTACGAAGAGGTGGGATTCCGCGACTGGGAACATGCCGTGACCGGCGCTCCGGTGCTCAAGGCGCAGCATCCGGAGTTCGAGCTGTGGTCGCAGGGTATCCACGCGCGATCAGGAGTCGCGTGCGCCGACTGTCACATGCCCTACACGCGTGTCGGGGCAATGAAGATCAGCGATCACCACGTCCGGAGTCCTGTGCTCAATCTCAACAACGCCTGCCAGACCTGTCACAAGTGGCCCGAGGAAGAGTTGAAAGAGCGCGTCCACACCATCCAGGATCGCACCTACGAGATGCGGAACATCGCAATCGATGCTCTGGTCGACCTCATCGGTCAGATCGAGAAAGCAAAAGCTGCCGGTGCGACCGACGCGCAGCTCCAGCAGGCCCGCGGCTTTCAGCGCAAGGCGCAGTTCCTCGTCGATTTCATTGAAGCGGAGAACTCCATGGGATTCCACGCTCCACAGGAGGCAGCGCGGATTCTCGTCAAGTCCGTGGACTATTCACGTCAGGGCCAATCGGCAATGTCGAGCCAGATGCCCTGAGTCTGGAGAAATGGTCACCGATGTGCGTGCCATCCTTCGCTTCGCGAGACTCACAGTGTCATCCTGAGCCGGCGAATGACAGGACGGTCATCCTCCCGGACATGCAATGCAATTTTCTGCCACTGATGACCGCAGCCCACATTTCCCCGCTGCTATACTCCGGCCGATGCGGATCCTCATCGCTGATGATCACACCCTGTTCCGCGACGGGCTCCGAAGCCTTCTGACTGCTGAGGGCCATGAGGTCGTCGCCGAAGCCAGGAACGGACGCGAAGCCCTGAGGTTGACGCGCGAGCTGTCGCCTGAAATGGTATTGATGGACGTCTCGATGCCTGAAGTCGACGGTCTCGCGGCGACCAAACAGATCACCGCCGAGATGCCGGACGTCAAGGTCGTCATCCTGACCGCGTCTGATTCGGACGAGACGCTGTTCGAAGCGATCAAGTGCGGTGCGCAGGGATACCTGCTCAAGAATCTCGAGGCGGATGACTTCTTCGTCCTGCTGGATCGTGCAAGCACTGGCGAGCCGGCGTTCACTCCGGCCATCGCGCGACGCCTGCTGGTCGAGTTCGCAAAACCTCCCGAGAGTCCGGCAAAGGAAGTGGACGCGCTTACGGCACGCGAACGGGAAGTGCTCGAGCTGATGGTCGAAGGCGTCGTATCGAACCGGCAACTCGCGAGGCGGCTGAACCTGAGCGAGAACACGGTGAAGTTTCACGTGCGGAACATCCTCGACAAGCTCCGGCTGCACAACCGGGCGGAAGCAGTCGGTTACACGCTGCGCAAGCGAATCGACCAGGACAGCTGAGTGCTGCGAGGAGCGAAGACCCCCTTCTCGGGACGGTACCGCAGGTCTCCAGGGGGAACTCCTGACTTCGCTCAGGATGACGTGGCCGCGCACAGCATGCCACGGTGGTTCATCACCCCTTCACCGGAGCCCGCGCCGTTAGGTTGCTCGGGATGACGCATTGCGACGCCAGTTCGTGTCCTATGGAACCCCTTCACGGATGAAGCCTACGTACGCACTGCACATTTCGTTCGTCGCCTTCTCTCCATAAGGAACATCAGCGGGCGGAGAGTTCGGATTGCGTGGATTCCTGGCCGTGTTGTCGTAGATCGCCTCGAGCTCCAGCCGCGTTCCCGCGGGCAATCGCTTCGGCTCGGTGAACGTGTACATTCCCTGCCAGCTCGGATCCCAGTCCGCGATCGAGATCAGGCACTCCCGCGTTCCATCGGGATGGACGGCCTCGACCTTCATCGTCTGGGCGAGCCAGTGCGCGTGCGTCCCGATGTTCAGCGCGGTGATCGGTGTCGTCACGTCGTAGCTGGCCGTAATGCGGTACGCCGGATCGCCCGCGGGAATCGTGAAATCCGTATTTTCCGCGAGCAGATACTCGAACGGGGTCTTCGGTGTGGCGTCATCCAGATAGAGAGCCATTTCCGTCTGGTCAGCCGCAGTCTCCCCGTGATGAGGGTGATAGTGAACCTGGAGAACGACTCTGCCGTTCTCGGGAATGACGATCGAAGTTCCTTCTGGAAGGACGAGCGGCTCCGCGCCGGGAAACCATGCGCCGAGGATTGCCGCCGGGGAGAACTTCGGCCCACCGAAACAGGAGTAGCCAGGCGAGGGATCCTCCGCATCGAGCTCCTCGGCGCGGTTGCTCGTATCGACGTAAGCGAGGATGTGGTGCACCATCTTCCGCGCCCCGGGACGGAAGTCGATCGCCCTGACATATCGCGGCTGCGACGAAACACCGGGCAGAACGAAGCACTGGAACGAATCATCGTTCGCCGGCGGTATGAACGGCTCTTTGAGTTGCAGCGCCACATCGGGCTCACCGAACTGCCAGCTGTCGCTGAAATCGGGCGGCGGCGGAAGGTCGCGCGGGTCCCCCTCCGGCATGCCAGACCTCACCCACTTCGAGATCGTTTCGATCTCCAGGGGGCGAAGGGGGCCGCTGCCCTCGAACTCACCGCAACCCTCGACGGGTTTCCACGGGGGCATCGTCCTGGCCTCCGTAACCAGACGGATGAGGTGACCGCGGTTCGCCGTTTCTTCGTATGTCACCAGAGGAAAGGGAGCGAGTCCCTGGGGACGATGGCATGCCTGACAGCGCTGCTGCATGATGGGAGCAATATCACGGGTGAACGTCGGCGTGGCATTTCTCGTGGCGGGCCGGGATCGCTGGGCTTCCGCTGCTGCAACAACCGTGATCAGGACAATCAGGACGATAAGTGTTTTCGCGAGGTCTGAGAGCATCCGAGGCATGGTACATGTTTCTGATCTTCGCGGCATCGATGACCGGCTGGGTCATGCGATGAAACCGGCCCGGTGACCTTTCAGGGGGGATAGGCCCAGGCCTGCTGCGTAAAAGATTCAATGCGGAAAGGACCGGTAGAGGGAAATCGCAGAGCAGGAACCTCGATATGGTCGATCTCCCTGAAGTTCTGTGTCCATCGATCCGGAAGTCGGCATCGATGTCATTCGTGCGCCGGTTTTCTTCGATCACCTGCTCTCGGTGATTCCGGAATTCGGTCTGCGCGTTTTCCAGCAGCCGACCGGCGCGGACATCGCACGGGGCTTCGCCCTCACCTCGCACGACGGCAACGCGCGCACCCTCGACGCCCCCGCGAACCTCGGCTGAACGCTCGCATCGCCCAGCCTCGCAGTCCATTGTCGAATCGTTGTGGGATGAACGAAGTGAAGGGCTTCTCATCCTGAGCGAAGCGAAGGATCTCCTGAAGAGAATCGAGCATCGCAAGCAGAGATCCTTCGCTTCGCTCAGGATGACCTGGCCTCGCTCAGCCGGACACGGTGGTTCATCACCCCTTCACCGGCGCCCAGCGCCGTTAGGTAGCTCGGGATGACAGCTTCTTCACGTTGACGCCGACCTGCGGGAATCTCATACTCACCGCATGAACGCTTCCCCTCAATACGAAATCACCGCCCGTTCCACCGGCACTTTCGGACGGGTTCTCTGCACCATCCGCAATCATCACTTCATCGTCGACGGACCGGTCACCAACGGCTGTCCGGGCGAGGCGATCACCCCGGTGGAACAATTCCTCTCGAGCGTTGCGGCCTGCGGCGTTGAGCTCATCGAGGTCATCGCCGGCAACGAAAACATTCCCCTCGATTCCGCGACCGTGGTCATCTCCACGACCTCCGGGCGTCAGAGGAACGAGGAAAAAGGCGTCACACTGCTCGAGAGCGTTGCCATTGACGTCACGCTCTCCGGTCCCGATCTGACCACCGCGGAGACCCTCGTCGAGGGGTTCAAGGGCCGCTGACCCCTCTACGGCACGATCGCAGTTGCGATCCCGAACGTTACCGTCCGCGTCCTCGCCGACAGAACGGTTTGATCTGTAGCCGTGTGACCACTTCGGGGTGGCAGCCTTTCTTCCGGCCGTCCGAAGCTCGGCCCTGCCCGAGCCATGTCGGGCGACTCGAGCTCCCAACTTCCTTAGAATCACCTCATGACCAACGAACAGATCTGGGTCAGGAAAGGGCTCTTCATCGTCGGGCCGATGCCGAAGCGGAACAGCGCGCACCCGCAGAAGAGATCCTCAGAAAGCTCGAAGGCCACGTGATGCGCGGGGAGACGATCTCCCCGAGTGAACGGGTTGAGGGAGAGCACGACGACGGCCACATTCCTTCCTCTCCCCGCTCAAGTTGACGCCTCGGGGCTCTGTCCGGGGTTGGCGCGAGACTGTTTGAAGACCCCGTAGAGCGAAGCGCCGTACATGACGGTGTCGACGGTGAGAGGAAGACCTTTCTCCACGAGTCACTCGTCTGCAACCGTTCCCATGCCCCGCCTCGTCCTGTTGACGAGGAGAACGAAATGAGATCAGGACTCGCGGCACTGCTGTTCGTAGCCTTGTGTGCGCTTCCCGTCGTTGCGGAGGCGCCATGGATCGATGAGAAGACGTTCGAGGACGACGCGGGAAGATCGTACAAAGTGAAACTCGGCCGGATCGAGATCCCCGCGGTGCGGGCCGATCCCGACAGCGGCAAGGTCTCGATTGCGTTCGCGAGGGTCTATTCACCCGCGGCGACTCCCGGGACTCCGGTGATCTATCTCGCGGGAGGACCCGGCTTTCCGGCAACACCAAAAGTGAGGAACCCGCAGGCACTCTCCCAGTGGGCTCCAATCCTCGAGCGATCGGACATGATCTTCGTGGACCAGCGTGGCACCGGGCTTTCGGAACCGGTTCTGACGCACACGGTTCGAAAGGCCAACCCGTCAGATCTGTTTCTGTCCGAGGAGTCTGCGAAACGGTTCGTCCTCGAGGCAGGCGGGGAAGCACTCGCAGCATTCCGCGAAAAAGGGATCGATCTGCGTGGATATACGACCGAGGAGAGCGCAGATGACATCGCGACGATCTGCCGTGCCATCGCGCTCGAGAAGGTCGATCTCTTCGGATTCAGCTATGGAACGCATCTGGGGCTGGCGGTCTTGAAGCGTCATCCCTCCCTGGTGAACAGCGCCGTTCTGATCGGAGTGGAGGGTCTCGACGAGACTTACAAGGAGCCATGGCGTCTCGACGCTCAGCTGCGCAAAGTCTCGCTGCTCGCGGCACGCGATCCGGGAACGGCGGCCGCCGGCGATCTGGAAACGCTCCTGCGACGCGTGCTGTCGAAGCTCGAGAAGAAACCGCTTGCGGTGCGCGTGACCGATCCGCGAAGCCGTGAAGAGGTCTACGTGCCGGTCGGCCCCTTCGGTCTCAAGCTCATCATCCGTTTCGATATCGGAGACAGCTCGGACCTCACTGTCCTCCCGCGGCTGCTGTCGTCGATCGATGCAGGCGATTCTTCGGTCCTTCAGTGGTTCGTTCAGAAGCGTTACCGTATGTTCAGCCAGATCCCCGGCGTCACCATGTTGATGGATCCCGCCTCGGGTGCCTCGCCGGAGAGGTTGGCAGCGATCGAGCGGCAGGCGGGAGAGAGCCTTTTCGGGAACGTCTCCAATTTCCCGTTTCCCGCCGGAAGCGACGCCTGGCCCGTGACCGAGCTCGGAGACGACTTCCGCAGGCCGGTGATCAGCGACACGCGCGTGCTTCTTCTGTCGGGAACGCTCGACTGGAATGCTCCGCCTTACCAGGCCGAGCGCGTGCGATGGGGCTTCCCGAACGCTTCACATATCATCGTCGGAAATGCCGGGCATGAGCAGATCCTGACCCACCCGGCGATCTTTCCGGCGATCGTCCGCTTCCTGGCGGGAGATGATGTGAGCAACGTGACGGCAACTCATCCGCCTATACGCTTCGTAGCTCTCGTGGACGGCAACGGAACAGCGACGCATCCTTCAGTCTCGAAAGGCAGGTAACGATGGAGATCATACTGGCGGCGCTCGCCCTCGCGCTCGGATACGTCGGAGCGGTCGCTGCGGAGAGTCATGCAAGGCACAACGCCCGGGTTCAACTACGTCGGATGGTTCACGACGAGCGGATCCGGGCGATGGACAAGGGGATACCGATCGACGAGATTCCGGAGGAGCTGCCGGAGTGGATGTCGGACGCGGCAGCCTCCGGATCGTGGCTCCGCATCGTGCGCATCTCAGCGCTCGCAATCGGTCTCGTCCTGCTTCTGGGCGGCACGGGTGCGCTCGCGGGCCTCACGCTCGCCGGCGACGATGAGCTGAACAAGGTCTGGTCGATGTCGCTGATTCCAATCATGGCGGGCATCGGGCTGCTTCTCTTTCATCGCCTGACGCGGGCAGCCTGAGGCGGGCTTTGCTCGACAGCGCGAAGCGGGGGCCACGCGAAGGTTCGTCTCGACTTCATGACTACCGGGCGCTGTTCGAGCGTCACTGGGGCGACGTGTTCCGCGTCGTCCTTTCGGTGATGGGAGAGGAGTTCCGCGGCGAAGCCGAGGACGTTGCGCAGGAAGTGTTCGTCGAGGGATTCGAGCAGCTCGGACAGTTGCGCGATCGCGGGGCCTTCGGCGCCTGGATACGGAGAATCGCCTGGCGGCGGGCGATCGACAGAAGGCGGCTCGCGCGATTTCGATTCGTTCATGAGAGCAGCGAAAGAGAGCCGGATCCGCGCGGAGACGAGACCGAAGAGAAGTTGTCGGTCAAACAGGCGCTGGAGCGGCTCGGGGAACGGGAGCGCAGCGCGATTCACATGTTCTACTGGCTCGGGATGAGCATCGCAGAGATCGCACGCGCGCTGTCGATGCCGGAAGGAACAATCAAATCCGATCTGTCGCGTGCGCGAACGAAGCTGGCGCGAAGGCTGGAGAAAGCGAGCAAACCATGACGAGCTGCAGACGCATCGAGACCGCAATCAGCCGCGAGAGGGATCTGACCGAAGATCTGATCGGGCACGCCGATTCCTGTCCCGACTGCAGCGTGCAACTGATGATGCACCGCCGGCTCGCCACCCTCTGGCCAGTAGTCCGATACGAGCTCCCCGATCCCCCGCAGGTGATCCTGATCGAGGCGGGCCGACCGCTCCAACGAGCGGGCCGCATCCTTCTCGGCGCCTGGATACTCGCGACAATCCTGGTCAGCGGGCTCGTCGTTCATCACGCAAGCCGCTCTCTCTCATCCGATGGCGCCATGGCGGCAGTGTTCCCCTTCGCGGCCATCGTCGTCGCAGCGCTCCTCGCGCTCAAACCGATGCGACTTCTGATTCGCGGGCTCGTCGTGCCGGGATGGCGGCCGGACTAGTGGCGCTCATTCCGCCTTTGAGCGAAGATAGGTATTCAACTTCCACGTACATGGCAGCAGCGGCTGGCGCTCCGCTCAGTCAGTTTGTTCAGAATGGAAGATTCCGGGTAAAATGAAACTGCTATCTTTCATCGGAAGGAGGCACCATTCTGGCCGGCAAGATGAAGACCCGTAGCCCGCGAAGCGCGAGCTCTTTTGATCCCGCTGAATACCTGACAAAAAAGGCCAACGGAACTACTACGGTGGTCGACCTGAGGAAGAATGACGTCCTCTTCTCTCAGGGTGAGCAGGCAGACGCGGTGTTCTACGTTCAGAAGGGCACCATCAAGCTGACCGTCCTCTCTACGAGCGGCAAGGAGGCAACCGTCGCCCTCCTCGAAGAGGGGCAATTCGTCGGTGAAGCGTGCGTGGCAATCGCGGAACCGATCCGCATGGTCAGCGCGGGAGCGCTGGGGCGCGCCACGCTTCTCCGCATCGAGCGCCAGGAGATGATCCGTCTGCTGCATGACGAGCCGACCTTCGCGGACGTCTTCGTCACCTTTCTCCTCGAACGAAACGCCAGAATTCAGGCGGATCTCGTCGACCAGCTCTTCAATTCGAGTGAGAAGCGACTGGCCCGTATCCTTCTTCTTCTTGCCCACTTCGGCAAGGAGGGAAAACCGGAGCACGTGATTCCGAAGATCAGCCAGGAGGTTCTTGCCGAAATGGTCGGCACCACGCGCTCCCGGGTCAACTTTTTCATGAACCGTTTCCGGAAGCTGGGCTTCATCAAGTACAACGGCGGGCTCGAAGTGCACAGCTCGCTGCTCAACGTGATCCTTCACGACTAGAACGCTTCTTTCCGGAACGTGTCTCTTTTTGAACAGACCCGGCAGTTGAATTCCGGGTACGATTCTTCCTCCCAGTAATCGCCGTGGATCGGTCCATCGCGTGTCAGTCCATGCTGGCGCCTCTCAGCGACTCCGGCGGAGGAAGCCTGGATCAGCGATCGCCTTTCAGGCGGTAGATTCAGGAGGCACGATGAAGAATCAACCAGGCCCCGAGCCCGCTGACGAGTTCGTTTCTCTGGTGTCACACGAGATCAAAAACGCGCTCACGTCGGTCGCCGGATTCGCATCTCTCGCCCGCGACGGCGTGCAGGATCACGATGATCGCCTCACTCTCGACAGCCTGAACGTCGTCCATCGTGAATCGCAGCGAGCATTCCGTTTGGTCGAGGACCTCCTGGACCTGCTCAGATGAGTACGGGCAGGTTTTCTGTACAGATGGAGATCGTCGACCTCGAGGAGATCGTGTGGGACGTGGCGGGCCGCTATTCGAAACCCACCCACCGAAAGATCGAAGTCAGCGTGATAGAGAGGTTTCCGTGTCTTGTCGGTGACCCGGTCCGCCTGACCCAGGTCGTCGACAACCTGCTTTCCAACGCTACGAAATACTCACCCCCCGAGACCTCAATCCGGGTAGAGCTCGCCGGAAGCGACTCACGTCTCGTTCTTTCGGTCTGGAACGACGGCACCGCCATCCCGCCTGCAGAGGTGCCTAAGATGTTTCAGCGCTTCTCGCGAGGTACGAATGTCCGGGCGATGGACGCGATGGGTAGGGAGATTCGCGGAAATGGCCTCGGCCTGTTCATCTCCAAACAGATTACCGAGCTTCACGGCGGTTCGATGGCGGTGTTCTCGAAAGAGGGCATGGGGACCACTTTCACGGTCGAGCTTCCCCGTGACCGGACACTCGCCGTTGCAAAGGCGTTGTGATGAGCCGGGAGAAATTGACGGATATCAGAGCCGGACTCATATTAAAATAACGTGACATCACTCGAGCAAGATTGTCCAACCCGGGAGGAGACGTGGATGCGAGCGAGATCAAATAACCCGAACCAGCCCATGATCCCAGTTCAGCGCAGCCACGCAGTCGCAGACTCCATCGCGTCGCCATCGAGTTTCAAACGATTCTTCATTCTCTCGATGATTGCAGCACTCGTTCTGGCTTTGTGCGGCACGTTCGCTGCGCAGGCACAGACAGCGCCTCCTCTCGGTACCGCAGCGAACTTCGGCGTACTCGGCGGTTCGACGGTTACGAATACCGGTGCAACCACCGTTACAGGAGATGTAGGCGTCTCGCCCGGTTCGGCGATCACCGGATTTCCCCCCGGAGTGGTGAACGGCACCATCCATGCCGCGAACGCAACGGCACAGCAGGCGCAGAGCGACGCGACTACGGCGTACAACTTCCTCGCGGGTCAGGCATGCACCACGAGTCTGACCGGTCAGGATCTCGGAGGTCTCACACTGACTCCGGGTGTCTACTGTTTCTCGTCCTCCGCACAGTTGACCGGAATTCTCACGCTCGACGCCCTCGGAAACCCTGACGCGGTGTTCATTTTTCAGATTGCAACGACACTGACGACCGCGAGCGGCTCCTCGGTGCGCGTCATCAACGGCGGCCAGAACTGCAATGTCTTTTTCGGGATCGGTTCTTCGGCCACCCTCGGTTCGACTACGTCATTCGCAGGAAACATCCTTGCAGTTGAAAGCATCACTCTCAATACGGGCACGAGCATGTCGGGAAGAGCGCTCGCCCGGACCGGCGCGGTCACCCTCGACACCAACAATGTCAACGCTTCTACCGCAGCCTGCGGCGCGCCTCCACCTCCCCCGCCCCCGGAGGACGTACCGGCCCCGTTCTCCGTCACCTGCCCTCCCGGTGGTCTGACCGTAATGGGCCAGTCAGGTCTCGCGACCGTGACGCTGAGCGCGCCCGCGCCGGCAGGCGGAACGCTCATCACGCTGAGTTCGTCCGATCCTGCCCGCGCAACCGTTCCACCGAGCATCGTCGTGCCGTCAGGATCCACCTCCGCCACATTCACTGTCACCCCGGGAGGCACTCCCGGACCAGTGACCATCAGCGCCTCCACCGCTGGAGGCACGGTCGTATGCACTCTGACGATCACGGCCATCATCGCGACCGCGATACCGGCGCTCGATTACGTGGGCCTGGCGATTCTCGTCCTACTGCTAGCCGGAACGGCAATGTTCGTGATGAACAGATTCAGTTAGGTCTTCGAGTCGAGGTTGATCCCAGACGTTTTCGGCCGGCCTTGGTCAGACGCCGGCCGAAGCGGCGTCGGGATCAAGCCGTTCAAATTCCCTCAGATAGCCCCCGACGTCGGCACCGATGTCGATCCCTGCTTCGAGGCCCTTCGAAGCCCCTCCCATAGCTCGGTTCCCGAGGGTGGGTCGCGCTCTATGGTCCGATAGTGATATAATATTCACTATGAAATCAATATCATTATCAGTATCGGAAGACGACTACGAGGCATTTCGCGCCGCCGCCGAGCGGGAGGGACAATCCATATCCTCGCTGATCCGCGACGCGATGTCTTTCTATCGGAGAGAACGGCTCCAGGATCGCCGTCCGCTCGAGAGGCTTCCCGTCCTGGTAGGGCATCAGCCGCTCACCCCCCTTCCGTCGCGCGCAACCGTCTATGAAGAGATGTTCGATGACGGCGAACAGATCCACGAATGAAGATCGCCGTCGACACCAATATTCTCATCTACGCGCACGTGGCCCGGTTTCCGGAGCACGAGCGTGCCCGAACCTGGATCTACCAGCAACTCGATCAGGCGGACGTCACTCTGGTCACGACGACGCTGATCCTGAGCGAAATGGTCCACGTGATCACCGATCCCCGGCGGTTCGAGCCTCCGGTTCAGGTGCGGGAAGCGCTGGAGATCGCGCGAAACTGGATTGGACGCTCGAATGTCGAATGCCTTGCCACCGGTGAGGAGGCAGCGGCTCTGACTTTCGACCTGATGGACCGGCATGGGCTCGGCCGGGATCGCCTCGCAGACACGATGCTCGTCGCAACGATGCTCGTTCATGATGTCACGATTCTGGCGACGAGAAACACCCGCGACTTTTCGATCTTCAGCCAGATCCGGTTGATCGATCCGATCATTTCCTGAATACGGGTCTGCGGTATAGGCAAGGCCTCGGAGGGCCCTGTCACATGTTCCGATGTACGATCCGGCATGTGGTAGAGGACCGGCACGTCCGAACGCGGCCTCAAAGCGTGAGATACTCGACCGCTCCCACAATGAACGCTTCCATCGAGCTTCGCCCCGCACGGACTGTGTACTTGCGACTTGCCGCGAGAGGAGATGTGTCCTTTGCCGATTGAGGCGGGCACGCAGCTCGGTCCCTACACGATCGTCTCGCGCATTGGCGCGGGCGGCATGGGCGAGGTTTGGCGGGCTACCGACACGCGCCTCGAGAGGAGCGTCGCGATCAAAGTGCTCCCCGAGACGCTCGCAGAAAACGAACAGTTTCGGGCGCGATTCGAGCGAGAGGCGAAAACGATCTCGTCGCTGAATCATCCGCACATCTGCACTCTCTTCGACGTCGGTCACCACAACGGCACGCACTTCCTGGTGATGGAGCTCATCGAAGGCGAATCGCTCGCCGACCGGCTCCAGAAAGGCGCGCTTCCAGCCGAGCAGGTCATCCGCCTCGGCGCAGAGATCGCCGAGGCGCTCGACCGCGCGCACCGCCAGGGCGTCATCCACCGCGACGTGAAACCGGGAAACGTGATGCTGACCAAAAGCGGCGTCAAACTGCTCGACTTCGGACTTGCACGAGCCGGCGTCGAGGCCTCGCCGATCCAGGGCCTCACCGAATTGCCCACGCAGGCGAAGCCGCTCACGCAGGAAGGAATGATCCTCGGCACGTTCCAGTACATGGCGCCTGAACAGCTCGAGGGACAGGAGGCAGACGCCCGCACCGACATCTTCGCACTTGGCGCGCTCCTCTACGAGATGGCAACATGTAAACGGGCGTTCGAGGGGAGCTCACGAACGAGCCTGATTGCGGCGATCGTTTCCTCGCAGCCCACGCCGATCTCCCAGGTCGTGCCGATGACTCCTCCCGCGCTCGATCACGTCGTGCGCAGGTGTCTCGAGAAAGACCCGCAGGATCGCTGGCAGTCGGCGCACGACGTTGCGAGCGAACTGCGATGGATCAGCGGAGCCGGATCACAGGCGGGAGTCGCAGCGCCCGTCACGCACCGGCGGAAATCGCGCGAGCGGCTCGCGTGGTCCCTCGCCGCGATCGCGGCGGTGATCGCGGTGGCGATGGGAGTGCTCCTCGCCAGACCCGAGGCTCCGCGGAGGACGATCGAGTCCGCAATCATCACACCTCCGAGTACCCAGGTCGCATTCAATGGCGGCGTCAGTATCTCGCCGGACGGAAAGACGTTCGCATTCGCCGATGCGCGCAGCGCGAATGCGGTGTGGATTCGCGGTCTCGAGACTTCTTCCTTTCGCAAACTCGAAGGTATAGAGGATGCGACCCACCTGTTCTGGTCTCCCGACTCGCGAATGATCGGTTTCTTTTCGAACGGGGCACTCAAGACAGTCGATGTGCAGGGAGGAGCTGTGACCGTGGTGACTGAGGCCAGGGTCGGACGGGGCGCGAGCTGGAGCGCGGATGGAACCATCGTGTTCACGCCCGGCGCGCTCGGGCCGTTGTTCAGCGTTCCGGCGGGCGGAGGCTCCCAAACGCCCCTCACCACGCTTCGTCCGGATGATGTCAGCCATCGCTGGCCCTTCTTTCTCCCCGACGGGAAGACGTTCGTTTTCCTCGCCGTCAACAAGGATCATCCGGCGAAGACGGTGGTCTGCCAGACGTCACTCGACCGTCCGGACGACATCAAAGAGATCTTCAAGTCCCCATCGGCGGCGTTATTCGTTCCTCCGGACTTCCTGCTGTACATTCGAAACAGTCGTCTCCTTGCGCAGCGCTACGACCCGGAGCGGGCTGTGATGCTTGGCGAGCCAGTCACGCTCAGTGATCGCGTCGGTGCGAGCGATCGTCAGGTCGGTTCGTTCTCTGCCGCGAACGATGGAACGCTGCTCGTGCAGCGCGGTACGTCGTTTCAGTTTTCGCAGCTTCTCTGGGTCGACCGCTCAGGAAAGCAGGAGGGGACGATTGCCGAGCCCGGCCTCTTTTTCAGTCCGTCGCTTTCACGGGATGGACGGCGTCTTGCCGTGGATGTATCGAGCCCCGACACTGGACAGGGCGACATCTGGATCTACGAGCTCACCCGCAACGCGTCGACGCGGCTGACGTACGATCCCGGGAACGAATCGGCCCCCCAGTGGGTCCCCGGAGACAGGCAGATCGTCTACCTCGGCGTGAAGGAGGGCCGCGGCGACATCCATCGGATTCCTTCAGGTGGTACAGGCGAATCGCAACTTCTGGTCTCCGACGCGCACGAGAAGCGTCCAAGTGACGTTTCGGGCGACGGCCGGTGGGTGATCTTCACTTCCACGGCCGGCCAGGGCAGTGGCGGGTTCGACATATGGGTGTGGTCAGCATCGGACGGGAAAGCGAAACCGTGGCTCGCGACTCCGTTCGCGGAGCAGAACGGGCGGCTCTCACCCGACGGGGCGTGGATCGCCTATCAATCGAACGAGTCGGGCCGCTTCGAGATCTACGTGCGCGCATTTCCTGAGTCCGACCAGAAGTGGATGATCTCGAGCGGGGGAGGGATCATGCCGACCTGGCGAGGTGACGGGCGGGAGATCTTCTACATCTCCCTCGATCGGAAAATGATGGCGGTACCGGTCACCGCTGGCGCATCGTCGTTCGAGGTCGGCGCGCCCGTGATGTTGTTCGAAGCGCGCGTGCGCGCGCATGCAACGCTTCAATATGATGTCACGCGCGACGGCCAGCGCTTCCTGTTGAACCAGGAGACGCAAGGCGCCTCAGCCGAACCGGTCACGATGATTCAGAACTGGGATCTGAAGTTACCGAAGAACTGAATCATGTGGCAGGGCCCTCCGAGGCCCTGCCTCTTCGAGCAGTAAAAGAAGTACGACACCTGGAGCGTGAACCATCCACCGCGATGACCCCGCTCCCGTATATCTTTACGGCGCGGTATAGGCAGGGCCTGGGAAGGCCCTGCCACATGAAGCGCCATCTTCAACGCTGGGAATCAGCGGCGGGGGTCGTCGCTCCACGGAAGGACCAGAGTCAGCGGCTGCAGATCCGCGGATCGCAGAAAGTCGTTCACGACGAACTGCCGGCCGTCGTCGGTGACGTCATAGAGCGGCTCGGGAAGCATCTTGACATTGGTCTGAAACAGCGCGGATGCCTTGCCGATGGAAATCGATGGCTGCAGGGTAAGCGGCACCGACATCAGTGTGCGGTCGGGGCGGAAGTAGAAAAGCTCGCGTCCGTCTGCGCTCCACCGCGGTCCCAGTCCGCCGTCTGCCGAAACCTGATACTTCAGCGATGGATCAGGAAACGAAGAAATGTAAACCTCCATGTCTCCCGACTCATTCGATGTGTAGGCGACCCATCGCTGGTCGGGCGAGAATCGCGCCTCAAATTCATGGAACTCAGTTGCGATGTACGGGCGAGACGCGCCGCCGCTGCCGATCTCGAACACGTGGATGTCGTTCGAAACGGCTCCGGCGATTCCGCGATTGAAGAGTAGAAACTTCTCATCGAGTGACACGTCCGTCCCGAAATCCTGGCCGGAGTCGGAGACGAGAGTTTCCTCAGCTCCACCGGCGCGCCTGCGGTAGACGTCCCAGTACACATCGCGGTCGGAGTTGTAGTAAATCGTACTGTTGTCGGCGCCCCACGCGAATGGCTCGTCATTGAGCGGATGAGAAGTCACGCGGCTTTTCACGTCTCGTTGCAGATCATGAATCCAGATGTCGCTCGGATCGCTCGCACCGATGGCAAGCAGCTTCTCATGGCGGGACAGAATCACCGCATAGAGCTCGGTCGGTTCTCCCGTCGTCTTCACCTTTGCGCCTGTCCTGTCATACCACTGCACGATGGACGAAGTCACCGAACCGCCCTGGTGATACACGAGCAAGTCTTTTGTTGCGGCAAAGACACCGCGAAAGTATCCGATTTCATTGCGCACGCCTTCTGCGATCGCGACCGGTTCTCCCTCGAGCTCCAGCCGGTCCGCATCGAAGCGATGTTTCACGAGGTAGCGATCCCGCAGATAGAGAAGATATCCATCTACATAGATTGCATTGGACCTGGCGCGCACGATGAGTTTCGGCTCGCCCCCTTCGAGCGGGCTCACATAGAGCCCATTGTCCGCGCTCGCCGGACCGCTCAGGTGCGTTCCCGCGAGATAGATGAAATGCTTGCCGTCGGGGAGAAACTGGGGCCATCGGTGCGTCGTTTCCTTGTTGGCCTCGCGAAGCTGCGTTACGCGCGCGGGCGTGCCTCCCTGCGCGGAGACCTTCCAGATTCCCTCGCGCCAGTGAGGCGCCATGATGATCGTTCCGTCGCTGCTCCACGAGCCGCCGCGCGGTTCCTGCACGGTGCAGATCTCGATCGACGGTCCTCCGCTGATCGAGATGGTCCTGAGTTTCCCGTCGGCAAAGTAGCCGATCATCTTGCTGTCCGGCGACCAGAACGGATACATCGCCCGTTCGGTGCCATCGAGCTGGCGGGCGGAGGCACTGCCGAGCTCTCGCAGCCAGAGCCGCGAGACTCCCCCGCTGTCTGGCACGGAGAAGGTGAGAAAGCGGCCGTCAGGAGACAGCGTCAGGGAGCCTGCTCCGTCGCCATCGAAATCGAAGCCTGCAGCCGACGGGGGAGGAATCGCGGCGTGAAGCTTTCTGCCTTGCGGCGTTTCGCGCGACAGGCTCCACGCGAGCGCGGCCACTGCGATCAGAAGAAGCAGCATCAGAGCCGCGATCAGGGTCCGCATCGGCCGTGATCGCTTAGCGCCCTCGCCGTACGCCGCAACTGCCGGCGACCGTTCGATCCAGTCGAGCTCTGTCGCGACGTCGCGCGCTGACTGCCACCGGGCGTCCGGATCTTTCTCCAGGCATTTTTGAACGACGTGTTCGAGCGCGGGCGGGGTAAGAGGCTGGACAGCTGAGATGGGCGCCGGTTCTCGATCGACGATTGCCGCAATCAGACTGGTCTTCGTCTTTCCTTCGAAGGCGCGGCGGCCGGTGAGCATTTCATAAAGCACATTGCCCAGCGCGAAGATGTCGGTCCGGCTGTCTGCCTCGTCTCCTTCGAGCTGCTCCGGAGCCATATAGGCGAACGTCCCGAGGATCGTACCCTCTTGAGTCAGGGGCCTTTGCTCGTTCCCCCGCGCAACGGTCAGTGCGTTCGGATCGGAGGCCAGAACTCCGGCCGTCTTCTTTGCAAGTCCGAAATCGAGCAGCTTCGCTCCCGACTTCGTGAGCATGATGTTGGCCGGCTTGAGGTCGCGGTGAACGATTCCCGCGTTGTGCGCTGCTGCGAGTGCGCCGGCGATCTGCCTGCCGTAACGAAGCACCTCGGCCAGAGGAAGCGGTCCGCGGTCGAGCCGGTCGGCGAGCGTCTCGCCCTCGAGCAGTTCCATGATCAGGAAAGACACCGTCTCCCGCGACCCCGCGCCCGAACGTGCGTCTGAGGACGTCTCACCGACGTCGTAGATCTGACAGATGTTCGGGTGATTCAGTTGCGAGATCGTCTTCGCTTCCCGCTCGAACCGTGCTCGAAACTGCGGGTCCTGCGAAAGCGCGGGCGGAAGAACCTTGACTGCGACGCTGCGGTCGAGCCGCGAATCGTTCGCGCGATAGACCTCGCCCATGCCGCCGGCGCCGAGGGAACTGACGACCTCATAAGGTCCGAGACGGGTTCCGGGAGAAAGGCTCATTGCGCCGGCACACTCCAGTTGAGGACAACGTGAATGGGCATCGGCTCCCGCTCCCCGGAGCGATTGACATAGAACGTGCCGCCGTCGCTCGTGACCAGATAGTCGCCGCCGCCGATGTCGAACAACTCTCGAGGAGCCGCCGCCTCGAACAGTGGGCTGGTAGACACCATCACGGATTGCAGCTTGCCGTCATGCAGATAAAGGATCTCTCTACCATCGCCACGCCACCTCGGAGAGGTCCCTCCGCCGGTCGAGATCTGCCACCGGGCCCCGGTCGGTGGAACCGGCTGCACGTAGATCTGGTTCTGACCGGTTTCCCTCGAAACGTAGACGACAAACCTGCTATCGGGGGAGAAGCGGCCGCTGTGCTCGCGGAAACCAGGGTTCGTTGCCAGCGGAATCGGCTTGCGGTCATTTTGCAGAGGCAGAAGGTGAAGATCTCCTCCTCCCTCCTGAGACTCATAGAGGAGAAATCGATCGTCGCGGGACCAGTCTACAGGCTCAACCCAGAGAGGGGACGGAAAGACGAGCTTCTCCGTTCCAGCGCCGCTCGATGCCTTCTCATAGATACCGGGACCTGCTTCGCGGCCCGATGCGAAGGCGACGCGGGTCCCATCCGGCGACCAGACCGGGCCCCACTCGAATGCGGGGTCGAAGGTGAGCCGGGAGCGGGCGCCTCTGACGAGGTCGTAAACCCAGATATCTTCGCTGCGAGCCTGGATGTCGGCCCGTTGGTAAGCAATTTTCGTGTCGTCCCGCGAGAGGTCGAGATTGAATACTCCCTCTTCTTCGAATCTGCCCAACTCCTTGCCTGACCGGTCGAGACGCAGAATCGTATTCTTCGGAACTGTCATCCGTTCCTGCCAGATGAACGTGCCATTCTCCGAGGCCGAGGCCGCGAGTGAGCCGAAGGCCGGCGAATATTCGACGTTTTCCGCGACGACGATCGGGTCGCCGTCCATCTTCCAACGTTTCGTGTCGATTCTCTGCGCAAGCAGGGAGCCTTCGCTGATCGAAAGGAGAAGGTCAGGAGGAGCGAGCGCCGGGGCCACAGTCTGTTGCGCAAGAAGCACAGGCGTCATCGAAGACAACGAGCCCGCGTAAACACCGGACGCATCATTGGTCAGCCCACGAGAGAAATAAATGAAATGCTCGCCATCCGGCAGGAACTGAGGACGCCAGTGAGCCGACTCCCGCTTTCCATCCAGGGTCGTGACCACGGTGACCTCTCCACCGTTTGCGCTGACGCGAGAAAGACCGGCGTTGGCAGCCGGCGCGAACAGGATTACTCCCGATTGACTCCATGTGCCGCCGCGGGAGTCGCCCACGGAAGCGATCGTCCGGGCAGTACCTCCTGCAATATCGATACGCTTGAGCTTTCCCTCGCTGAAGAATCCGATCGAACGGCTGTCGGGAGACCAGAACAGATCGTAAGCTCCTCCCGTGAGCGGTAGAGCGCGCACTTCCCGCGTAGAGAGATTCCGGATCACGATCTGGCCTCTTTCGGCGAGCGCGGCGAGTTGCCGTCCATCCGGCGAGACGACTGCCGGTCCGTCGATCGCGTTGAAGATCGCGCCGGCCGGCGGGTAGACCTCGAACTCGATTGTCGAATCCGCAGGACGGTCCCTCCGCGCAAAGTAGGAGAGTCCGAACCCGAGGACTGCGAGCACGAGAGCCGCCAGGCCGAGCCCGATCCAGAGGTCCCGCCTCGTCCGCCGGCCCGCTTTCGGAGCTTGTGTCGCCTGATCGACTCCTTCTTCCAGCCACCGCAACTGCACGAGCAGGTCGTGGGCGCTCTGCCACCGTTCATCCGGATCCTTCGCGAGAGAAATCCGGATGATGCGCTCGAGCGCAGGAGGAGACATCGGCTGCAGCGAAGCGATCGGTGGAGGATCGCGATCGACAATCGCGGCGATGAGGCTGGTTTTCGTCTTCCCCTCGAATGCCCTCCGCCCGGTCACCATCTCATAGAGCACGGCACCGAATGCGAAGATGTCTGTCCGGGCGTCCGCTTCGACTCCTTCAAGCTGTTCGGGTGCCATGTACTGAAACGTGCCGATCATCGTTCCTTCCGCGGTGAGCGGCTTGTGCTGCTGTTCTGTGGGGGCATCGGGCGTCAGCACTGCGGCAGTCGCGGTTTTGGCCAGTCCGAAGTCGAGCAGCTTCGCTCCCGATCTGGTGATCATCACATTCCCGGGCTTGAGATCGCGATGGACAACGCCCTGCTTGTGAGCCTTCGCGAGGGCTTCGGCGATCTGCCTGCCGTAGCGGACGGCCTCCATGATCGGCAGCGGACCGCGAGTGAGACGGTCCGCGAGACTCTCTCCCTCCAGATGCTCCATGACGAGGTAGTCGACGCCTTCGTGGCTGCCGACGTCGAAGAGCGCACAGATATGCGGATGGGACAGCGAGGAGATCGCACGCGCCTCGCGATCGAATCGCTCGCGGAACTGCGGCTGTGCCGAGAGATGCGAGGGAAGTACCTTGATGGCGACGATTCGATCGAGACGGGTGTCGAGCCCTCGATACACCTGACCCATACCGCCCTCGCCGATCAGCGCGTCGATGCGGTACGGACCGAGGCGGGTTCCTGAAGGTATGCTCACGTGTATCGTGATGGTATAGGGAGGCGCAGCGATTCGCTACTGTCATCCCGATCCCCACGCGAGTCAGTGCGGCGCGGGATCCAACCGCGGTGAAACGCTTCTAATGAAGCTGCCCGAACGGGAAGGGATGAAGAAATACGTCATCCTGAGCGAAGCGAAGGATCTCCTGAGGAGGATCGAGCACCGCAAGACGAGATCCTTCGCTCCGCTCAGGATGACCTGGCCTCGCTCAACATGACACGGTGGTTCATCACCCCTTCACCGGCGCCCCGCGCCGTTTGGTTGCTCGGGATGACGGCTCAGGGCGCCCGAGGTCTGACGCGAAGCCTCGCGGCTAATGTCTCAAAGCGATCGTGGCGGCCCGGAGCTGTAATGCGAGGGGATCTCGAACGACCGGCGATATTCCTTCAGCGGGAGTCTCTTTTCGTAGCTCTTGATGATGTCTCCGAGCGTGTCTCCCTCCGTTTGTCTTGCCTTGAAATAGAGAAGTGCCAGACTCACGATGATCAACGGATAAATCAGAATCGAGGCGGCAAGGCGCACCGTCAGATAGGAGGCCAGGGCGACACCGGACAGACGTTCGGTTGCGGAATGAATCAACTGATAATCGAGGACACCGAGGAACCCGATCCAGACAGCGAGCAGTGCGACCCACGCAAAGAGAGATTTTCTTATGTTGCGTGCGATCCTCCGTGATCGCGCGAGTGCCTCACGCCCCGTGAGGTCTTCCATGATGACGGCGGGACCGTAGAGCAATGAATCCACCACGAGACGAAGGGAGCGTAGCCCTGCTACCAGCACTGCTATGAGCAGGACGAGAACGGCAATGCCTGCCAGAATGGGAATCCAGGGTAAAGCCCCGAAGCCCTCACCCCTGGCCAGGGCCGCCCCTAGCGCAGAGCCTGCGTTGGAGGCCTCCGACGTTGATGTGGAAGGTTCGGCGGCGTCAGCATGTCGGCTTCCTGCCTCGGTATGGTCGCCGACGATCAAGCCCCTGATGAAGGCAAGAGGCCCAACAAGCAGAAAAGGAACGGACATCAGGCGAACATAGAAGCGAACGGTGGCCGAGGTGAATGGGCGCAGTCGCTCGAGGAGCTTCCGGACGGCAGAATGGATCCTGATCGGGCTGAGCGGCCGTACGAGCAGATTCGCCACGATCGGCACGATCAAACCGATGCTCGCCGCAAACGTGAGCAGAAATGCAATGAACTGGAGAGGGATCACGATAAAGCCGCCAGCCAGAGAAGCCGGCAGCATGGCGCTAACGACAGTAGAGAGAATTGTCGGGATGAACGCCAGGCCCGAGATGAGCAACAGTGCGCCGAAGTGTTCGGTGTAAAGAACCAATGCGCGGCGGAGGATGGGCCCCAGCCCTTCCGAGCGGGCGCGCAGGGCGCTCGCGAAAGCTGCTGCGCTGGACGGACGATCCTCGGGCCGTTTCGCCAATGCACTCTCGACCAGTTTACCGAGCCCGCGCGGGATCGACGAGCGCACCTTGTGCGGTGCAGGTACCTCCGCATTCAGATGCTTATCAATCAGGTCGGCGGTGGACTTGCCGCCGAAAGGCCGTTGCGCGGTCAGCATTTCGAAAGCGATGACTCCGAGGCTGTAGATGTCGGTCCTGTGATCGAGAGGTGCTCCCATGCACTGCTCGGGCGACATGTAGTGCGGCGTTCCGAGGATTCTGCCGGCAACAGTGAGTCCGGGCCTCGAGCTTTCCTCAGAGGAGGACGTCGTTCCGATTGACAGAGTTTCGCCTGTGTCAGCGTCATCCGTCGGGCTCGACGGCAGGCGCATCGTCGAAACGTTCTCCGCGATTTCTGTTTGAGTGGGATCGAGTCTGGCGATACCGAAATCGAGCACCTTTACGGTGTATCCTCCGAGATCATTCGGTTCCAGCCAGATGTTATCCGGCTTCAGATCGCGATGGATGATGCCGCAGCTGTGCGCCTTCTGCACTGCAACGCAGACCTGCTCGAGAACGTCGATGATCCACCCAATGGGTAGCGACTTCTCCTCTTTCAGAACATTGCCCAATGAGAAGCCATCGAGATACTCCATGACCAGATATGCGAGCCGGCCGGAACCGCTCTCCCAGAAGCCGAAGTCGGTGACATTGACGACGTTGGGATGTCGGAGCTGGCCAGCGGCCTTCGCCTCGCGGCGGAATCGCTCCACCGCCTCCGGATGTGCGGTGAGTTTCGGCGTGATGACCTTCAGAGCGACGGTCCGGTCAGTACCGAGATGCGTCGCGCTGTAGACTGCTCCCATACCGCCTCTGCCGAGTTCCTTCGCGATTCGGTACTTGCCGTCGACGAGCTGGCCTACGAGGCTGTGGCCGTCTACGGGAGATGGAGCGGTCTCGGACATCTCATCTTTTCCAGTCGTCGTCTGCAGGTGAGTCTCTGGTGCGACGGTGCGCTCGCTCCACAGCGGTTATGAAGCGTTATGATTTTGTGTTGAACATTATATAGGCGAAGCCGTGCGGATGCCGGCCGTGTCAGGGGTTCCCATTAGGACGACCTGCAGTCAGCAACCAGGGCCCATATATGCGGCATAGGCAGGGCCAAGAGGCAGTGCCCTCCGATCCCTTGCCTTTTCAAGCAGTGTCCCCCCATGTCCATCGATTGAATCGGATGCCGTATCATTCTTTCCATGACCAACAAGCCGGTCTCGTCTGAGGGAGACGAGGAAACCGTCGCAAGAAATGATGCAGCGTCCAGACCGTCGTACGAGCGATTCTCCCCGGGAAACCTCCTCGACGATCGGTACAGGATCGTCGCTCTGCTCGGAGCGGGTGGCATGGGGGAGGTCTATCGGGCGGACGACTTGAAGCTCGGTCAGCAAGTCGCGTTGAAGTTCCTTCCCCGCGAAATGCTCCACCCCTCGGCGATCGAGCGACTCTATGGAGAGGTCCGGCTCGGCAGGAAGATCTCCCACCCAAACGTCTGCCGGCTCTACGACATCAGCGAGTGGAACGGCTACCACTTCGTCACGATGGAGTACATCGATGGGGAAGACCTCGCTTCGCTGCTCCGGCGGATCGGCAAACTGCCACAGGAGAAGGCGGTCGAGCTGTCGCAGCACATCTGTGCCGGACTCGCAGCCGCCCACGGCCTGGGCGTAGTCCACCGCGACCTGAAACCTGCGAACATCATGATCGACGGCCGTGGCAACGCGATCATCACGGACTTTGGACTCGCCGCGCTCGCCGAAGACCTCGAGGGACGATCCGACGTGGCGGGGACTCCGGCGTACATGGCTCCGGAACAGTTACGTCGTGGAACGGCGACGCACAAGTCGGATCTCTACTCGCTCGGGCTGATTCTGTACGAGATGTTTACCGGGCATCGCAAATTTCAGGGCCGCTCGATCGAGGAGATGCAACGGCTCCACGAAGAGTCCGATGCATCCTCGATCCCGAGGGAGACCAGGACCATCGACCCCGTGATTCAGCAGGTCGTGCTGAAGTGTCTCGAGCCGGATCCGGAAGACAGACCACGGTCGATTCATTCGGTCATCGCCGCTCTGCCGGGAGCCGACCCGCTGCAGGCGGCGATCGACGCGGGGGACACGCCGTCGCCGGAGATGGTCGCTGCGGCGGGAGAGAGCGGAGAGCTTTCGCTCGTCTGGGCGGCCGGCCTGACGGTGGCGGCGCTGGTGATTCTCATCTGGGTCGTTTGGGTGAAGCAGCGATCGGAGCTCTACGGCCTCGTGTCCCTCCCGAAGCATCCGCGCGTTCTCGAGGAGGAGGCCCGGAAAATCCTCGAGCGCACCGGATTCGACTCGCGCGCTCGCGACAGCAGCTACTATCTCGGGCTCAATCCCGACTATGTATCAGCTCCCGGTCAGGTCAGGAACAGGATCGGTCTTGCCTCCGATTCCGTGCCGCCCGTGGTCTTCTATTATCGGGATAGCCCCGAGGGACTGCTGTCGTGGAGAGGTAACGTCGGCGATCGTCGCATTCTCCCCAACGACCCGCCCGTCACGAGTCCGGGCATGACCCGTGTCACGCTTTCGCCGGAGGGCTCCCTGGTGAATCTCCTGATCATTCCCGGCGCGAACGAGATGACCCGGGGTTCGGAACCGTCGTGGCCGTCGCTGTTCGAGCTTGCGGGGTTTGATTTCGCCAGTGCCCGGGTGGTGGAGCCCGTGTTTCCCGCACCCGTGGACACGGACCACCGCCGCTCATGGATCGTGCCTTTCCCCGGTGACCCGGAGAGTACAATGCGTATCGACGCCGGCGCCCTCGGCGATCAGATCGTCTGGTTCGATGTCGTTCCGCCATGGCGCCAGGCGAATCCTGTCGACCGGCAATCGTACCGCGATATTCAGTGGACTCCCCAGACGGAGGCAATCACGGCGGTTACGATTGCGGTCGTGTTCACTGCCTTCTGGTTCGCCCGCCGCAATCTTCGCCGGGGGCGTGGCGATCGCCGCGGCGCAGTCCGTCTCGGCCTGGGAACCTTCCTGCTACTGTCGATCGCCTACCTGCTTCGGGCGGACCTCGGCGGCTACCTGACCGACTTCTGGAATGTGATGCAGGACCGGGTCGGGCGTGCTCTGTTCGAGACGCTCGTGATCATCATCCTCTACCTTGCGATCGAGCCTTACCTCAGACGGCGCTGGCCGACGCTGCTCGTTGCCTGGAGCCGGCTTCTGGCCGGGCGCTGGAGCGACCCGCTCGTGGGACGTCACGTACTGCTGGGTGTTGTTGCCGGAGGTATCTGGGCAGCGATTCCAAGAATCGCTTACGTCGTCGGGCTCGACCCAGGCGTCCGCCTCGGCGCGGCTCAATCCACACTCACATCGGTGCGTCAGGCCCTGGCCGTCTCCATCGAGGCGATCCAGGGTCCACTACTGAATTCAATCGGATTGACCGCGGTCATGGTCGCGATCGCGGTGCTGCTCCGCCGGCGGATCGGGGGTGCGGTCGGCGTCTGGATCCTCCTCAGTTCCCTGTCGGCGGTCGGTGTGTTCGCAGGGCCCGATTTCGAAATCGCTCGGTTGATCCTTCTGCTCGTGATCAATCTCATCTTCGTCGCCGTCCTCTACAGGCTCGGATTGCTCGCCGCGATCGTCTGCTGGCTGGTGGTCGACCTCATGTGGTTCCCTCACACCTTCGACACCGATGCATTCTTCTTCCCCTCGTCTGCAGTGATGTCGATGTTCGTCCTCGGGCTTCTTGCGTGGGGACTGTACGCTTCAATCGGGCGGGTCGCTCCGGCAGTCCCGTCCCTCGAGTCCTCCGACTCGCTATAGGCAGGTTTACGCGGCCCCCCGTTCTGAATTCTGAATTCTCAATTGCAGTTTGCTCGAACAGAGCCCGCGGGGCTGAGGAACGTGAGGGCACTCGACATCGGAATGTCACGCTACTTCGCCCGGATCGGGAGAACTCGCGCGTCATGCCGGGAAGAGGCTGAACGCTCCGCCTGTTGCCATCACGTACGAAATATCGTACGATTCACAAACCATGAAAACCATCACCGCCAGCGAGGCCCGCACGAATCTTTATAAGCTGATCGACGAGACAGCCGTCACCAGCGCTCCGATCCAGATCACGGGGAAACGTGCCGACGCCGTCCTCATTGCGATGGATGACTGGCGCGCCATCCAGGAGACGCTGCACCTTCTCTCCATTCCCGGCATGCGCGCCTCCATCCGCAAGGGTCTCGAGACGCCGGTTCGGGACTGCATGGAGTCGCTGGACTGGTGAAGCCGTGGCGGGTCGTCTTCACCCCTCAGGCTGCAAAGGATGCGAAGAAGCTCGTGCGTGCCAGGCTCAAACCTAAAGCCGAGGTGCTGCTCGAGGTTCTGCGCAACGATCCGCTCCAGTCACCGCCGCCGTTCGAAAAGCTAGTGGGCGATCTCGCGGGCGCGTACTCCCGCAGGATCAACATTCACCATCGCCTCGTCTATCAGGTGCTCAAACGCGAGCGCACGGTAAAGGTCCTCAGGATGTGGACACACTACGAATGATTGTGGCAGGGCCCTCCGAGGCCCTGCCTCTTCGAGCAGTAACGATGTACGACACCTGGAGCGTGCACGATTCTGCCGGATGACCCCAGGTCTCGTACATCTTCACGATGCGGTATAGGACGGACGGCTATGGCGTACCCGTTCGGGCGGTTGCGATTGAAATCGCATCGGATGCAGCGCGGGCAGGAGCGCCATTCAGCTCTCGCTTCGCACGCTGTCTATACGGGAGCGCGCGAAGGCGCGCTCAACAGTCTAGCCCCGGGCTCCGCCCGGGGTCGATCGATCGAGGCAGGAATCAAGCGGCCGCGAAGGCGGTCGCTCCAGGCAGAACGGGAAATGATCGCCCTGTAGCGGCCGCCTTCGCGGCCCCACAAAACATCGTGCTACCAAATCCCCCGGGCAGAGCCCGGGGCTAGACTGGACGGCGCGCCTGCGCGCGCCGCGGCGAGAAAAGTAAAGAAAAGTAGTAGGTTTGTAATTTCTGCGGGGGCTCTCCTCATGAATGCGCGGCAGATGTATCGATCGCTCTCGGAGGAACAGAAAGAGATTCTCAAAGAGAGAAAAATCGACGGACCACGAACGGTGCAAGAGCTCATCGCCCTGATCGAACCGCTTGCGCTGCACGACGAGGACGCCGATAAGTGGCGTTGGGCGATCGGTTGTGCAACTCCCTTCGCCCATGCTGCGACGGGAATCAGCGCCGTCCTCACCTTGATGATTCCCGCGCTCGGAATTCCGCTCCTGATCTTCCTCACTCTTTCGATCTCGTTCACCATCGCCAAAATGTGGCTTGGCCGGTTCGACCTGTCGAACAATTTGCGGGAATTCGCGCTCCCCTTTTTCATGGACCTCAAAGAGAACGTGGCACCCGGCGACAGGATCGAGGTCGCGCTCGACCTCCGGCCTCCGACCCATGAGTCGAAGGTTCTGCTCCGAAAGAGACCTTACCGAGGGGGTGGGGCTTGGAAGGTCGTGGAGACGCACTTTCAGGATCCGTGGCTTCAGGGCACTGCCCGTCTGTTCGACGGCAGCACACTCCACTGGAATGTGGAGGATCTTCTCATTGAACTGAAAAGATTCGAAGTAACAAGAAGAAATCTCAAAACCAGGAAAAGCCTGCTCGGCAAATTCAAGTACAGCAAGCAAAGCCTGATCAGCATACGGCTGTCTCTGCCCACGAAGGATTACGATGTCGCCGAAGCCTCCGGCACCACGGACGTCGAGGTGGAGCAGACGTGGGAGTCCATCAACGTCAAGGTCGTGCGGAAGTGCGAGTCGGAGACCATCGAGCCCCCGCCGTTATCCGTCCTGCTGGATGCCATCTCCGAGGCGTATCGGCAGATCAGACCTGCCCGGCAGGAGGATGGGATCGTGAGTGGGCCCTGGAAGTCGCTCCGCGATCCGTATCATCCCGAGCAACCTAACGGCGGTGGGCGCCCGGTGAAGGGGTGATGAACCACCGTGTCATGCTGAGCGAGGCCAGGTCATCCTGAGCGAAGCGAAGGATCTCTGCTTGCGATGCTCGATCCTCTTCAGGAGATCCTTCGCTTCGCTCAGGATGACACCTACTCCGCATGACAACACAACACTACGCAACAGTAGTACGATGTGGCCATCACTCCTCCAGACCATTCAACGCCTGATGACATCGGCCACTACCGGATCAAGCAGAAGCTCGGTTCGGGTGGCATGGGCGACGTCTACCTCGCCGAGGATCTGAAACTGCACCGGTCGGTGGCGCTGAAAGTTCTGCCTGCGGACGTGGCGAATGATCCGCAGCGGAGACTGCGCTTTCTACACGAGGCGCATGCGGCCGCCGTCCTCAGCCATCCCAATGTCTCGACGATCCACGAAGTCGGCGAAGCGGACGGCACGATCTTCATCGCGATGGAGCTCATCGAGGGAAAGACCCTCTCGCAGCTTCGCGAAGGGAGAACTCTCGAGGTCGATGAGGTCATCGACATCGCGATCCAGGCCGCCGATGCACTCGACGAGGCGCACTCCCGCGGCATCGTTCATCGCGACATCAAGTCGGCCAACATCATGGTCACTCCGCGTGGCCACGTGAAAGTGCTCGATTTCGGGCTCGCGAAACTGGCGGCCGATGTGGACGTGCAGGACGAAGACACGCGGATCAAAACGAGTCCCGGTCTCATCATTGGCACCCCGTACTACATGAGTCCCGAACAGGCGCTGGGGCGCACTCTCGACCATCGCAGTGATCTGTTCAGCCTCGGAATCGTTCTCTACGAACTGATTGCCGGAAGACTGCCGTTCGAAGGCGCGACGACGACGGAGACGATCCAGAAGATCACGAACTCGCAGCCGGATCCGATCGCCCGCTTCAACTATTCGGCTCCTCCCGAGCTCGAGCGGATCGTCCGGAAGCTCCTCGAGAAGGATCCGGCCCGCAGGTATCAGTCTGCACGCGACCTGTTCGTCGACCTCAAGAACCTCAAGCGCGACTCGAGCTCCGGTGAGATTGCGAAGCCGGTGCAGCCGAAGGCTGGGACGCGAAAGACGGCCCTCGTGGTAGCTGCGCTCGCCGGCGTCCTGGCGCTGGTCATCACGGCGGCGGTGCTGCTCAAGGGCTCCCGAACCGGATCTGAGGCGATGGACACGATCGACTCCATCGCCGTGATGCCGTTCGTGAACATCGCGAACGATCCCGAGACCGAATACCTCAGCGACGGAATCTCGGAGAGCATCATCAATAACCTCGCCGGAATCTCGACGCTGCGAGTCATACCGCGCAGCACGGTGTTTGGATACAAGGGAAAGACCACGGCCCTGGCAGAGATTGCGAGCGATCTCGACGTGCGCGCGATCGTTTCAGGGCGCGTACTGCAGCGCGGTGATTCGCTGAATGTGCAGGCGGAGCTGATCGACACGAAGACGAACGCCCAGATCTGGGGCGCTCGTTACGAGAGGAAACTGACCGACGCGCTGGCGCTTCAAAACGAGATCTCGAATGAGATCTCGGCCCGGCTCCGGCCTGCCGGTGCATCCGGTGATCGCACAGCAGCGTCTCCGATGACCAATAACGCCGAGGCGTACCAGCTCTATCTCAAGGGACGCTACCACTGGAACAAGCGGACGGCGGAGTCGGCCGAGAAAGCCCTCGGGTTCTTCCAGCAGGCAGTGGCGAACGACCCGGACTTCGCCCTCGCTTATGTCGGAGTGGCGGACACCTACATA
>JBGTDX010000180.1:0-29872 GCA_041748075.1 Thermoanaerobaculia bacterium
AGCCTCCCGCGGCCAAACCGGTCCGGACCGATCCCGCGAGAACCGGTGAGCAATCGGTCTTCGGCACTGCGGGCAAGCCCGCTCCCGCTCGCACCTCCACTCCCTCTCCCGCCCCCCCGGCCTCGGGCGGCGCGTCGGGAACCTCCGCATCCTCCAGGCCCGGAAGCGGCACATTCGAAATGCCGGGCGTGGGATCCGCAGGAGTCACCGGACTCGAGGGAGGAGACTTTCCATATGACGTCTACATCGACCGGATGACCACCCGAATCGGCGGAAACTGGTTCCGGCCAGGGGGGGCAGGCGAAATGATTACACGTGTGCACTTCATCATCGAGCGGGATGGCCGGATCCGCGACGCGAAGATCGACGCGGCGAGCGGCAACCGCACATTCGACCGCGCTGCTCTCCGTGCCGTAATCGAGTCTTCGCCCCTTCCGCCACTTCCCGGACAGTATTCCGGGCGTTACCTGGGCGTTTATCTGACGTTTCACTGATCCCACGGAAAAAGGACCGACACCTTGAAGCTCAACTCCATCCTCAGAACTCCGATCGCTCTGCTCGCCTCGCTCGCAATCCTTACCGCCATGCCACTTCCGGGTCAGGCGCCAACAGAGATCGAAGTCGACATCGACCGCTCCAGAGCGGCGTCCCTGCTCCGGATCTCGGTGCCCTTCCCCGCTCTGGCCCCGGGGATCGATCCCGCAATGATTCAGCGGTCCCTCTTTTCCCCGCTCACTCGGGATCTTGCCTTCTCGGAGATCTTCGCTATCGTGCCGCTCCCCCCGAATTCGCCCGCGACTCTGGATTCCGCAAAAAAGGCGCCGGCTCAGGCGTTTCTCCAGATGGATGTCACGACTGAAGGGGAAGACTTCGTGATCGAAGTTCGCCTGTTCGACGTCAACTCGCAGCGCATCGATCTCGGGAAACGCTACCGGGGACGCGCCAGCGCTCTGACGCGCATCGCTCACACGATCGCGAACGATCTGGTTCGCCACTACAACGGCACGCCGGGGATTTTCCTCACTCAGATCGCGTTTGTGTCGACGCGGGACGGCAATAAAGAGATCTACCTCATGGATTTCGACGGGTCCAACCAGCGGCGCGTCACATCGCATGGAACCATCTCGCTCAATCCCGACTGGTCTCCCGACGCCGAGCAGCTCGTCTATACGTCTTTTTCACGAAACAGCAGCGACCTCTATGTGATCAACCGGAGGGGGGGAGGGCGGCAGCGGCTATCAACCGGCCTGGGGCTGAACACCGCGACGAAGTTCTCTCCCGACGGCAGGGACATAGCATTCGTCGGCTCGGTGCGCGGAAATCCGGATATCTACCTCATGCGGGCGGATGGCAGCAACATCCGGCGGCTGACATCGGCCACCTCGATCGAATCGACGCCCGCCTGGAGTCCGACAGGACGCCAGATTGCATTCACGTCCGGCAGGACAGGTACGCCGCAGATCTACGTGATGGACGCCGAAGGTACGAACGTCCGGAGGCTCTCGTTCGACGGAAACTGGAACGATGATGCGGCCTTTTCGCCAAACGGAGACGAGATTGCATACACCTCACGGGTGGACGGGCGTTTTCAGATCCGGGTGAGCAATCTCACGACGGGAGCGACGCGGGTACTCGCAGGAATCGGCTCCAATGAGCAGCCTACGTGGTCGCCCGACGGGCGGTCGCTGGTCTTTACGTCGAATCGAACAGGAAAGTGGCAGCTCTACCGCGTAGCTGCCGATGGAAGCAATCCCGTACAACTGACGACTGTCGGGGAAAACACGGCGCCCAGCTGGTCAAAGGTGATCGAGTGAGCCGACAGACCCAACCGACAAATCGGTGAGCGATGAGATGGAAAATGCAGCTCGACGGAGAGTGTTCGATCGGTGGTAAACAGGGCGTCGTGCTCTGATATGATGCCGGTTGATCTGATAGGAGGTTTTACTGATGAGGAGTCTCAACAGAAGCGGCCTGTTCGTACTCGTTCTCGCACTGACACTGATCATCGCGGCGGGGTGCCGTACGCGAACCAGAGTGCAGCCCCAGACCCAGCCCCCCGTTACCACGGACACGGCTCCCATGATCGACCCGGCAAGACCGGCGACGGACGTCACGGACGAGCCCGAATTCGTCGACCCGTCAGTCGACAGCGAGATCCTTCCCGATGACGACATGGAGCTCAACCGGCTTGCGCAGGCCCGCGGTTGGATCCGCGATGCATTCTTCAGCTACGACGAGTCGACGCTCACTCCCGACGCCCAGGAAGCGTTGACCATGACGGCCTCGTGGCTCAGAGCCAACTCGAACTACAACGTCACGATCGAAGGACATTGCGACGAACGTGGAACGGAACAGTACAACCTGGCCCTCGGCGATCGCCGCGCAAACATCGCCCGCGACTACCTCGCGACGCTGGGCGTAGACAACTCCCGGATGCGCACGGTCAGCTACGGCGAGGAACGTCCGTTCCAGACCGGAACTTCGGAATCCGCGTACGCAGCCAATCGCAGGGCACATATCGTCATCTCCAGAAGGTAATCCATGAAGGCTCTCTCTAAACTCGGGATCGCGGTTCTCCTGCTGACCACCGGCTGCGTGACCGGCTCGGATATCGATCAGCTCAACAGGCAGATCACTGATCTGCAGGATCAGATCGCCGATCTGAAAAGGCAGGTCAGCAGTAAGGATGAGGTCCAGCAGCTCAACAGCCGAGTCGCGCAGCAGACCCAGACCCTGCTCAAGTCGAATGCCGACGTCGCCACCAAAGTAACCCAGATCGATGACCGTCTGCAGAACGCCCAGGGGGCGATCGAACAGACCAACTACAGGCTCGACCGTCTCGCACAGCAGGTCACCCAGCAGCAGCGCGACATCAATGATCTGAAGGCCGGCAGACCGGCACAATCCGGCTCGGGCGGCGGGATGATCGATGGAGAGGTCCGGGTCCAGGCACCTCAGAGCGAGGACCCGCTCGAGGTCTATCAGGCTGCCTACCGGGACTACCAGCGCGGAAATTTTGATCTGGCGCTGGCCGGATTCCGGGACTTTCTCGAGGCGAATCCCGGCTCTGATCTGGCTGACAACGCCGCTTACTGGATCGGCGAATCCCTCTACTCCCAGAAGAAATATCGTGACGCGATCCAGCAGTTCGATGCGGTCATCAACGGTTACCCCAGCTCCGACAAGGTGCCCGCCGCGCTGCTCAAGAAGGGCTACGCCTACGTCGAACTTGGACAGCGTTCCCAGGGAATCGTGCAGCTTCAGTACGTGCTCCACGAGCATCCGCGTGCCCAGGAAGCCTCTCTGGCAAGGGAGAAATTGAAGAGTCTCGGGATCGATGGCAATTAATCCCGGCGACGTCTTGTTCAGAGTCGGGTTGTAAAAAGACAGAGGGAGTGTTCCATGGCAAATATCCGTTCGGCTGAAAAGCAGAGAAGACAGGCCGAGAAAGCGAATCAGCGGAACCGGGCAGGAATGTCCCGTCTCCGCACCCAGCTCAAGAAGACCCGGAAAGCGATCGCCGATGGTGGCGACGACGTCAAGGAAATTCTGAGCGAGACGGCGTCCCTGATCGACAAAGCCGCAAAGCGGAAGGTCATCAAGACCAACACCGCCGACCGTTACAAGTCACGGTTGTCGGCCGCTGCAAAGCGCAGCGCTGCTGCAAAGTAAGCAATCAGAATCGTTACGTCTGCAAGGGCACCCTCACGGGTGCCTTTTCTTTTGCCGGTTGGGACGTTTCTCACCCGGCTGCTCTCAGGCGTGCGTGGCTCAGAACTCACAACCGTGCGGACGTGCGGGCGGGCAGAACTCAGAACTGTGCGGACGGGGGCTCAGAATCCTTCGAGCAGATTCGTCACCAGACGTTCGGCGAATCGCCGCGCGATGTCGTCGATCGCCCGCGTCTCCTGATCGAACGCATCGGTCGCTGAGACGTCGATCGGGTAGGTCTCGAGGAACCTGTACTGGTTGTTTTTCCAGATGACTGCATCGTCGTTCCGGTGGTCGAGCAACTCGATCTGTGCCGTGATCGACACCTGGTACTGCGTGGCCCTTCCCTGCTCATTGAATGCAACCGGCGTGATTCCGAAAGACTGCACTTCCCCCCGTAGTATCGCGTCGGCATCGGAAAGGCTGCTCACGAGCTGCAGCCGCCCGCGGAAGACGAGCTCCGCGGCGACCGCCTGCGTGATCTGCTGCTCCACCTCCACCCGCGTGGTCCGGTTCACGAACGTCGGAACCAGGATGCTGCGGATCGACGGAGGCAGGAAATTTCCCCTTCCCACGAGGCTGTAGCCACATCCACTGAGCATGATCGTGAAACAAAGCACCACAATCAGACTCGCGCGCTTCATCGCACCACCAGATTCACGAGTTTCCCCGGGACGTAGATCGTCTTTACCACCTGTTTTCCCTCGAGATGCGGAATGACTTTCGAATGCTGCAGGGCTTCGGACGTAGCAGTCGACTCATCGACGCCGGCAGGCAGCTCCATCTGAGCCCGCAGCTTTCCGTTGATCTGCACCACGAACGTAAGCACCTCGTCTTTCATCAGCTCGCTGTCGGCCGCGGGCCACGACGACGTGAGCAGGAACGGCTCATGCCCGAGCTTTTCCCATAACTCTTCGGTGATGTGCGGTGCGAACGGATGAAGCAGCTTGAGCAGCGACTCGTAGGCAACGGTCGCATCGCTGCGCGAGCTGCCGCCCGCCGCGAGATAGTCGGCAATGGCATGCGAGAGCTCCATCAGAGAAGAGATCGCCGTGTTGAATTCGAAACGCTCGAGTTTCCGCGTGACGGATGCGATCGTCTGATGCGTCTTCCTGATCATCTTCACGGAAGCCGGATCTTCCTCATCGGATCGCAGCGTCGCTACCTGCTCACCCAGCGACCAGACGCGACTCAGAAATCGCCATGCACCGATGACTCCCTCGTCCGACCACGCCGCTTCCTTGTCGGGAGGCGCGATGAAGAGGGTGTACACCCTTTCCGTGTCGGCTCCATAACGGGCGATCAGCTCATCCGGCGGAACCACGTTGAAACGCGACTTCGACATCTTGCCGATCTCCTGCACGAGCTCCAGCTCCGTCCCCTTCCGAAAAGGCAAACCATCCCGGAGCTCGACTTCATCGAGAGCAACCCATGCGAGGTTGTTCGAAGGATCCCGGTAGCCCTCCTTCGTGATCATTCCCTGGTTGAACAGCCGCGTGAAGGGTTCCTCGAAATTCACCAGTCTCATGTCATGCAGTACCCGGGTCACGAAGCGGGCATAAAGCAGATGCAGAATCGCATGCTCGATGCCTCCGATGTACTGATCCACAGGAAGCCAGCGGTTGACCAGTTTGCTGTCGAAGATCTGGTCGTCGTCATGCGAGGATATGTAGCGGACGAAGTACCACGACGAGTCGACGAACGTGTCCATCGTGTCGGTCTCGCGCCGCGCAGCATCGCCACAACGGGGGCACGCAACCTGAACGAACGAGTCCATCTTCGCCAGCGGATTTCCTTCCCGTCCGGTGAATGGAACATCGAGAGGAAGCTCGACGGGTAGCTGGTCGACAGGTACGGGCACCGTGCCGCACTTCTCGCAATACACAATGGGAATCGGAGTGCCCCAGTATCTCTGGCGTGAGATCAGCCAGTCGCGCAGCCGGTAACGGACCGTCTTCTTTCCGATTCCACGCTTTTCGATCTCATCGCTGATCTGCTCGATCGCAGGCATCGTCGCGAGACCGGTGATGCTACCCGACGCCACCGAAAAACCGTCGCCCGTCCAGGCCGCTTCCATGAACGTCGAATCGAGTGACTCCTCTTCCGGGCTGACGACGACCCGAATCTCGAGGCCGTATTGCCGCGCGAATTCGAAATCGCGCTGATCGTGCGCCGGCACCGACATGATCGCCCCGGTTCCGTACTGAGGAAGCACGAAGTTGCCCAGCCAGATCGGAATCTCCTCGTTCGTGAGCGGATTGATGGCGAACTGTCCCGTGAAGCGGCCTTCCTTGCCGGATGCCTCCGACTGCCGCTCGAGGTTCGTCTGGTTCCGCACCTTCTCGGACCACTGTTCGATCTCTTCACGCACCGGCGAATCGCGGATGAGCGCCGGCACGTCGGGATGTTCCGGCGCGAGCACCATGAACGTCGCTCCGTAGATCGTGTCGGGACGCGTGGTGAAGATCGTGATGTCTCGGCCGATCGCCGGTACGGCAAAGCGCACGTCAGCGCCCACCGACCGGCCGATCCAGTTGCGCTGCATCACCTTGACCTTGTCGGACCAGTGCTCGAGAGTATCGAGTCCGGCGTCGAGACGGTCGGCATACTCGGTGATCCGGAAGAACCACTGTTCGAGGTCCTTCTGCTTGACCTCGGACGAGCATCGCTCGCACCGCCCGTCGACGACCTGCTCGTTGGCGAGCACCGTCTGGCATCCCGGACACCAGTTGACCGGCGCCTTCGCGCGGTACGCGAGGCCCCGCTCGAGAAGTTGCAGAAACAACCACTGGTTCCATCGGTAGTAGCGGGGATCGCAGGAGGCCAGCTCCTTGGACCAGTCGTAAAGGATGCCCCAGCGCTCGAACTGCGCTTTCTCGCGCGCGATGTTGTTGCGTGTCCACTCGCCGGGATGAATGCCCCGCGTGATCGCGGCATTCTCAGCCGGCAGGCCGAAGGCATCCCAGCCCATCGGATTGAGTGCGGCGCGTCCCTGCATCCGAAGCCAACGAAAGAGCGCGTCCCCCAGGATGTAGTTGCGCCCATGCCCGACGTGCAGATCGCCCGACGGATAGGGGAACATGTTCAACATGTAGTACTTCTCCCCTTCATCGTTACGGACGTCCACCTCGGCGACGCGAGCCTCGGCCCACCGCTTCTGCCACCTGGATTCAATGCTTGCCGGATCGTACGACATGGAAAAATGACACCCCCTGGAAAATGACGGGTCAGTATATCGGAGGAAGTTCTGAGTTCTGAGTTGCGAGTTCTGAGTGGCTTCCCCCCGGTCCACTCACAACTCAGAACTCAGAACCTCTCAAGGTCCCGGTCGCGTGTCGTAAACAAAGGTGACCGGACCGTCGTTTACGAGTGCGACTTCCATGTACTCGCGGAAGACGCCGGTCTCGACCGGAGCTCCCGCCTCACGCAGACTCCTGACGAATCGCTCGAAGAGCTCGTTCGCCCGCGCCGGTTCCTCGGCTCGATCGAAGCTCGGACGCCTGCCGCCGGCAATACTACCCGCGAGAGTGAATTGCGAGACGGCCATAATTGCCCCACCGACATCTCCGAGCGCGAGGTTCATCTTCCCTGCCGCATCGGCAAAAATCCGGAGGCCGGCGATCTTTCTGGCCGCGGTATCGACGTCCTCAGGGGAATCGCCTCTCTCTACAGCCGCAAGAATCAGCAGGCCACGGCCGATACGTCCCACCGTGGTGCCCGCTACAGATACCGATGCGCTGGTCACGCGCTGAATGACACATCGCATCAGGAATGCTGGCCTCGCATGCTGGACGCGGACTCTACCATGTGAAGATTTCTCCCTTTTTCGCGCCTCGCGAACTAGAATTGATTCCTCCACATTGGCCGGGTCTCCAGCCGGACCACGCAGGAACTTTGCTTTCAAAATCGACTGAACAAGAAGGAGACATCTATGAGTGGAAGTGTAAACAAAGTCATTCTCATCGGCAGGCTCGGCAAGGATCCCGAAGTCAAGTCCACGCCTTCCGGCGTCACCGTGACGAAGTTTTCCCTCGCTACGGACGAGCGTTTCACCGACAAGAGCGGCGAGCGCCAGGAAAGAACCGAGTGGCACAACATCGTAACGTTCAACAAGCTCGCCGAGATCTGCGGACAGTATCTTCGCAAAGGAAAGCTCGTCTACATCGAAGGTTCGATCCAGACGGACTCCTGGGATGACAAGGACTCTGGCCAGAAAAAGTATTTCACGAAGATCATCGCAAACTCGATGCAAATGCTCGGCAAACGCGAAGACGAGGGCTCGGGTGGCGGCAGCTATTCACAGTCCTCCCGCAGCTCCTCGAACAGCGCCACGTCGACCGTCGAAGACGACGAGGAAGTTCCGTTCTGACGGAACATGCACATGACGCCGGCTTCGTGCCGGCTTCATGTGCGCTCGTTCAACGCAGTGATTCATGTGGCCGAACATTGCGCATGTTCGGCCACACGTTGCTCAGGTCCATTCCTCGCGCCCCGTGCGTCCCGTTCCCGAGGTTCGCGGAACATGGCGCCTCTCGGTGGGTGGAGTTCCGGAGCCGTCCGGGTTCTTCGGGCGCGTATCGCGAAATACTTCGCAGAACTCCTCCACCTCCGCGAGTATCTCGTCGAAGGATCCGGTCTGGATCGTCGCGGACTCGCGGATCGCAGCGCAATGCTCCCGGTAGTGCTCGGCCCGTCCGACGGCTTCCCGAAACCGCGCTCCGGTTTCCGGTCGCTCCGCGGCGCGCTTTTCGAGGTCAGCCATCAGGTTTGGCACCATCTCCACATGGCTGCAGAGAAGAATGACGTCATTTCCCGCTTCGAGCGCCCGCGCACAGATGTCTTCATAAGAACCGAGATCAGCGACGGCATGCATCTCCATGTCGTCGGAGACCGCCAGACCCGTGAAACCTGCCGTCTCACGCAAAAGCCCGGTCGCGATCGCCCGATTCAGTGACGCAGGAACGTCGGCATCCGCAATCTGCGGGTAGACGGCGTGCCCGATCATCACGGCACCGGCGAGGTTGCCCAGCTCCATATAAGGTACCAGGTCCTCATTGAGAATTCGTTCGAATGGCAGGTCCACGATCGATGCCCCGTAATGCGAGTCGCCCGATCCCATCCCGAGTCCGGGAAAGTGTTTGAGACAGGACGCCACCCCGGCGCTCTGCTGGCCGCGCATGAATGCCCCGGCCAGTTCGACGACCTCGCGGGGACTCGCGCCGAAGCAGCGACGCTCGAGCCCCTGTACCGGCTCGTCGCGCCTGATGTCGACGACGGGCGCCAGATTGAGGTCAATGCCGAAGTAACGCAGCGCCCGTCCGGTGATCCGGCCGAACCATCCCGCCAGTTCAACTCCGTCGGAGCCTTCTCCAAATGATTCCGCGCTCGGCATTCCGGGAATCAGATCGCGCAGCCGGTCGACACGTCCTCCCTCCTGGTCGATCATGAGCACCGGAGGCGTCTCCGACTGCGACTTGATCTCCTCTACGAGACTGCGCAGCTGATCGACCGCTTCGATGTTCCTTCCGAACAGCACCACGGCGTACGGCGGAGACTCGCGCAGGATGACGCGCTCGAGCTCCGTGAGCTTCCTGCCGGTCAGGCCGACTCCAAGAATCTGATTTCCCATCGTCACTCCGTCAGCCGTTTTCTGATCTCGTGCAGCAGGTTGAGCGCTTCCAGCGGCGAGAGCTCGTCGACCTGGAGCTCCCTCAGGCGCCGAACTACTTCCTGATCCCTGTCGGCGAAGAGCGAGAGCTGAGGGTCGGGCGTCCGCTGATTCTTTCCCGTCCGTCGCGTCTCTTCAATGATGTCCCTTTCGTGTCTCTCGAGCGTCGCGAGTATTTCCCGCGCACGCACGATTACGTCATCCGGTATCCCCGCCAGCTTGGCAACCTGAATTCCATAGCTCTTGTCCGCAGCTCCCGGTACCACCCTTCTGAGAAAGATGATCTGATCGTTCCACTCCCTGACTGCAACGTTCTGGTTTGTGACACGTTCCTTCGTTTTCGCCAGATCGGTCAGCTCGTGATAGTGAGTCGCGAACAATGTGATCGCACTCCGCGAAGGGGTGTCGTGCAGAAACTCGACGATCGCCCATGCGAGGGACAAGCCATCAAACGTCGCGGTGCCTCTGCCGACCTCATCCAGAACGATCAGTGACCGCTCCGTGGCATTGTTCAGGATGTTCGCCGTCTCGTGCATCTCCACCATGAACGTCGATTCTCCCCGGGCGAGATGATCTGCCGCGCCGACCCGCGTGAAGATCCGGTCGAACAGGCCCAGCCTTGCCGCGGAGGCGGGTACGAAACTCCCCATCTGGTTGAGCAGTACGATCAGCGCAACCTGCCGCAGATAGGTGGATTTCCCCCCCATGTTCGGGCCTGTGATGATCTGAATTCCATTCACCTCGCGATGGATCTCGGTGCTGTTGGGAATGAATCGATCGGTCGAGATGGACTCGATCACGGGATGTCTGCCATCTTCGATCGACAGTTCCGTGTGAGGTGAGAGGATCGGACGGACGTAGCGGTTTCGCATCGCAACGGTAGCCAGTGACGCCAATGCGTCGAGCTCTCCGATCGCGGAGGCCGTCGCGAGGATCGCGGCGCTCTGCTGCCCGACAGTAACCAGCAGTTGTTCGTAGATCCGCAGCTCGATCGCCTTCGATCTGTCTTCTGCGCCGACGATCTTTTCCTCGAGTTCCTTGAGCTCCGGCGTGATGAATCGCTCGGCGTTCACGAGCGTCTGCTTCCTGATGTACTCGTCCGGAACTTTTCCGAGGTTCGCCTTCGAGATTTCGATGTAGTAGCCGAACACACTGTTGAAGCGGATCTTCAGGGATGGAATCCCCGTTCTGGCCCTCTCGTCCCCCTCGATTCTGAGAAGGATCGACTTCGAGTCGCGGGCGATCGTTCGGAGCTCGTCGAGCTCTTCATCGATGCCTTTTCGAATCACGTCTCCGTCGCGCGCCGAATTTGGTGGTGCCGGCTCGATGGTCCGGGTGATCGTCGTGAATACTTCACCGAGCGGCGCGAGCCGTTCATCGAGGGACCGGAGCAGGGGTCCCCGAACCTCGGTGAGAAGCTCCTTCATCGCGGCCAGGACTTCGAGCGAATTCGCGAGGGCAATGCATTCGCGAGGCCCCGCGGTGCCGAGCACGATCCTCGAGGTCAGCCGCTCCAGATCGGCGATTGAGGCGAGCTTCGCGACGAGGGACTCATGTCGCGGAAGGTCAGCAAGCAGCTCGTCGACTGCATCGTGGCGGTCGAAGACGGCGTCCATCGCGCGCAACGGTCTGCAGAGCCACTTCCGAAGCGTTCGCGCACCCATTGCGGTCCGGGTCGCATTGACGACATTCCACAGCGACGCTCGCGGACGGCTCGCATCCCGCGAATCGAAAATCTCCAGGTTCTCGAGCGTCGATTCGTCGAGGATGAGGCAGTCGTCCTCGCTGTCCACCCGCAGACGGGACACATGTGAGAGCTCTTTCCTGTGACTCGTGGAGGCATAACGAAGCGCGGCTCCGGCCGCAGACACACGCGCATCATCCTGCTCGAGCCCGAACCCGCGCAGAGTCGCAGTGCCGAACTGCCGCGTCAGCAGCTCGAACGTGAGACGGGAATCGAAGAGCCCTTCGTCGCCCGTGGTCGCAGCAAGTCCGCGCGCAGCTATCACCTGCGAGAAACTCTCCCCGGTTCCCTTCGGAAAGATCGCCTCGCGCGGTGCGAACCGTGCGAGATCGTCGGCAAGCCTCGGATCATTCTCACTCCGGTACGAAGTGACGAAGAAGTCGCCCGTGGAGACATCCAGAAACGCCGCACCCGTCGCACCGTTCCGCTCGACGAACGCCATCAGATAGCGGCTCTCGCGCTCGAGCAGTGTCGCCTCCACGGCAGTTCCCGGAGTGATGACTCTCGAGATCTCCCGATTGACCAGACCCTTCGAGGCGGAAGCATCGCCGACCTGGTCGCAGAGCGCGACGCTGATTCCGCTCCGAACCAGTTTGGCGATGTACTGATCGGCGGCGTGGTACGGCACTCCGCACATCGGCGTTTCCGATTCGCCGCCTTTACCCCGTGCGGTGAGAACCAGGTCGAGGATGGGCGCCGCCCTCTCAGCATCCTCGAAGAACATCTCGTAAAAATCTCCGAGGCGATAAAAAACGATCGCGTCAGGAACCTGACGTTTGATCTCGAAATACTGCTCGAGCATGGGAGTGAGTTTGAGAGGTCGGGACATAAGGGGAGTAGTCAGTATTCAGGAGCCATTAGCTCCAGCAGTCTGGAGTCTGTATCACAACACCCAATAGCTCAGGATGGCTTTCAATGAAGTGTACGCCACTGCGCGGGTCGGAGGTCTACCGACTACGACTTGTCTTTTTTACCGCGTACTGTCTACTCTCCCCCCACCCCTCTCATCCGAATGAGCCGCCCCTCATCGCCGGTGACTTCCACGACCACGGAGCTCTGCAGTCCCTGCGCCTCCACAGCTCTGAAGAGTACGACCCATCGGGATTCGCCTCCAAGCTCGCCTTCCGGCGACCAGGCCGCATGAACGACTCGATGCGAGTCGAATCCGGGGCGGCTCTTCAATGCAGCCTCCGCTTTCGCAATCCCTTCTTGCTCCGTCAGTCTGCCGGCGGGACGGGCCGGATCGGGAGCTCCGAGCAATGCTGCGAACAGAAGTCCACAAAGAAGAATCCACAGTGGGTAGAGAAGCCACGTGCGCCTGCGCCTGGTAGCCGATCCTGTCGAGGAAGAATTCATAAGTTGGCCGGAGCGATCTGATGATCCCTGGCAGCGGGGCGCCTCGCTCCATCGCGCGTATAATACCGCCCGATGACGCGAGCTGAAATCGAAGAGAAGGTGGTCGCGATCATTCACGATCAGAAGACGCTTCCGGCGGATTCTCTGAGCCGCGACACGCCGCTGGCGGATGTGGGAATCGACTCACTCGACGCCCTCAGCATCCTCTTCGCCATCGAAGAGACCTTCGGGATCACCGTCCCGGACGACCAGGCGCGCTCCATCAAGACGATGGACGACATGATCGCCGTGATCGAGGAGTTGCTGCCTGCCTGAGCGCGGAGGCGTTCTGCGCCCGCGCGTCGTCATCACCGGGATCGGCATCATCTCGGCACTGGGAAGGGGCCGGGAAGATCACATAGCAGCGGCGCGGGACGGCCGGTCCGGCATCCGCGCCATCACGAGCATCGACGCATCGTCGCTCGATTGCCGAATCGCAGGAGAGGTCCCGGCATCGCTGCTGGAAGACAAAGGGGCGCGGGGCGATCGCTTCACATGCCTCGCGCTCATCGCGGCCGACGAAGCCGTGTCGCAGGCGCGTCTGCGCGAAGCCTCGCCGGATCCGAGGCGCATCGGAACGATCATCGGCACCGGTATGGGCGGGAGCGCCACTTCGGATGCCGCCTACGAGCGCCTCTATTCGAAGAAACTCACCCGGATGCCTCCGACGACCATTCCCCAGTCGATGTACAACGCTGCGACGAGCGCGGTTTCGGCGGCGCATGGGGCTCAGGGTCCCGCCTTTGCCGTCGTCTCCGCCTGCGCATCCGGAGCACACGCCATTGGACAGGGGGCTGACTGGATCCGTTCCGGACGTGGCGAAATGGTTCTCTGTGGCGGAAGCGATGCGCCGATCGTCGCGGGAATGATTCGTGGCTGGGAAAGTCTTCGCGTCCTGGCGATCGACAACGATGCGCCCTGGGAGGCGTGCCGGCCATTCAGCGCGGATCGCAAGGGTCTGGTTCTCGCCGAGGGCGCCGCCGTGTTCGTCCTCGAGACGGAAGAAAGTGCCGCGCGGAGAGGGTGCGAGATACTCGGCGAGATCGCGGGATTCGGTCTCACAAGCGACGCCGGTCACCTCACCGACCCGTCGGCGGAGGGGGCGGCTCGAGCCATGACCGATGCTCTCGAAGATGCGGGGATCGAGCCATCGGCCGTGGAGTACATCAATGCACACGGGACCGCGACGCGGTCGAACGATGTCGTCGAGACACGAGCGATCCGACAGGCCTTCGGCGCGCACGCCGACCGGCTCGCCGTCAGCTCGACCAAATCACTCCACGGTCACGCAATGGGCGCGAGCGGTGCCATCGAGGCCGCCCTCGCGCTCCTGGCGCTGAACGAGGGGATCGTTCCCCCGACGATCAATCTCACCGTTCCCGATCCCGAGTGTGACCTCGACTACGTGGCGGAAGGATCGCGTCAGAGAATCGTGGACTATTTCGTGTCCAACTCCTTCGGATTCGGCGGCATGAACGCGTCCCTGGTGATCCGGACCGGGCATCATCGGTGAGTCGCAGTGCCGGCCAATCGCTCCAAATTGCCCAGGAACCCCGGCCCGGCATTGGAATTGCTCGTGCCCTTTCTGGTCAATTGACTGTCTCGAGAAGCGTCCGATATGATCCGAACAGGAGGAGGAACGTTGATCGTCGAGAAAAAGCATCATGACAACTTCACGGTTCTGTATGTGGAGGGTCTCATCAAGCTGGGCGAGAGCGCAGAGTTCTTCTCTTCGGCACTCGAGAATGTGCTCAGAAACGAGAGCACGAACGTGATCATCGACTTCACTAAGATCGATTACATCGACTCCACGGGAATCGGTGAGCTGGTCGGTTACCTCGGGAAGTTCTCCACACAGAACCGCAAGCTCATCCTCGTCAATCCTTCCGAGCGGATCCAGAAGCTCCTCAAGCTCGCCAAGCTCGATTCGATCTTCAAGATCTACGGTTCCGAGGACGAAGCCATCGCTGCCGAGAGCGGGACAGGCGCCCGAGCCTGAAGCCCCACATCCTGAAATCACGAACCATGCGCCGGCGAGAGCCGGGCGCATGACGCATCGATGCAACCACTGGTAACGGTCTATCGCGGTGACCTGACCGAATCGGTTCACCTCGGCTCGATTGCCGTTGTCGAGTCGTCGGGCAAACTTCTCGCTCTGGCGGGTGACCCGGATCATCAGACCTTCCTTCGTTCCGCGGCAAAACCGTTTCAGGCCCTTCCGATGCTCCAGGAGGGCGGCATCGACGAGTTCGATCTCACACCGGAAGAGATTGCCCTCACATGCGCGTCTCATGGAGGCGAGCCCTCGCACGTCGCCACCGTCGCGTCGCTGCTTCGCAAAGGCGACTACGATGAATCCGATCTTCTCTGTGCCGCGCATGTTCCATATGACGAGAAGGCTGCGGCGGATCTACGCGCTACCAGCGAGGCGCCCTCTCCGCTGCAGAACAACTGCTCGGGCAAACATGCCGGAATGCTGCTCGCCTGCAGCCTCCTCGACGCACCGAGCGGAAACTATGTCGAGCCTCAACACGTGGTACAGATCCGCGCGGGTCAGGCGCTCGCCGACTTTGCAGGCATTGCCCTGCAGGACATTCCCCACGCAATCGACGGCTGCGGCCTTCCGTCCTACTACGTTTCTCTCTATCGCGCCGCGCTCGCCTATGCCCGATTTTCGGCCACAGCACAGAATCTTCCGCAGGGGCTCCCCCGCTACTCGGAGAGCGCCCGCGAAGTCTGGGACGCGATGACCTCCCGACCTCACCATGTCGCAGGCAACTGGAGCATTACCACTCCTCTTCTCGAAGCCTTCGACGGCGGTCTTCTGGCAAAGGAAGGAGCCGAAGGGTTTTACTCGATGGCGCTCGCGCCGGAGCTGTGCGAAAGACTGACCGACCGCATCGACCGCTCTCAGGGAGCCACGGTCGGGATTGCAATGAAGGTCGCGGATGGTTCCATGGGAAGAGGACGCAATCCGGCGATCCTCAGAACGCTGGAGCTTCTGGGCCTCGAGCTCGAGTCGCTCGGTCCCCTCGGACCGTACCGCGACCTGCGGATTACCAACGCGGCTGGGAAGGTCGTGGGCGAACTGCGATCGGAATTCGAGCTTCACTACCTGTGAGGGAGACATTACATGATGCGCACGATTGCCGCCACACTGGGGATACTGCTGCTGACGTCTGCTTGTACGGTCGGAGTCTCGCGACGGCCGGGCGGCTATGCCGAGATCCAGCCGGAGATCGCGCACGAGATGATTCTCGACAATCGCCAGATCGTCGTGCTCGATTTACGCCCCTCCGAGGACTATGAAGCGCGACATATCGGGGGCGCCATCTCCGCGCCGTTCCATTCGATCGAGCACACACTCCCACTTCTGCTCCCCTACCAGAACGCGACCCTGATCGTTTACGCGGATGATGCGGACGAAAGCGTCCGTGGAGCGTCCCTTCTGGTTGCCGCCGGATTTCGCAACGTGGTGAGAATGAGCGGAGGTCTCGACGGATGGATCGACAAGGGCTTCCCCGTTGCCTCGTCGCGATGAAACTGCCGCGGCCACCCGCCCGCCCGCTTCTGGGTTCTGCACACCCGCCCACCCGCACGGTCGTGGCTTCTGCACAGCCACACGTCCGCAAGATTGGGGATGTGAGTCCCTACATCCAACCCGGAGCCAGAATCCTTCGACGCACCGGGAGGTGGGTCCCAGAACTCAGAACCGTGCGGGCGGGTGGGTGGGCAGAACTCAGAACCGGGCGGGCGGCTGGTAGGGGCGCATGCGAATTTTGATCACTGGTGCAGGAGGCCTTGTCGGGCGGGCACTCACGAAACGCTTCCGCCAGAGCGCGGAGGTCTTTCCGATGCTCCGGAAAGATCTCGACATCACCGATGATCGCCAGGTGCGCGAGGTTTCCGATTCGATCAGGCCTGACCTCATTCTGAATTGTGCGGTCATCGGGGTGGATGACTGCGAATCGGACCCTGTTCGCGCGCAGGCCATCAATGTCGCGGGTCCGGGGCTTCTTGCTGGCGCCGCAACCCGTCACCGCGGAGCGCTCGTTCACTTCAGCACCAACTACGTGTTCAGCGGCGAGCGGGCTGACGGCGGCTTCTATGGCACGAATGATCCCGCCAAGCCGGTGAACGTGTACGGTGAGACGAAGCTGGCGGGAGAGCGGCGCGTTCTGTCGGAATGCCCGCGCTCATGGATTGTGCGCACGTCGTGGGTCTTCGGGGAAGGAAAGGACAGCTTCCTGGCGAGTGCTCCGCGCAAGCTTCGCGACGGTCAGCGCGTGATTGCGATCGACGATACGTTTGCCAGCACGACATGGGTGGAGGACCTCGCCACGCGCGTGGACGCAATTGTCGGATCGGACGACTACGGCGTCTTTCACGTAGTCAACGACGGCGCCTGTTCCTACGCCGAATATGCGGAGGAAGCAGCAGAGATTCTCGGGTTGTCCGATGCAGATCGACGGAGCCTCATCGAACGAAAACAAGAGTCGGAAATGCGGCGGCCCGCACGTCGCCCCCGGTGGACTCCGATGCGCTGCGATCACTCCACGCTTCTCGGTCTGCCCGCAATGAGGCCATGGCAGGAAGCGCTGCGCGCCTACATCACGGCGAGCATGCCAGATACGCCTGGTCGAACCTGAGGCAGGGGCGGCCCGCAAAGCACCTGGAAGCCGAGGCGGCTGGATTGCGGCGGGGTGATTTCATCGGGGCCATTGAAGGGAATCCTGTGGCGTTCGAAGACAATGTCGAGGTACTTCTCGGCCTGGCAGAGTTCAAGGTGGGTCAGCAGGTGACGATGTCGATCACACGGAAGTCGGACAAGTTGCATGTCGTCGTGGTACCGGCAGCCATGAGTGACGCTCAGTTCGAGCAATGGAAGACGAATCTGGAGCACGCGAAGGCGTCCCGAAGCGAGGCGCGAAGAGTTGACTGATCGGCGTCGTGTTCGGTGCCGACACCGTGCGTCCCGGCGCGCCCTCACACCCGCCCTCTCCCGCCGGGGGAGGGGAACTACAGACCGAAGCTGATCTTTGCCGCGTAGCTGATGTCTTCAGCCTGCGTCGCTTCGATCACGAGCTTCGGCACGAGCAGACTGATGCGCAACCCGACGGTGAATCGTTCCTGGTCGAACTCGTCCTGAAGGATCATTGCAGGCGTCACCGCCGTCTCCGGGATGCGGCCTTCTGAGTCGGTTCGAGCGATTCCTGCCGCAGCGTACGGAGTGAAGGGGCCGAAGCCCTTGCTGATGAACACCTCGGCACCGTACACCGTGAGGTCCAGTTCCTCGACTCCCCTGACGTCCGCCCACGTCCCTCGAATCGAGAGGGTCGGCATCGCAACACCCCCTCGGAGGATCGGTACATCGAGCGCCGCCCCCCATATCTCGACGTCACTGTCGGGAATCTTCGCGTACATGCCGGAGAGATTCGCAAACACGAGCCCCTTCGACACGACCAGACGAGGCACTACGAGGTAGCCGTCGGTGAGAAGGTCGGAGTCGACCGAGTTCACCCAGAAGGCTGCGTCCTCGTCGATCTCGATTGCCGTGGCTGCGACACCGATGTCGAACGCGAGCAGTCCGCGATTCGTCGCAGGCTCGACCGGCGACGCGTAAATCGCCTGGCTGATCGCGCGACTGAACTGACGGAACTCTTCCTGCGTGATTTCGGGATCGAAGGAAAAATCCTGGGCGCCGAGGGGCGCGGAGACCGCAATCAGAAAAGCTGCGAGATATATTCGTTGCTGAGCAAGAATCCGGCGGAGGTGAATGCCACCCGCTCTCCCGATCGCTTCAACCAACTCTCTTCCACACCGCGGTTCACCCATCGCTCCCCCTCCATTCCGCACATTGCAACTACATCAGCATACCGCAGTCCGGCTGCTTGCCGAAGCCCGAGAAACAGGGTCTCATGACGCTCGTTCTCAGCGGTGAGCTCCTCCCGAAACACGATCGCGTCGCGCCCAGCCAGAAGCGCACTCGTGTATTCGCCGATCTCCCGGCTGTTGGCGAGCCTCATGTTTTCGAGGAAGGAATGTGCGCCGAGCCCCAGGCCGAGATACGGAAGCCGGTTCCAGTATTTAAGGTTGTGCCGCGACTCCTCGCCCTCTCGAGCGAAATTGCTCACCTCGTACTGGTGGAGTCCTGCCTCTTCCGCCGCGCGCACCGCACCGAGGTACATGGCTTCTGTTAGCTCGTCATCCGGAAGGTTCGTCCTGCCTGCCCGCACCTGTGTTTCGAGGAAGCTTCCGGGCTCGAGATCCAGAATGTAGAGCGAGACGTGACCGACGCCTGAGCCGAGAACGCTGCAAAGCGACGCCATGAAGGACTCGAGACTCTGGCCCGGAAGCCCCAGAATCAGATCGGCGCTCGTGCGAAACCCGGCGTCGACGGCCAGCCCGAGCGCGGCGACTGCCATCGAGCTGCCGTGGCCGCGGCCCAGCGGGTAGAGCTCGTCGTCGGAGAGGGACTGCACCCCGATGCTGAGCCGGTTGACTCCCAGCTCCCTCCATCCGTCCATTGCATCGACCGTCACATCCTCGGGATTCGCTTCGATGGTGAACTCTGCGTCCGGAAGCACGTCGTAAAGATCCCGGATCTCAGCTGAAATACGCCGGAGGCCCACGAGCGCAGACAGCGAGGGAGTGCCTCCACCGAGGAACATCGAATCAACCGGGCGGTCCGGCAGGTGTCGCAGCCGCAGTTCCGCGAGCAGTGCATTGTTGTACGCACCCTCGAGCTTTCGATCCGTCGAGACAGCGAACGCGCAGTACGTGCAGCGCACCCGGCAGAAAGGGAGGTGGAGGTAGAGGCCGAGAGGGTCGGGTGGGGTCATTTTTTGCGAGAGTAGACAGCACACAGGCGCAAGTAGTCTGCGAGTCGAAGCGTCATCCTGAGCGTGACAGGTGAGTGGGCACGATCAACGTGGGTATCATCTGGTGCCGATCGATGCCCGCGGCGCTATTGTCTACCCCCCATGCACAACTTTCCACAACCATTGTTATAATCCATTGATGTCCGAACGTCCCGGCTTGCGCCGTCCCCGGCTTCTCTGGACCCTTCTGGGGGTCATGATCATCGTAGCCGTGGTCCCGCTCATCGTTTCCCATTACTTTCTGATCGGGATCAACCGGGACTCCCTCGAAACGCTCGAAAAGAAATATCTGACCCGCTCGGCGGTCGGCATTGCGAGCGATGTTGAGAATCTGGTTACCAGTTACACCCAGCAGCTGAAGAAGATCGCTGGTGGCATGAGGATCAGCAGCGTGCTGGCTCCGGCGGGATCCGACCCCTTCACAGAGTCGTCCCAGACGGGACTGATCGCGACGTACACGACGGCTGACAACGACCTGCTCGCGCTCCGCATCATCAATCGCGCGGGACAGGGTGCCGCGGCCCAGCCGGCAGGCCTCGAGGACGAGGTATCGCGAGAGATGGATACGGCGCTTACCGTGGCACTCAAAGGGCAACAGTACATCGGCACGTTCCACCACATCGACGTGGTGAACCAGCCGGCAATCGTACTGGCAGTCCCGATCCAGGGAGACAACGGAGTGATCGGAGCCGTAGAGGCGCTGATCAGCCTTCGAAAAGTCTCCGAGCGCGTTCAGGAAGAAGGCAAGACCGACGTGACCGCATTCATCGTCGACCGGGGTGGGCAGGTTCTGATGCACAGCGCGCCGACGGTCAATGTCGAGCGACCCGACTTCTCGTCGAACCGGATCGTGGAGGAATTCAAGAAGGCGCCCGTGCGCCTGACTCAGTCGTATGAAAAGGATGTCTCCGGCGAGATGGTGAAGATGCTCGGCACTGTTGCACCGGTCACGTCCACCGACTGGGGCGTGGTAGTTGAAAAGGAACAGGCGCGCGCCTTCGCCTCGGTCGACACGATGATTCTCCGCACCGTCCAGTGGACGGCCTTCGCGATCGCGCTCGCCGCAGTTCTCGGCACGCTGTTCGCCACGGGCATTTCCCGGCCCATTCGTGCGCTCGCCGAACGAACGCAGGAGATTGCCGGCGGCAACTACCAACAGCGTGTCGTCGTCAGGACGCGCAATGAAATCGGGGACCTCGGCCACAACTTCAATCTGATGTCCGAGGAAATTGAAAAGGCCATCGAGCAGCTCAAGAAGGCTGCCAGCGAAAATCAGCTGTTGTTCATCAATGCCGTTCGCATGCTCGCTGCAGCCATCGACGCCAAGGACCCCTACACCCGAGGCCATTCGGAGCGTGTTGCTCGCTACTCGATCGCGATCGGCAAACAGTTACAGCTTTCCGCGCTCGAAATGCGAAACCTCCGGATCAGCGCTCTGCTTCATGACGTAGGCAAGATCGGAATCGACGACCGCATCCTCCGCAAGCCCGGCGCGCTCAGCGATGACGAGTTCGAAATCATGAAGACGCATCCGGCGAAGGGTGCAGCCATCATGAGCGGCGTAGCGCAGCTGATCGACATCATCCCCGGCATGAAGTATCACCACGAGCGCTGGGCTGGCGGCGGCTATCCGGAAAATCTGCAGGGCGAGATGATTCCGATGCAGGCGCGCATCGTGGCAGTCGCTGATACCTTTGACGCGATGACGACGAACCGGCCCTACCAGAAGGCGATGGATCTTTCGTATGTGGTCGAGAAAATCAGAGAGCTCGCGGGCAACCGCTATGATCCTCACGTGGTCGAAGCATTTGCCGCAGCCGTGAGCGCGGGAGAAATCTCGACCGAAGACCAGATCCGGGGAGCTGCCTGATCCTCTTTCAGCCCCTTCCCTCGGAGGTATCATCCTGAGCCAGTCGAAGGATCATCTTGCAGGAGTTGGCAGCTATCCAGGAAGATCTTTCGGTGCGCAAGGAGTGAACACTGGCTCGCCCATCCTGTCGATCTGTCATTCTGAGCGAAGCGAAGGATGGCCTCCATCGAGGCGATGCGGGCGAGGTCGCCGCGGGTCTTTTCCACTCGCTACTTTTGTCCCTCTTGCCCTTTTGGCGACTCTGTTCAGCGCACCGGCTCTGGCTCAGGAGTCCTGCTCTCCTGCTCTCTACTTTCTCTCGCGGGGCGATTACAACAGGGCGCAGGTAGCAGCCGGCCGCGACGACGGAACCCCGGCTGCCAGGCTCAACATACGCGGGGTGGCCGAGATGATGGAAGGGCGCCAGCGCGAAGCGACCGCGACACTGCGCTCGGCGCTCACCGCAGATCCCGATTATCTGCCTGCACGGTTGAATCTGGGAATTGCGCTGTATCACCAGAGGCGCGACGAAGAGGCTGCGATCGAGCTCGAGCGCGTTTATGCCGCTGAGTCACCTCTCCGGGCGAGCGCGGCCTATCACCGCGGTCTCGTGACCGTAAGGGCTTCTGAGCCGGCGACTGCGCTCGTCTGGTTCGATCGCTCGATCGAATCGGATCCGGGCCTGGCAGACGCGTATCTGCAGACAGGACACGTCCATGAGGAACTGGGAGATTTCCAGCTCGCGGGACGAGCGTACAGGCGTTACCTCGAGCATCACCCGGAGTCTCCGACGGGGTTGCTCCGATTCGGAATTGCCGCGCAGCGGGCGGGACACATCGAAACAGCGCGGCGCTATCTCCGCCTGGTCCTCGACGTGGCACCCGCCAGCATCGAAGCAGTCGAGGCTCGAAAATTCATCGTTATGTGGGATTGAGCTTGCCGTTCCAGAATATCCTCCGGGAGTGTGTGACCGGCGTGCCCGGCGCCATCGCTGCACTGTTCCTCGATCACGAAGGCGAAGCAGTCGCGATCGAAACGGAGGGCTGCTCGCTCGACGATGCCAAAGTCATCGGTGCTTACGCCGGCATTTTTCTCACGCGGATGGAGCGCATCGTGGGCAGTATGGGACAGGGAACGACTCATCGACTCAAGCTCGATTTCGAGAGGGCATCCATCCTCACGTCATTCCTGCAGGACGGATACTACCTGGTGCTTGTCCTGGGACAGGGAACGATCGAAGGGCACGCATGGCGTAAAATGGATCGTACCCGGGAGGCGCTGCTCAATGAAATGTGAATGCCTGGCGAGGGCCTTCCACGGGATGGCAGGCTCACTGCAACGGGTTCCCGCGATGCTCCGAATTCTCCTTCTGCCAACGATCCTGCTCGCATTCCTGGCCAGCGCCTGCCAGCCGGCCACCGCAAACCGGAGCGAGACGCTCGACATGCGCACAGTCGGGAGCGCCGGTTCCAACTCTCTGCCCGTCGAGGCGCCCCCGATGATCACCGAACAAGCCACCGAACTGCGTTCTGCCGAGCAGGTCGGCCCCGACGGCAAGCCGATCCGGCAACGGACCTCCACCGCGCCGGGGGACGATCCGGTGGAGGCGCCGATCATCATGCCCTTCGCACCCCTGATCGCCATGGACCCCGTGGACGGAAGCAAAGTCTCGATCCGCGTCGAAACGCCCGTGACCGAGTACAAGAACCGCCTTTACTACTTCGGCTCCGCACAGAACAAGACCGCGTTTCTCGCCGATCCGGAACGCTACGCTACGGGCACACTCAGCAAGTACTAGTGTCCTGTAGCGGTGAAATCGCTAGTGGCGTTCACCGTTACAGGACACGAGGGCAGTCTGCTTCACCTCTGCACACCACTAAGCCCCGGAAATGTACGGCTGAAACATCTCCATGACATCCCTCGGAGCGAGAATCGGAGAACGCGACTTCTCGTCAAGCCAGATGTGACGGCTGAACCCTTCTGCACAGCGTTCGCCCGTCTCCCGGCTCATCCGGTATGAAAACGTCAGCGACCGGCTCGCCGCGCGGCTGATCCCCGTCTCGATCACGACAGTATCGTCGTATCGGAACGGTGCTCGATAACTGCATCCGATCTCCGTGACGACCAGAATCAGTCCCCGCTGCTCGATCTCCCGATAGCTGAACCCCGCGTCGCGGCACAGATCCGTCCGCGCCACTTCGAACCAGACGATGTAGTTCCCATGATGGGCGATGCCCATCTGGTCGGTTTCCTTGTATCGAACGCGCACCCGCGTCTCGGAGGTTTTCTGCATGCAGTGTTGATCGAAGTATCCCACGAACGAATCACGTGCCGCCGCGCTGCGCAGGATTCCCCTCAGCGGGGTCATCTGAGAACGTCCCGACCGCTGTGCTAAGATCCCGCCCCGTCCGGCTGCGAGCCGGTGTGAATCGAGAACCGACGGAATGCAGGCTGTCATCAAATCCGGTTCCCTCGACGGAGTCGAGGGAACCAGAGTCACCGAGTGTCCTCAGCCGGTTCCGGGTCCGGGAGAGGTGGTGATCCGCGTCGGCGCGGCCGCCATCTGCGGGACGGACAAGCACATTTATCACTGGGATCCGTCCATCCGTGATTCCATACATCCTCCCCGCATTTATGGTCATGAGTTCTGCGGCTTCGTCGAGGCCGTGGGAGAACGTCCAAGCCGTGCAGATCTCGAGAAGGGGTCCTATGTCTCGGCCGAGATGCACGTGGTATGCGGCGTCTGCGCTCAGTGCCGCGCTGGCAACGGCCACATATGCGAGCGGACGAAAATCCTCGGGCTCCACGAGGACGGATCCTTTGCCGAGTTCGTCAAGGTTCCCGCGTCGAATGTGATCCCGCTCGATGCTCGATACGTTCCGCTCCACGTCGGTGCGTTTCTGGATGCGCTCGGCAACGCTGTGCACGCGACTCAGGTGGTCGATCTGGCAGGCCGCTCGGTGGCCGTCACGGGCTTCGGTCCCATCGGCGCGATGTCCGCGGCGATCGCAGAGCACTCCGGCGCACAGATGATCGTGGTCACGGACGTCAGCGATCAGGCGCTGGATACGGCGAGACAATGGGCCCGAACACGCAATTTTCCGAACCTGCTCGCACTGAACGTACGCTCCACAACGCAGGAGGAAGCACGGGAGCTCGTGATGAGAGAAACGGGGGGAGGAGTTGATGTGGTGCTCGAGATGTCAGGCGCACCATCCGCAATCAATCTCGGTCTCGACATCGTCCGCATGGGCGGGTTCATTTCGCTGCTGGGCCTGCCGGCGGGACATTCGCTCACCATCGATGACTACACGCGCAACGTGATATTCAAGGGCATCACGATGCAGGGAATCATCGGACGCAGGATGTACGGCACATGGCAGCGAATGCTGGGCCTTCTCCGCTCAGGGCTCGACGTGGACTGGATCGTTCAGGCGCGCTACGATTCTCTCGAAGCGTTTCACGAGGGTATGGGACAGTTCGACCGTCACGAGGCGCTCAAGGTCGTGTTCTTTCCCGAAGGGGAAGAAGCGGCGGGACGCCGGCTGCGCGTAGCCGAATAGCGACACGCATCCGCCGCAAGGTGTGCCCCGAAGGCGTCATCCTGAGCGCAGTCGAGGATGACACCAGTCTGGCGGGTTCGGGTGGGCTGCTGTCGACTGCCTACCCCAGCTCCCTCACAGATTCCGATTGATGAACTTCTCCAGCTCCGTGCGCGGCAGAGCGCCCAGCGCACGGTCGACGACTTTGCCATCCTTGAACATCAGAAGCGTCGGAATCGACGACACCTGGTACTTCTGGGCCGTTTCGGGATTCTCGTCGACGTTGATCTTCGCGATGACAGCCTTGCCCTCATAGGACGGAGCCATTTCTTCAACCATCGGTCCGATGATCCGGCAAGGGCCGCACCAGGGGGCCCAGAAGTCCACGAATGCTGGTTTTTCGGACTGCAGGATGCTCTTCTCGAAATCGCTGTCGGAGACATGCTGCACGGCGGTAGCTTCGGTCATGAAAACACTCCTTGGTGTGGTCGGTAAGTATGCCTTTCAACATCTATAACCAAAAGCCATTCCATCCCCCGGCGGATCGGGCCGCAATGCAGGGGCGGATGAACCCGGCAGCGATCCTGCTTTAGGAGTGCCCAAATGGCACTTCCCGCCTCCCGAGAGGGGGTACATCGAGTTCTCTTCCGGAGCATATGAATGCCTGAACGACGAAAAGTTGAACGTCCGGACTCGCCCGACCGGCGCAGTTTTTCACGTCCTCCTCTCTGGCTGAACCTGGCGGTTCTGCTCATTGCCCTGGCGTCGTTGGGCCTCGCGCGGGTCCACCGCGGGTCGCTCGATCGCCAGTTCGCCGAGACCATCCACCATCAGGAAACGAGCCCGGCCGAGATCAGCCGGATCCGAGCCGAGTTGGCCGAGCTCGAGCTCACCAGGGAACAGCTCGAAGAGGAGCTCACCAGCAGGCTCGAGTACATCGACAGCCTGGGATCCAGCGAGTTCTACCTCGCCATCGATACGGCCAGAAACAAACTGCTCTTCCACTACGGCGACGCCATCGCGCGGGAAGCCCCGGTCACCGTGGGCGAACCTGGAACATTCGGGTCCCACGGCGGGGACGAGTGGTCCTTTCTGCCGCTCAAGGGCGCTTTCCTGGTCCGCGGCAAGGAAGAAGGAGCGGCCTGGGAAGTGCCGGACTGGGTCTATCTCCGCAACGGGGAGCCCGTGCCTGCGTCCCCCCGGACGGTCCCCGACGGACTGGGAAAATACGTGATTCATCTGCCGAACGGATATGTGATTCATTCCGCTCCGCCACCGTCGAGCCCCCTCAAGGCTCCGAAGCCCGGCTCGTTCATGGTGCCGGAAGAAGACCTGCGCGCGATGTGGCCGAGAATCAGTGACAAGACAAGGGTATTCATTTTCTAGGAGATCTCCATGCCTCGCTGGGTAGGACTGATTGGATCATGGGCGCTGCTGGTGCTGGGACTCGGGATTGGCTCGTTCGCGGCTGCCGGACAGTGGATCAACGTACAGGATGCGCGGAAACTCAAACGGCTGGAAGTCGTCGACGAGCTCATCGCAGAACGCACGAGAGGGAGCGTGGACAAGCTCAGGCAATCCCAGAGCGCGGGAGCATCGAGTGTCGATGCCCTGCAAACACAGGTTGCCGACGTCGACCGGAAGATCGATGAGACGCAGAAGGGCGGCCAGGTCATCACCGTGTCGATCGCGGAGAATAAGGTCTACATGCGTCGGGATGGAGAGGTCGTCTTCGAGGCCGCCTGCTCTACCGGAAGCGGCACCACGCTCGTCGATCAGGGACGCACGATGGTGTTCAACACACCGGTTGGAAAATTCAAGATCCTTTCGAAAGAGGAAAATCCCAAATGGGTTCCTCCGGACTGGCACTACATTGAAGAGGCCCGGAAGCGGGGAACGCGGACAGTCAAGCTCGGCTACGGTCAGGCGATTGACGCCGACACCGGTGGCCCCGCCCAGCCTACTTCGGGCGGTGGGGTGTGGTCGTGGCTGGGAGAATCCTCCGGCAGCCGCAGAGTGATGAAGGTCAGGAACAACACAGTCGTCATCGAAGAGAACGGCAGGGATCGAGAGCTTCCGCACGGCGAGATGATCTACGCGGGCGGGGCTGTCGTGATACCTCCCGTCGGCGTTCCCCAACGTCGGTTCGACAAGGTGCTCGGTACACACCGGCTGAATCTGGGGGATGGATACGCCCTGCATGGGACCCAGCAGGTGGCACAGCTCGGCCGGAGCGTTTCACACGGTTGCGTGCGGCTCAGGAATGAAGACATCGAAAGGCTGCACGCGATGGCGAATGTGGGGGATCAAGTGGTGATCTACTGATCTACGTCGCCAACGACAGGTCGAGGTTCGGGCCGGAGCCCTCCAGCCCGAACCCCTCCTGTCACAAGAACGGGGCTTGCCGGCATTGGCTTCCTCTCCGCACCTCTCCACGCACGCAGCGCCAACCAGGGGAGACACTTCTGATCCCCGCCGACTTCGTCTGATTATCCGGAACGAGGGAGCCTCACGGCGCAGTCCCATGAAAACGCCGTAACGAACCCGTCTTTCCGGGGAATCGAGACGCCCCGCGCGATCACCTGCATCAAGCGCCAGAACGTCCTCGTGAGGAGGGATGAAGAGTCTGTGAACCCTTCAATCACGTTCGGTAACCCGGCCATCTGGAATTCAGACCCGTCGGCTTTGCGTCCCCCCGTCACCGGAGGTTTGCCTTTATCGTTGTGACCGCTGCTTCAAAGAAACGGGACCAGTCTAATACTGCAACGGATTCTATGCAAGAGTTTTTTGCATTACTGACAGAAGCCCGGGAATCCACTCCCTCGCCCCAGTTTCATTCTCTTGTATTCTGTGCGCGTCCCATGAACGTCTGGCGCACGCGACTCAATGGCTGGCTCACGCCCATTGCGGCGGCAAGCCCGATCAGCCCGAACGCGATCAGTTGCCTCGCTCTGGGCCTGATGCTCGCAGGCGCCATGACGCTCTCATTCGCACGGCGGGATCCCGTGATGTTCCTCATCGCCCTTCCCATCGTCATCGTCGGCGGACTGCTCGACGCTATTGACGGGGTCGTGGCACGCGTCCAGGGACGCGTTTCCAGACTGGGCGATTTCCTTGACCACTTCTTCGATCGCATCGCAGACCTCTCCCTCCTGGCAGGCTGGATCCTCGGTGCCTCGATCCGTCTGGACCTCGGTCTGGTTGCTCTCATCCTGGTGAGCCTTCACGGCTATCTCGGAACGCAGATCGAGGCCAGTTTCGGAGAACGCAACTACGACCAGACCGGCCGAGGTGAGTTCGTCCTGGTGCTCGTCATCTTCCCGCTGCTTGCCTGGAACCTGGCTCAGGCGGGAATTCTGCACAGGACCTACGGCGGTCTCACGATTCCCGAATGGGCCACGACCCTGCTCGCGGTGGGTGCCGCCGCTGGGCTGCTGCAGCGGTTCCGTTGGGGTATCAATCGAGCGAAGGAGCTGCGTTGATCCGGACTGGAATCACCATCATCGTCGTTCTGGCGCTGGCCTTTGGGGTCCTCGCGCTCATTGCGAATACTCTCAAACGTGCTTCTCTTTTTTTTCCTGAACGCTATCCGGGAGGCTACTGGGATACCGAGAGGCTCCCGGTGAAACCCATCGAAGCCTGGGTGACGACTTCGGACGGGGTGAAACTGCACTTCTGGACTTTCGAGTCACCGCGGCAGCCTGCGCCTCTGCTCATCTGGTTTCACGGCAATGGGGGCAACCTGTCGTATCGTGCCGATACCGCCTCGGAGCTTGCGCGACGGGGAATCTCCACGGTGACCTTCGACTATCGAGGATACGGCCGCAGCGAGGGCAAACCGACTGAGCATGGTCTCTACAACGACTCGGTCGCGGCGTACGATTACGCGATCGACGAACTGGGGGTTGCTCCCCGGCACATCGTCCTCTATGGGGAATCGCTGGGAGGACCATACGCTGCTCATGTGGCGGCAAAACGGGGAGGACGCGGCGTGATCGTCGAGAATTCCTTCCCGTCCCTGGTGAGCATGGCCCGCCTCGCGTACCCGAACCTTCCGTTCAGTTTCTTCGTGAACCGCTCGCTACGCACGACGGATTATCTCAACGAGGCGGGAGTGCCGGTTCTCGTCATGCACGGCAAACGCGATTCGATCATTCCCTACCGGCTCGGCGTCGAGCTGTTCGAGGGGCTCGAAGTGCCCCGCACCTTCTTCACGTCCGAGACCGCCGATCATTCGGAGATCGCAATGATCGAAGGAGATCGTTACTATCGCGCGATTGAAGAGTTCGTGGCAGCCACAGCAGACAAAACTGGCACCTCGGGGAGCGCGACGCAATGATTCCCATCAGGGACGTAAATCCAAGCCATCGGACCCCGATCGTCAACATCACGCTGATCGTTCTCAATGTGCTGGCGTTCTTCTGGGAGCTCTCGCTCGGTCCGGATCTGCCGGCTCAACTCAATCGTGTCGCATTCATTCCGGCCCGATTCTGGAGCGGAGAGTCTCTCGTCGCCGATACACTGACGATCTTCTTCGCAATGTTTCTCCATGGAGGATGGTTGCACCTCGGTTCCAACATGCTGTATCTCTGGATTTTCGGCGACAACATCGAGGATCGCCTCGGTCACGGAAAGTACCTCGTCTTCTATCTCGCCTGCGGCGTGCTGGCAACGCTCTCTCACGCGATCATGAGCCCTGCCTCCAGCATCCCATCAGTCGGCGCTTCAGGTGCCATCGCCGGGGTTCTCGGCGCATATCTCCTGCTCTTCCCATCGGCCCGGGTCATGACGTTCATCCCGTTCGGGTTCTTCATCGCGATGAGGGAGCTCCCGGCTATTTTCGTGCTCGGGCTCTGGTTCCTCATTCAGCTGTTCACCGGAGTGGCGAGCGTCGGCGTCGTGGACCGCCAGGATGTCGGCGGCGTCGCCTGGTTCGCACACATCGGAGGCTTCGTCGCGGGACTGGTTCTGATCTATCTCATGGGAGGGCGGAAGCAGCCCACGGCCTATCCGAGATTTTGAACCCCCGTCCCACCCGGTTGTGAGTTGTGGGCTGTGGGTTGTGGGGAGGGGGGTCTCACA
>JBGTDX010000181.1:0-56535 GCA_041748075.1 Thermoanaerobaculia bacterium
CCCTGCCGTAGCGCTGCACCAGGGCCGTTCCTGGCAACGCGCGTCGCACGTCTTCCTCGAGGACCGGCGCGTCGAACCCCGCGACGATCGCGGACCCCCCTGTGAAGTCGAGCCCGAGCGGCAGGCCTCGGGCCATCGTCAGCGCCACCCCGGCAGCGATGACGACCCCCGAGACCACGAGCGCAAGCTTCCGGTACTTCATCACGTCGATCGGACCGCGCGCTGCCAGAAGCCCTGGCCGCTCCGATCCGAGCTTCGGGCGGCGACCGAACGCCATTGCGATCTCGAACATCGCCCGCGAAACCATAACGGCGGTGAACAGGTTTACCACCAGGCCGAGACTGAGAATCGTCGCGAACCCGCGGATGGCGCCGCCACCGAACTGAAAGAGAAATGCCGCCGCGATGAGCGACGTGATGTGCGTGTCGAGGATTGTCAGAAACACGCGATCGAAGCCGGCCGTCACGGCCTGCCGCACGGATTTCCCGCTCCGCAGCTCTTCCTTGATGCGCTCGAAGATGAGAACGTTCGAGTCGACGCCCATCCCGATCGTCAAAATCAACCCGGCGATGCCCGGTAACGTCAGTGCCGCCTCGAAATAGGCCATGGCGCCCAGGAGGATGGCCAGGTTGGCAACGAGCGCGATGATTGCGTTGACTCCGGCTCCGCGGTAGTAGGCGAGCATGAACGCCGCGACGAGCAGGAGCCCGCCCACCGATGCGGCTACGCCGGCATCGACCGCGGTCGCCCCGAGAGTGGGACCGACGTACTCGCCGCCGAGAAAGGTCATCGACGCCGGCAGCGCGCCCGCCTGAAGCAGAAGCCTGAGGTCAAGCGCTTCCTGCATCGTGAATCCTCCGCTGATGATGCCCTCGCCGGCGGTGATGGGGGTCTCGATGAATGGCGCGGACTGAACCTCATCGTCGAGAACGATAGCGAGCTGGCGTCCGACGTTGGCCGACGTCACCTCGGCGAAGCGACGCGCGCCGTCGGGCGTGAGTGTGAAGCCGACGGCCGGCTGCCCGAAGTCGTCACGCGTCACCCGTGCCCGCCGGATGTCGCTGCCAGTGACCGCAGCAGTGGTGGTCGATCCATCCTCGACCAGCTTGAACTCGAGCCGGGCGGTGGCACCGACGATCGCGCGCGCACGCTCGACGTCCGTGAAGCCCGGAAGTTGGACGAGGATCTCGTCGCCTCGATCTCCCTGAACGGCGATCACCGGCTCGACTACGCCGAGTGCGTTGATGCGCCGGTCGATGGCCTCCTTCGCCTGCGCGACGATGTCGGCGCGTGTGAGGCCTTCGTCAGCGCTCGCACGGGTGAGCGCCTCGTCGGCGTTGATCCGCAGCACGAACTGCACGCCCCCTCGGAGATCGAGGCCAAGCCGCAGACTCTTTTCGGCGAGAAAGGCGGGTGCGGGCAGTCCGAAGTGATCTGCCAATGGCGGGAACCACGCGAAAAATGATGTAACGATGACGACGGCAAGAATGACGGCGAGCTTCCAGCGCAATCTGCGATTCATGAACCCCTCCTGGGTTGACACCAAGACACACCACGACCAGCAAAGACGTGAAGGGGGTATCAGATCAGGAGAGGGAACGAATGAGGTTTGGAGACGCCGTAGACCGGTACGGTTGACGCCTGGCGGCTGTCCGACGAGACGTCCGGAGCGGGAAGCATCCCGAAGCGCGCCTCGAAGTCGAAAAGCGTCTGCGCGGAGGCCGGAGCGGTCATCGCCGCTCTCACGATCACAGGAAGCTCGGGGTCTGGAGAAGGTTGGGCCGCAAGCCGACTCGCTTCGCCGCCGCCCTGCAACGGCTCGATCGAGTGCGCATCGCCGTGGGAGAGTCCCGCAATGGCGAGGAGCGCAAACGCGAACGCGATCAGGATGTGACGAAGCTTCACCGGGACATTGTGTTGACGATTGGGGCGGGAGTCAAGAAGAGCTTCCGGTGGGCCGTATGGTTCCAGAGCGACATGCATGTTCGGTCACCGATGCCGCTGCAGGCAGCAATCTGCCGCACGCGAGAACTGGGAAGCGTTCCATTCCTCTCCACACGAGGGGGTCCCGTCGTGGTGGAGCTCGGAAGGTCACGACTTCCGCTGTCCTTGGTATTAACTTTATAGTACAAAGTACTTGACATAAAGAAACTCGCGGACTATCTTCTTTCCATGAAGCGTGAAACCGATCAGCCACACAGCCTCCACGAGCATGCGGCCGAGAACCTCGTCTTCATCCGCGATGCGATGGAGCGCGCAGGCTCGTTCACGGCGGTTCCGGGCTGGGGCGGTGTCGTCATGGGGCTGGCGGGACTCGCGGCGGCGATTATCGCTGCGGGGCAGGAAACCCGCGAGGCGTGGCTGATCACCTGGCTCGCGGCCGCTGCGGTCGCAATCGCCGTGGGACTGGTCTCGATGCTGCTCAAGTCGCGCGAAGCCGGGCTGCCGTTCTTTTCGCGCCCCGCGCGCCAGTTCGCCTTCAGCTACTCACCCGCCATTCTCGCGGGAGTGTTCCTCACCGCCGCGCTCGCACGCGCCGGGCTTTACTCGCTCCTTCCGGGAGTGTGGCTCCTCCTGTACGGAGCGGGCGTCGTTGCAGGCGGTACGTTCTCCGTGCGCGTCGTTCCGTTGATGGGCGTCCTCTTCTTCTTTCTCGGAGCGATCGCTCTGTTCAGCTCTCCAGTGATTGGCGACATCTGTCTCGGCATCGGATTCGGAGCGCTCCACATCGTCTTCGGAGCGATCATCGCGAGGAGGTACGGTGGCTAAGAAAGCCGTAAAACCGAAATATCAGGTACCACCCGCCGAGCTCGTTCCAGTCGACGGCGCGGTGGAGAACACCGCAGATCTCGACCGGCTCATTCACGACCGGCTCCGCCTCGGCATTCTCAGTGCCCTGGCAGTCAACGAATGCCTGAGCTTCACCGAGCTCAGGACCCTGCTCAAGACGACCGACGGCAATCTCAGCGTGCACGCCCGCAAGCTCGAGGACGCCGACTACCTCGCCTGTGAAAAGTCGTTTCAGGGACGAGTGCCGCACACGGAGTACCGGCTGACGAAAAATGGCCGCCGTGCGTTGCAGCGCTACCTCGACCACATGGAAGCGCTGATAGCAGCCACGCGGGGGAGCAGATGAGAGGCTCGAAAGACCGGCTGCTGGCGCTCGGTGTACTCCAACTGTGATTGATTTCGTCGATCGAGGTTCCGTCGTGCGGAGGATCTGGGGAAATGGAGACATGGTGCTCCTGGTCTTCGCCGGTTCTGCGGCGGAGTTCGCGCTCAACCGTGCCGTCGACTGGCTGTTCTTTAGCGGAAAGCTACCGCGCGATCCCATCGGCCGGCTCTTTTCCACGGCAACCTATTCGCAGCAGATTGTCTTCGCCGACGTTTCGACTGCCTCGCGCACGCTCGAACGAATCCGGGCTGTTCATCAGGCGGTCGAGCGCCAGCGAGGTCAGCACATCCCTGACTGGGCCCACCGCGATGTGCTCTACATGCTCATCGATTACTCCGAGAGAGCACATGAGATGCTCGCGCGGCCGCTGAGTGCAGGGGAGCAGCGCGAGCTCTATGACGTGTTCTACCGCGTGGGTACCGGCCTCGGGATCCCCGACCTCCCGCGGACATACGCAGGCTGGAAAGCAGATCGCGAACTCCACCTTCACCGCGATCTGCGGAATGGCAATGGCACTGAAGCGCTCTACGCCGCGTATCGGAATCACCTTGGCCCCTTTCGGTATCGTCTCCTGGTGTGGGTTCAGGCGATTCTCACTCCTGATCATGTGCGGAGCCTGCTGCGGCTGAAGCGTGCAGGCTGGCTGCAACCTTTGCTTCGGTTCTATCCCATGATGGTCCTCGCGGGATTGCGCTCGATCATCCAGCAGCTACTCATGCCATCAAGGTACCTCCCCGCCGTGCGAGCGCTGGATCACCCGGCGGCAAGCGCTCCGGAGACGCGCTTCAGCGTCACTCGCCTCACTTGCCCCGAATGAAGATCGGATCTCCTGACTTGTTGTCGATGACCGAGCCGTACGCGAGGAGCGTCGGGGCGGTGTCGGTGGTCGCCCTCACCGTGATCGAACCGAGTCCCAGCACATTGAGTTGCGGGAAGAGCTGGGCGAGCGACGCCTGAGTCTGCGACTTCGGCAGCACGGTGACGAATCCCGATGCGATCTCCCGGCTGAAGCGGTCGTAGACGCGTATGACGACTCCGATGGGCTGATCGCCGCTGTTGACGAATCCGAGATTCGTCCGGAACTCTCCGTCGGCCCGGAGTCCGGTGACGATCGCTTCGCGGCCGAACTTCGACGTCTCTGTCGAATCGATCCACTGTCCGAACGTGCCGCCGTCTCCTTCACGAGTCGTGTATGTCCGGCTGTTGACGATCGGACCCACGTTCGCACCGGACGACGTGATGATGAGGGCACCGTTACTGTTGCCGGCCCCGAGCCAGGTGACGACGTCTTCGATTGTAATCGTTCTGCCTGGCTGCAGGGTCAGACCCTTCGGTTGCGCGTTCCGATTGTCGGCGTTCGCCACCCACAGACGGATCGAGAGATTCATCACCGATACGGTCGGATTGAGAATCGTCACGTCGCTGCGCCAGAACGTACCGCCCGCTCCGGGAATCCGAGCGACGGCAGGAACGACGACCTTTTTTCCGGCCGGGGCCGGGATGGAAGGATAGAAAATGGGATCCTGCGTCCGGTTGTCGATCGTGGAGGCGTACGCGCTCAGGGCTCCCTCGGATGCCGCCTGCACTTTCATCGACAGGTTGCTCTTCGAGAGCCCATTGAGTTGCGGAAAGAGTGCAACGAGACCCACCTGCTGGAAGTTGTTGCCCGGAACCGACACGGTCGTCGTGCCGAGGACGCTGCTGTCCGTGTCGATGAGAGTGAGCGTCGTGCTCACCGCGGAGCCTGACTTATTCACCAGCCCGATGTTCGTCCTGAAGTTCGGATTCGCCTGGATGCCGGTCAGGAACGTGACCGCCGGAAGATCTTCGACGTCCGGGACGTACTGGCCGTAGGTTCCCTGAGGGCTCGTGGTGAAGGTTCTGCTCGAGACGCGAACCTGCGGCTTTCCGTTCGGATTGCTCGCCTCGATGGCCAGCGCTCCCGAGCCCGACGAAATTCCGAACAGGTCCGGTAGGGTGTTTGTCCAGGTGACCGTGCCTCCCGCGCCGAGCACGATCTCGCGTGCCAGCGAAGGACCGCCGGCTCCGGGAACGAAGGAAAGGGTCATGTTCGCCGATTCGGTGCCGGGGTTGAACATGCTCAATTCGGTGCGCCAGAAGGTCGAGCCCTGGCCGCTCGTCTGGGTTGTGACCGGAACGAGTGAGCGGAAGCGCTCTGCTGCCGCAGGAGTCACAACAATTGTCTTCGTTCTGCTGCCTGACGACTGGCCATTGCTCGCCGTGAGCGTCACCATGTACGTGCCCGGCCCGGCGTAGGCATGCGTGGGATTCGCCAGGTTCGAGGTCTGTCCATCGCCGAAGCTCCAGCTCCACGAAGTCGGAGAGCCTGAGGAGCGGTCTGCGAAGGCCACGAGCTGAAGAACGCCCGGGGTCATATTCGATATGTCGAACTCCACGCTGACGTTCGGAAGCGCCGGAGTCGAAGCTGCCACGACGATATTCTGCGACGAGGCGGCGGAGCTCGTGCCGTTCGAGACCGACACGGTGACGAGATACGTTCCGGGGTTGCCGAACTTCTTCGACGGATTCTGCTGGTTCGATCCGGTTCCATCACCGAAGTTCCACGTCCACGAGGTCACGCCTCCCGTGGAAGCATCAGCAAACTGAATCGTCGTATCGGTCGTCGGACTCTGAGGCGAGTAGCTGAAGGCTGCCGCCACGCTGGACGTGGGTGCAGTGACGGTCACGGACTTGCTCTGTGAGGATTGTCCTCCGTCTCCGTTAATCACGAGAGTGATCGTGTAGCCGCCGGGAGATGAGTAGACGTGCGACGGCGAGGTTTCACTCGAGGTGAGGCCATCGCCGAAGTTCCAGAGCCGCGATGTGATATTTCCCGTCGAGGTATCGGTAAACTTGAATACCGTCTGCCCGGCCACGCCGTTCGTCTGCGAGACTGTGAAATTGGCGATCAGCGAGGGTGGCGGCGGACTGCTGCTGACCGTAATGGTTGCAGTGTTGCTGTTTGCCGAACCGCAATCATTGGCAGCGCGAACCCAGTAGCTGGTCGTTGTGGAAGGCGCGACGTTGATCGACGTATTGGTTGCGCCCGGGATTGGCTGCGACGTGTTTCCGCTGCTGCCCTGATACCACTGGTAGGTTACAGGCGCCGTGCCGCTGGAAGAGACCGACAGCGTCGCCGTCTGCCCTGCATTGATCGTCGAGGACTGCGGCTGTGAAGTGATCGCAGGCGCCGTGCAGGTCGGTCCGGTGCCGCAGGACTTTCCTCCATCCCCGTACAACCATCGCGCGCCGTCCTGGTCGTCGGTTCCAAGATTGGAATTGCTTCCGACGGTCGAGCGCATGATTGCCGAGCTCTCGTCCCCGCGACAGGTATCGTGAGGGGAAGCGTCCTGATCCGAGTGTCCGAAACCGAGCGTGTGTCCCAGCTCGTGCACCAGCACCGCCTGAATCACCGCGGAGCTCAGCTGGTTCGGCGAGCTGAATCGCCGCAGCCAGACCTCGCCTCCGGTGATGGTGCCCCACGTCTCGCCCCGATGGGTGTGGCTTCCTCCGCCCTTGGGCCCGCCGCATCCCACCACGCCGAGCGACGGGGGCAGAGGGGTATCCCATCCGCATGGGCTCGTTAGAGCGTCGAGATGGATCTGATTCGGACCGCCCATCGAGTAGTTGATCGTCGAGCCCGGGTCGTTCGTCCAGATGGCGAGCGCGTTCTGCGATTCCTGAACGCCTCCTCCGCCGTTCGCGACGCCGTCGGTCTGCCATCCGGCAGTCGCCCCGTTGTTGTACCGCCAGAGGCCACCGATGGTCGACCAGTTGGGTGTGACCGTCTTTCTGTCGTTGTGGCGAACGGGCTTCAGTTCTCCCGATGGGAATCCCCGGAGATCTTCGCTCGCCGTTCCGTCGCTCTCGAGAAACTCGAGGAACCGGCTCAGATCACGCGCGGGACCCCGGCTGTCGAGATCGAGCGATGAGGAGGCCTTGTTCGTTCTTTCGAGGATCTCGACTTCCGGATTTGTCCGGATCGACAGATCAGGTCGGGCAAAACGGTTTCCGTTCGCATCGCGCCAGACTTCGAACTTGCCCAGCAGCATCTCCGCGGTCTGGTAGGTGCGGCGCGCATCTTCGATGGCGAACACGATCACCTCCGATCCCGGGTTGTACTCGGGACGGCCCCAGAGCTTGAAGAAGCGTCCGTCGGGAAGAGTGCCTCCGGCCTGCCGGACCCTCAGATCTCCTGATACGGTTCCCTTGAGAACGGCCAGCGGCTCGATGACGCTGACGGTTTCCGGATAGCCATCTGCAACCTCGATCACCTCGCTCGAGACGACGATTCCGTGGACGATGACCTTGGAACGGTCCAGCAGTTCACGATCGGTGAGAGGAACGACGGTCGTCGCGGAAACAGAGCCCGCGAGCAGAAGGAGGAAGAAAGAGGGCAGAAAAAGGTGCCCGCCTCCGGTTGTGCTGCGATCGGCTCTGAATGACCTGAAACTCATCGGACGCTCCATCCGCGGTCACTCACGCTTACCACTTGGAACGTCCTCATCGCGAGGGTTGAAGAGTTATCTCTTCAGCACGTTCGGCAGCCCAGCCGTCTGACGAATCAGACCCGAAGCTTTGCGTCACCCCGTCGCCGGGGCTTTGCCTTTGTCGCGTGACCGCGATCTTATTGTTGCAATTGAAAAGTCCCGCAATGCGCGAAATCTTCCCGAACTGCATACTTCATCATACAACGAGAAACCTCACCCGGTGTGACCGCGCTCACGGCTGAGCGGTTTAGAGCACCAATATCGGAAGAGTAGACGAGGAAAAGCCTGCCCTTGCCCGCCCCGTCAGGCCTCCGGCGGGTTCAACCGATTCAGGGCAGCCGCCCTGCACTCCTCGCAGGGGCAGGCTTTTCGCAGGCTCTCATGGGTCCAGATTCCGTACGTGTGGCCATCAGCCCAGTTCGGTTGCAGCGCGTAGTTGCCAATGCGTTCGACCGACACGAGTTGGAATGATTGTGGGGAGTAGTTCGGGGCCGGTCCCCGGGCGACGCGTCCGAAAAGGTCGGGTTCTCCGGAACATGCGGCGCAGGGACAAGCGCGTCGCAGCGACTCGAGAGGGTAGTACGATTCGTGCCCGTCACTCCATACGACGACGAGGAGGCCGCTGATCTCCTGAAAGGATTTTGGATACATAGCGATGATTGTACGCAAGGGGCCTCGAAGAAGGCCTGCAGAAAATCGGGTCCCGGTGCGCCGCGAACCGGAAGGTGGCTCATTCAGGCTCACCATCGAGTATGAGGGCACACGATACTCCGGATGGCAGGCGCAGACGAATACACCGAAGACGGTGCAGGGAAGATTGCAGAACGCTGCCGGGCAACTGTTCGAGCGAGTGGAGCTCGGAGGGGCGGGGCGCACGGATGCCGGAGTGCACGCCGCCGCACAGGTAGCGCACCTCCGCACGAACGGCCGCATGAACCCGGACGAACTGGTGTGGAAGCTGAACGACCTTCTTCCTCACGACATTCACGTCCTGCGCGCTTCTCCCGCGCCTCGGGGATTTCACGCCCGGCATGACGCGGTCTCGCGTGTCTATCTCTATCAGATCTCGACACGACGGGCTGCGTTCGCGAAGCCGTTCGTCTGGTGGATCAAGGACAGGCTGGATGTTGCAGCAATGAGTCAGGCCGCAGAACGAGTTACAGGTCGACACGACTTCGCCGCATTCTGCGACCGCCGGAACACTGCGGAATCAACGGTGGTGGTAGTCGACTCGATGCAGATTGCCCGGTCGGGGGATCTGATTCTGGTGCGCATCGCGGCATCGCATTTCCTCTGGAAGATGGTGCGCAAGATCGTCGCTGCACTGGTCGAGATCGGTCGCAGGGAACTGGATGTCGAGACGTTTCAATCGCTGATCGAAAATCCGGAAGACCAGACCTTCCTGCCAACGGCGGCACCGTCGGGTCTGTTTCTCGAGGCAGTGCTCTACCAGGACGAGACGTTCGACCGGCCGCTGAAGCCCATCGTTTCGGTCGAGACGTTCGTGCCGGAACTGGTACCAGCGAAGGAGACTCGTGGGCGCCGCTGAGCGGGAGATGATCGCGAAGCTCGCGGCGGCCTTTCCGGAATTCAGAGAAGGGATGGGCATCGGCGACGACGCGGCGCTGCTGAGGAATGACGGGACGCTCGCTATCGGGAACGACATGCTCATCGAGGACGTCGACTTCACCGCGTCGATACCGATCGAGCTCGTCGCGGAAAAAGCACTTGCAAGCAATCTGTCGGACCTCGCGGCGATGGGCGCCGCCCCACTCGCCTTTCTTCTGGCTCTCGGGTGTCCCGAATCATTTCTTCCGCAGTTCGACCGTTTCGTCAAGGCCCTGGCGGCCGTCTCGCGTCGCTACGGGATCGTGCTCATCGGCGGCGACATCTCGAGAGCACCGCAACTGATTCTCTCGATCACGGCAATCGGCCGGGTTCCTGCGAGGGTGCTGCTACGGAGCGGAGCCAGTCCGGGGCAGCGCATCTTCATTTCGAGGCCTCTCGGCGCCTCGGCCGCGGGCCTGCGCCTGCTGATGTCCGGATGGACGATTGCGCACGACCACAAATTGGTTCCGCCCGCAGGAACAGACTTCGGATACGCCGAACGGGAGTTCGCATCGGCGGCGATCATGCGCCACGTTGCGCCCGAGCCTGAGGTTACGCTGGGCCCGAAGCTGGCCGCAATGAATGAAGTCACGGCCTGCATCGATATTTCAGACGGTTTGTCGTCGGATCTGAAGCGCCTCTGCGAAGCCTCGGGAACCGGAGCAATCGTCGATTGGGATCGCCTTCCAGCCTTTGCTGATCTGCCGGCGCATGCGCAGATGGTCGGCGCGGGTGTGGCGGATCTGGTCCTTCACGGAGGTGAGGAGTACGCGTTGCTGTTCACCTCGTCGCTCACGGAATCACAGATGAGCAGCCGGCTGGGTCGCGTCGTTTATGAGATCGGCCGGATCGCCGAAGGGCAGGAGATTCTGCTCGAGCGTGACGGAAAGAGAGAAGTATTGCCCGCGGGCGGTTACGAACACTTCGCGTGATTACGAAGTTGTCGTACCTTGCTGTGCTCCCGATGAACGTGAGGCGATGTGACATCGTGAGCCGGCAAATGACAGACCTTCATTGTGGCGGGACAAGGACAGCAAAGTTGCCGTGGCTAGCCTTTCTGCTTCGAGTTGGCCGGGCTGACATTCGCCATGACGGCGCAGAGGAAGGCGCCGACTCCGAGCGCGGTCCGGAGCGTGTTCGCGCGGCCCCAGTTCCTCTGAAGCGACTGCGAGTCCTGGCTCGGGTAATCGATCGGTGCGGTCGTGTCGAGCCGCTTGCTGATGGGAACCGTCACGAAAATTGTCGCTGCGAGAACACCTGCCAGCCCGAGCGTTGAGAACACGTCGAGCGTGCGTCGCGCCGCTGTCTGGCGGCGCGCTCCGACCGCAAGAGTGATCGAGGATGCGAGAGCCAGCGGCCCGATCGAATTGAAGTAGCCGGCCGCCTGCGAGTTGCGGCGGCTCCTCGCGTCGCGGATACGTTCGTTTTCCCAGCCGGACACCAGAGCGGAGTCCCCGAAACCGAGCGAGCCGGCAAGAAGCCCCGAAGTCGTCAGATTGACGAAACGGATCACAGACTCGACTGATCGATTCACGAAATCCTCCCCTTGTGTCTCAGAAACTGATCGCTATGCTGATTGCCAGCAGGAAGAGTACACCGATTGAAATCATTGCAAAAGGGGTGTCTCGTTCGCGGATGAATTCAATGGTCAACATGACGCTCCGGATCAGCGGCGTGAGCATCAGAACGACCAGTCCAGCGGTCACGGTGACCGCCGGTTCTCCGGCCAGCAGGCCGGCAGGAATCTCGTAGATATCGGGCTTGCCCGCTCCGGCCGGCCGGATCAGCGATTCCATAAGCCCGAGAACCAGAAGGGCAAAACTGAGAAGGACGCCTCCGTTGAGCGTCCACGCGACGAGGGGATGGTGGCTCCGTTTCATCGAACCTCCCCGGTCAGTGCGCGCCAAAACATCTGCATCGCGATCACGATCATCACGATTGCGAACGCCTGACGCAGACGGTTCGCATGGATCTTCGGTCCGACGACGGATCCGATCCTCGAGCCTGCAAAGACCCCGATGACCGACGCTCCCGTGAGCATAGGGATCACCTCGTCCCTTCCAAAGTAGACGACCGCACTGGCGACCGCCGTCACGCCGATCATGAAGTTCGAGGTGGCTGCTGCAGCTTTGATCGGTACATCGCAGTAGCTCGAAAGCACCGGAACCTTGATGATTCCTCCTCCCACACCGAGCAGTCCGCTCAGCACACCGGCGATCGACGACACACCCATGGCCAGTGGCAGCCGCCCTACCTGATACGACACATCCAAGCCCCGCGCGGGATCGTGAAATTCACCACTCAGGCGCGAGATGAAGCTCGTCCCTCCGGGAGTCTCGTTTCCCTCCGCATCGGGATCGATCGCTTCCCCCTCGAGTCCCCGCGCCATGGGAATCGCCATGAGCGAGATCGCCGATGCAAAGAGCAGCATCAGCGCTTTGCCCGGCAGGAAGCCGGCAAGGAGGCCTCCGACCATCGCGCCCGCGACCGTCCAGAGCTCGAGCGTCATACCCAGCTTCACGTTCGCGATTCCCCGCGCGACATTCTTCGATGCCGCCGCGCTCGAGGTCGCGATGACACACATCAGTGAAGTCGCCACCGCGTTGTGCATCGGCACGTCGAGCAGAAGCGACAGCATCGGAATGATCAAAATCCCGCCGCCGAGTCCGAATAGCGAGCCGATCAGGCCCGCTCCGACTCCTCCCGCGATGAGCAGAAGCATTTCGTTCAGAGGCATGGGGGGAGGATATCGTCAAAGATGAAAGATGAAAGATGAAAGATGAAAGATGAAGCACGCCCACCCTTGGATTGGGCGGGGCTTCATCTTTCATCTTTGCTTCACGTTGCTCTTCTCACATCCTCGAGCTGTTTGATGCGGCCTGCGATATCCCGATACTTGCTGTTGATCCCGTAGACTTCGATGAACGCCTTGTGTGCGGCATCGATGTCGCCCACTTCCAGGTAAGCGGCGCCGAGGTCGTAGAGAAGCCCGATGTGCTCCTCTTCGGAGATCTCCGGCATTTCGAGACCTTTGTTGTACCACTTGATTGCGAGCTGCGGCATGCCCTTCTCGAGGAAGCAGAGGCCAAGCATCGAGCAGCCGTCGATGGCGCGGTGCGGGTCCTTCGACGCGAGCTGAAACTCGCCGATCGCCTCGTCGATGAGGCCCATCTCCTTGTATGCGATTCCGAGGTTGTAGTGCGTGTCGTAGTCCTCACTGTCGAGCTGCTGCTCGACGCCCTTCTTGAACTCCCGGAAGATCTGCTCGAGCGACTGTTCGTCGTCGGCGATGTCCAAGAGCTCGTCCTGGTCTTCTTCGCCGAGATCGTCACCAAGCTCCGCCGCCAGGTCGAAGAAGTCATCCTCGGCGTCGAACAAGTCCTGATCGTCTGAGGCCGGTTCCGGCAGGACAGAGAGTGATTCCGGTGCAGAATCGTCCTCTGGAGATTCGTCCGGAAGCGCGCCAATCAGTTCGCTCTCGACGTCGTCATGGGTAAGGGCGGTCGGATGGGCGGCTTTGCCGGGCTCCTCCGGGTCGACTCCCTCGTAGGCCTTCAGCGTGCCCGCAATTCGGGATCGGGCCGCGTGAAGGGTCTCCTGTCGCAGCAGGACCTCAGTGTTCATTGGAAACAGTGCCGAGAGGGTCTCCAGCTTGTTGCCGGCTTCCTCGAGCAATTCCTGCTCGATGTAGAAGTCGAGCTCCCCGAGGTCTTCCATGGTGGGCGAAGACTCCAGGCTCTGCGGGTAGGCTCGAGAGAGACCAGGGTCGTCGAACGGCTCTGGTTCCGCTGCGAAGCTCTCCGGCTCTCCCGCCGCCTGCTCCATGATCTCTCCGGGGGGAGCGTCTCCGATGGTCTGTGCTTCGGCGAAAGGCATCTCGTCCGCCGGTGCGTCGATCTCGGGTTCCACCTCTTGGGGAATCGCATCTTCGTCCTGCGACGGATCGCGAGCCGGATCGGGCGTGAAGTCCGATTCGTCCTCCGCGGCAGTGGGCTCTTCTGAGAGTTCGTTGATTTCATCCGGCGTGGATTTGGAATCCTCTTCCCTGACGTGATCGATCGGCGAGGAGACGGGCTCCCTCAGCTCGCCGGTCAGTACTGGCTGGCCCTCGTCAGCATCCTCGTCGGCTGTCTCGAGCCATTCCTGTTCCACGACCTCTTCGGTGGTGACATCCTCGATCGTCTCTTCCGGCAGTGGCTCGTCGGACGAAACGACGACGGGGAGATCTTCCGGTACGACATCCGGCGACTCGACCTCGTCCGGTTCCAACGCGGGAGGCACCTCTTCGACGAGGGTGGCCGGCCCGTCCTCTGCAGCCGTGGATTCCGCGGGAGCAAGTTCCTCAGGGAGAACCTCCTGGTTCGATTCCGCGACGTCTGCCTCGTTCACCGTGGGCTCGTCCTGTACAGTTGCGGGCCCCGTACTGAAACCACGGTTCCAGACGTTCTGCTCGACCGCTTCGGCTTGCTCGAAATCTCCTTCGATGCGGAGAAGGGCGATGTACCGGTTCGCCGTTTCACGGATCGGCTCGGCCTGGCCTTCATTCACGTAGACATTGAGAAGCTTCTCGTAGGCGGCCCGATGGCGCGGCGCCTTGTCGATCACGGTCTGAAGGTGTTCGACGGCTTTGTCGTAGAGACCGTACTTTGCGAATACATCCGCTTCGGTCAGATGCTCGGTGATGAACTCCAGAAGCTCGGTTGCAGCTTCCTGGTCCTTCTCGGCGGCAACATGCTCAGGCGCGGGAACCAAAGCAGGTTCGGTTGCCTCGATGTCGTTCGGGAAGTCGAGATCAATCGTTTCCTCTTCGAGTTCTTCCGGCACCCACGATTCCGAGGATGCAACAGGGTCTGGGTCGGCCGGGGGGATCGCCGGGGGCTCTGCCTCCGGGAGCGGTTCGGATGCCTCCTCGGAGAAATCGAGAAGGGCATCGGAGTCCTCTGTGGGTGGTTCGAGCTCGAGATCGGGTACCGCAGATCCGGTTTCCTGCGCGAGCTCGGCAAGACGGTCTCTGTGTGCCTGGTTGTCCGGGTCCCGCCGGGCAAGGTCTCGAAAGATCACTTCCGCCTGCGGATACTCGCGTCGCTCGATGTGAGCATTGGCGAGTCTGGTCATCGCGTCGAGGGCGTTCGCGTCGTCGTCGAGCCGCCGATAGACCGTGACGAGCTTTTCCAGTGCAACCACGTGATCGGGGCGCGCAGCGACGACGCGCTCGAGGAGCATCACGGCTCGCGTTTCTTCGGCTTTGTCGACTGTAGCCGACAGTACGGGGCTGATCAACTCGACCGCTTTGTCAGCGTCGCCTTCGCGGAGGTGGAGATCCGCCAGTCCCTCTCGGATCCCGAAGTCACTCGGGTTCGAAGTCAGGCCCTGTTCGAGCACTTCACGCGCGGCAGCTGCATCGTCTTTCGTAAGGTGAGCGCTCGACAGAAGAACGATCAGCCTGGGGTTCTCCTTGTTGCTTTCGAGGGCGGACTGAACGATCTCGATGGCGCTGGCATGTTCCTTCTCGTCGAGAAGCGAGGTCACGATCGATTCCGCAAATTCGATGTTGCCGGAATCGATTTTGAGAGCCTTTCGAAAAACCTGCAGGGCCTCGGCAGACATGCCGCGTTTGAGCAGCATGCGGCCCACGCGGTCGTACTCCTGGAGAGCCTGAGGAGTCTGGCTGTTCTGCGTGTAAAGATCGGCGAGTTTGATGCGGACGTTCACCGAGTGGGGGTCGAGCTCAGCGATCTTCAGGTAGATTCCGGTTGCGCTCTCGATGTCTTCGTGCTTGACGTAGTAGTCGGCCAACACCATGTACTGGCTCTTGGCCTCCATCGCGAGACCCTGTTTCGCGTAAAGCTCGGCCAGCTTCGCGTAGATGTCGAGTTTGGAGGGGTCGAGCTTATTGATCTTTTTGAAGATCGCGATCGCTTTGAGGAAGAACCCGTCGCGCGCGTAGTGGTCGGCAATTTTCCTGAAAACCTTGACCGCCTCGTCGTTGCGCTCGATGCGCACCCATAGGTCGCCGATCCGGTTGAGCGTATTGACGTCGTTAGGGCTCTCGCCGAGAAGGCGTTCGTATTCCCGGATCGCCGGCTCGATCTTTCCCTTGGCAACGAGCTTCTCCGCGTTGCCGACGATCTTATCTCGCTGCAGTGCCATGGATAGACTTCTTCTCGAACAGCAGCAAGGGCGTCCCTACTCCTTCGAACGAGGTTCGATGGATTGGGGACGGGCCGTGCTTCCGCAACGCCTCCCAGTGACTCTCCGTTCCGTATCCCCGATTGTTTACGAAGTCGTATTGTGGGTGGATTGCATGATACGACTCCATCAACCAATCTCTGTAGCATTTTGCCACGACGGACGCAGCGGCGATCGATACACTTCGACGGTCCCCGCCGATGAGGGGTACCTGGGGCATCTCGAGTGTCTCGACTGTAACCGCGTCGAGGATCAGTACATCGGGCCGGAGGGAAAGGTTCTCCACCGCAAAGTGCATGGCGAGTTTGCTGGCCTGGAGAATGTTGATGCGATCGATCACATGGGGCTCGACCACGCCGACCCCGACGGCTCGTGCGTAGGAGAGGATGGCGCGACAGGCGGCCTCTCTCTCCTCGGCCTTCAGGAGCTTCGAATCGTTGATTCCGACCATAGGGTCGCTCTCGAGGATCACAGCGGCGGCTACGACGGGTCCGGCGAGACAGCCCCGGCCAACCTCGTCCGTACCAGCGATACAGCGGAATCCGAATGCGCGAAGCCGTCGCTCGACCAGGGCCATTTCGGCGAGTCGAGCAAGCTCGGCAAAAAACGGAGTGAGGCTCCCTTGAGCCTCACGGAAGACTCTGCGGGTGGTTGGGGGGTTACGCTTTGCGCTTTTCTTCGATACGGGCTGCTTTACCCCGGAGCGCGCGGAGGTAGTAGAGCTTCGCACGACGGACTCGACCATGGCGTTCCACCTCGATGCGATCGATGGTCGGAGAGTAGAGCGGGAACATGCGTTCCACGCCGACGCCGCCGGAAACCTTGCGGACCGTGAACATCTCACGGCTTCCGCCTCCCTTGCGGGAGATCACGACTCCCTGGAAGATCTGAATGCGCTCTTTCTCGCCTTCCTTGACCCGTACATGCACCTTGATGGTGTCTCCGGGGGAAAAGGCCGGCATCGGTTTCTGCGTTTCGGCCGTTTCGACCATCTTCATAATGTCTGGCATGATTCGACTACCTTCCCTTCAGTGAACTGCTTCTCGTTATTCAGGATGTCAGATTTGATGCATTATCTCAAGCCGCTGGGGATCCGAGGTCAATCAGGGTGTCATCCTGAGCGAAGCGAAGGACCCCCTGCCTCGAGGCAATCCCGGCAAGCATCACGGGATCCTTCGCTACGCTCAGGATGACACATCGGTCAATCCCGGATCATTCCTGTTCGATCTTCCGCAACATCGCCCGCGCCTCTTCGTCCAGTTCCGCGGTCTCCAGCAGATCGGGGCGCTTCGCCTTCGTTGTCCGGAGAGACTGCTCTTTTCGCCACTTGCGGATCTTCTCCGCATGGCCCGACAACAGGATATCCGGGACTTTCATGCCTCGGAGTTCCGCCGGCCGGGTGTAGTGGGGGTGATCGAGCAGCCCGTGATAGAACGAATCCTGCTCCACCGAATTCCTGTCCCCAACGACTCCTTCGATCATCCGGCAGGCGGCGTCGGCCACCAGCATCGCCGGAATCTCCCCTCCCGAGACGACGAAATCTCCCACCGAGACCTCCTCGTCGACCAGCGCTTCCCGGATTCTCTCGTCGAATCCCTCGTAACGTCCGCAGAGGAGGATCAGCCACCTGCGCTCCGAGAAGCCGGCGGCGACTGACTGGTTGAACCGGCTGCCCTGAGGCGAGAGCATCACGACGTGGGCCCTGCGCCCGGGGTCAGATTCCCGTATCGCATCGACGCACCGGAACACCGGCTCGGCCAGCATCACCATCCCAGCTCCTCCACCGTAAGCCTCGTCGTCGGTCGAACGGTGCTTGTCCTCGGCGTGATCGCGGAGGTCGTACACGTTGATCTCGAGCAGCCCCGCCTTCACGCCTCGGGCGATGACGCCCTCTGCAAGGAACGCGTCGAACATTCGGGGAAAGATGGTCACGATGTCGATGCGAAACGGCGAGTTGTGAGTTGTGAGTTCTGAGTTGTGAGACCCGCCGCCCGGTTGTGGGTTGTGGGTTTTCTGAGTTCTGAGTTCTGAATTCTCAATTGCGTCGAGGTTCAGCAGTCCTTCCGGCAGATTGACCGTGAGAGTCCGTAGGTCCAGGTTCACACCGGTGCAGATGGCAGTGACGAAGGGGAGGTCGAACTTGCCGCCATCGTTCTGTGTGACTTCGAGCAGCAGAGGGCCCGCTCCAGCCTCGAGGGTATTCGTCACCGTGCCGACGGTGTGGCCGTCTTCCGTGACCACTGCGAGGCCGATCAGATCGTGGAGAAAATACTCGTCGTCCTCGAGTGCGCGTGCTTCATCCGTCGGGATCTCGATGGTCCATTCACGGAGATGCCCTACGTCCTCTGGAGAATCCAGCCCGGCAAACTTCACAAGGATGCGTTCCCCGTGATACCGCACGTTTTCGATCTCGGCTCTGCGGATCGAGGCATCCTCGGGCGCAACCAGCCAGACCGTGCGGAGGTTCGCAAATCGTTCCTGATCGGGAGTCCACGGCTCGACGCTGAGCTCACCACGCACGCCGTGAGGCTTGCGGATTACTCCGACAGCAATACGATCATCCGGAACCGGATGGGAATCGAGTGGCGGCATGGCAGCGGAACGGGGCGTCGATCAGTCGACGATGTCAAGCGTGATGCGGCGGGAGGAGCGTGCGGATGCTGTACTCAGCAATGTGCGGAGGGCGCGGACGGTGCGCCCCTGTCGTCCGATGACCTTTCCCAGGTCGTCGGGGGCCACCTGCAGCTCGATCACGCTCGATGATGCGTCACGGCCGGTCTGGCTGACGCGTACCTCATCGGGACTGTCGACCAGCGACCGGGCGACGAACTCGACGAGCTCTCTCATGACTATTGCGCTTTTTTCAGGATCGACTTGACGGTCGGGCTCAACTGAGCGCCTTTGCTGACCCAGAAATTCACCCGCTCTTTGTCGATCTCGAACTGGGCTGGATTCTTGGTGGGATTGTAGAAACCGATCTGCTCGACATTCGAGGCATTCGGGGTGCGGAGCGAGTCGGAGACCACGATCCGGTAGACAGGCGAGTGGGTCGAGCCACCGCGACGAAGACGAATTTTCAGCATGCGTAAAACTCCTCTATGGGTTCCGTGGGTCGGAAAGGGCAGAACTATCCCTGAACGGAGCCCTTAACGTCAACTCTATTGAAACAATTCCGGAGGGAGCCCCTTCCCGAATTTGCCGAACTTCCGGGGTCCGAAGCCCTTAGAGAAGGACTTCATCATCTTTTTCATGGCGAGGTACTGCTTGAGGAGCCGGTTGATCTCCTGGACGCTGGTCCCCGAGCCGCGGGCGATCCGCTTCTTGCGGGAGCCATTGATCAGCTGAGGAAGCTCGCGCTCCCGCATCGTCATGGAGTTGAGGATCGCCTCCATCCGCACGATGGCTCCCTGATCGATGTCGTCTTCCTTGATTTTGTTCAGGCCTCCGACATTAGGCAACATCCCGACCAGCTGCGACATTGGCCCCATCTTCTTGACCTGCTGCAACTGCGTGCGGAGATCCTCGAGGGTGAACTTGTCCTTCTGTACCCGCTCGGCGAGAGCTTTCGCTTCCTTCTGGTCGACTTCGGCCTCGACCTTCTCGATGAGCGAAAGAACGTCGCCCATTCCGAGAATCCGCTGAGCCATGCGATCGGGATAGAAGATATCGAGGTCGACGAGCTTCTCACCGACGCCTACGAGCTTGATGGGGCGGTTGACGACCGACTTGACGGAAAGTGCCGCGCCGCCGCGCGCATCGCCGTCGAGTTTCGTGAGCACGATGCCGGTCACGCCGAGGCGGTCGTCGAATTCCTTCGCGGACTTGACGGCGTCCTGTCCGGTCATCGCATCGGCGACAAACAGGATCTCGGAAGGATTCGTATCGCGCTTGATCGACTGGAGCTCTTTCATCAGCTCTTCGTCGATGTGAAGACGTCCCGCCGTGTCGAGAATGACCGTGTCATAGAGGAGCGTACGCGCCTCTTTGAGGGCGTTGCGGGCGATCTGGACCGGATCGCGCAGCTCCCCGATTTCGTAGAACGGAACTTTGACTTCGTTCGCGACCACGCGGAGCTGATCGATGGCGGCGGGACGGTAAACGTCGCAGGGAACCAGCAGCGGCCTGCGACCGCGATTCTTCAGATGAAGGGCGAGCTTGCCGGACGTCGTCGTCTTTCCCGAACCCTGGAGGCCCGCCATCATGACGACCGCGGGTGTTCCGACGAGGGCGAGCCCCACCTCGTTGCCGCCGAGGAGCGCCTGCAACTCGTCCCGGACGATCTTGATCACCTGCTGAGCGGGCGAGAACGCAGTAAGAACTTCCTCGCCGGTGGACTTCTCCTTGACCCGGGCGGTGAACTCCTTGACGACCTTGAAGTGAACGTCCGCCTCGAGAAGCGCGATGCGGATTTCCTTGAGAGCATTCTCGATGTGCCACTCATTGAGAGTGCCCTCGCCACGAAGGGTCTTGAAGACCCGATCCATCTTGTCCTGAAGGTTGTCGAACATGCGTCTTCTTAATGGACTCCCGCCTCGGAAAATTCTCGCCGCTCAGAGTTGTGAGTTCTTAGTTCTGAGTTCTGAGTTCTGAGTTCTGAGTTCTGAGTGTTTGGTCCGGGTTGATGCTTTCCAGAAAGTTCTAGGTTGATGCTTTCCACATCGTACAGGGTGGGGCCCAGGAGGGTCGATGCCCATCAAGGAGAGCACGATCGTGGATATTCGAGAAGAGATGGCACGCCTGGCGATTGAGAAGCGGTACTCAGTGAGGGAGATCGCCAAGATGTTCGGCGTTACGCGCCCTACGGTGCGGAAGTGGGGAGCGCGATTGCGAGAGCTGGGACGCTCAGGGCTCGAGGATCGATCCCACGCTCCGAAGACGTGTCCACACAAAACCGATACTGAGGCCGAGAGACTGATCCTCGAGGACCGCAATTTATGGGGTTGGGGGTCGAAGAAGATCCTCGAGCGACTGGCTGAGAGCCATCCAGAACTCGTACTTCCTGCACGCTCGACAGCCGATGCGATTCTCTCGCGGTACGGTCTGGTCAAAAGCATGCGTGCACCACGCGAGCGGGCGCTCGTACCTTTCGCCCACCGCTACGTCGCGACGCAACCGGGAGAACTGACCACGATGGACCATAAGGGTGAGTTTCGGCTTTTGAATGGCCGCTACGTTCATCCGCTGACGATCATGGATCACTTCAGCCGGTACATTCAGGCGTGTGAGGCCCTGGACTCGACCTCGTTCGCTCGAGCCTGGCCGGTCATCGAACGGGTCTTTCGTGAGCATGGTCTGCCCCTGGCCGCACAGACTGACAATGGTCCACCCTTCGGTGCACCCAGTGGCGGGAGGTTCTCGCGATTGAGTGTCGAGCTCATGTCCCTCGGCGTTCAGCCCGTCTTCAGCAGGCCCGGCGTGCCGCAGGACAACGGCAGCCATGAACGAATGCACCGCGATCTTAAATACGACACTGCCCGAATGCCGGCACTTTGTCCGGTCAGCAAACACTCTTCGACACGTTCATTCACAAATACAATGTCGAGCGTCCCCATGAGGGACTCGGAATGCAGCGACCCGCGAGAGTCTACAAACCATCGCCGCGTCCCTTCCCCCGACGCCGACCACGTCCGGAGTATTCAGCTCACTGGGAGAAGCGAGTTGTCAGCTCCACCGGCGCGATCAAGTGGAGAACGCATCAGGTGTTCGTAGGACAGGGCCTCGCAGGGCACACTCTTGCGCTCGAACTGTCCGATCGAGACCTCTGGACCGTTCACTTCTAGCGCTTCTCCATCGGCAAGCTCGACGATCGGAACAACAAGTTCTTATGAGCTGGTGGAAAAGTGGAAAACGCACCCAACCGCCACCCGCGTTTCCCACTTTCCCACAGCTCCCGCTACTACCAATAAGCCGGAAAAGTGGAAAGGATCAACCCGGACATAAGTGGAAAGGAACAACTCGGGCGTTCAGAGTTCCCGCCCACCCCGAGCTGTGAGTTTCGACCTTCCCGCCCGGAGCTCGGGCGGGCGGGAACTCAGAACTCATAACTCAGAACTCACAACCGGGCGGGTGGGGGCTAAGGTCGCAGCTCGACGGACCAGTACGCCTGATCGAGGAAATTCTTCCAGATCTCGGGGTACTGACGGCCCTGAATCCGGTGGAGAGGGTGCCACCGCGGGCGCGACGGCTGGCGAATGAGCTGAATCGAGCATTCGCTGAGCAACTTGTTGCCCTTTTTCACGTTGCAGGGCAGACAGGCGCATACGACATTCTCCCAGCTCGAGCGGCCACCGCGGGAGACCGGGATGACGTGGTCGAGCGAGAGCTCTGACGACGAGAACTTTTTCCCGCAGTACTGGCAGCGGTTATGGTCTCGCAGATAGATGTTGCCGCGGGAGAACTTCACTTCCTGCCTGGGCATCCGGTCGAACTCGAGCAGCTGGATCACGTGCGGGATGAGAATTCTTCGGCTCGGAGTGGAGACGAACGAATCGGCAGGCTGGATTGGAATGTCCTGCCAGTTTTCAAAATCCCAGGTGCGGTAGGTCTCGTCGACGGCCCGCACGTGTCCCTTGTAGAGAAGAATGAACGCACGGCGAACCGAGGTGATCTGGATCGCCTGAAAAACGCGGTTGAGGACGAGAACGTGACCGTCGAGCATTAGATTTGCCCCGCATAGAGTACCACCGCAGAGGGGATCGCAGGTTGAGACGACCCACGGTGCCCAACGGTTCCGGAACCGGGAACCTTCCCTGGCTCTTGAAAAATAAGCGCATTTCAGTCATATTTGGGGCCAACTGACTTTCAGCAACAACTGATGGGTGCGCGATGCGCCAGGTTTTTGGGGTGGTTTTGGGAGGAATGGTATGCGCCTGACTGTGCGGAAATCCCTGGTTGTTCTCGCTCTCTTTCTCTTCTTCGTTCCGTCGGCGTCCGGCGACCATTTCGTTTCGGACTGCCGACTGTCGCTGGTCGGGTCTGCGGGGCCTTCGACCCCGTTCGGCAGCTCGCCCAACGCCGTGTTCAGGAACGGCTCGGTGATCTACTCGCTGCGAGGTGACCGCCTAACGACGTTCAGTATCAACGATGTGGGCGAAGTGATCGTCGCCCGCGACGACGAAATGTCGCCCTTTGCGGCTCGCGACGTGGAAGGCGGAGTTGCCTACGACGCCGGCTACATGTACGTGAGCAGTGAGGCGGGTCTCGAAGTATTCGACCTGCGGACGGTGCAGCCCGGACCCTTCGGGACCGAACCGATCCGGGTGTCCAGAACGCCGGGGTTGCATTACAGGCAGATGACGGCTTCCGGAAACCTCCTCGCCGCGGTTTACCCGATGTACGACATCCCATGCACGCCGCGCGGATTCGGTACCTGCGGCAACTCGATCGACATCTACAACATAGCGGACCCCGCGGCGCCGTTTCTGGTTGCCCGCATTCCCTCGACCAACTTCTTCCTCGGGTTCAATGACGTCGTCTTCCTGAACGGTTACCTCTACTCGACCGGCCCGGGTGGCACGTATGCTTTCGATGTCACGAACCCTGCGAATCCGACGATCGTGTTCGCCACGCCCATCATCGGCGAGTTCTTCGTCACGAACGGCGGAAATCTGCTCGGTATCGGACAGGAATCGCGGATCGGTGTTTTCACGGTGGGTCCCGGACCCTTCATTAATCAGTTCTTTGTATTCACACTGCCGGCGATCGTGAACCGCTCGAACGGCATCCGCTTCAACCGCGAAGCGACCTTCGACGGGACGCACCTGATCACGATGATCGATGAGAAGGATCCGATGACAGGCAAATCGGCACGAACGATTGCCTTCGACGTGTTCGACTTCACGGTGCCCTTTTACGAAGGCTCCTCGCCTCGTATTTATGAAGACGTAACGTTCACTCTTCCCGACGAGATCAAGCACAATCCCGTAGTCGCCGGGCCGTTTGTCTACGTGAACGGTGAGATCAGCGGTCTTCAGGTCTGGGGAGCATGCGGGCAGATCGCGGGCGGTATCGAATCGGTGCGTATCGAGAATGTGCCATGCGGTGGATTCGAGCTTCGCGGGTTCGTCACGGGAGCGACGCGAATCACCGATGTGCAGATCTTTCTCGACGGCGCGTCCCTTGGAATGGCAACCGTCGGGGGTGCCCGCTTCGACATTTCCAGCAAGACGCCGGTCGTGAACTGGCGGCTCCCTGTAAATCTCGACAATCTCACTCGCGGTAACCACACGATTCGCGCTGTCGCTACCGATGCCAACGGCAATGTGAGGCAGTTCGCGAGCAAGACGATCTTCTCAAACGGGCCGGGACGGAACTGTACGAATCGGCGCCGAGGTGCGGGCAGGTAACCAGGAATTCGTCTGCGTTTCCTGGCGCGCGAGACTGTTTGAAACGTGCGTGAAAGTGGCCGAACGTTGCATGTTCGGCCACCTTCATGTGAGGGCACTTCAGCTCTTCGTGGCGTAGCCTGATGACCACCCCAATCGTCATTGCCCACCGCGGTGCAAGCGGTCATCGTCCGGAACATACGCTCGCCGCCTATCAGCTCGCCATAGAGCTCGGGGCTGATTTCATCGAGCCTGATCTGGTTGCAACGCGCGACGGCGTGCTCGTCGCACGGCACGAGAATGCTCTCGCGGTCGTCGATCACGCAGGGTCCGTAATCGAGGCGACGACGGATGTCGCTTCGCATCCCGAGTTCGCAGCGCGTCTGGTGCGAAAGTCGGTCGACGGCCGGGGACTTCGCGGATGGTTCACAGAGGACTTTACTCTCGAAGAGCTCAAGACGCTCCGTGCCATTGAGCGATTGCCAGCACTGCGTGCGACCGGGTTCGACGGCTGCTTCGAGATTCCGACCCTGGAAGAGATTCTCGAGCTTGTCATCGCCTCAGGCGAGGCTCGCGGGAGACCAGCAGGGGTGTATCCCGAAACCAAACATCCGAGCTACTTTGCGTCGCTGAACCTGCAACTCGAGGGACCTCTCATTGCAGCTCTCGAGCGATACGGTTTCGGCGGTCGCGATGCTCCTGCGTTCATCCAGTCGTTCGAAACATCGAATCTCCGCCGGATGTCGAAGATGACCCGGATTCCGCTCGTCCAGCTGATCGCCGATCGGGGAAGTCCTCAGGATCTGCATCTTGCGGGAGACACCCGCACATTTCGTGATCTCGCCACCGGACGGGAGCTTGCCGAAATCGCGACCTATGCGCAGGCCATCGGCCCGAGCAAGCATCTGATCGTGCCCCGCACCGACTCGGACAGCCTCGGGAAACCGACTTCACTCGTCAGGGATGCGCACTTTGCGGGCCTGCTCGTTCACGCCTGGACATTCAGAGACGAGAATGCCTTTCTTCCTCTGGAATTCCGCCGCAAGGGTGAGCGGTTCGGAGATGGGGCAAAGGAGTGTGGATCGTTTCTTTCTCTCGGGATCGAAGGACTGTTCAGCGATCATCCCGCCACGGCGATTGCGGCGCGAGATCGAGCCGCCAACGGCCCGTAAAGGTTTACAGCGTATCGATGATTCTCTCAGCAGCTGCACGCGGGTCGGGCGATTCCGTGATCGGCCTGCCGACGACGATGTAATCGGCGCCGGCGCGAATCGCCTCCGCCGCGCTCATGGTTCGCTGCTGATCTCCCCGGTCGTCGTCACGGCCCCGAATGCCCGGGGTCACGATCAGAAAACCCGGGCCGCAGGCTTCCCGGATGATTTCGATCTCTTTTGGCGAGGCGATGCATCCGTCAGCCCCCGAACCCTGCGCGAGCCGTGCGAGACGGAGAGCATTCTGTGCGGCGCCTCCCGTCAATCCGATCTCCTCGATTTCGTGATCGCCGAGGCTCGTCAACATGGTCACGCCGAGGAGGAGCGGCCTGGTCTCGACTGCGGCAGCGGCCCGGATCATCGCGGTTCCGCCTACCGCGTGAAGCGTCAGCATCGCCGCGCCCAGTTCGCCGGCGGCCGCCGTCGCTTTGGCGACCGTATTCGGGATGTCGTGCAGCTTGAGATCGAGAAAAACCCGCCCGCCGGCCGTCGATACATCGCGTACGATTGAGGGGCCGTTCGCGATGAATGCCTCGAGGCCGAGCTTGAAAAGGCCGACTCTGCCGAGAAGGCTTTCGACGAGCGCAAGAATCTCTTCGCGCCGGCTCCGGTCGAGTGCGACGATGATGTGTTCTGCCGGGTTCACGGCCGGGATCATAGCCGAGAGCAGGCAAATTGCAGAGGACAGGCATCAGGAATGACTAACAACACGGCCATCCCGGCAATTGACAGGCGCACCGTTGCTCGCGCTCTCGACGAAGTGTCTCGCTACCTCGAGTTCAGCGACGCGAACAAGTTCAAGGCCCTCGCGTTCAGGAACGCTGCGCGTCGCATGGAGGACGTCCAGACCGACATGAGAACGTTCGTCGAGTCGGGCGAGGTCGACCGCACCCCCGGCATCGGCAAGGCAATCGGACCGATGATCGTGGAGCTCGTCACGACGGGAGCGCTCCGTTACCTCGACGATCTGCGCGCTCAGTACCCGCCCGGCATTCTCGATCTCGTGCGCATTCCCGGCCTGGGAACCCGGAAGATCGGCCAGCTCTACGAGCAACTCGGCATCGGGTCGGTCGACGAGCTCGAGACGGCATGCAGAGAGAGCAGGCTCGCTTCGCTGGCGGGCTTCGGTAAGAAAACGGAACAGAAGATTCTCGAGGGCATCGAGTTTCTGAAGAGCCAGAGCGAACGGTTTCTACTGCCTCGCGCGATCGAGGCAGCGGAAGCCCTGGAGCGTGATCTCAATGTGCTTGATGGCGTTGCTCAGGTAATCGTCTCAGGCGCTGTTCGTCGCAGGCTCGAAGTCGTGACCCGCATCGATCTCTGCGTCTCGGCGAAGGCGCCGGCTTCGGCAGCACGATCTGCGATCGAGGGCGGCATTCTGGAACAGGGTTCGATCGATGAGAACGGGATGCTGACCGGGATTGCGCGATTCGGAATTCCGGCTTTCGTTTCGTTCTGCAAACCGCCTGAGCTCATCTCCACCCTTTTCATCTCGACGGGCAGTGAGCCCTTCGTCACTGCGGTGCGGATGCGTGCTGAGCGTGGGGGTTTCTCACTGACGGACAAGGCCCTCGAGTCGGGCGGAAAGAAAGTTGCACTCGGCAGCGAGCACGCACTGTTCAGCAGACTGGGCCTCGCTTTCGTCCCGTCGGAACTGCGCGAGTCGGCAGAGCCGCTCGAGCTCGAGCGTGCGATTCAACTGATCGAGCCTGAGGATCTTCAGGGAACGTTTCACGTTCACACGACGTACTCCGACGGCCGCGCGACTCTGCACGACATGCTCGCCTCCGCAAGAGACCGAGGATTTGCGTACGTCGGCATTTCAGATCACTCGAAGACGGCGGCCTATGCAGGAGGGCTCACCGAAGATCGGGTTGAAGAACAGCGCGCGGAGATCGAAAGTCTGCGCGCATCGTTCCCTTCGATGAGAATTTTCCACGGCACCGAGTGCGACATTCTTCCGAGTGGCGAGATGGATTACGGTCCTGAAACGCTTTCACGATTCGATTTCGTCATCGCGTCGGTGCATTCGCAATTCAAAACGCCCAGGGATGAGATGACCGACAGAATCGTTCGCGCCATTCACAATCCTCACGTGACGTTCCTGGGACACCTCACAGGACGATTGTTGCTCTCACGCGAGGGTTACTCGGTGGAGTTCGACCGCATATTCGATGAAGCCGCGAAGCGTGGAGTGATGATCGAGATCAACGGCAACCCGCGGCGGCTCGATCTCGACTGGCGGCTCATGCAGCGTGCGATCGATCGAGGTGTGATCTTCAGCATCAATCCCGACGCGCACTCGACCGGAGAGCTCGGCAACATCCTTCCCGGCATCTGGGCCGCGCGCAAGGGCGGCGTCGGGCCCCGGCACATTTTCAACACACTGCCTGTGGAAGGAGTGGAAGCGCATTTCAAACGACGTCGTGCCGCAGCGGCTACAGAGGTTGGGCCACGAGCACGAGCATGAGCGCTCGGTTGCTGTCGGGCTGGCGGGAGGCTCCGAGCACGACCGTCTGACCCACCTTCAGGTTCAGTGAAGTCTTGAGCAGCGGCTCGAGCTGTGCGCCGTCTTTCCCCGCCGTCTGGCGGCTGAGCTGAAAGTCGGTGACCCGGATGGAGTTCGTGACCGGATCAAATTCGCCGAATCGGAACTCGGCCCGGTAACCGCCATCGATCATCGCGACGATCGGATCGCCTTCCTTCCCCTGCACGATCATCTGGCCTGCGCGCTCGAACGAGTTGAAGCGGAGAACGCCTGAGAGCTTTCCAGCGATGCTTTCGAGCCCCTGCGGAACTCTTGCCGGAGTCGATGCACGGGACGCAGAGACCAGATCGAGCTGTACGCGGAACGACCGCGCGGGGACGTCGAACTTCTGAATCGCGCCCATGATGGCTTCGATGCTGGCGGCCGTGTCGGTGACCACGAGCGTGTTGCTCGAAGGCTGGATCGATACCGAACCGGCGGAGCTGACGAGCGATTTGACGACGGCCGCGGCGCGGTCCGCATCCTTGTGTTTGAGCTGATACGTTCTGACCGTGAGAGTGCGCCCTTCCGCATCTTCGGCCAGCACAGCACCGGAAGAGAGCAGACAGAGCACTGCGACCCCGAGTATGAGTTTCTGCTTGATCGATTTCATAGGTCCACCGGAAGTGATTCATCGAAAATCATGACGACTTTCAGATCGCTGTCTGAGGCCATCTCTACGATAGTTGCGCCGCCGTTCGAATACTCTTCGACAACGGGAAGCGTGACGGATGGGTCGAAGAGCTGCGCCGCTGCCGCGCTGGGCCTGGACATGGCGGGCACCTGATCGAGAGCGGGGCGATAAAGAAGCGCTGATCCTGCGACGGCGACAGCGAGTGCCGCGGCAATGCTCCACCGGGCGGTCGCAGGCATCTCCCGTTTTCGCGAAAGCCGCGTCTCCGCTTCGCGAAGATGAATCTGGCCCATGACCTCGGAGACGAACTGATCGGTTCCGCCTTCCGGCTCGAGCTGTTCCCCTCCGAGCGAGCGGAAAAGATTCTCAGGATCGGCAGCCACGGCCTGTTCCAGACACGACGAGCAAATCCTCATGTGCGCGAGCGCTTCGCTCGACAGAGGGCCACTCGAAAGGAGTCGTTCGAATTGATTGCAGCTCATGATTGCGCCTTCCACAGCCGGGCATACTCCGGATATCTGTTCTGAAGTTGCCTCTGCATGATTTTTCTTGCGTTGAAGAGATGATTCCGAACGGTCGATTCGCGGCAGCCCAGGATCCGTGAGATCTCCGCGGATGGGAGATCCTCCATTTCTCTCATTACAAAAATTGCCTTCTGCTTGGGAGAGAGCGCCGACGAGACCGATGCAAAGACGCTCTCGATTTCTTTCCGCTGCAGCGAAACATTCTGCTCGGCGTCCGAAACGCTCTTGACCAGCCGCAGATTCGAGTTCACAGCGGCGTCGCGGGACTGGCGGTTGCGCAGAAAATCGATCGCCACATTCGTCACCATCCTGTACAGCCAGGTGTCGAATGCGTACTGGGGGTCGTACTTGCTGAGGTTCTCCCACAGCTTGATAAACACCAGCTGGGAGACATCCTTGGCGTCCTCACCATTGCCCAGTACCCGGTAGCAGAGGCTGTATACCTTGGAAGTCTTCCGGCGCACGATCGCCTCGAAGGCTTCGGGCTCACCCTCGAGGGTTGCCCGTACCAGCTCACGATCCTCAGGTTCCATCGGTTCCTGGACGTTTTTCATCAAGCGGATTTCCGCGGTCATCGAGTTGAATACGGACCAGCCCCAGGGAGTGTCTACGTGAAGGAAATAGACAGGACACAGCAGACAGGACACAGGAGTGGAGCGCGCCTGCCCTCCCGGGATCGGTATCGTTCACATCCAGAAGCATTTCCATGTCAGAAAGACTGCCGCCCTCCTACTGTCTACTGTCTACTCTCCCCGAACCCCTATATGCACTAACTTATGACTTAAAGACCCGAATGTTGAATGTTGAATGTTGAACCGCTCCTAACCCTTCACCAGCAGCGGGGACCGGCCTCACATTCAACATTCAACATTCCGGACTGAGGAAGACCGTCAGAGTCAGTGCATATGCCCCGAACCCCCTCCCCTCAGACGTCACTGCCCCATCCAGGTCACAGGTTCCACCGTTATACTCTCCTCTATATGCGCGTTCTCGTGATCGGAAATGGGGGCAGGGAGCATGCCCTCTGCTGGAAGTTGCGCCAGTCCAACCTCGTCAAAGAAGTCTATGTGGCACCGGGCAATGCCGGAATTGCCGCGGTCGCCGACAGGGTGCCGATCGGCGCATCCGACATCGTCGAGCTGGCGGACTTCGCCCAGAACCTGAAGATCGATCTGACGATCGTAGGCTCCGAGCTTCCGCTCACGATCGGGATCGTCGACGAGTTCAGCAAGAGGGACCTGACGATTTTCGGACCGACGCGGCGTGCTGCCGAGCTGGAGGGGTCGAAGGCTTTTTCCAAGGACTTCATGAAACGCTATGGAATCCCCACGGCTGACGCGTCCATCTGTGGCGCGCTCCCGGAAGCCGAAAGCGCGCTTCGCCGGGGATCGTTTCCACGCGTCATCAAAGTGGATGGCCTGGCAGGCGGCAAGGGAGTCTTCATCGTGCAGGACCTCGACGAAGGGCTCGAGTTGGTACGGGAAATCTATCTGAGCCGCAGGTTCGGCAATGCCGGCGATCGTTTGCTGATCGAGGAGTTTCTGGAGGGGGAAGAAGTTTCATTCATGGCGCTCACCGACGGGCGGCGTGTGGTGCCTCTCGTGCCCGCGAAAGATTACAAGAAGGCCATGGACGGTGACGAGGGGCCGAATACGGGTGGAATGGGGTCGCATTCGCCGGCGGTGGTGCTCTCCTCGGAGGTGGCAGCCGAGATCATGCGAACCATCGTGATCCCGACCGTTCAGGGAATGGAGCAGGAGGGGCGGCTTTACTCAGGCTGTCTGTTCGTCGGGCTGATGCTGACGGCGAACGGCCCGAAAGTGCTCGAGTACAATTGCCGTTTTGGCGATCCGGAGACGCAGGTTCAGATCCTGCGTCTCGAGGACGATCTCGCGCATCTCTGTCTTCGGGTGGCGCGAGGAAATCTTGGAGACGCGCGGCTGACATGGAAGAAGGAAGCTGCAGCCTGCGTGGTCGTGGCTGCGCAGGAGTATCCGGGTGAAGTGAGGCGGGGTCTCGAGATCGTGATCGATCCGATCGACGATCCGTCGATTGTACTGTTTCATTCGGGAACGGAAATGCAGGACGGGAAGCTGGTCAACGTGGCCGGGCGGGTAGTGAGTGCGTGCGCGCATGCGCCGACTCTGTCGGAGGCGCTCGCACGTGCGTACGCGGGTGCGGCGAAAGTGCGATTCGATGGAGCGAGGTACCGCACGGACATCGGACGGCGGGCGCTCGAGGCCCTGCGGCAGAAGGCAGACTCGTCGCCCGGCTGAATCTCGAGGGGACCTGAGCTATCCCTCCATGGGGGACGCAAGCCGTTGCAGAGACATCCAGCCGGGAGTCACGCCCCGGAACGACGCTGAGATCGCTCGAGAATGCACAGCCACCATCATCCGGTAGAACGCAGGCAGATCAGTCGCCGGCTCATCATTGCGACGGTTGCCAATGCACTTTTCGTCGTCGTCGAGCTGGTGGTGGGCATCTATGCGAATTCTCTCGCGCTCATCGGCGACGCTCTGCACAATCTCACGGATGTGGTAGCGCTGTTCATCGCGCTGATCGCCGTGTCGCTGGAGCGTCGTCCCGCGACACCATCACGAACGTACGGCTTTCAGCGTGCCGGAGTCCTCGCCGCATTCGTGAATGCCGCAACGCTGGTGGGTCTCACCCTCTACATCTTCATCGAGGCGTGGTCGAGATTGCGGAATCCCGAGACGGTCGACACGTCGCTGATGATCGTCGTGGCGTTCATCGGCGTGCTTCTCAACGGCGCAGTTACGCTATGGTTTCTCGAAGCGGGGCGGCACGACGTCAATATTCGAAGCGCCGTGATCCACATGTTTGCAGACACGCTCGCCTCGGTCGGCGTGATCGTGGCTGCACTTCTGATCCGTGCCACGGGAGAGCCACTCTACGATCCCCTGGTCTCCGTGATGATCGGGCTTCTGATTCTGTGGAGCTCGTGGAGCATACTGCGCGAAACGGTGAATCTGCTTCTGGAAGGAACGCCGCGCGGGGTCGATCCCGAGCAGGTCACCAGAGATCTCGCGATGCAGGAGGGAGTTCTCGAAGTTCACCACCTGCATATCTGGGCAATCGGACCTTCTCGCCGCGCGCTGTCCTGCCATCTTCAGCTGGGCGACGTGTCGCTGCGCAGTGCAGGAGCTGTGCTTCGCAGCGTCAATGCCCTCCTGTCGGAACGTTATGGCATCGCTCATACGACGATTCAGGTCGAGCACCTCGGATGTCCCGCTGACGATCCGTTCTGTCTTCTCCCTGCCGAATCGGGGGACGCATCGGGTAAAACGAAGTTGTAACGCTCCCGCACCGGACGTAAACGCGCCCGACCGCCGGCGGTCTAATGCGTCAGGAGAGAAGATCATGGCAAAAAGAACCCTCGCAGCAGTCGTAATGTTTGTCGTCTGTGCCTCGGCAGTCTGGGCACATCCCGGAAACGCGCAGCGTCGTATGGACCGGCGGGATCATCTCGCGCGGATCGCCGAGAGACTCGAGCTGACCCCGAGCCAGATTGAAGCAATCCGCGAGATCCGGGAGTCGCAGCGAGCGAAGCAGCGCGAGCTGCGTGAAGAGATGAAGTCCGTCGCCGTCCAGTACAGGGATCTGCGGGACGCGGGGGACCCCGGCGCCGATCGTGCGATGGAAAGGCTGCGTGCGCTCAGGGACGAGAGCAGGGCTCGCAGGCTGGCCGGCCGGGCGGACTTCGAACGGATTCTCACACCCGAACAACGGGACAGGATCCGACAGCACCGCGGTAAAAGGCAGTGATCCCTGACCAGGTTCCAGTTCTGAGGACTCACCGTTACAGGACACTAGAGGCATCGAGCGAGAGTTTGACATTTCCATCGTTAGTCAATAGATTGACTTTTGATGGCGAAAACCACTCTGCATGATGTCCCCGCCGCGTTGGTTCAACTGGTCAATCTGATCACGAGGAACCTCGCACCGGTTCTCGCCCGCTACCGGATCACGCCGCAGCAGTGGAGCGTGCTCGCAGCTGTGGCGAATGCAGAAGAGGACCCGTCGCTTGCCGCCGTGTCCAGACAGATGATGGTGTCGAAGCAGAACATGACCGGGATGATTGCCCGGCTGGAATCGCTCGGGCTGATCAGGCGAATCGAGGATCCCACGGACCTGCGTGCTTCCATGCTCCAGCTCACGAGCAAAGGAAAGCGGGTGATTGTTTCTGCGGGGCCAGTCTATGACGCATGGACCGAGGGAGTGCTCGGCAGACTCTCGGAAAGTGACCGGCGGGCTTTTGTGCGCGCCCTCGACCAGCTCACGCAGAATCTGGCGCACGAGTTAAAGGACGAGCGTTGAGAGTTGCAGACCCGGCTTCGCGAACACCTCCGGCTTCGGATCGCCGTGAATGAATCAGCGCTGCTCGACATCTTTCATGCGACGCTCGCGCGATGCTCGCCGGCACGGCTGACGTGCTCTCGACTCTCCGGGGAGGAGTTAAAATCGCTCGGCGGGCTCGAAGTCGACCTCGTTGCGGTGGGCAAGTGTGCCGCAGGACTGATCGATGGAGCGAGCTCGATGCTGAAGACGGGACGGATCTTCATCGCGGTTCCGTCGGGATATGTGGCCAGCATCTCGAATGATCCCGGTGCAGAGATCGTCGAAGGATCGCATCCGGAACTTTCAGAATCGAGCTTTCGCGCAGGTGAGCGTCTCATCGCATTCGTCGAGTCCGCGAATCGTCCGATCGTGTTTCTGATCTCCGGAGGAAGCTCTGCCTGCGTTGAGATTCCGCTGCGGCCGTGGTTCGAAGAGGCTGATCTCATCGCGGCGAATCATGCGCTGCTTCGTTCGGGTCTTCCCATCAGCGCGATCAACCTGGTTCGCCGCCATCTCTCAGCAATCAAGGGCGGGCGCCTCGGTGCCCTGGCACCTCCGGGGTCGGTGACGATGATCTATTCGGACGTCTCGCCCGGACGCGCCTCAGACGTCGGCTCAGGTCCCACGCTTCCGGACGCAAGCACGAATGAACAGGCGGCTCGAGTTCTGCGTTCACTCGATGACTCACTCTGCATGGCGATCGCGGATCGGCTGTCCTCGTCGGCAGAACCTCCTCGCAGTTCCAATGCGTCACGGGTCGTTCTGATCGCGGACAACACCACGCTGCTCGCAGCAGCTGCGAAGGAAGCGGGCCACCTGGGACTCGAGACGCAGATCATGGAAGACGAGCTGGAAGGTGATGTGTCGGTTGCCGTGCAACGACTGGTTGCGCGGCTCGAGGCGACATCACCCCGGCGCCTTCTCATCGCAGGGGGGGAACCGACGGTCGTTGTTCGAGGGGCGGGAACGGGCGGTCGCTGCAGTGAGCTCGCGCTCCGATTTGCGCTGGCGTGCGAGGAGTCCGGCCTGAAGGCCTCAGCTCTTTTCGCCGGCTCGGACGGTCTTGACGGGAATACGGATGCCGCTGGAATCGTACTCTCGTGCGAAGGCCGCGACCCGCTGGACCGAGCCTCGATCGAGAAAGCCCTCGCAAATTCCGACTCATTTCCCCTCGCCCGCCATCTCGGATCCGAAGTTCTTTCGGGTCCCACCGGCAACAATCTGAGGGATATATACCTGATGGCCCGCAATTAGCTTGCGGTTCGAGGTCGGGATGCAGGACCCCTCGATACTCTTTACCGGCTGATAACATGGTGTGGACTGAATGATTTTCGATCGCAAGGATGAGGAAGTCGGCCGCGCTGACGACGCCGGATCGGCAGTCCCTGCAGGGCGGGAGGGCGAACCGGCGCGCCGGCGCGGTTGCAGGCGCCTGGTCCTGTTCGGGCTCGCTGCCGCAATCATTCTGCTGATCCTTGCGCTGCTGAGCGGCTATTACTATCTCGGCACGGCATCCTTTGCGGAGCTCGTGCGGCTCCGAATCGAGTCGACCCTCGAGAACCGTCTCGGTCGTGAGGTGACCATCGGGCGGGTGAGCGTCACCCGTACGCTTCCATCGACGATCATTCTTCAGGACATCAGGATCGCGAATGCTCCCGGGGGCGTGCATCCCTTCTTCGCTCACGTGCGTGAGGTGGAGATCAGAGGAGGAGTCCAGTCATTTCTTCAGCGGCGGGTCGAGCTGGGACGGATCGATGTTCGCGATCCGCAGTTTTTTCTGGAGCTCTATCCCGAAGACCACGAGCTCGATCACAACTTCCCCTCTTGGAAGCGCACTCCGCCACGCCCCTATCAGATTTACAGAATGGACGTGAAGAAGATCTTCGTGACCGGAGGATTGTTCGATTACAACGACATCCGCCGCGACATGCATGCGCAGGTGCGCGGCATCGATTCGGAAGTTACGGCTCAATACAGCGACCAGATCTACTTCGGCATCGCGACGAGTCCTTCGGTGGCGGTGCGAATCAAAGACTATGAACCGTTCGATCTCGACCTTCGCGCGGACTACCGCTACGAGCCGGGGGCGTTGCGACTCGAATCCGTCGCGCTCCGCGGGCGCGGCATCGAAGCGTTTCTTTCGGGCGATCTCGAACCGGTGACGGAAGCCGTGTACGACTTCAAGCTCGATACCCGAATGGAGCTCGCCCGTATCCGCGAGATCTTTGGGCTTGAAGCCGCGCTCTCGGGATCACTCGCCATCGACGGCACGCTGAAGGGCAAACAGGGCACGTTCGAATTGGCTGGCTCCTACTCGATCCCCGAGCTGGTGGCGGATACCTACGAGCTTGCTGAGCTCCGCGGCGAGCTGACGATCGATCAGGAAAAGGCGCGGGTGCGAATCGCCTCCGCGGAGTATGGCGGCGGAACGATCTCCGGCGTCTATGACCTGGCGGAGTACGCAGAGCCGTACCCGATGTCCATTGAGCTGGACTATGACCGCGTTTCCCTCGAAAAATTGTTCGAGGATTGGGGAATCGAAGAGACGGGGTTGCGTGGTGCTGCGACCGGCGGGCTGACGTACGCATGGAATCAGGACAAACTGCTCGAGGGATCGGGACGGGGAAACGCGAAGCTCGTTCCCGGAGCGATTGCGTTCGGTCAGGCGCCCTACCCGATTCCGCTCAGCGGTGCGACGAACTTTGCGCTCGACGCCGGAACCATCACGTTTGCTCGCTCGACGCTGAGAACACCGGAGTCGGTGATCGACTTCAGCGGGAAGCTGCAGATCGAGGGAGTGGTCACCGATCTCGCGGTGACGATCGACAGCAAAGACTTCTCCGAGCTCGATCGGATTGCATACAACTTTGCGCGGACCGCCGACAAGGACGACTACGAACTGCTCGGCTTCGGAGGCGCAGGAACGATCAGGGGAACGGTTCGCGGACCGATTGACGCTCCCCAGGTTGCCGCACGGATCGCTGCGGACGGGACGGTCTACAACGATGTCCTTCTCGGAAGGTCGGATATCGATCTCACTTACGACGGAGCCCGAGGCGTGCTGACTTTCAATCGTGGACAGTTCGCTCACCAAGGCGGAACGTTGGCGATGACGGGAACAATAGGCTTTCCCGATGCCGGACCGGGTCCCCGATTCGATCTTCGTATCGAAGCCGACAACTGGGACGTACCACGAGCCCTTCAGATCGTCGAGCTCGAGCTCGAGGCGCAGGGTCTGGGCACGGGAACTCTTTTCGTGCGCGGAACTCCGGAGCAGGGGACGGTGACGTTCGAGAGCATGCGCATCGTGCGAACCGACAGCGCGTATCTCAACCTGAACGGCGATGTCACCTGGCTTCCGGATGAAGGCAACGTTGCATTCAACCTCGACATCGGTGCCAATTCGTTTCCGGTCTCCGACCTCATCGCATTTCTCGATCTGGGCGAGCTCCCGATCACTGGCGATCTGACCGGAACTCTGCATATCGAAGGGCCCAAGGATTCCCTCGAAGGAGCCGGGGCCATCATGGTCCGACGGGGAACGATCTACGAAGTGCCGGTCGAACAGGTGACGGCGGATCTGGTGTTCACCGAGGGGTTTCTCCGCGCATCGAATATCGAGCTCAGAGCCGAGGCAGGGATCGTTACCGGCGAGGCGGAATACAACTTTGCGACCGAGACCTTCGGCTACACGATTCAGGCAGAGCGTCTTGATCTATCCAGAATCGAAGCGCTCGCCGGAGTGGCGAACCTCTTCGGCGGAAGGCTGACGCTTCGTTCGAGCGGCGGTGGCACGCTCGAACAGCCCGAACTGGTCGTTGAAGCGGTACTCGAAGATGAGAGCCTCGATGAAGCGGATCTTCCTGAAGGAGCAGCTCCTCCGACATTCTATCTGGCCATCCGCAACGGGCAGATGATCGTACGCGGCTCAGCTTACGATGTCGCGTCGGTCGAGGGGACGGGAACGATCTCGCCCTCCGGCGAGCTCGATGGCCTGGTTCAGTTGACGGTTACCGACATAGAGCGATTCCTCACCATCTTCGCGCCGGATTCAGGGATACCGGCAGCAGGCTCGCTGGTAGCGGATTTCAGGCTCGCGGGATCGACGAGCTCCCTCGAGACGATCGTCGTAGAAGGAACCGTTCCGACATTCGACGTCAGCGTGGGCGGCCAGAAGTTCACACCGAATGAGCCGATGGTGTTCGCGCTGCGTGATGGATCGTTCGTGATCGACTCGTTCAGCCTGCAGCGCAACGGGTCCGTATTCGATATCGCGGGATCCGTTGGCCTCACCGGCGACAGGATCGTGAGGCTGTCGATCGATGGTAGCGTTGACGCTGCGTTGCTGCAGTTGTTTGTTCCCGATGCTCAGGCGGAGGGGCTCGTGAACGTCGCTGCGAACGTTACGGGGACCTTGTCGAGTCCTCGAGTAAACGGAACGGCCGAACTGATGAACGCGCAGTTGAGGCTCGCCGGATTTCCGCAGCTCATAGGCGACATCACTGGCACGCTGCTGTTTCGCGACCAGCGGATCGAGATCGATTCGCTCAGAGCTACAGTCGGTGGAGGCACGATCATCGCAGGTGGCTTCGTCGATCTCGAGGGTGCTCAGGTGTCGAGGTTCCGCGTGAAACTGCAGGGCAGCGAGGTGGCGCTTCGCTATTTCGAAGGAGTTTCTCTCGCGGGGGACTTTGGCCTCACTCTGTCAGGCGATGTCAACGAGGCACTCCTCCAGGGAGAAGTCGTGGTCGACAGAGCCGTCTATACGCGCGACTTCGAGGCCGCTGAGACGATCCTGAACCTTCTTCTGGAGCGAAGTCGAGGTCTGGTTCCGGCCGTGGCGGCTTCGTGGCAGGACACGGTGGCGCTGCGCATTGACCTGATCGCGCGCGATACGCTCGCCATCCGGAACAACATCGCAGACGTGACGGGCGACGCGGACCTCGACGTCACCGGGACCCTGGCCAATCCAGTGATCCTCGGACTCGTCGAGATTCACGAAGGCGGAACGATCGAGTTCCAGGACATCGAGTACACCGTCGTGCGCGGCACGATCAATTTCCAGAATCCGTTTCGCATCGATCCCTTTTTCGACATCACCGCCGAAGGCCGCGTGCAGGAGTACGATCTGACGGTCAACCTCAGCGGAACGATGGATCGAATTGTGCCCTCGATCTCCAGCGATCCTCCCGTCAGTGGTCTCACGCTGCTCTCTCTGCTGGGGCCGTCCACCATTGGCCAGGGGCCGACTCAGGGAGTGACCGCCGGATCGCTCCAGGGGGCGGGTACCTCGCTCCTGTTCCAAAGTGTTGGAGGTTTGATCGGTTCGCGGATTTTTCCGTTTGCCGATTCGTTCCGAGTCGACGCGGGAATGCTTGAAGGCTCATCCAGTCCCGAGCCTACCGTCACGTTCGAAAAGCAGATCGACAGCGAGCTTCGCGTGATCGTGACGTACAACACGGTCGATTCGAAGAAAAACCGGCAGGTGATCGAGTGGCAGGTCCGGCCCGAGTGGATCCTGCAGTTCACCAGGGATCGCGAAGAAGAGTACATACTCGAGGCACGATTCAGGAGGCGCTACGACGGACGCTGGGGCCGCGGCTCGGATGACGTTGCCTTCACCAGTGCTCCGGGAGGCGGGGGTCCTTCCGAGCTCACCGTGCAGGCGACCGATTTCGCTCCCCCACCACCGCCGCTGGTTCCTCCGCAACCGGCCGTTTCCGACTCTCTGGAGCCTGGTCCGCCGGAGGGCCGTGAGTTCGTCACCTCCATTTCTTTCCGGACGGATTCGGCTTTCGATCTTTCCGGTCTTCCGGATCTCATTCCTTTGGAAGCAGGCCGGCGAATCACGATCCGCGACGTGAGAAACTCGATTTCTCGCCTGTACGCGACGGGAGACTTTCGCGACATCATCGTCGAAGGCGAAACGACCGGCAACACCATCGCAGTGACGTTCGTTCTCTCGATGAACTACAGACTCGGAGCCATTGCGATCGAAGGTGCCGGTACCCTGCGAGCGCGCGCCGAATCTGAGCTCAATGTGAGGGAGGGCGACGTTCTGAGTCTGGCCGCGATCGATCGCAGCGCCGCCGCGATTGCTCGAATGCTCGATGGTCGCGGCTACCTCGAGGCCCTGGTCGAACCGGAGACTGAATACTTTCGTGAGACGAATCGTGCCGACGTGATCTTCCACGTCGAGCTCGGTCCGGCAGCCACAATCGCCGCGATCTCGATCGAAGGCGATCCCGATCCCTTCACGACCGTTGAGCTCGAAGGAGTCATGGGACTCGATCGAGGCGACGTGTTTCGCCAGTCGCGTGCCGCTTCGGCCGCGCAGACTCTCGAGAATCACTTGATCCGACAAGACTACCGGCAGGCTGCGGTACGCTTCGTGAGGCATGAGTATGACGAGGCGACAGAATCGGTCCAGCTTTTCTATACGCTCAATCTGGGGCCGAAAGTGCGCCTCGATGTCGAAGGCGTGCCCCGCAAAGCCGTCCGCCGGCAGATTCCGTTCGGTCGCACCGAGCCTTACTCCGAGGATCGGATCGATCGAGCCAGCCGTGAAATCATCGAGGCCTACCAGCGGCGCGGTCACTACGGGGTTGTCGTGGATATCCGGGAAGAGCGTGTCGACGACACGCTCGTGATTACCTTCGAGGTAGATCCGGGACGCGAGTATGAACTCCGGCAGGTGATCTTCGAAGGGAACGAAAAGGTGCCCGACCGCGATCTGACATCCCTGATCGCCACCTCCCGTCCCGGTGGATTCCGGAAGCTTCTCGCGAGCCTCCTGCGCCGCGGTACGGGCGTGACGCGGGAGATGCTGGGCGATGATCGGGACACCATCGAAGCCTACTATCGCCTTGACGGTTTTTCGCTAGCCTCGGTCGACACCCCGGTGGTCCAGACGCGTCCCGATGGAACTCTCGACGTGACGTTCACGATCGTGGAAGGGCCGCAGACGATCGTCACGGATGTTGTGATCGAGGGTGCAGAAAAGATTGCGCCCGAAAGATTGCCGCGTCCCCTGCTCCGGAGTGGGGAGCCCCTCAATCCTACGCTCCTGCAGGCGGATATCGCGAACCTTCAGACGCACTACGCTGCTCGCGGCTACGTGGAGCTGCAGGTCACCAACCGCGTGGAGTTGAGCGAAGACCGGACGAACGCGACCGTGACCTACGCCATTGCCGAGGGCCCAGAGGTCCTCGTCGATGAGTCCATCGTTCGTGGGAACACCTATACGGACAACGACGTGATTCTTCGCGTTGCGAAGCTCAAGAAGGGCGAACCGTTCTCCTTCTTGAAGATGCTTGAAGCGCAGCGCGATCTCTACCGGCTCGGGATCTTCCGGCGTGTCGACTTGTTGCCGGAGCTGACCAGTGGCGAGGTGGCAGCGCGCGACGTAGTCATTGAAGTGGAAGAGGGCAAGAATCTGACAGTAGCCGGTTCGGTGGGATACTCGACCGAGTACGGCGCGTCGATCGCCGGCTCGCTCGCGCATCGCAATCTGTTCGGCACCGCCCGGTACGCTGGAGCCGAGGTCCGCTTGTCCCAGCGGTCGGAGCGTTTTTTCCTGACGTACCGCGAGCCGTTCACGTTCGGCAGCGATATCCCGACGCAGTTCACCATCTTCCAGACCGACGAGATCAGGGAAGGGGCGCGGATCGAGACCCTCGGCACGTTCGTCGAGGCATCGCGAGTCGCCTTTGAGAGAACGCGTTGGGCGCTCCGCTACGAGTACCGGTTGGCGCGGTGTGCCGAGGGTGCGCTCTGTGATGCGGCAGGCGGAGACATACCCATCCCTGGACTGCCGCGGGAAGAACAGGAGATCCAGATCTCGAGCATCACTCCGTCGTTCTTCTGGGACAACCGCGATGATCCGTTCAATCCCCGTCGTGGATCCTATGCGAGCCTTTCACTCGAATGGGCGCAACCCTTCCGCAGAGCAACCGCTCATTTCCTGAAGGGCTACGCCCAGGGCGCGTGGTACCGGCCTGTGGGCGACCGCAGCGAGATCGTCGTGTCGTCGCGCATCGGACTGATCGAGCCTCTCGCGAATGAAGGGGAGTTCCTTCGCGTGCCCTTCTCGGAGCGATTCGTCTCAGGTGGAGAGACGAGCCACCGCGCATTCGGCCTCGATCAGCTGGGGATCGAAGGGGAGACCCTGGTGTGCGTTTCCGAGGGGAGGGTCATCCCGTGCTCGACGGGCGGGAGACTCGTGCCGATCGGTGGCAACGCTCTGTCGCTGATCAATGTCGAGTACCGGTTCCCGATCTTCGGATCACTGCGGGGCGCGCTCTTCGTCGATGGTGGAAACGTCTGGAGCGAGATCGAGCGGATTGACTTCGACGAGTTCCGCTACGGCGCGGGCGTGGGATTGCGCTACCTCACGCCTGTCGGTCCGATCCGGCTGGACTTCGGCTACAAACTCGATCGTGAGCCGTTCGAGAATCCTTCCGCCTTCACGATCAGCCTCGGCTTCCCGTTCTGACGGAGGTTGCGCACCCAGCTCAGAACGGCCAGTAGTCAGTAGTCCTGTTCCGTGGCCACTCACAACTCAGAACTCACAACTCAGAACTTTCGCGGGTTACAGGCCCGGCTCTACGTGCTCTGCGGCCTCCCGCACGCGTTCCGCCTCCATTTCGGCAATACGATTGCGCAGGTCCGAGACTTCCGCGGAAAGGCGGGAAAGCTCGGGATGCACGGCCTCGCGAGCGAGGTCCTGAATCTTCGAGGTCAGTTTCTGGACCTGCTCGGACCGAAAGCCGGTCAGCTTGTTGTACGAATCTCCCAGTACGTCTTTCAACATCTGTTCAAAATCCTGAGCCATGAATCACCTCACGCAGAGAAGGCGAGCAATGAAGATGCCATCGGACACACACGATGAGTGCCTTTTTCGGGGCGGGGACACGGAGTACCCGTTCGTGCGAGAATCGGCACCTTCAACGGAGGGAACATGACGCACTCCATTCGTTCGTTCTCCGATTTCTGGCCGTATTACGTCCGGCAGCATGCAAAGAGCGGTACCCGCGCGCTTCACGCGATCGGCTCCATTCTGGCCCTGGCCGCTGTGTGCGCCGCCGTGCTGATCAGTCCGTGGTATCTGCTGGCGGCGCCTGTGATCGGCTACGGGTTCGCCTGGTATGCTCACTTCTTCGTGGAGGGAAACAAGCCCGCCACCTTCGGCCATCCGTTTTACTCTCTGGCAGCCGATTACCGGATGTTGTTTCTGATGCTCACCGGGCGCATGCAACGGGAAGTGGACATGCATACGGAAGCGAGCGTCGCCGAACCGGCTGCCATGCCCAGCGAAAGGAATTGACGATATGAACGACCTGCACGCAGGTAAGACCGGAATCATTTTTGGAGTTGCAAACAAACGATCGATCGCATGGGCGATCGCTCAGGCCCTCAGCGGTGCCGGTATGCGCCTGGCCTTCACCTATCAGGGGGAACGACTCAAGGAGACGGTCGAAGGCCTTACCGCGGGCATTGATGGAGCCCTCGTGCTGCCGTGTGATGTAACGAGCGACGAAGAGATCGATCAGGTGTTCCGTCAGGTCAGCGAATCCTTTGGACACCTCGACACCCTCGTCCACTCCGTTGCCTACGCTCCGAAGGAAGACCTCGAAGGGGAATTCATCAATACCTCGCGGCAGGGTTTTCTCACGGCTCACGATATTTCTGCATATTCGCTGGTCGCGCTCACGCGAGCCGCGGTACCGCTGATGGAGAAGGCCGGTGGCGGCTCGGTTCTCGCGCTCACTTACTACGGCGCAGAGAAAGCGGTCGAGGGATACAACGTGATGGGCGTAGCAAAAGCCTCTCTCGAGGCTTCCGTGCGCTACCTCGCCGCAAACCTCGGGCCGAAGAACATTCGCGTCAATGCCATATCCGCGGGACCGGTAAACACCCTGGCGGCGCGCGGCATACGGGGATTCACGGGAATGCTCAAGCACCACGCGGAACGGGCGCCGCTGCGCCGCGGTGTCGAGCTGGTTGAAATCGGAAATGCGGGGCTGTTTCTGACATCCCATATGTCGGGAGCAATGACCGGGGAAATCATGTTCGTCGACTGCGGCTACAACATCGTGGGGCTCTGACGAGAATTCAGAATTGAGAATTCACTAATTCAGAAAGAGTACGGAGTCAGTCGCCTGCGGACGCTGGAAAGGGTGGGGCTTTCTGCTTTCTGAATTCTGAATTCTCAATTCTTCAGCTCATCCCGCCCATCAGGTACATCTCGCCGCTAGGCGACGGCAACCCACCTTTCGGCTCCATGGTAACGGCGAGCGCTTTGATGGTCGTGGCGACGGGAAGATTCTGAAGGACCATCGAAGCGCTGCCATTGTGATCGACGTCGAACACGCCGACACCCTGAGGCACTCCGTCGACAGGAATCACCCAGAGCTGGTAGCTCTTGTCGTTGGGGTTGGCTGGAAGGTTGTGAAAGAAGACGAAAGCCTGCCTGCCCGACGTATCGAGAAAGACCTTGGCCGAGGCGGCAGGCGCCATCGGTTGTCCACCAAGGGCTATTGTGTGGGTTGAGGCTGACGAGATCGATGCGAGGAGCGAGGCGAGGCGCTGATTCTCCCGCTCGAGACTGTTCTTCTGATCCGCGAGCTCGCGCGCCTGCCGGGCTGTGAGCTCGGCCTTCGATTCCGCCTGCTGAACCTTTTCGCGCTGGCCGAGGAGAAGCATCTGGCTCCAGGCCAGAAGGCAGATCGCGATGGTCGCTGCGACGGGTAGCAGCCAGCGGCCAGGCCCTACCGTAGTGCGAGCCCCTCCAGACTCCTTTCGATGCCCCGTCTGAATAGCGTTCATCAACGCGCGTTTGACCGATGGCGGCGGATTCACCGGCTCGAGCCCTCGCGCGAAGAGCGAGGCGGCGTGCGTCATCTCTTCGAGTGCCGCGCCGCACGCGTCACATTGCGCAATATGATCCCGCAGCGCTTCCTGTTCGTCGCGCGTCGCAGCGCCGATCGCCTCGAGGGCAGCGATGTTCTCGAATTCTTCGTGGCTCATCGCCCGGTCCCACCGCTCAATCGATCCCTCAGCTTCTTCATCCCCAGTTGCATTCTCGTCTTAATGGTTCCGAGAGGCTCACCGAGGTGTCTGGCGATCTCGGACTGGGACATTCCATTGAAATACGCGAGCTCCAGCGGGATCCTCTGCGCATCCGGAATTCCTTCCAGCGCCGCACGCATCTCCTGCTGCTGTTCGGAAACGATCGCATCCTCCAGGCCCTGTGCCCTTACTACGTTCCCCGTACGGATCGAGATTTCTCTGCTTGCTTCGGATTCTCGGGCGGCCCGGGTTCTCCGCGAGCGGAGCCGGTCGATTCCCCTGCTTCGCGCAATCGAAATCAGCCAGGCGATCTCATTGCCACGACCGGGGTCGAAGCTCCCCGCCCGTAGCCATGCCTGAACGAAAACCTCCTGCAAGACTTCCTGCGCATCCTCGGGGTTTCCGAGCAGGCGAAGCAGCAGGGCATAGACCATGGGCGCGTGAAGGTCATAAAGACGCTCCATTGCTGACGTGTCGCCGGCGCCGATCGCCGGGACAAGCGCGGACGGTCCGGTGTCCGGTCCATCAACGCGCAAGGTAGCTCCGAGAGTCGATCCGCATGACCGGGCTCATCTTACATGAAGGCGCCTGTCAGGGCTTCTTCTGGCACTCCGCTCGCAACGGCGTACCACATGAAAAAGATCACGGAGGAAACGCGTATGGTGGACGATGAGTTACCGACAAAGCAGTTTCATTCTTATCAGCGGCCCGAAGTTTTACCTCACTCGGAGCGCGAGGCACCGCGTGGGTTGCAGGGCGTGCTGCAGAAAGCAGGGATCCGTTCCGAAGGTGCCGCGGTGGACCTCAAGGCGGGCATGAACCGCATCAGGAACTACGCGAGCGCGAACCCCGGAAAAGTGCTGGGCGGGCTCGCGGCCCTGGTGATCGGGGTGGGGCTCATGGGCAAGCGCTCGAAGAAACAGCGCTGAGCGCGTACTCACTCAGTTGAACGCGAAGAATGAGGCTGCCTGCAGCCTCATTCTTTTTGCATCGGGAGATCGACGCCACGCTCGAGCGCGACTTCGACGGCACGAGGATATCCCGCATCTGCGTGGCGCATGACTCCGGTTCCGGGGTCGGTGGTGAGCACGCGCGTCAATCGCTCCGCCGCAGCCGGTGTCCCGTCGGCCACGACGACCATTCCTGAATGCAGCGAGTAACCGATGCCGACGCCGCCGCCGTGATGCACCGATACCCAGGTGGCGCCAGCGCAGGTATTCAGTAGCGCGTTGAGGATCGGCCAGTCGGCGATTGCATCCGAGCCGTCTCTCATGCCCTCGGTCTCGCGATTCGGCGACGCGACCGACCCTGAATCGAGATGATCGCGGCCGATCACGATCGGCGCCGAAACCTCTCCGCTGGCCACCAGCTCATTGAAGATGAGTCCCGCCTTCTTTCGTTCTCCGTACCCGAGCCAGCAGATCCGTGCGGGCAGGCCCTGAAACTCGACCCGCTTGCCGGCCAGCCGGATCCAGCGTTGAAGCGGCTCGTCATCGGGGAATGCCTCGAGGATCGCTTCGTCCGTGCGGTGGATGTCTTTCGGATCTCCCGAAAGGGCAGCCCAGCGAAAGGGACCTTTCCCTTCGCAGAAGAGGGGCCGGATGTAGAGGGGCACGAAGCCCTCGACAGCGAAGGCGTCGTCGACACCGGCCTTCAGCGCCTGGCCACGGAGGTTGTTGCCGTAGTCGAACGTGATGGCCCCGCGGTCCTGCAGCTCGATCATTGCGCGCATGTGGCGCGCCATCGTCTCGTAAGAGCGTTCGATGTAGGAAGTCGGGTTCGACTCGCGGAGCTCGAGTGCCGCCTGAAACGTCAGCCCCACGGGTACGTAGCCGTTCAGCTCGTCGTGAGCCGAAGTCTGGTCGGTGAGGACATCCGGGACAATGCCGCGTCTGAGCAGCGTGTCGAGAAGGTCGACCGCGTTGGCTTCGACGCCGATGGAAACTTCCTCGCCGGACTCGCGCGCGGCCAGAGCCCTATCGATGCCCTCTTCCAGCGATGCGGCTGCTTCGTCCAGATAGCGCTTCGAGAGCCGCTTCTCGATGCGTGATCGGTCGACTTCCGCGACGAGGCAGACGGCACCGTTCATCGTTGCGGCGAGAGGTTGCGCGCCACCCATCCCTCCGAGTCCAGCCGTTACTACGAGCTTGCCCCTTAGCGAACCGTCGAAGCGGCTCTTCGCGAGCGAAGCGAAGCACTCATAGGTTCCCTGCAGGATTCCCTGGGATCCGATATAGATCCAGGAGCCCGCGGTCATCTGGCCGTACATGGTCAGTCCCAGCGCTTCGAGCCTCCGGAACTCGTCCCATGTGGCCCAGTGGGGCACGAGATTCGAGTTTGCAATCAGTACGCGGGGAGCGTCGGGATGCGTGCGGAACACGCCAACGGGCTTGCCGGACTGCACCAGAAGCGTCTCGTCACCTTCCAGCCGGCGGAGAGTCGAGACGATTGCGTCGAAGCATTCCCAGTTCCGCGCGGCCTTGCCCGAGCCCCCGTACACGATCAGATCGTCCGGACGTTCTGCAACCTCCGGATCGAGATTGTTCATCAGCATCCGCAGAGCTGCCTCCTGTTGCCATCCGCGACAGCTGATTTCCGTGCCTCGGGGTGCAGTGACGGTACGCGGGCCATTCTTTGTGATTGTGGACATGGGGAGAATTCTAACGCGGGTGGGGCGGGGAGGAGTGATAGGAGTAGACAGTGCACGGTAGACACTCGCCCGCCCCCGGATCGAACTGAGCGTGAGACTTAACGGGGCTGGGCTACTGTCTACCGTCTACTTCTATACAATCCCGCGGATGAAGAAAGAACGCGCCGGCGAGATCGTCGCCACGCTGCGACGGATGTATCCGCGCGCGCGTTGTTCGCTCGACTATTCGACGCCCTTTGAGCTTCTCGTGGCGACGATCCTTTCCGCGCAGAGCACCGATGCGCGGGTCAATCTGGTTACGCCGGCCTTGTTCCGAAAGTATCCCACTGCCGAACATCTGGCCGCTGCAGATCCCGGCGAGCTCGAACCGGTGATTCGCACCACCGGTTTCTACCGCAGCAAAGCGAAATCGATCATGGGTGCCGCGCAGGCGATCGTCGAAAAGCACGGCGGCGAAGTGCCACGGACGATGGAAGAACTGGTCATGCTTCCCGGGGTTGGGAGGAAAACGGCCAATGTCGTCCTGGGGAACGCTTTCAAAACCGCGTCTGGTGTGGTCGTTGACACGCATGTCACACGCGTGGCACGCAGGCTCGGATTGACCGGCCACGATGACGCCGGGAAGATTGAAGCCGATCTGATTGCCTTGCTGCCGCGGAAGGAGTGGACGAGCTTTTCACACAGGGTGATTCTGCATGGGCGCACGATTTGCGTTGCAAGAAAGCCCAGGTGCAGCGCGTGCCTGGTCAACGATCTCTGTCCGAGCGCCGAAGCGCCCCTCGAGTGATGGAGTGTAATAGAAATTGGCCTCGGGGAGATGACGGCATCGCGTGATGAATTGAGGGCGACTGATGTTCCGATTGCGATTTACGCTATTCCGGGTAGCCGGCATCGCCATTCGGCTCGATGCGAGCTGGATCATTCTGGCCGTGCTCGTAACCTGGTCCCTGGCGGCTTCGCTCTTCCCTGCACAGTATCCCGGACTCTCGCGCGGTCTCTACTGGACGACGGGTGCAATCGGTGCTGTCGGTCTCTTTGCCTCCATTCTCTTTCATGAGATCTCGCATGCGCTCGTGGCGCGACGCCGCGGTGTGAAGATGAACGGCATCACACTCTTCCTCTTCGGTGGCATGGCGGAGATGGAGAGCGAACCTGAGGATGCGCAGTCGGAGCTCGTCATCGCTCTGGCGGGTCCCGCAGCCACGCTCGCCATCATCGCGATATTGTGGCCTCTGGCCGTGATAGCGCGCGTTCAGGAATGGCCGGTGCCTGCGCAGGCCATCGTCTGGTATCTGGCCATCGTCAATGTCGTACTGCTGATATTCAACATCATTCCGGCGTTTCCGCTCGACGGCGGCAGGGTGCTTCGCGCTCTGCTCTGGAAACGAAAGGGAGATGTCCGTCAGGCGACCCGAGTCGCGTCCAACGCAGGCTCTCTGTTCGGGCTCGTGCTGATCCTTCTCGGCGTTCTGCGCGTAGTAACGGGCGACTTCATCGGTGGCATGTGGTCCTTCCTGATTGGTACTTTCCTGCGCACGGCGGCGGCAGCCGCGTATCAGCAGACTCTGCTTCGTGAATCGCTGCGTGGCTCATCCGTACGCCAGTTCATGAAGTCGGATCCCGTTACGGTCCCGCGCGAGATTCCGGTGCGGGAGTTTGTAGAGGAGTACATCTACAAGCACCACTACCGAATGTTTCCCGTGCTCACGAATGGAAAGCTGAGTGGCTGCGTCTCATCCCGGGATGTATCCAAGCTCCCGCGGGACTCGTGGGATGCGCAGAGCGTCGGAGCGATCGCGACGCCCTGTACTCCCGAGACGACCGTCACCGCGGACACAGAGGCAGTCGACGCGCTGGCACGGATGCATCGAACCGGTCAGTCGCGGCTGCTGGTGATGGATGGGGCGAATCTGGTCGGTATTCTGACTCTCAAGGACCTTCTGCGATTCCTCGCTCTGAAAATAGAGCTCGAAGACCAGAATTCACGCTCCGCAGCCTGAGTTGGCGCGGGGTGGAAAGTTCAAGCTGTGCGGGAGCCTCTTCCGATCGTTCGAAACTCTACGTTCGGCCTTCCGTAAGCATTACTGGAGAGGGACCAAATCGATGACCGGTTCAGCATACATCGTTCGAATGGCCGTGATCTTCGGAGCCGCGCTGGTGTTTCTCGGCACCTCGTTTCTTCCGATAGCCGCCATCAATTCACATGGAAGCTCGTGGAACGGCCACGGCACCGTCCTTCATCGCACGTTTCATCACAACTCCGGCTTCTCGGAGTTCATCGATGGGCTGTTCGCTCTCTTCTTCTGCAGCAGCTGCATGGGCGTGCTGGTCGTGCTTTCGCTGCTTCCGGTGCTGATCTCGGTGCTCATCGCGATCTGGATGTACAACGACGCCCGGCGCCGCGGCGATCCGAACGCAGTCGTCTGGGCTCTGCTCGGGCTGATCTTCAATGTCGTCGGCTGGCTGATTTATCTCATCGTCCGGGGAAACGGGAATCGTGGCGGGGGCGCTGTACAGCAACCCCCCCGGAGTGATATTCCTCCGCCTGGTCCATGAGGAAACCCTCCACGCCCGCTCTGATCCTGATGTCTCTCCTGGGGATGGTTGGCGGATGCGTCTCTCATGATCTCGTCGTTCCGCCAGACAGGCAGTTCACTACGCGGGTGGCGGTTGCCGGGATCGAAACGTACAGGGAACACCTTTCCCCCAGGCTTGCCGGTCGGATTCAGTGCCGGTTCGAGCCCACCTGTTCGGTTTACGGCCTCGCGAAGGTAAAGAAAGATGGAGGATTGAAGGGGGGATTGAAAGCACTCGGAAGGATTGCTCGATGCAATCCGATGACACCGAAGGGAATGGTGGACCCGCCTTGAGGAAATTGAAAACCCAGAATTAAGAATTCAGAAAGAAGCTGCCCCATTTCTGAATTCTTAATTCCGACCTTCACTCTTCACTCTTCGCTTCTTCCCACATCGCGTCCATTTCCTCGAGCGTGACGTCCTCGAAGTTGCGGGAACTTCGCCGCACGTTCTCCTCGATCTGCTGAAATCTCCGGGTGAACTTCCTGTTGGTTGCCTGGAGAGCCTCCTCGGCGTTGACATCCAGCTTCCTGGCGATGTTCGCGAGGGTGAAGAGCAGGTCTCCGAGCTCCTCTTCGATGTGCTCCTGATCTCGGGATGCGAGAGCCTCTTTGAGCTCGACGGTCTCTTCTTCGAGTTTCCGCACGGCATCTTCGGCTTTCTCCCAGTCGAAACCGACACGCGAGGCTTTCTCGGTCAGCCGCAAGGACTTGAGCAGGGCCGGCAGGCTCTGAGGCACGCCGGACAGAAGGCTCTCGTTCTGCGCCGTGCGTTCCTCGTTCTTGAGCTTCTCCCAGTTGGTGAGCACGGCGTCCGCCGAATCGGCTGTCACTTCTCCAAACACGTGAGGATGGCGGCGAACCAGCTTGTCATGAACGTGTGTGATGGAATCGTAGATGTCGAACGCACCTTCTTCCCGGGCGATCTGGGCGACGAAACAGGCCTCGAGCAGAAGATCCCCCACCTCCTCTCTGAGGGCGGCGCGGTCATTCTGATCGATTGCCTCCACGACTTCGTAGGCCTCTTCGATGATGAAGGGCTTGAGGTCTTCGAGCTTCTGTTCCCGGTCCCACGGGCATCCGCCAGGAGCGCGCAGAGTCGACATCAGGGCGACGAGGTCATCAAATGTTCTGCGGGACATGCAGCGTATTGTAAGCGGCACGGGTCATCCTCAGTGAAACCGAGGATGCGGTGGCGATTCTGATACCATGCAGCAGAGTTCGAATCGGTTCAGCCTGGATCGGAAAAGCGCACAAGAGACACCGCAAAATCGTGCATCTGTAGGGTGCTGCGACGTCCATCCACCTGCCGTCGAGCGAACGCCGATGCCCGGAATTCATCAGGATCCTCTTCAGAGCGCGCACGCTCCAGAGCGACGCCACGACCGTGTGACTCTCCTCGCACGGATTCTGGAAACCTTCACCGGAACTTTGGATCTCGAAGAAGTTCTCAGCAGGATCGTCACGACGACTCTGAACGAGTTGAACGTGGATCGCGCGTGGATGCTTCATCCGGTCAGTCTGACCGCCGAGTACGGAACGGTTTCATTCGAGTCAACCCGCCCGGGGTATCCGGGCGCGTTCGAGATGGGTATCCCGGTTCCTCTCGAAGGATCGCGCGCGCTGATCCGGAAGGCGATCGATACCGGCGAAGTGGTCGTTACGCACGAGGGCGACGCGGACCTCGACCCCCTTCTCGCCGAGCAATTCCGGATTCGTGGCCAGCTCCTTCAGGTGCTGCATCCGAGCGACTCGGGAGTGTGGGGTTTCGGTCTTCATCAATGCTCTCATGCGCGCGTCTGGACAACGGATGACGTCGCACTTTTTGCGGAGATCGGACGGTACGCGACGATCGCGCTGAACAATGCGCTGTTGCACAGACGAGCCGTCGCCGAGGCTTCGAAGGTCACAGCGATCATCGATCAGATCCCCGAGGCCGCTGCCATATACGGCGCTGACGGCAAACTCGAGCGTGTCAACGCGGCTGCCCGGACACAGCCGATCACGCTCTTTCAGGCGGACGAGGAGTCCCGTGCGGTGCTGCTGGAGATGGACGGATCCGAGCCAAGACCGGAGAACCTGCCGTCACGCCGGGCACTGAACGGAGAGACCATCAAATCGGACTACCAGATCCGGGACACGCGGACCGGCGACACCCGGATCGTTCAGGTCAAAGCAGCTCCGGTTCGGGACGGCTCCGGTGCCGTCGTTGGTTCCGTGGTCATCTCCGCAGACATTACGGAAGAGCGCCTGAAGCTGGAACGCGACATTCGCCGGCGGGGCAGGGCGGATTGTCTGGCGAATCTCGGTCTCGATCTGTTCTCCACATCATTGAGCCCCGTGAACCTGGACGAATCGGCCAGGCGGGTGGGTGACGCACTCAAGGCGAACGTCCAGATCCATCTCTATCACCAGCCGAGCGGCAAGCTGCTGCTGGTCGGTTCGGCTTTCCGGGATGCAGCGGGTCGCGCATTTGGCGACTATCTGCGCAGAAAACCGTACCGGTCCGGCGAGGGTCTCGCCGGAGCTGTGTTCGAGCTCGGCAAGCCGCTGCTGTTCTCCGAGATTCGCGGTGACGCCATCACCGAGTTCGCCAGGGATGACGACGAGAAAAAGCTCAAAGGCGCGATGCGCGAGCAGTCTCTGATTGCCTGCCCTGTTGACTCGTACGGGGAACGGATCGGGGCGCTGGTCATCTCTTCCCTGGAAGACGCGTCCGTCCTGAACGCCGAGGATCTCGAGTTTGCGCAATCGGTGGCGGCTCGGATCGGTGCCGCCGTTCACATCCATCGCCTCAACAGGATCTCGAACGAAGGGCAGCGGGCGGCGGACGAACTGGCGCGCAGGGAGGTCACCGCGCGCAACAGTCTCGAGGCCGTTCTCGACTCTGCGCCCTTTGGAATCGCCGTCGTTTCCGCTGACGAGTTGCGATTCGAGCTGACCAATCCTCCCTGGATCGAGTACGCGACCCGCTTCGGGCGAATCACTTCGGATACGCGTGTGATCGGACTGCGCGTCGCCGAAGTCGTGCCCGACCTCGAACGGGCGCTCCGGCAGGCGGCCGAGTCCGGAGAGACCAGAATCGACGAAGCCCTCGAGATCCAGAGGGGAATGGAGAGCTGGTACGTAAGCAGGATCATTGCTCCCGTCCGCGGGCGCTACTCCGGCGCGACCCAGAGCCTGACGATTCTGGTTCAGGATGTGACCGAGCAGGTGCGTGCGAAGCGGGAGATCGAAGCGCTCGCGCAGATCATGGAAGAGCGCTCGGCACGCCTGGCCTCGATCCTGGGCTCGATGACCGACGCGCTCCTCGTTTACGATGCCTCCGGCCGTGTGGTGGATGTCAATCCCGCGGCTCTTGCCATGTTCGGTATCGGTTCGAGAAGCGAGGCTGTCACGAGGGGATCGCTCCAGGATCTTCAACTCCGCTATCCCGACGGGAAAGCGATTCCCCCGGACGAGATTCCTTACGTTCGGGCACTTCGCGGAGAGACCGTCCCCGATTTCCTGACCGTCGGCAGGCATCTGCTCACCGGCAAGGATCTCGACCTTTCGATCGCGGTCGCTCCCATCGAGAGCGGCGGAATCGTAGGAGCTGTGCTGGTCATCAGGGATATCACCGCGCTTCAGGAGCTCGACCGGAAGAAGGACGAGTTTCTCTCGGTGGCTTCTCATGAGTTGCGCACGCCGCTCACGACGATCAAGGGCTACACACAGCTTCTGGCTCAAACGGTGAACCAGCTGGGACCGGATGAGCGCATGACTTACCTGAGCGCGGTCCTCGGTGAGATCGACCGGATGATGGGTCTGATCACGGAACTGCTCGACGTCTCGCGAATCGAGACGCGCAAACTGGAGCTCGAGCCTCGGCGAGTCCCCTGGGTGGCTTTTCTCCAAGGGCGCATCAGCGCGTTCCAGATACAGCATCCCGACCGCAGAATCGAGTTCGAATCCGATTCCAGCGACGTCACGCTCGAGGTGGATGCCGATCGCATGCGTCAGGTCGTCGACAATCTCATCTCGAATGCGATGAAGTATTCGCCTGACGGGTCACCTATCCGCGTAACCGTGAGCCTCGAGAATGGTCATGTGGAGACTTCAGTGATCGACAGGGGAATCGGAATTCCAAGGGATGAGATCCCACGGCTGTTCGAGCGCTTTCATCGTGCCCGGAACGTATCGAGCCGTTACTACGGAGGCCTTGGCCTGGGCCTCTACATCGCGAAGGCGATCGTCGAAGCCCATGACGGCTCCATCGTGGTACAGAGCGATGAAGGCGAAGGTTCCATCTTCACGGTCCGCCTGCCGTCTTCGTGATACTTCCGGATCTGCCACCATGTGGCCGGGGATTCCTATCCCCGGCTCGCCTTCGATGATTGAACGATTTTCTCAGCCAATCGGGCTGGCTGGAGGCTTTGTTCCCGCAATCTCGAAGTCGACGGCGATGAGCCGTCCCTGCTGGTCAAAGAGGAGTGAGCACTCCTCGAACCCCGCCTCCTGCTCACTCACCCACCTGTAGATCTTTGTTTCGTTCGCGAATCCAGTCAACGACTCACGTCTCGACTTCCGGTGGCTGAGCATCCTCGGGTGACCTCCTTGTAAACGGTTTCGGAGATTGAGGGCGGATTCATACCACAGCAAAGACCTTTAGATTTCGTGCCAGCAAAATTTTACACCGAAGTAGCGGCGGATTTCCGATCCGCCGCTCTACGGATCGTCTGGAACTTGCGCATCCTGGGGCGACGAGCCGGGAAGGGGAGGTAGTCAGTAGTCAGTAGTCAGAAGCCCGCCCGCCCGCGGTGCCGGGGTATTTCGCAGGGATGACGACACGACACCCGACGAACCTCGCGGGCTGTTGGCCCTACTGACTACTGACTACTTCCCGTCGGAATGTCCCTCTACTTCAGCTACGCGGCGTGCAACTCCCCGTCTCCCACGGGCAGCATGACCGTCCCCGGCCCCAGCCGCGCGCGATGCCCGCGCCAGTCCACCTCGGACGAGCCGTACGGAACGAACTGCACGACCCACTGAAGGAGATCCTGCAGAGGAATCAGCGCGAGCTGGCCGAAACTCATCCTGGCTCCGAGAGCGCCCGAGATGAGCGCTCCCTGAAGGACTCTCATCGCCACCGACAGAATCACGAGTGTTCCCGCGGCCCCGAGCAGTGCAGGGTCGACGATCGCCGAGAGTAGTGCGGCGCCGAGCGCTGCCGGAATGGGATTGACGAGAAACTCTCCAGTGTAGGCCGCCGGCGAAAATGCATAACGGATCTTGTTCCATCGGATCTGGCGCGCGAGGGCGCGGCGGACGGTCCGGCGCGCGATGACGTTTCTCACGACGACGGGCGAGAGGGCGACCCTGTAACCCGCAGCCTTCACCGCCAGACCGATCGCCTGATCCTCGGCGAGGACGTCTCCAAAGGCCTCGAAGCCGCCGAGCTCGTCGAGAACCGTTCTTCGAATCGCCATCGATTTGCCGACGACGCATGGAACATTCATCAAAGCCGCGAACACGCTACCAGCGGCCACGAATGTCAGGAGGTGAAGCGTCTCGAGAGTCGCGCCGAAGTTCTTCGCGCCAGCTCCCGTGAAGAGATTCGAGGAGCAGCCGGTTCGCGGATCGTCGAAGACTTCGAGTGTCGATGCGATGTCGAACGGCTCGATCCGGACGTTCGAGTCGGAGATCAGGATGATCTCGCCTCGCGCATGCTCCATCGCCGCGGCGAGCCGCTCGATCTTCGGGTTGCGGATCGATCCCGAGTCGGGGCCGCCTGTGACGATCGTGAAGGGAGCATCCGGGAACTCTGCGCAGAGACGTTTTGCGATGTCGAAGGCGGGATCCGAGCTGTCGGCGATCGAGAAGATGATCTCGTGCGAAACACCCTCGATGCGGGTGAATGAAGTGAGATTCTCGACCAGGTCATCGTCCAGCCCGCAGAGAGGTTTGAGGATCGACACGCGGGGCCGTGCGGGAGTGAAACCTGCCGGCTGGAAATCGCTCGTGTGTCGTATCGTCTCCGCGGCCTGCTCCTGCAGGCCGGGTACGAAAGGGCGTCTGCGCCTCCTGGTGAATCTCCAGCATTGCAGCGCCTGCAGGGTCGTGATCAGCAGACCGATGAGTGCGATGGCGAGCAGCGACCAGAACAGGATCATGGCGTTCTCCATCACGAAACAGCCAGTGCGAGCTTCGACAGATCGAAGCCTGGTACCTGGAGTGCAGGCGCCTCCAGGCGCTTGACGGCGAGCCCCTCACCGCGTCTCAGGGCAGCGAGAACGGCTTTCTCATTCTTTTCCGCGGGAAGAAGTGTTTTCCAGGCATACAGGTGCTCCGGTTTGTGAAAGTCGCTGTTGCCCACGTAAGGCAGCCGTGCGCGCGCGACCGGCGGGAAGAGATCCCAGCGGCAGGCGATTTCCCAGAGGTCGATCAACTGCGAAACATCATTTCGCCTGTTCCACAGATAGAAGGTGTTCGCATACCAGTCGGACATTTCGTTCGGATGGCATGCAACGACGACAGCGTTGTGCTCCTTTGCGCGCGTGAGCATCTCTTCGACGGAGCCGTTTGCCGGAATGAACGAATCGACTCCGAGGGCCAGTGCATGGGCGGAATTCTTCCGGGTGATTGCATTCCGGGTGAGCTCGAAGCCGGCGATCACGACCATGCCGTACTCGTTTCGGGCACGGCGCGCTTCGCTCTCGATCTCGGCGCGATACGCATCGAAGTTGTTTCTCGTTACGGAAAGGCCAAACCGGTGCGTCACCTTGCCGACGATGTGGTCATCGTTGACGACGTGATCGGTGATCGCGATGACGTCATGTCCCGAGCGTCCGAAGAGGTCGACGACCTCGGGAATGGAAAGCTGCCCATCAGACCAGGTCGTGTGGATGTGAAAGTCCGCAAGTAACACGCCGCGCCTCCTTCTTCCCCGCTTCGAGTATCCGATGCCGCTTTGCAGAGGAGATGAAGAAGGGGTGAAGGGGAGGTCAATTCTGGGGATGGATCGTGATCAAGGATGAAGGATGAAGGATGAAAGATGACCCGACAGGGTCAGTGTGTGCGAGGGATGAACGAGCTTGTCATCCCGAGCTACCTAACGGCGGTGGGCGCCGGTGAAGGGGTGATGAACCACCGTGTCATGCTGAGCGAGGCCACGTCATCCTGAGCGAAGCGAAGGA
>JBGTDX010000182.1:0-20608 GCA_041748075.1 Thermoanaerobaculia bacterium
TCGCGAGAAACATCACTCCACTCCCTGGGTCGGTGTCGAAGTCGTAGATGACGAGAATATTCGGGTGAGAGAGCGCTGCAATCGCCCGCGCCTCTCGCTGGAAGCGACGCAGCTGGTCCTCGCCGGCGAGCAACCCGGTCATCACCTTGATGGCGACGTCGCGCTCGAGGCGATGATCACGGGCGCGGTAGACCTGTCCCATGCCTCCGGCGCCGATGGAGGAAACGATCTCGAAGTGGGCGAGGCGTGAGCCTGCAGAAAGCTGCATCGCGAAACAATTCTACTGGTTTCGTTCCCTTTTTCCCCCTTACCGGAATAGTGCCAGGGACCGGGGAAAGACGCGTCCAGCCCCAATGGCCTTATAGCATCAGCTCGATGATCGCCGACGAATGCCTTTTCGCGCTCGATCAGAAACTGAACACGCGTGAAAGACGCCTCCAGCGCGTCTGCGAGCACCCGTACCTCAAGCGGTCTCGCTGAACGCCAGAACTCCCTCAATAGCCGGCGGGATTTTTCAGAAATCTCCAGATGATCTTGCAGCCGATCGTCCAGCTGCGAGCCCGTCGCTCGACCAGACTGGAGATCCCATCGAGAGCTGCCCGATCATAAAAGTTTCCGTTGAACGAGACTCCATCGATCTCGAGTGTGTTGCGGACGTTCTCCAGCGGATTTGCTCGCAGAAGCAGAAGGTCCGCAACCTTGCCCTGGGTGACAGTTCCGTAGGTGGCATCGAGTCCGAAGTATTCTGCGGGAGACAGCGTCGCAGCACGAAGCACGGCGGCGGGCGGGAGACCGGCGGCCGATAGCTGTTGAAGCTCCCGGTGCAGATCCGCTCCTGCCACGAAGTAGTCTGTGCCGGCGAGAACCCTCACACCGGAGCGATGCGCTGCGCCGGTAAGCTCGAGACCCTTTCGGTAAAACTGCCGATACGTTTCACGGGCGTCCGGCGATGGATCGTCGGCGAGCACCTCATCGATGTCTTCGAGCCACTGGCGCTCGACCAGGGGATGGAGATAACGCAGAAGTGGATCGTTGCCCACGGACGGATCGTCAGCGTAAGCGTCCGACCATCGCGTCAGGTGCGTCGGGACGTACCACGTGCCGTTCTGCTTCATCGCGTCGAAGATTGCATTCGCCATCTCCGGATCGTGCTCGTCGAGCATTCTCCGACGGTCTTCCCGCCAGGATCTCCCTGTGCGGGTACGAAGCTCCGCGCTGCCTGAGAAGGATTCGTGCAGAATGAAACGTGCATGCTCGATGCTTTTCTGATTCGCAGCAGCCTCGATCGCGCTGACGGCATGGGGCCGATGCCCCACCACGTCCAGACCTGAACGGCGCGCTTCATCGACAAGCGCAAAATACGCGTCCCGCCGAATCCGGTCATAGACTTTGATCGCATCCGTGTCCGATGCGAAATGACGGACGAACTGACGCGCCTGATCCGGCGTGGCGGTATCGAAGAAAGCCGGGACCGACCCGAGCCGCGCGACCATCCCGGGACCATTCGCCATCCAGCTGGCTGAAGCAACGACACGCGGTCCCACCCGCTCGCCCGCCAGTGCCTCGGCTGTCCACCGGCGTTTGTCCTCCGCGCAGGAAATAAAGGGATCGCCCGGCTTCGGGCAGCCCTGCATGTCGCGTACGTTCGTCACCCCGTACGCGAGATAGAGAGGAAGATCGAGCAGAGGACTGATCGCCAGGACGTGCGTGTGCATGTCCCACAAGGCGGGCATGAGGTATTTGCCGGTGCCGTCGACTACTCGCACATCGGTGTCGAGATTCACCGTCGCAGCATTGCCGACGTGCACGATGCGGCCTTCGGCAATCAGGACCGTCTGTCCCGGTACCACGATCCCGGACTGCACATCGATGATCCCGACATTCCTGATTGCCCAGGGGCCCCTTGTCTGGACAGGCGTCGCCTGCCTCTCAGGCCAGAGCACGGCGATCGCGAAGACGAGCACCACTACCAGTAGCGCGATCAGCACTACCGAGAGTGCTCGTTTCAGGGAAACCTTCAGTTCAGCCTTCGACCGATGCATTTCAGTTCGCTGCAACGGAGTTCATCATCGCTGACAGAGTGACACCCGGTCCGTGAAGAAAATGTGAAGTCGATACGCCTGTGAACGCAATTGTCCTCCTTCAACCTAACGCTGAAGACGCGTGCGAAATCGCCACTCGAGGAGCACCAGCGCCAGCATCGCGATCAGAACGCCTGCGATCGCTTCAGGAAAATACGTTCTGCCGGCGGAGGCCTCCCAGACCATCTTCATCGGCCAGTAACTCGGTACGATCCCGGCAATCCACTGCATCGGGGGATCGAAGAACCAGGCGATGATCGGGATCATGTTCACTGTATTGAGTATTTTGATCATCGCAAAGCCCGAGACCTTGTTCGCGGCGAATGCCGCGAGAAAGAGAGCCGTGACGGGCGCGAGCAGTGCGGCCACACCCGCAATGGCGATGAGGTCGAGCAGGGGAAGCGGCGTGATTCCGACCATCGGGTACGTGGCGACCGCCAGCACCGTTCCCAACCCCAGAGGAACAGCCAGCCGGTACGTCAGCCAGCTCCACCACGGCACCGGCGTCACTGCGATCGCTGTGAGTACCCCCTCGTCCCGCTCGTCGAGCAGAACGAAGCCGCTGATGACGCCGGCGATCACGCCGGGAGTCAGCAGAAAAAAGCTCATGATCAGCGGGTAGTACGGCTCGAGCTGGAATCCCCATCGCGCGAGAAGAACCTCGCGCAGCCATGGCACGAGCAGCCGGAACAGGAGCGCAACAGCTGGAGGGAAGATCACCATCCAGATCAGCAGAGGGTCACGCCGGAAGTTGCGGAGATCCGCCGCTCCGAGCGAACGAAGCAGCGTCGCCGGATGAACGGTCATCGTCCCCTCACCAGATGTCGCCTGAACTCCCAACACGACCACCAGAGTGCGATCGCGCACCACCCGACCGCTGCCGCAAGCTCGGTCATGCCAGCCGAAGCCGGTCCCGACGCTCCCCTGATGAGTGCAAGTGCAGGGTACGCCGGATGAAGCCACAACAGACCAGTTCCGGAAATGGGAAGGTACTCGAGGAGAGGCAGCAGAAGCACGATCACGAAGAACACTGACGGCATGAGGAACTCGTTGAAGGTTCGCAGCCGAACGATCAGAAGGAATCCCGCGAATGCATAAAGAGCAGCGAGCAGACAGGTGCCCGCGAGCAGCAGAGGCCATTCGACGTTAGCGCCGAAGACGAACGCGACGATGAGCAGCGTCTCTGCGGCAGCAAGTCCGGTGAGTGAAAGAACCTTCGACAGGAGGTAATCGAGCGCGCTGACGGGGGTGACGACCAGCGCAGAAAGGACGCCCTCGTTCTTCTCAAAGAGAACGAGTGCCGCGATGAAGTAGAATGTCGTGATGATGAGGTTGACGGCGATGAACGGCGGTACGAGGGCGGATGGAGGAAGAGCCGACGCCCCGAGCCCTCCCAGCACGGTTCCCCAGATCAGAACCATCATCAGACTGACCCCATAGAGTCCGTATCGCACCTGAAGGCGGACGTCAGCGCGTACGAGCGCGGCGAAGCGGCTCATCGGAGATCCTTCCCCGTCACGCGGATGAAGATTTCCTCGAGCGTGGTCTCCTGGGTGTGAATGGTCTGAATGTTTCCTCTCCGCAGGGTATTCACGAATTCGTCGTTGGTGCCGAGACCGTCGAGCTCGAACTCTCGCGACTCGAGCTCGTCGCCTATGCTGATCTCGACCTTCACGACGCGTCGACCATATTCGAGGCGTAGCCGTCGGGGAGAGTCGGTGAGACGGATGCTTCCGTCGACGAGAAATGCGATGCGATCGCACAGTTCATCGGCGAGCTGCATGTCATGCGTCGTGAGAAAGACCGTCGCACCAGCATCTCGGCGGGCGAGGATGAGGTCGCGCACCCGCCGGCTGGTGAGCGGGTCGAGTCCGGTGGTGGGCTCGTCGAGAAAGAGCAGCTCTGGATTGTGCAGAAGCGCGCGCGCGAGGTTGAGCCTGTTCTTCATTCCCTTCGAGAACTCCCCCACCCGGCGGTGTGCATGATCTCCGAGGTCCAGCACCTCGAGAATCGCGAGTGGGTCGCTCGACTCACCACCGTAGAGACCTGCGAAGAGTTGCAGATTCTCCAGAGCAGTCAGCTTGAGGTAATGATTCGGCAACTCGAATGAAACGCCGACCCGCTCGTAATAGCTGCGGTCCCACTCTCCGGCGTCGCGTCCCAGGATGCGAACGGTGCCGGAGTAGTCACGAAGCAGGCGGATCAGAATCTTCTGTGTCGTGCTCTTGCCGGCTCCGCTCGGCCCGAGGAAGCCGAAGATCTCCTGAGGCTGAACGTGAAAGGAAAGGCGTTCAACGGCAGGAGACGCCGCGCGCGGATAGGTGTAGGAAAGCTGGTCAACCTCGATCACGAACCAGCTCGGAGAGTATCGCACGGCAACTCCGGGCGCAATCGAGTGCGATTCTGCGGTAAAGCGAGAAGGCAGACCCGCGACCCGTGACCCCGCGCGCGATACGCTCGCTGAATTCAGTCTTCGAGGAGCGGTTCGGCGAAGAGGGGCTGGGCTCCCAGGGCGCGCGTGAATCCGAAGACAGCCAGTCCGATCAGAAGGGCCAGCGCCAGGAGAGAGCGGTCGAAGTACCAGACCGAGGGATCGAGAGTCATGGGGAAATTGCCGAAGGTGTCGAACGTGAAGAACAGGAACGCGAGCGCGACGAGACCATGACGAATCATCACCCACGTCATGACGCTTCCCATGAACAGTTTCAGGGGCCACTCCAGAACCGCGTAGTTTTCGAAACCGCCCGAAAGAACCGTGAGTACGAAAACCACGGCGATGGCGGCCGAGCGCCGGCGTAACACGAGATGAACGACCAGAAGTACGACCATCCACATCAGCGCGACAAGTACGGCAGAGCCGGCGTTCCCGAAGAGGAATCCGATCGTGTATTTCCAGCCGCTGATCTCCAGGAACGTAGAATCCCACGGGACCGGCGGAGTCCAGCCCAGCCACGACGGCACCGCGAGCGTCACGAAGTGCGCGAGGCGCATAACTGCAGCCGCCAGCACTCCAATGATGATGCTCCGGCCGACCAGAGGATCGCGCCATCGCCACTGCAGCAGTCTGGTCCACGAGATCAGGGTCCGGGGCCATCGACGTCGCAGATAGGGCTCGAGCGCGAGGTACCAGATCGATATCATCACACCGGCAAACAGTGCCCATGCGATGGACATGACGATCACGGATCCCTCGAGCACCGAGCTCCAGTAATGGTCGTTGACGAATATGCCCGCCAGGAATATTGCGATCATGACGAATGAACCGACTCGCCATGCTCCCTGACGATCTCCTCGTCCGCGACGGAGATTCCGGTTCGCGAGAACACCGCTAATGATCATTGAGCCGAGCATCACGATCAGGAACAGGAGGTCGGCGACGCGTTGTATCGGCCGGCGATGCGCGAGCAGCGGCTGGAACGGCTTGTTCCAGGGCGTGATGGCTTCGAACCAGACCGGCAGACCTGCGAGAGACGCAGCCTCGACCCTCACTGGTTCCTCGAGCTCCGGAACCCGCACCAGCCAGGCGAACCTCCGGTCCGACCCCACTGGCGGTCTCCACTTCGGATCGACTGCTGCGGCCTGCGCAGCATCGAGTCCCGTGGCTGCCCACATCGGACCCCAGTCCGGATCCGCGTCGCTGGGAGCCAGCTCGTCGGGCGGAACGACGATCATCTTTCGGAGCCGCCCATCCGGCTCGAGGATCACCTGCCCCATTCCCTCCAGTTCGAGCGCCGGCTCAGAGCCGAACGCCGATACTCTCTCCAAACTGGAGGTAGCCATGGGAGCAGGGCTCTCCCGATAGCCGAAGATGAGCGGGCTGAAGACGCGCTCCGCGACTGAGGACGAAGGCGCGCCGCTGCGGTTCTGCTCCCTCTTCCAGAATCGGTAGTCGAGATCGACTCCCATCTCCGCGACCACGTCGGCGGGCCGCTGGTCCAATCCTGCGCCGGCGAGTATCTGGCGGGCACGGAACGTCAGCTCGAACGGCTCGAGAGGCAGGTCCGTCTGTCCGTAAAGTCGAACACGAGGAGAGAGGGCGGCGGCGCCGATCAGGACCACCACCGTGAGGATCAGCAGCGGCCAGGCGATGGCGGGGCTGAGCTCACCCGTGCTGCCAGCCGCGGCGATCATCTCCGGCGACGGAGTCTCGCCCGCGTCAAGCGCAGCCTGGAGAGGATCTCCGCCCGGCAGTGCAGCGATGACGGAATGAATCGACACCGGACGTCGGAGCGGATCTTCCTCGAGGCAGCGGACCAGCACCTGCTGGACAGCAGGATCGAGCTCGCTCGTCTCGCGGGACAGGCTCTGCGAGCTGGAATCCTTGCGCCGGGAGATGATCTCGCCGAAGGTGGCGCCCTCGAACAGCCGTCTGCCGGTGAACATCTCGTAGAAGATCAGCGCAAGAGAGTACAGATCCGTCTTCGGCGTGACCACACCTCCCTCGAGCTGCTCCGGGGCCATGTAGGCTGGAGTTCCGGCGACTTCACGGCGCTGCTCGAGATCCTCAGCAAGTGCGGCGAGACCGAAATCGGTGATCCGTGCGTCGCCGCGTCCGTCGATCATCACGTTTGCCGGCTTCAGATCGCGGTGGATGATTCCGAGGCCGTGAGCGGCTGCGAGGCCCGCGCAGAGGTCACGCGCGATCTCGAGCGCCTTGTCGTGGGGCAGCTTTCCGATTCTGCGAAGCAGAGACGCGAGGTCCTCACCATCGATGTACTCCATCGAGATGAAGTGGTGCCCCTCCCACTCGGAGATGTCGTACATCCTGCATACGTTGGGATGCGAGACCTGACGGCCGAGTCTCACCTCGTCATGAAGCCGGCTGAGTTTGTCGGCGTCGACGGCGAACTCCCGCGGAAGGAACTTGAGAGCCACCTGCTGGCCGAGTTTCATGTCCTCGGCACGGTAGACCTCTCCCATCCCTCCCCGGCCGAGCAACGCCACGACGCGATAGCGTCCGGCCAGGATCGATCCCGGAGTGAAGCGGACCTTCTCGCCCGCGGAGCCAGATCTGTCGGACCTGTCAGGCTTCAGCGCCGTCTGGTCCGATTTCGAGTCCCCGCCGGACGGGGAACTCCCGTCACTGTGCATGTGAAAAGAATATGAGCCTCCATGCCGCACCGCGTCAAGCGAAGCGGTGTTCCACTCTGCGGGGCAGTTTCAGGGCTGGGTATCCCGGACAATCAAGACCGACAGCACTCCATCTGCCAGTTTTCTATTTCTTCCGACTATCTGCCCAGAACCACGTCGACTCCAGCAAGGACCTGAGCCATTCTGCGCGCAGACAGTTTTCCGGAACGACGGGCCAGAAAATCCCTCTCGATCGTGATGAGCTGCGAGACGTTGGCAACTGAGTCCTTCGACAAACCGGTCTCGCGCTTCGACAGCAGAACATTCCCCGGAGCCTCTGCCCACCGGAGGTTGCTCGTAAGCGGAATGCAGACCACCGTTCGAATTGCGCTCCGGTTGAATGCGTCACCCTGCACCACGACGACGGGACGGCGGTAACCGGCTTTTGAGCCCGCCGGCATCGGAATGTCGGCCCAGAAGACGTCACCCTGAGCAACTACCACTCGGTCGCCTTGAGAACGCTGGCGGCCGTGGTCCGTATCAGATCGTCGTCGGTCTGCTCGAGATTCTCGAGCACTCGATCGAGCGTTTCCCGTATCAGGTCAGGCGAGCGGCTCTCGATGTAGCGTTCGAGCGCGTTCCGGTAAAGCTCACTCCGGGATTGGCCCAGCGTCTCAGCCAACCGTTCCGCCTCTTCGAATAGCGCGTCGGGGATGGAGATGGCCGTTTTCATACCGAGAGTATAACATAGTTATACTGTTGGTAAAACCAGCTCGTGGATAAAAGTAGGGTCCCAATGACGTGAACTTAGGGCACTATGTGTCATCCTGAGCGGACCTTATATAAGGGTGAGACGCCGCTTTCTTGCGCATGGCCATTCCTTTCAGAGAGGTCGGATCACCGGCAGGGTCGGGCTTACTGGAAAAACCGGAAAATCGCTGTCGCAAAGGCAATGGGGATCCAAAATCATAAGGACTGGCGGTTACCTCGGCTCGGAGCCGCCGTGCAGGTGCACTTTTCGGTCGTCTTTCTCGCTATAGATGACAAGGAGGAAGTCACCATGAAAGACGAGCACGATACCCACGAGAACCAGGTGTCCTACGCCGGCTTCAACCGGCTGGCCCGTGTCCGCACGGCGATCATCGCCTGCGCGATCAGCGCAGCGCTCCTGGGCGGGAGCACGCCGGCGCTCGCCCAATCAAACTCGGAAGGGCGAACGATCGAAGGCGTGTGGAGCATGGTCGTAACGGTTCGAGACTGCACGACCGGCGTGCCTCTCGGCCCACCCTTCAGATCGCTGGTCACCTTTCACCGCGGGGGTACGATCTCCGAAAGCGTAGGGACTCTGGCGTTTGCGCCCGGGCAGCGCACACCCGCACATGGCCTCTGGTCGCGAGACGGAGGATCGACGTATTCGCTTCGCATGGTGGCCGCCATTCTCTTCGACACCAATCCGCCGCCACCAGCCGCCGGCTTCACGACGGGATGGCAGGTCATCAGCGGGACGCATACACTCAGCGATGCCGATCACCAGACCGCAAGCGCCGTCGTGGAGTTCTACGACATGGATGGACAGATTTATCGGACCGCCTGCCCCACGTCCGTGGGGCAACGATTCCGATAGGTCATGCGATCAGCCCGTTCGCACGGCTGACGCACGAGCCACGGGACTCCTGACGCCGGCGAGCTGAAATCGCTCGCCGGCGTTTTCAACGCGCTGAAATCAGCCTGGAGGAGCAGGCCGCGGGATCCGATCGGACACTTCCAGAAGATTGGCCTGACGGAGAAGATCTCGGAACTCCGGCACGTCACGGAAATCGTCCCACCAGGGATAAACGCCGAGAAACGTCACGCTCTGGTCGCGGTTCGCGATTGCACGCCTAATGCTCTCGAGCGCCTCCTGATCTCGGCCGAGGGCATGGAGAACCAGTGCCTCGGCGGTACTGTGCAGGCGCGGCGGCTCACGCTTGATCTCGTCGAGCATTTTCTCGGCTTCGGCCCGGCGGCCGGATCGGGCGAGCGCATATCCTTTGAGCCCGCCGACAATCCACGCAGGCATATCCGAACCCGTGCTCCGCCGCAGCGACACGACGTTGTCCGATTCCTGCACAGCCTCGTCGTACTTGTCGAGCGCGAGGAGCGCATGCACCCTTTGCGAGCGAGCCGGCCAGAACCGCGGCTCGAGCTTGATGGCGTCGTCGAGCAGACGGAGCGCCTCCTCGTAACGCCGCGCCATGATCAGGAAGCTTCCTTCCTGGGCGCGAGCGAGCGGCCAGACGGGGTCGAGCGCGCGGGCGCGGCGAATTTCATTGAGCGCTTCGTCGTGGCGCCCGATGTTCGCGTAGAGATGCGCGAGGAACAGTTGCGCATCAGCGGAGCTGGGTTGGAGCTCGATGGCGCGCCGAAGCAGGCGCTCCGCTTTCGCGAAATCCCACTCGTACCAGAACGCCACTGTGCCGAGCACCGAATAGCCCTCCGCGTTCTCGGCATCGATCCGCAGGGAGCGCTCGGCCGCGTCCTTTGCCTTCGTGAGAGCCTCCGCGGTCGGCATGGCGGCAGCGATTGACATTCGCTTGTACGCTGATCCGAGACCTGCCCAGGCGTCCGCGTAGTTCGGATCGAGCCGGAGCGCCTCCTCGAACGCCTCTTTGGCCCGGTTCAGATCGGGGGCGGTCGGGTTGAGCACATACGCGCGGCCGCGCACGTACGCCTCCCATGCGTCGTTGTTTTTCGTCCCGGCCCGCGCAAGTTTCGTCCGCGCACCGGCGGAGAGTTTCGGCGCGAGCTCGTCGACGACCTTGCTGACGATGATGTCCTGGATGGAGAACACGCTCGACGCGTCGGTGTCGACGGTCGTCGCCCAGATCGACTCACCTGAAGCCGACATCAGCCGCGGAGTGGCCCGGACGTGATTGCCGTCCCGCTGAAGCGTGACCGTGAGAACGCGGTCGGCGCCGAGCTTGTGCGCTGCCTCGACCGGTTCTTCGCTCCGCAGGCGTTCGGTCGCCGAGAGGGGAAGAACCTGGACGTTCGAGAGCTGCCCAAGGCGGCCGATCAGCACCTCGGCCAGCCCGAGCTCGAGGACGCCGTGGTCGTCCGCCGGAGGAATGCTGCGGAACGGCATGATCGCCAGCTTCAGAGGCTGGGCCGGGAGCGGCGCAGCGATCGGAGGCTGCCGTTGCGTTTCCTGCCGCGGAATGATCAGGGAGGCACCACCGGCGAGGAGGACCAGCGCAGCCGCGGCAGTCCAGGCGGCAGTGCGAACGGACGAAAATGCTGCTCGTCGCGGAGCGCCGACATACCTCGGATCGACGCTCTCGAGCGCCTCGATGAGCTCCGCCGCGGATTGGAAGCGCGCCTCCGGTGCCTTCTCGAGAAGGCGTCCGACGATTTGCGCCAGGTCGAGCGGGACGCCCGTGCGCTCTTCGAGGGCGGTCGACGGCGGATCATGCAGGATCGCGTGCAGAGATTCGACAAGATGCACGCGCGCGAAGGCGCGCTCCCCGGTGAGCATTTCGAAAAGGACCGCGCCGAGCGCGAAGAGGTCGGCGCGGCCGTCAAGGGGTTCCCCGCGGATCTGCTCCGGGGCGATGTATCCGGCCGTGCCCAGGAGAACGCCGGTCGCCGTCGAGAAACCGCCGCGAACGGTTTCGTCCTGGACCAGCTTGGCGATTCCGAAGTCGAGAATCTTCGTCGTTCCGGATTGCGTGAGAAAGATGTTGTCCGGCTTCAGGTCGCGGTGCACGAGCCCGGCCGCATGCGCGGCGGCCAGTCCGCACCCGATCTCCTTCCCGATCCGAAGCACTTCGTCGGGGGGGAGAGGCCCTTGAGCGATTCGCGACCGCAGCGTCTCTCCCTCGAGCAGTTCCGCGACCAGATAGGTGCGCTCTTCGAACCGTCCCACGTCGAGGACGCGAACCACGTTCGGATGGTCCAGCGACGCCGTCACCCTGGCCTCGTGCATGAATCTGTCGATTCGCCGCGCTTCGCCGGTGCCCGCGCCGGCGAGCACCTTGAGCGCCACGTCGCGGTGCAACCGTTCGTCCGTCGCTCTGTAGACGTCGCCCATCCCTCCACGCGCGAGGAGTGACACGATCCGATACGGACCAACCGTCATGCCGGTACCGAGCAGGGCCGCTTCCTGTTGAGCGACCTGCTGAGCTGCCAGCAGGAGCGCGGGCGTCTCCAGAAATCGTTCGCCCGTCGTCCTCGTCAGCGCGTCGATTTCGGCAGCGAGCTCCGGATCTTCGGCCGCGAACTGCTCGCGAAGGCGCGCACGTTCGGCTTCGCCAGCCTCAAGCCAGAGGTTGAACCGGTCCGAGACGACGTCCCATTGGTCCGAGTTCATGGCCGTCAGTGCGAGAGCTCCCGGGAAAGCCAGGCGCGTGCGGTGTTCCAGTCGTTGATGACCGTACGCTTGGAGATTCCGAGAGCTTCGGCGGTCTCGTCCACGCTGAAGCCTCCGAAGAACCTCATCTCCACGACTTTTCCCGCGCGCGGTTTCAGGGCGTCGAGCTTCGCGAGAGCCGCCTCGAGTGCGACGAGGTCGAATGCCGATCCCGAGGCGGCGATCTGCTCATCATCCAGCGGCACGGCCTCAACTCCCTCACCGCGTTTGACCGCCTTCCGCGCGCGTGCCGAGTCGACCAGGATGCGCCGCATCATTCGCGCAACCGTGCTGAAGAAGTGCACCCGGTTCTGCCACTGAATTCCGTGAGAGTCGAGCAGCCGCAGGTATGCCTCATCGACCAACTCGGTCGGCCGCCACTGACCATCGCGCGACTCCCCGGCGAGGATCCCCCGCGCCATTCCGCGCAGCTCCTCGTTCACGAGCGCCGCCACGGTAGCCAATGCTGCGCTGTCGCCCTCACTCCACGCCTGGAGGAGGTGCGTGAGGTTTGCCGGCTCCCCTCTCATGGGTATTTCCAATTCTAGCGGAAAGAACCTCCTCCTGAACTTGAATTGCACTTTTCTAGAGATTTATCCGCCTTAGCTTGTGAGCGACCACACGAAGACTTAACATCGCTCCGACGGAGAGGGCCGTCGAGGGGCCTGGCTCTCGCGGGCGCGAAAACAGACCGAAAGAAGTGGCGGTTTTTGAGCTGTCTTCCTGATGTGTGAGGCTGGCAAACCAACGTCTGCAGTGCGTTGGGGGGATTCAAGGAATGCTCACACGTAAATCGATTCCGGCGTTTCTCTGCGCGCTCCTCTGTGCGCTTCCAGCCATTCCCTCGCTCGCGCAGGTTAACAAGAGCGTCATTGAGGTTGTGGTCCTCGACCAGGAGGGAGGAGCGTTGCCGGGCGTGACGGTCACCGTGACCCGCGTCGAGACGGGGTTTCAGAGCACGGCCGTTACCGGCCAGAATGGGTGGTCTCGTTTCCCGGCGCTCGACCCCGGGACCTATGAGCTTGTGGCGAGGATATTCGCTTTCGCTCCCCTGACTCAGTCCGGGATCGCACTGCGCGTGGGTCAGACCAGACGCCTCACGATCGCTCTGCAGACCGCAGCAGCGGAAGCAATCACCGTAACCGCTCCCGCGCATGTTGTTGACCTCTACAGGAGCGACACGTCCACGAACATCATTCCCGAGCAGATCCAGATGCTGCCGGTCGCTGACCGTGACTTCCAGCGGCTGGCCTTCATCGCGCCGGGCGTACAGCGCGAGCGGGGCGCCTTTCGCGGCATCCTCGGCGGTCCGGTCATCGGCTCCGGCGGCAACGCCTCGCAATCGACCATTCTGGTCGATGGCGTGAACCTGACCGATCCGACGATTGGCCTCGCCCGCAGCCGCTTCAGCCTGGATGCCATCCAGGAGTTCCGCGTCATCAGCAGCGGATTCGATACCGAGATCGGCGGTTCCGCCGGTGGCGCATTGTCCATCGTCACGAAGTCGGGAGCAAACGACCTTTCCGCTACGGTGTTCGGCTTCTTCCGCGACGATGCCCTGCGGGAGAGCAGCCCACTGGCGCTCTCCGAGACACCCTTCGAAAGGACTCAGTTCGGCTTCACTGTCGGTGGGCCGATCGTCCGCGACCGCTCGCATTTCTTCTTTTCCGTCGAGCAGGTGAACGAAAAGAACGTTTCGCTCTTCCGCCCCGCGGGCGCATTCGCGGACCGCGCCGCGGACGTGCAGCAACCGATGGACCAGAATCTGGCCTACCTGGGGCTGGACTTCAGTCTCAGCGACAGTCAGCATGCCTCCGCTAAGGCGGTATATGCGCAGCATCGCGAAACGAACTTGCGGGTTGGCGGCGTCGCGGACATCTCGGCTGGTTCCCGGTTCGGTCGTGACGAGGCCAACCTCACCCTCGAGCACGGATGGATCCTCAGCGATGCGATGCTGAACGAGTTCCGTCTCAACGGTGGCGCGCGCAAGTACCACCAGCGGGTGAACTCCACCGCTGCCGGAGAATGGTTCTCCAGCGGTAACACACTCCAGACCGGGGCGAACAGCTTCGGCAACGTTCTCTTCGACGGGGAGATCTACGAGCTCCGCGACACCTTCCACTTCGACCGAGGGAACCACAGCTTCAAGGGCGGCATCGGCATCCAGTACGTCGACGACCGCTCCAGAATCGAGCCGTCCCCCCACGGTTTGTTCATTTACGTGGGGGATGACCGCAGCCTTCCACTGAGGTACACCTACGGTGTTGGTTCGCCGGACGTCACCAAAAAGACAACGATCTACAGCGCCTTCGTCGAGGATTCGTGGCGTGCAAGGCCGAACCTGACGATCAATGCAGGCCTTCGCTACGACCTCGATACAGACGGCAATAATCCCGACTTCACTCATCCGCTCGTGGGTGACCGCAAGGTCGATGACGACAACATCCAGCCGCGCCTGTCCTTCACCTGGGACACGAACGGTCGCGGGAAGTACGTCGTCCGCGGCGGCGCGGGACTCTTCACGGGGCGCTACCTCCTCATTCCTGCGGTCGTTGAACTCCAGCAGAACGGAGTCACTGGCCTCCGGAGGTTCACGCGTCTGAACGGAGCGCTGTTCGGCCAGCCCGGGTTGGCACTCGACGTGGAGCGACCGACGACCACGGGCATTCCGCTTCCCGTTTCGATCATGCTGCTCGAAGACAATCTCGAGGCTCCTGAGGCGATGCAAGTCAGTCTTGGTATGACGACTCGGCTCAGCGAGAGCCGCCTCTATCTGGACACAGATCTGATCTATGTCAAAGGTGACAAGGAGATCACCATACGTGACACGAACTGGCGAGGAAACGCCACCGGTGGCCGGTTCAACCCGGCGTGGGACCAGATCAACATGTTCACGAACGACGGCCGCAGCGAGTACAAAGCGCTGGTGGTCGGCCTCAACGGCACCTTTGGCAAGGGACACCTGCTCACCGGCTCCGTCACTGCTGGCAATAAGAAGAACATCAGCGACGACTTCAGCCCCGAGTTCCCGGGCGGCTTCCCGAATGATCCGACGGACATCGGCGCGGAGTGGGGCCGGGCGCGTACCGACGAGCGATGGCGCGTGGTCATCAGCGGGATCTTCAGGCTTCCGTGGATGGTGACGGTGGCACCGATCTACCAGTACGGCTCGGGCCAGCCGTTCACCCGGCGCCTCGGCTACGACTGGAATGGCGACGGGAAGAACTCCGACCGACCGGTGGGAGTCAAGCGGTTCGACGAGAATGGCCCGGAGTTCAGTAGCCTCAGCGTGCGGCTGACGAAAACCTTCGTCCTCGGCCGCTCGAGCAACTTTGACTTCATCGTTGAGGGCTTCAACGTTATCAATGAGACTAATTACGACGTGACGTCGGTCGACAGCGCGCTCTTCCTGAACGGTCCGACGCGGGTGAACCCCACTGCCGCCTACATCGTCAATCCGAACTACGGGCGATACAGAGCGACGCTGCCCAGCCGCGAGCTTCAGATCGGGGTCCGCTGGAGCTTTTGATAACGCGCAGAACGGACGACGCGATCCGAGACCTCAAGCAGGTTGACCAGGAAGGACAGTCGTCAGCGCGGCAGCTGATGTTCGGACGTTTCGCGCTTCGTACTTGCGGGAGCGCGCAAAGGCGCGCTCAACAATTTAGCCCCGGGCTCCGCCCGGGGCCGATCGATTCAGGCAGGAATCAAGCCGCCGCGAAGGCGGTCGCTACAGGCTGAACAAAGGATGATGGCCTGTAGCGCCTGCGCGCGCTGCGGACCTTTAGTCGACGCCATTTGGAACGAAGCCCGGGGATTTCGTTCGGGTCTAACCTTGCTCGAACACGTCCGCTCCCTGAGTCGACGCCATTGGATCGGACCGGGTCTTACTCGACCTGAAAATTATCTAGCTCTCCCCTTCCCGATCTTCCGCTCGACCCATCTGAATTCGATTAAACTTTCCCCTCATCCGAATACAACCCTGCCTCGAGTCTTCTCGGGCTGAACAACCGCCGCGCAGGACGGCGGGACTGGAGCGCCTTACCTTGATCGGCCAGAAGGTCGCGCACTACCGCATCACCGCTGCGATCGGCGCCGGCGGAATGGGCGCGGTGTATCGCGCGACCGACACAAGGCTCGGGCGTGAGGTCGCTCTCAAGGTGCTTCCACCCGAGATGGCGTCGAACCCGGAGTGGCTCCAGCGCTTCGAGCGCGAGGCCCGCGCGGTCGCGGCGCTGAATCATCCGCACGTCGTGACGATCTACTCGGTCGACGAATCAGAGGGCATGCATTTTCTCACGATGGAACTGGTTGAGGGGGAGTCGCTCAACCGGCTCATTCCCGACGGCGGGATGCCGGTTCCGCAACTCCTCGACATCGCCGCCGGTCTTGCCGATGGCCTGACCGCCGCGCACGAGAAGGGGATCGTGCACCGCGACCTCAAGCCGGCGAATGCGATGGTGACGACCGAGGGGCGTGTCAAAGTCCTCGACTTCGGCTTGGCGAAAATCAGCGGGTCAGGAGAGAGCGCGAACGCAGATCTGTCGACAGAGATGAAGACTCGCGAGGGCGTCGTAATGGGCACCATGCCGTACATGTCGCCCGAGCAGTTACAGGGCCGGCAACTCGATCACCGAACGGACATCTTCTCCCTCGGAGTCATGCTCTACGAGATGGCGAGCGGCGAGCGCCCCTTCCGTGGAGATTCGTCCATCGATCTTGCCTCGGCGATTCTGCGCGACACGCCGCGGCCCCTGGCCGAGCGCCGCAGAGAACTGCCTGACAAACTGACGCGGATCATCACGCGCTGCATGGAGAAGAGCGCAGCAGATCGTTTCCCATCCGTGCGCGAGGTGCGCGATGCACTCCGCGCTGTCTCCAGCGGACCATCGCCGTCTGAGAGCCCCGATGTCGGGCGCGCCGAAGAAGGCCCATGGGTCGCGGTGTTGTCCTTCAAACATAGCGGAACCAACACAGATCTCGCGGCCCTGGCCGAGGGGCTGAGAGACGACATCGCGACCGGGCTGTCTCGCTTTTCTTATCTCAGGGTGATGTCGCCCGACGCGAGCGCAGACAGCGGCCGCGCGCGTGAAGGAACCGCCCGCTACGTGATGGAAGGCAATCTGCGCCAGGCAGGTACGAAGCTGCGCGTCGCGGTGCAACTCGTCGACACGACGACCGGCGCTCATCTCTGGTCGGAAACCTACGAGCGCGCGTTCAATCCGGAAGCATCGTTTGAACTTCAGGACGATCTGGTTCCTCGCATCGTCTCCACGTGCGCCGATCGCTTCGGTGTGCTCGCGCGCAGCATCAGCGACGCCGCTCGAGGTGGGGATCCCCATCAGCTCAGCCCTTACCAAGCGCTCATGCGCGGCTTCGGATATCACCAACGCCTCACACCGGCCGCGCATGCGGAAGCTCGCGAAGCATTGGAGCATGCCGTGGAGCGCGCGCCGTCGAACGCGGAGTGCTGGGCGATGCTCTCGTGGATCTACTCGCACGAACATGCCCACGTCTTCAACCCGCGCCCCGGTTCTCTCGAGCGTGCACTCGATGCCGCACGGCGCGCCGTCGACATCGCTCCGACGAGTCAGCTCGCGCAGCAGGCTCTTGCCGTCGTGCTGTTCTTCCGCAAGGAGACGGCTGGTTGCCTGAGCGCCGCGGAGCGCGCGATTGCTCTCAACCCGCTCGACGCAAGTAACGAAGCGATGTTCCTCATCGCATTCACCGGCGACTGGGAACGTGGCTTCGGCCTGGTCCGCCTTGCAATGGAGCGCAACCCTCATCATCCCCGATGGTACGGAGCGGCCCTCGGAATCAATGAGTACCGCCTTGGGAACTATCGCGCGGTCGTGGACGATGTGGTGAAGGCCAACGCGCCCGAGGTCTTCTGGTCGAATCTGTTGCTTGCCGCCGCCCACGCGCAACTCGGTGAGGTCGCTGCCGCCCGCAACGCCCTGCAGGACCTGCTCGCCCAGAAGGAGAACTTCGCCGAAGCGCCCGGTGAATTCCTAGGCAAGTGGTTCGATCCGCAGCTGGTCGCACATCTGCTCGAGGGTTTGAGAAAAGCAGGATTGGGAGAGAAAAGCGCGGAGGCCCCTGCACAGGAGTCCTCGAAATCAGCCGCACCGACCTCGGGTGCGGCGCGCGCCCAGGAAGGCTTCTGGGTCGCGGTTCTGCCGTTCAAGCACAGCGGGGCCAACGCCGAGCTCATCGCTCTGGCCGACGGGCTGACCGAGGACATCGTGACCGGGCTGTCGCGCTTCTCCTACCTTCGCGTAATCGCGCGCAGTTCGACTTCGAGCTACGCCAATGAATCCGTTGACGTCAATTCCGCGGGCAGACATCTGGGCGCGCGCTATGTAATGGAAGGCAGCCTGCGTCACGCCGGGGCCAGGCTGCGGCTCGCCGTTCAACTCGTCGATACGAACAGCGGCGCTCACCTCTGGGCGGAGAACTTCGAACGCACCTTCAGTCCGGAGACCGTCTTTGAGCTGCAGGACGATCTGGTTCCGCGGATCGTCTCGACGGTTGCCGACATGTACGGCGTTCTGACCCGCAGCATGAGCGATGCGATCCGCGACAAGGCCGACGATGAATTGACTCCGCACGAAGCGGTGCTGAGCGCCTTCGGCTACATGGAACGAGTCACGCCCGACGAGCATGCGCGGGTGAGACGGATTCTGGAACGGGCCGTCAGCATTGCGCCCAATCAGAGCAATGCCTGGGCAATGCTGGCAAATCTGTACTGGGAAGAACATGCGCACGGGCTCAATCCGCAGCCCGACCCGCTCGGACGTGCGCTCGCAGCAGCGCGGCGCGCCGTGGAGGCGGGGCCGTCGAATAACCTCGCCCATTACGCCCTTGCTTCGACGCTGTTTTTTCACAGGGACTTCCTTGCATTTCGTCAGGCAGCGGAGCAGGCGATCGAGCTGAACCCCATGGATGCTTCGGTGGCGGCGCTCATCGGAAATCTGATCGCCTATGCCGGCGACTGGGAACGCGGCACCGCGGTGGTGGAATCCGCGATGAAGCTCAATCCCCGTCACCCGGGCTGGTACTGGTTTGCCTTCTTTAACGACGCATATCGCCAGCGCGATTACCGCGGCGCCCTTGGTTTCGCCCTCAAGATCAACCTGCCCGGAAATTTCTATACTCACGCCGTGACTGCGGCTGCTTACGGGCAGCTCGGCATGAGCGAGGAGGCCCGGAAGTCACTGCAGGAACTGCTTGCGATCCGGCCCGACTTTGCCAAAGCGGCGCGCGAGGAATTCGGGAGATGGAACGACCCGGCATTCGTCGAACACATTCTCGACGGTCTCCGCAAGGCGGGACTGGAGATTGCCCCGGAAGAGGAATCGGCTGCCTCCGCGCCAGACCCCGCTCGTTCTTCCGAGGCCGGCTCGGGCGCCGCGCGCGCCGAGGAAGGGTTTTGGATTGCCGTCCTTCCGTTCAAGTACAGCGGCGGCAACTCCGATCTCACTGCACTTGCCGAGGGGCTGACCGAGGACATCGTCACCGGGCTGTCGCGCTTTTCGTACCTCAAGGTGATCGCGCGAAGCTCGACTGCGCGCTACACCAAAGAGTCGGATGATGTGCGCTCCGCAGGAAAGGAGCTCGGCGCTCGGTATGTGATGGAAGGCAGCTTGCGGCACGCCGGGACGAAGCTGCGCCTCGCGGTGCAGCTCATCGAAGCGACGACGGGCGCCCATCTCTGGGCCGAGAATTACGAGCGCACGTTCAGTCCGGATGCGCTGTTCGAGCTGCAGGACGAGTTGGTTCCGCGGATCGTCTCGACGGTTGCCGACACGAACGGGATTCTTGCCCAGAGCATGAGCGAGGCGGTCCGCAGTCGCGATCCCGAACAGTTGACGCCCTATGAGGCGGTGCTGCGCAGCTTCGGATATGCGCGGAGGCTCACCCCGGAGGAGCTCGCCGCATCGCGGTATGCACTCCAGGTGGCAGTGCGGAAAACGCCGGCTCATGCGGATGCCCTGGCGATGCTTGCGTGGCTCCACGTCCAGGACTACGCGCAGGGATTCAACCTCGAGGCTGATTCCCTCGCCAGCGGCCTCACCGCCGCGCAGCGTGCCGTGGACGCGGAACCATCCAACCATCTGGCATGGTTCGGTTTGGCTCAGGCGCTCTTCTTCCACAAGGAATTCCAGAGCTTCCGGAACGCCGCGGATCGTGCCGTCGCACTCAACCCGATGGGCGCCAACACCCTCGCTTTTCTCGGTGAATTGTTGGGCTATGCGGGCGACTGGGAGCGCGGTCTCGAGCTGGCGACGCGAGCCAAGCAGCTCAATCCCACCTATCCCGGATGGTACTGGTATGCCGACTTCTACGACGCGTACCGCAGGAGCGACTTTCGCGCCGCGCTCGGCTTCGCGCTCAAGGTGAATCTGCCGGGACAATGGTTCTCGCACGCGGCGTCGGCCGCTGCCTTCGGACAGCTCGGGGAAACTGATGCGGCCAGCAAAGCCGTGCGGGAGTTGCTCAAACTGCGGCCGGACTTCGCCGCCGTTGTGAGGAACGTACTCGAGAAGTGGTGGGAACCCGAATACATCGAGCACATGATTGACGGCTGGCGCAAGGCGGGGCTGGAAATTCCCCCGGATGAGGAATCGGCAGCTTCCGCGTCAGACCTCGGTCATTCTTCCGCAGCCGACTCGGGCGCCGCGCGCGCCGAAGAAGGGTTCTGGGTCGCAGTCCTGCCGTTCAGGTACAGCGGCGGCAACGCCGATCTCACTGCACTCGTTGAAGGGCTGACCGAAGACATCGTGACCGGGCTGTCGCGCTTCTCCTACCTCAAGGTGATCGCGCGGAGCTCGACTGCGCGCTACGCCAACGAGTCGGTTGATGTGCGCTCCGCAGGAAAAGAGCTCGGCGCACGGTACGTGATGGAAGGCAGCTTGCGCCATGCCGGGACCAAGCTGCGCCTCGCGGTGCAGCTCATCGAAGCGACGACGGGAGCCCATCTCTGGGCGGAGAACTATGAGCGCACTTTCAACGCCGATGCGCTGTTCGAGTTGCAGGACGAGTTGGTGCCGCGGATCGTCTCGACGGT
>JBGTDX010000183.1:0-3271 GCA_041748075.1 Thermoanaerobaculia bacterium
CATGCGGGCAGTGAGGTCGGCGCCGTGCTCATCCAGAATCCTCGCCCGTCCAGCGATTACATCGAAACCGTCACCGCCGTGAATGTCCGGCATCGAGCGCGGCGTTCCAAGTGCGTACTCTTCCGGACAGAAAGGAAAAGCCGCAAAAGTCGGCAGACGCACCAAGTCGGTGAGGGTCGCGCCGACGCCGTTGTCTGTTGCATCGACGCCACATTTCAGACCAGCGAGGCAGCCGCTGACCAGAACGCGCCACGGATCCGCGATGGTTGGATTACGCAGGTCAGCGACCAGATGTCGGTGATAGGCGAGTAACATGTGCATGGCGAACTACAACGTCGGGCTAACGTCCCTGCGGTTCACCGGCGCGAACCGCACGCCAGATAGTATAGAGCTGGAGACATAGCAACATGCGGTTCGTGCCCGGTGCAACCGCTAGTTGGGCGACAACTCTGCCGGGGGCGATGACAATACCGGCTGCTGCACGCGCAGAGATTCATCGAATCCGGGATCCCACGGGAGCAGGTGCTTGCTGTCTGGCCACACTAGCTGCAGGACCGGAAACTCGAGTGAACCGTAGAAGTCTATCGCCTGACCAAAGTAATCCTGGTAGAGAGCATCCGTCACGGAGATGAAAGCAACGTCGTATCCGTTGAGAAACTCGGATGACCGGTCGCCGGATGCGTACACTCGGCCTTTCCGGATTTGCGCACCGACATCGTTGATGAGCGTGTGCGCTGTCTTGCTCTGGAGCCCGACAATGACGATCTCAGGATGGTTGTAGTTTTGGTACAGCCCGACTGAGTAGCTGTGCAACGGCTGGTCGTCCAGGGCGAACACATTCAGAACGTGCCAGCCGACTTCGTCGACGTCTCGCCTGAGCTTTATCTGGAGATCTGCCATACTTAGGTCGCCCAACGTGCCTGCAGCTCAGCCGTGCAGGTTGCAGCTGCGAGCTAGGCGCTGCCGCCTTAGCCCCTGCTCCCAATTTGATGAGTGAGAAATTCGATACCCTTGAGGAGATCGTCGTCTTTGTTCTGCACCGCGAATGTCTTCGCCTTCGCCAATGCATCGGTAGTCACCGAGGAACTGAGAACCTCGTAAATCGGACCTTGCGCCTTCGTAATGTTTCGCGAGGTGTCGGCGACCGCCTGACGCAGTTCGAGTTCGAGGACGCGCCTCGTCCGTGTCGGCGTGTTTGCCGGAAGCTGATGAATGACATTGGCGGTGACAATGATCCTTTGACACCCAACGGCAAAAAGCGTCGTATGCAGGCGCCGGTCTGCTCGGTGAGATGCGAACCAATAACCGATAGCGACTCCAACGGAAAGCGTGAAAAGAAAAACGAGCATTCGCCTCATCGATCACCTACCTTCTGAGCCGTCCCGGATTCTGAATCAGCCGACGCCACATGACTCCAACGTGCCCAACGGATCTGGCGCTCACCGGCGCCAACCCGCACGCGTTGAAGTATAGCGCTCGCGAAGTAGACGCGAGCGGGTTGGTATCCGGTGCACCGCCGAGTTAGGCCCGGCGCCGCCAACTTGCTGGGTCGCGGCTCCCATGAAAGACCGCCAGAATGACAACGTTCTGCGCTTCCAAACGGAAGTAAACGCTGTATGGAAACCGCCTCGCAATGACCCGGCGCATACCGTTGTAAATCACTGCGTAGAGTTCTGGCCGGTCGGCCGCACGAGAAATGCAACGCTCGATCTCTGCTATGACTCGGCGCCGAGACCGGGGCGCTGTGTATCGTACCGGGCCGCAGCCTCAATGAACTCTTCACGAGCTTCGCGACGAAACCTGACCAGACGCGTCATCGCCCAATGCGGGCGAGGGCGGAGGCCTTGACCTCACTCCACGGAAGCGTATCGTCGGGATTTGCCTCGTGATCCGCGAGCCGGCGGTCAAGCTCTTCCTTTTGAGCGTCCGTGGGCAGCGGGACCCCGTTGCGTTCCGCGATCTCATCCCAGAGCGCTTCCACGAGTTCGAGTTGCTCATCCACGCTGAGCTGACGGGCTTGTTCGAGAAGTTGCCTGTTCATGGATCAAGTGTACATCTGTTCCATTCAGGGGCTAGCGTTCGTGCGGTTCACCGGCGCGAACCGCACGCGGATAGTATAGAACTGGAGACACAGAAACACGCGGTTCGTGTCCGGTGCAACCGCTAGTTAGCCGACACGGGTTTAGGAGTCGCTTACAGGGACTCTTGGTTGGACGAGGTCCCAGAGATTTCCGTAGAGGTCCTTGAACACGGCGACGGTGCCGTAGGGCTCGTCCGTTGGTTCTCGAACGAACTCGACGCCCGCGTCCTTATAACGAAGGTAATCGCGAGCGAAATCGTCTGTGTAAAGGAACAGGAACACGCGACCACCGGTCTGGTTGCCAATATGCGAAGCCTGTTCGGCGTTCGAAGCTCGCGCGAGCAGAATGCGGGACTCAATTGCACCTGGCGGACTGGCGACAACCCAGCGCTTGTTCTGCTCAGGGACGAACCTGTCCTCGACCAAGGTGAAGCCGAGCACGTTGAGATAGAAGGCTAGCGCTTCGTCGTACTCCCGCACTACAACAGCGACTAGAGCGATAGCTTGTTTCATGCGTAAGTAGAGCCGAGTGTCGCCTAACGTCCCTGCGGTTCACCGGCGCGAACCGCACGCCGAATAGTATAGAGCTCGAGACACAGCAACACGCGGTTCGTGTCCGGTGCAACCGCTAGTTAGGTGCCGGACGATGAGCGAGATTGTCATTTGTCTCCGGCTTCAGATCTCGGTCGTCGCTCCGCTCGGCCGATGTAGGACCAAGCAGAATCAAGCTTGTAGATGTGTCCATGCGCAATCAACCAAAGCTGTCTGTCGGGGAGGCGTGCATTCATGCCGCCTTTGCGAGTGGCGACTGTTGTCTCGACAAGCGGCAGCTTACGGTCCAGCCATCGCCACGTACCGTCTGCCTCTAGGTATGATCCTTCATCTGATCTCAAGCGAAACACAAATGTCCCGTCTGATCGCAATTCCAGGACTTCGCTCTCTGGCCAGTCACTGAAGCGATACCGTGCGGGAGGCGTAGCGCTCACGCATGTAATCAACGTGAGCGACAGCACACCAATGCCCATGAGATTCTTGAGCGACACCTTGGCACCTAACGTTCCTGCGGTTCACCGGCGCGAACCGCACGCCGAATAGTACAGAGCTGGAGAGACAGCAACAAGCGGTTCGTGTCCGGTGCAACCGCTAGTTAGCCGACGCGGCGCGCTGGCTTTGCCTCTCGGCGGAGGAGGA